>JAJFGK010000081.1 GCA_021776195.1 Kiloniellaceae bacterium | reverse complement strand
CCGGCCCTCTCACGGGCCAGCCGGCCCGCGGGTCGTTGCCCGCGGCCGGGTCTCGTTAAAACTAAAGCCGTGCCTTGACCGCCGCGACCACGGCCTCCGCGGTGATGCCGAACTTGGCATAGAGATCCTTCGCCGGCGCCGAAGCCCCGAATGAGTCCATGCCGACAAAGGCGCCCGAATTCTCGGTCCAACGGGTCCAGCCGAAGCCGGTCGCCGCCTCGATGGCGATACGCAGGCTGCCGGGTCCCAGAACCTCGTCGCGGTAGTTCTGCGACTGCTGCTCGAATAGCTCCCAACAGGGCATGGAGACTACCGCCGTGGCGATGCCCTGTTCCTCCAACTGGCTTCGGGCGGCTATTGCGATCTCGACCTCCGAACCGGTGGCGATCAAGGTGACCTGACGGCCACGGTCGGCCGGGGCCAGGATGTAGGCACCCAGGGCCGAGAGATTCTCGCCGTGGTCGCGGCGCAGGGTCGGCAGGTTCTGGCGGGTCAGCGCCAGTACCGAGGGTGTTTTCTCCGTCCGCAGTGCCAGTTCCCAGCATTCCGCCGTCTCGATGGTATCGCAAGGGCGGAACACCATCAGGTTCGGAATGGCGCGCAGGGCCGCCAGATGCTCGACCGGTTGATGGGTCGGCCCGTCCTCGCCGAGACCGATGGAATCGTGGGTCATGACATAGACCACCCGCAGGCCCATCAGCGCCGACAGGCGGATCGCCGGGCGGCAGTAGTCGGTGAAGACCATGAAGGTGCCGCCATAGGGAATCAGCCCGCCGTGCAGGGCCAGGCCGTTCATCGCCGCGGCCATGGCGTGCTCGCGGACACCGTAGTGGAGGTAGCTGCCGGAAAAATCGCCGCGCCCGACGATCGCCTGATCCTTGGTCTTGGTATTGTTCGACCCCGTGAGATCGGCCGAGCCGCCGATCAGCGCGGGTATCGCGGCGGTCAGTTGCCCGAGCACGGCCTCCGAGGACTTGCGGGTCGCGAGGCTGGGTTTATCGTCGACGGTCTTGGCCTTGAAGGCGGCGAGCCCCTCGAAGGCGCCCTCCGGCAGCTCGCCGGCCATCTCGCGCAGGAAACGGGCCCGGCTGTCCGCGTCGATTGCGGCGAGGCGCTGATCCCACGCGGCGGACTCGACAGCGCCGCGTCCACCGGCCTGGCGCCAGGCCGAAAGCACCGCATCGGGAATTTCGAAGGGGGCGTGGGGCCAGCCGATGTTCTCGCGGGTGGCGGCGATTTCCTCCGCGCCGAGGGCGGCGCCGTGGGTCGCGGCGGTGCCCTGTTTGTTGGGCGCGCCGCGGCCGATCACCGTGCGGCAGGCGATCAGCGAGGGCCTGTCGCTCCGCCGTGCCGACTCGATGGCCTGGGCGACCGCCTCGGGATCGTGGCCGTCCACCGACGCGGTCTCCCAGCCCGAGGCCCGGAAGCGGGCCACCTGGTCGTCGGACACCGTCAGGTCGGTGGACCCGTCGATGGTAATGCCGTTGTCGTCGAACAACACGATCAGCCTGCCGAGCCCCAGATGACCGGCCAGGGAAATGGCCTCGTGACTGATGCCCTCCATCAGGCAGCCGTCGCCGGCGATGGCATAGGTATGGTGATCGACCAGGGCGTCGCCGTAACGCGCGTTCAGCAGGCGCTCGGCCAAGGCCATGCCGACGGCATTGGCCAGACCCTGGCCCAGCGGGCCGGTGGTGGTCTCGATGCCGGCGGCGTGGCCGAACTCCGGGTGGCCGGCGGTGCGGCTGCCGAGCTGGCGGAAGTTGCGCAGCTCCTCCAGGGTCATGTCCGGGTAGCCGGTCAGGTGCAGCAGGGCGTAGATCAGCATCGATCCATGGCCGGCCGACAGCACGAAGCGGTCGCGGTCGGGCCAGTCGGCGCGGGCCGGATCGAACTTCAGGAAACGGGTGAAGAGCACCGTGGCGACGTCGGCCATGCCCATCGGCATGCCGGGGTGGCCGCAGGTTGCCTGCTGAACCGCGTCCATGGCGAGCGCGCGGATCGCATTGGCCAGGTCGTCGTGGCCGACGCCGTCGCGAGAGGTCTCGCCCCCGGTTGCGGGTTCGCCTAGGGATGACCGGGCTGCGTCCATCGATCACTCCGTTCCTGTCCTGAAAACCCGTGCCGCCGCCCCTTGCGCCGGCTCCCGGATTGGGCCGGCAAAATGCCGCCGCCACCGGGCGAGGTCAACCTCGATCGTGGCGCGCCGCCGGGCCCTGGTGCGGTTTGTATGCGACGGCAATCGTCATGCCATCGAAGGCTGACGGTTGACCCCCATGCTAAGCCCCCTATATCCTTTCCTTCTGACAGCGAGCAGCGAGCGCGAACGAGCTGCCAGTGGGCGCGCGGAACAAGCGGGTGCACCGCCTGGCGCCACGCGGGGGAAAGGAACGGAGATGGTGCGTTTGGACGAGGCCTCGGAACGACTCCAAAGAGCCATGATCCGTCTCGAGGCTGCAATCGACGAACGCCAGGCCGATGGCAACGGCCAAGATGGCGTTGACGAAAAGGGCGCGGAACTGGAGGCGGCCCTGGTGGCGGCGAAACAAGAGCACGCCGACCTCCAGCGTGTCGCCGGCGAGGTATCCGATCAGATCGACCGCACCGTCGGCCGCTTAAAGGGGCTGATGGCGGGTTAGGCCGGTCGACGCCGAGTAGGGCAAGAGATCAACGCCACTTCGAGGCAAGACACAAGAAGAGAGGATTCGGCATTGCTGCAAGTTTCGGTCGCGGTCGGTGGTCGCCAGTACGAAGTCGCTTGCCCCGAGGGACAGGAACCTCATCTCCACGAGCTTGCCGCTCATCTGGACACGAAAGTCCAGAAGCTGATGAACGCGACCCGGCAGGCCGCGGACCAGCGTCTCTTGATCATGGCCGCCCTGTTGGTCGCCGACGAACTCTTCGACCAGCGCAAGGGAGGCCAGGCCGACAGCGCGACCGGCGACGACGCCGCGAAGGCGGCCCAACTCGAAGAACAAGCGGCCGCCGCGCTCGATAGCTACGCGCAACGCATCGAGAACCTTGCCGCCAGGCTCCAGGAAGCCTAAACAGCCCACGGTGCTGCGGGGTGCGTTAGTCCCTTCGATCCCTGGGGCCAATGATAACCTCTAGGGAGCTGTCCCTGTCGGGGCCCTGGTCTCGTTATACGGCGCCCACCTGCGTAAGCAGGCCGCAAGAGGATCCATATGTGGACGACGGCTGCCGCGGCACCGCCATAACCCGGCCTCGCGGCCTCGACTTGGCCGGCAAGAGGCGCGGCGACCGCCGATTTCGGAGCTTTTCGGTGCCATCACCAAACGGCGCGACCGCCGCACAGGACCTAGACGACCGGAAGCGGGCACTGCGCCGGGAGGCCCGCGCGCGCCGCGCGACCCACGCCGGTTCGGCGCGCGAGGTCGGCGCGGCTCTGGCCGAGCGCTTTTTGAGCAGCGTCGATCTCTCCGGCCTTGTGCCCGGTTCCCGCTCCGGTCCGGGCGCGGCCTCGGTCTTCTGGCCGCTGGGCGACGAAATCGACACGCTGCCGCTGATGACGGGGCTGCACGACCGCGGCCTCAAGGTCCTGCTGCCGGTGATGCAGGGGCCGGGCAAGGCGTTGCTCTTTGGTCTCTGGGAGCCCGGCGACGATCTGGTTCCGGCGGGTTTCGGCACCCAGGAGCCGGCGCCCGAGCGGCCGCGGCTGCTGCCCGATCTGCTGGCGGTGCCGCTGCTGGCCTTCGACCGCGCCGGCTATCGGCTGGGTTATGGCGGCGGCTTTTACGACCGCACCTTGGCCAAGCTGCGCCGGGACAACGGCAAGCGCGCGGTCGCGGTCGGCCTGGCGTTGGCGGCCCAGGAGGTTCCGGCGGTGCCGCGCGGCCCCTACGACCAGCCGCTCGACGGTCTCGTCACCGAGGCCGAGGCGATCGAGTTTCGACCGGGTGTCCTCTGCCCGGCCGGGTCCGCCCAGGCGCCACGATAGGACCGACCGGCCATGCGGATTCTCTTTCTCGGCGATATCGTCGGCCGCGCCGGCCGCCAGGCGGTCATCGACCGGCTGCCCGACCTGCGCCGTTCCTTTGCCCTGGATGTCGTGATCGTCAATGGCGAGAACGCGGCAAGCGGATTCGGCATCACCAAGAAGATAGCCGATCAGCTCTTCGCCGTCGGGGTGGATGTCATTACCGGCGGCAATCACAGCTGGGATCAACGCGAGGCCCTGGCCTTTATCGATGGCGAGCCGCGGCTGTTGCGGCCGGCAAACTTTCCCCTCGGCACGCCGGGGCGCAGCCATCACGTCTACAGCTTGACCGATGGTCGGAAGATCCTGGTGATCAATCTGATGGCCCAGCTCTTCATGGAGGACCTGGACAATCCTTTTCAGGCCATCGAGGGCATCTTGAAGACCCAACGCCTGGGCACCACGGTCGAGGCCATCGTGCTCGACTTCCACGGCGAGGCGACCTCCGAGAAGATGGCCATGGGCCATCACGTCGATGGCCGGGTCTCGCTCTGTGTCGGGACCCACACTCATGTGCCGACCGCTGACCACGTGATCCTGCCCGGTGGCACCGCCTACCAGAGCGACGCCGGGATGTGCGGCGATTACGATTCGGTCATCGGCATGGTCAAGGGACCGGCAGTGGAGCGTTTTCGGCGCAAGATGCGCGGCGAGCGTTTGAGCCCGGCGATGGGCGAGGCGACATTGTCCGGTCTGCTGTTGCAGACCGACGACAAGACCGGTCGCGCGGTGACAATCGAGCCCCTGCGTCTGGGTGGCCGGCTCGCCGAGGCCATGCCGCGGCCCGAGGCCTTCGGGGTCAAGCCCCGGTAAAAAGGGCGGTTAGCGTGTGAGGGTCTGGAGGAAACGCTGTGTTTCGTTCTGCAGGACCTGGGTCTGTTCGCTGATCTCGTCGGCCTCGCGGCGGAAGTCGAGGATCTCGGCTGCACTGGGCAGGCCGCCTTCGCAAGCGCTGCTTGCTTCGTCGGCGCGCTCGAGAAGGGCATCGAGTGCGCCGAAGGCCTCGAGGCTACGTTCCTGTGCGAAATCCGCGACCAAGCAGGCGGCCTTGTCCAAGCGGTTGTTCCGGCTGCGTGCCGAGCCGCGAGGCTTGGCCGAGACGGCTTCCAGGACATTGCTTGGGATCGACATGATGCTCGTTTCCGCTTCTCGTACCGGCCTTGGTCAGGCGCTCTGCGTGGCAGTTGCGACTCTATATTGGCGCCAAGCGGTTAAACGGGCGTTAAGGAGGAGAGATATCGTGCGGCAGGACACCGGGACCGGGGCGGCTGATGGAAAGCGGCCGGCAGTTTGGCGTTTTCTTCGCTCCAGCCGCGCGCTAAGCCTTCTTCCGGCGGTCGAGACCTGCTAAAAGGCGCCGCAATGTCGCCATATTGGGCGCCTAACAAGGTGTCGTATTCATGTCTTGGCTTCTGCCACGCGCCCCGCAAATATGGTAGTACCTCGGTTGAAATCACCTAGATCTGGGAAATTCACGCGATGGCCGGCCATTCACAGTTCAAAAACATCATGTACCGCAAAGGCGCGCAGGATAAAAAGCGTGCCAAGGAGTTTGCCCGTCTGACCCGCGAGATCATGGTGGCCGCCAAGTCGGGCCTGCCCGAGATCGACAAGAACCCGCGGTTGCGCGGTGCGGTGCAGGCGGCACGGGCCGGCAACATGCCCAAGGACAATATCGAGCGCGCCATCAAACGGGCCGCCGGCGGCGAGGACGACGCCAATTATGAGGAGATCCGCTACGAAGGCTATGGGCCCGGCGGCGTGGCGGTGATCGTCGAGACCTTGACCGACAACCGCAACCGCACCGCCTCCGATGTGCGCACCGCCTTCAGCAAGCACGGTGGTTCGCTCGGCGAGACCAACTCGGTTTCCTACATGTTCGACCGCACGGGGCTCATCGTCTATCCCGCAACGGTGGCCAGCCCGGATGAGATGTTCGAGGCGGCGGTGGAAGCCGGCGCCCAGGATGTCGAGACCAGCGACGAGAGTCATGAGGTGCTCTGCGACCCGGACGATTTTTCCGAGGTGCGCGATAACCTGACCGAGCGATTCGGCGATCCGCGCGAGGCCAGCCTCACCTGGAAGCCGCAGACCACGGTCGAGGTCGACGAGGACAAGGCCGGCACAATGCTGAAGATGCTCGATGCCCTGGACGACAACGACGACGTGCAACGCGTCTCGGCAAACTTCGAAATCGCCGACGACGTCATGGCCCGCTTGTTGGTCTGAGCCACGCGGGACGGGAGAAGGATAGGCGATGCTCGTATTGGGACTGGACCCCGGCCTGCGCAACACCGGCTGGGGCATCATCGTTTCCAGGGACAACCGCCTCAGTCATGTGGCCAACGGGGTCATCCACTCCCAGCAGGAACGCTCCCTGGCCGAGCGTCTTTTGCAGTTGAAGGAGGGTATCGAAGCTGTGATCGCCGGTCACCGGCCCGCTGTCGCCGCGGTCGAAACCAGCCTGGCCAATAAGAACCCGGGCTCGACCTTGAAGCTTGGCATGGCGCGCGGCATTGCCCTGGTGACGCCGGCGGCGCGGGGGCTCCCGGTCGGAGAGTATCTGCCGATGATCGTGAAGAAGGCCGTGGTCGGCACCGGTCATGCCACCAAGGACCAGGTCGAGATGATGGTCCGCCGCCTCCTGCCCGGCTGCGATATCGCCGCCAGCGACGCCGCCGACGCGCTCGCCGTCGCGATCTGCCACGCCCATCATCTGGCGACCAACCGGCACTGGGCGATCGATCAGGCCGAAACGCAAGCACGCAGGGCAGCGGGGGCCCCGCGCTCGTGATCGGCAAGCTGACAGGAACCCTCGACAGCAGCGGCGAGGACTGGTTGATCCTCGATGTCGCTGGCGTCGGCTACCAGATCTTCGCATCGCGCCGCGGCCTGGGTCTGCTGCCGCCGCCCGGCGAGGTCATGTCGCTTCTGATCGAGACCCATGTGCGCGAGGATCACATCCATCTCTACGGCTTTGCCAGCGCCAGCGAGCGCGACTGGTTTCGTCTTTTGGTCTCGGTCCAGGGCGTCGGCAACCGCATGGCCCTGGCCATCCTCGGCGTGCTGGCGCCGGAAGATCTGCTGCAGGCCATCGCGGCCCAGGACAAGACGCTTCTGACCCGGGCCAACGGCGTGGGTCCAAAGCTGGCCGGCCGCATCACGGCCGAATTGAAGGACAAGGTCGGCGACATGGCGCTCGGCGCCGGCGCCTTTGCGGCCGCCGCCGGTGCCCCGGTCGGCGCCGGGGTGGGCGCGACCGGTGGCGTTTCCGAGGATGCCGTCTCGGCCCTGGTCAACCTCGGTTATCGCCGTGCCGAGGCCTTCGGTGCGGTGGCCCGCGCCGGCGGTCAGTTGGGCGCGGATGCGACCATCGAGGCACTGATCCGCGGCGGCCTCAAGGAGCTCGCCTCATGAGCGACGAGGGCAGTGGGGATCCGCGCATGGTGACGCCCGAACCCCAGGCCGAGGACCGCCCCGAGGCGTCGCTGCGACCGACCTTGCTGTCCGACTTCACCGGCCAGCGCGAGCTGCGCGAGAACCTCGCCGTGTTCATCCAGGCCGCCAAGGCGCGCGGCGAATCGCTGGATCATATTCTCTTCTACGGACCGCCGGGCCTGGGCAAGACGACGCTGGCGCAGATCGTCGCGCGCGAGCTGGGTGTCGGCTTTCGCGCCACCTCGGGCCCGGTGATCGCGCGCGCCGGCGACCTGGCGGCGATCCTGACCAATCTGCAGCCGTACGACGTCCTCTTTATCGATGAAATCCACCGCCTGTCGCCGGCCATCGAAGAAATCCTCTATCCCGCGATGGAGGACCTGAAGCTGGATCTGATCATCGGCGAGGGTCCCGCGGCCCGTTCGGTGCAGATCGACCTGCCGCCCTTTACCCTGATCGGCGCGACCACCCGCTCGGGCCTCATCACCACGCCACTGCGCGAGCGCTTCGGCATTCCCCTCAGGCTGGTCTTCTATGAACCGGCCGAGCTGAAACTGATCGTGCTGCGCGGCGCGCGCATCCTGGAGATGGCGCTGAGCGATGACGGCGCCACGGAGATCGCGCGCCGTGCCCGCGGCACGCCGCGCGTGGCCGGGCGCCTGTTGCGCCGGGTCCGCGATTTCGCCGCCGTGGCCAAGGTCGCCGAGGTCAACGCGGTCCAGGCGGACGCGGCCTTGCGGCGTCTGGGCGTCGACGAGCGTGGACTCGATGCCATGGACCGCCGCTATCTGGGCTGTCTGGCGAACAACTACGGCGGCGGACCAGCCGGTGTCGAGACCATTGCCGCCGCCCTGTCGGAGCAGCGCGATGTCCTGGAAGAGGTGATCGAGCCCTACCTTATCCAACAGGGCCTGATCCAGCGCACGCCGCGCGGCCGCATGTTGACCGCCAACGCCTTCGGCTATCTGGGCCTGGTTCCGCCGCGCGATCACGAAGCCCGCCTGGTGCAGCAGTTGGATCTGCTGGAGGGCGATGCCGGGGAGGCGGTGTCTTGACGGCTTTGGCCAGCGCGACCGATCGCTCCCGCCACGGTTATCCGGTGCGGATCTACTACGAGGACACCGATGCCGGCGGCATCGTCTATCACGCGCGCTATCTCAACTATGCCGAACGGGCGCGCACCGAGCTGTTGCGCGAGCTCGGCATCGACCAGTCGCGGCTGCTGGCCGACCAGGATGTCGCCTTTGCGGTGCGCGACTGCCAAATCGATTTCTTGCGGCCGGCGCGGCTCGACGACCTCTTGACCGTGAATTCGCGCCTGCTCGCCTTGGGCGGCGCCAGCATCACCTTGGGGCAGGACATTCTGCACGACAGCGAACTTCTGGTCGCACTGCGGGTCCGGGTTGCGGCGATACGCTCCAATGGCCGGCCGACCCGCATCCCATCCGCGGTGCATCGGGCGATGGCGCCGCTCTTAGTCGAAGAACAACAGGGGTAATTCATGGGACAGGATAGCGTCGACGCTTTGGATCTGGGCGGAGCCATTCAGGACTTTTCGATCTGGGGCCTCTTCCTCGAGGCCGATATCGTGGTCAAGATCGTCATTGTGATTCTGATCCTGGCGTCCTTTTGGACCTGGACCATCATCTTCGACAAGCTGATTCGCCTGCGCCGTCTGCGCCGCCTGGCCGATCAGTTCGAGGACGATTTTTGGTCGGGCGGGTCGCTCGACGATCTCTACGACCGGATCGACCGCCGGGCCGCCGATCCCATGGCCGCGATCTTTGTCACGGCCATGCGGGAATGGCGCCGCACCGGTGCCAGTGGCGCGCGCGACGACCATTTCAAGGCCGGCCTGCAGCAGCGCGTTGACCGGGTCATGGACATCGCCTTGAACCGCGAGATGGAGCACATCGAAAAGGCCATGATCTTCCTGGCCTCGGTCGGCTCTTCGGCGCCCTTCATCGGCCTCTTCGGAACCGTTTGGGGCATCATGAATGCCTTCGCCTCGATTGCCGCCTCGAAGAACACCAGTCTCGCGGTGGTGGCGCCGGGCATCGCCGAGGCGCTCTTCGCCACGGCGCTGGGCCTGGTGGCGGCGATTCCGGCGGTCATCGCCTACAACAAGATCAACAATGACCTGCAGCGCTACGAGGGCCGCCTGCAGGCCTTCGCGGTCGAGTTCAGCACCTTGCTGTCCCGCGAGCTCGAGGATAGGACCTAGCCATGGCTGGTGGCATGCAGCAGGGGGCGAACCGTTTCGCCCGCGGCCGGCGCCAGCGCCAAGGGCCGGTTGCGGAGATCAACGTGACGCCCTTCGTCGATGTCATGCTGGTTTTGCTGGTCATCTTCATGGTGACGGCGCCGCTCTTGACCGTCGGCGTCCCGGTCGACCTGCCCGAAAGCGAGGCGCAGTCCCTGACCGAGCCCGACGAACCGCTGGTGGTGAGCGTCGACGCCGAGGGATTGATTTACATCCAGGACACCGAGGTCGAGCTGGAGAACCTGATCCCGCGGTTGATCGCGATTACCGAGAACAAGGCCGATACCCGGATCTACATCCGCGGCGACCGCTCGATCGACTACGGCCGGGTCATGGTCGTGATGGGCCTGGTGAACCGGGCCGGCTACACCCGGGTCGCCTTGATCTCGCAGCAGCCGGGCAGTGAAGACGCGGTCATCGAACAGCCGGCGCCGGAATAGCCGTGCGGCGGGTTCGGTCATCTATGGGAACGGCGGCAATCCGGCGGACGGATCGCCCAAGGACGGGACTTCGAGTGTAACGAATGCAGAGCGGCATCACACTTTCGGCGGCCCTCCACGGCGTGGTGCTTGCGCTCTTGATTTTCGGTCTCCCCGACCTGTTCGAGCCGTTGCAGAGCGACGCGCCAATCCCTGTTGAACTGCTGGTTCTGGATACGGAAAAAGAACCGACACCCGAGCCCGAGCCCGAGGAAGAACCCAAGGCCGAAGAGAAGGACCCCTTGCCGGATCCGCCGTCCAAACCCGACCGCACGGCCAGCGTGAGCCCGCCGAAACCTCAGGCCAAGCCGCTGCCGAAGATCGACGATCCCAATCGGCCGGAGCCCGAGCCGGTCCAGCAGGCCGCGGCCGACCCGCCGCCCAATCCGGTTCCGCCGCCGCCGCCCAAACCAGAGCCCGAACCGGAACCCGAGCCCGAGCCCGAGCCCGAGCCGGAACCCGAGCCGGAACCCGAGGCGGAGACCAAACCACCGGTGCCCTTGCCGCAGCGCAAACCGGCGGTCCAGACGGCCGCCAAGCCGGAGCCCGAACCCGAGGAGCAGGAAGACCGCCTGCAGTCGATCCTGAAGAACGTTCTGCGAGAAAAAGAAAAGCCGCAGCCCAAGGGCGAGACCCAGGAGGCCAGGGCCCCCGAGGTCGGTGAGACCCGGGTGGCCTCGGTCTTCGAGCAGCGCGAGATCGTCGCGCTGTTGCAGAGTCAGATGAAGCGTTGCTGGCGGGTCGATGCCGGAGCCCAGAAGGCCGCCGATCTGGTGGTCGATATTCGGGTCCTGTTCAGCCCCGACGGCTCGGTGCAGCGCGCCGAAATCGTCGATGTAACGCGCACCACGATCGATGCCTTTTATCGCAGCGCCGCGGAAAATGCCCGGCGATCGGTGCTGAAATGCAGCCCCTTCGAGGGTCTGCCGCCGGCCAAATTCAATTCGTGGCGCGAGGTCACGCTGCGCTTCAATCCGAGTGAAATGTTCTAGTGGGAAAAACTCAACCGATGGTGCCGCAGATCGACGGCCATGAAAGCAATCTCCGGGAGACAGATGTTATGACAAGCACGTCCGCCAACCCTCGGCGCAGAACCAACGCCAAGGCGCACGCAGGAACAAGGGCGCTCAGGGCCGCGGTGCTTGGCCTTGCAACGGCGCTGGCGGTGGCCGGCCTCGCCCGCGCCGAAATCACCGTCGACATCACCGAGGGGTTCGTCGAGCCCTTGCCGGTGGCGATCACGGATCTCTACGGCGAGACTCCCGATACCGCCACGGTCGGCCGCGACATCAGTGGCGTGATCTCGGCCAACCTGCAGAACACGGGCCTGTTTCGCCCGATCGATCAAGGCGCTTTCATCCAAAAGCCCGAGTCCCTGCGATTGGGTCCGCGCTTTGGCGATTGGCGCCTGATCAACTCCCAGGCACTGGTCAGTGGCGCCGTGGTTCAGGAGCCCGACGGCCGGCTGCGGGTCGAGTTTCGCCTATGGGACGTCTTTGCCGAATCGCAGATGACCGGTCTGGCCTATTTCACCGCGCCCGATAACTGGCGCCGGGTGGCCCATATCATCTCGGACGCCATCTACAAGCGCCTGACCGGCGAGGCCGGCTATTTCGACACCCGCATCGTCTATATTGCCGAATCCGGTCCGCAGAACCGGCGCGAGAAGCGCCTCGCGATCATGGACCAGGACGGCGCAAACCACCGCTTCCTGACCGACGGCGACGAGACCGTGCTGACCCCGCGCTTTTCGCCGACGACCCAGGAAATCACCTACATGGCCTACCGCAAGGTCGGCGGGCGCGAGGTGCCGCGGGTCTATCTGTTCAATCTCAGCACCGGACAGCAAGAACTGCTCGGCCAGTTTCCCGGCATGACCTTTGCGCCGCGCTTTGCCCCTGACGGCAATGCGGTGGTGCTTTCCATGGTGCAGGACGGCAACTCCGAGATCTACACCCTGGACCTCAGAACCCGCGAGGAGCGGCGTCTCACCAATCACACCGCGATCGATACCTCGCCGTCCTACTCTCCCGACGGTCAGTTCATCGTCTTCAATTCCAACCGTGGCGGGCGGGCTCAACTCTATGTGATGGATCGCAACGGCGGCAACGTGCGCCGAATCAGCCGCGGCAGCGGCAGTTACTTCACCCCGGTCTGGTCGCCGCGCGGGGACCTGATTTCCTTCACACGGCAGTTTCAGGGCGACTTTTATGTCGGTGTGATGAAACCGGACGGCAGCGAAGAGCGCATGCTGGTCAGGGACTTCGACGTCGAGGCGCCGACCTGGGCCCCCAATGGCCGGGTGCTTGCCTACTTTCGCCAGGGCAAGGCCGACAATCAGGGCAAGGTTTCGGCGAAGCTCTTCACCATCGATTTGACGGGCCACAACGAAAGAGAGATTACCACTCCGCTCGATGCGTCCGATCCGGCTTGGTCCCCCTTGATTCCCTAGCGCTTCAACAGCTATAAGGCAGTCAATAGAAAACGCCTTTACGACCTTCGAGTCGTTCAAAGGGGGGGCCAGCGACAAGTCGAAGCAACGGCACTCCAAATCCTGCATACCCGACATGTCTTGAAAGGGCAGAAAATGCGCGCGAAGTTCCTTACTCTCCTTGCAGCCTTGTTCCTTCTCGCCGCTTGCGAAACCGCGCCTGAAGGCGATGGTGGCGCGGATAGCGGGGGTGCCTCCAACACCACCACCTCGACCGCCACCACCGCGACCGATAGTCAGCCCTTGCCGGGGCCGGCCCCAGGATCGCAAGAGCAGCTCACGGTTCAAGTCGGAGACCGTGTCTTCTACGCCTACAACTCATCGGATCTGAACGCCGAGTCGCAGAACACCCTGCAGGGCCTGGCCGCCTGGATGTCGACCTATCAGGGTGTCATCGTCACGGTCGAGGGTCACGCCGACGAGCGCGGCACCCGCGAGTACAACCTCGCCCTCGGTGCCCGGCGCGCATCGGCGGCGCGGGACTATCTGATCGCCCTGGGCGTCAATCCCAACCGCATCGACACGATCTCCTACGGCAAGGAGCGTCCGGCGGTGCTGGGATCGAACGAGTCGGCCTGGGCCCAGAACCGCCGCGGCGTGTTCCTGGTCAACTGATCGGCCCCGCGGCGCGGACCGGCGTTCGCGCGGTCGGCCGCGGTTCACGGTTGGCCGCAAGGCACGGTAGGTCACGGGCCGCGGCTCTCCGGCGCAGTGATCGAGCCCGATCCAGGCCCTGCGGCCTGGGTCGGGCCCGTGCTTTTTGTGGATCGGGCCGTAGGTGGTGCTGTGCTCTCTGCCACATTGTTGACACCTTGGGGGGCTAGTGATCCCCTCGCCAGCCAATCATTTCGCGGGACCGGGAGGCAGAGATTATGACAGACCGGCTATTCTCGAGCCGAGGGCTCGGCAGCGGGCTCCTGGGTTTGGTGCTGCTCGCGGCGCTTGTCGGGGTGCCGGACCTCGCCGCGCAGTCCAACGACCTTCAGGGGCTATCGAGCAAGATCGACCGCCTGCAGCGCGAGCTGACCGACATGCAGCGCGTGGTCTATCAGGGCGCTCCGCCGCCCAAGACCACCGGTGCCGTAGGCGGCGATATTAATCAGGCCCAGGCCGCGCGCATCGAACTGCGTATGTCCCAATTCGAGGCGGCTTTGCAATCGCTGACCGGACAGGTCGAGGATCTTGGCTTTGCCATCGACAGCGTCAACGGACGTCTCGACAGTCTGGCGGAAGAGACCCGGCTGCGGCTCGAGGCTCTGGAACGTCAAAGCCTGGTGGGCGCCCAAGTTGGCGCCGACGGACTGCCCCAGGCGGGCGCCCTGCCGCCGGCCGGGGCCGGCTCCAGCCAGCCGGGCACCATCGGCACCCTCTCCCAGAGCGATCTGCAGGCCTTTCAGGCGAGCCAGGCCGCCCAGGCGCCGCCAATCGGGTCGGTGGAGAGCGCCACGCAGACCGCCTCGCTCGACGACGGCAGCTATGAACTGCCGCCGGGCACGCCCAAGGAACAGTACGAGTACGCCTTCTCGCTGCTGCGGCAGGCCAACTACGAAGAAGCGCGGCTCGCCCTCGGCGCATTTCTGGCACAGAACGCGGGCGACCCGCTGGCCGGCAACGCCCAGTACTGGCTCGGCGAGACCTACTATGTGCAGGGCGACTACAATGGCGCGGCCGTAACCTTCGCCGAGGCCTTCCAGGCTTATCCCGATGGCGCCAAGGCGCCGGCCAGTCTGCTGAAACTCGGCATGGCGCTGTCGGTGCTGGGCAACAAGAGCGATGCCTGCGGCACCTTCGACGAGCTGCTGCAGCGCTATCCCAACGCCCAGCCCACGGTCATGCAGAAGGCCAAGAGCGAGCGCGCCAGCCTGGGCTGTAGCTGACCTCGCCAGACCAGAGCGCTTCTTTGTTGCATGGATTCATTTGATGGATCATAGGCGATCGTTCGGCAAGGCGCGCTGCGCGGCGCGATGCCCCCGGTCTTGGAGTTTGGGCATCGGGCAAGCAACGGAACGCACCCGATGATCCCCCATGGCCCAACGGAGGCCGGGTTCTTTTGCCTTCTGGCCGCGTTCCGCTCCTCGATCGATGCTTTAGCATTGCTCTTCGAAGCGCGCCTTGCCAGAAGGCAAAATCATCCCGGTCAAATGGTTCCATGTAACAAAGAAGTGCTCTAGATCCGATGCGCGCGGGGCCGATCGGATACGACGAGTTCGCGTCGCTCCTGGCGCCCCTCGGCCCCTTCGAACCGTCGCCCTGTCTGGCTGTCGCCGTCTCCGGCGGGCCCGACAGCATGGCACTGGCCGTCCTGGCCCACGACTGGGCCGTTCGGCAGGGCGGCCGGGCGGTTGCCCTGATTGTCGATCATGGGCTCAGGCCCGAGGCCGCGAAGGAAGCCCGTGCCGCGGCCCGGCGCCTGGAGCGCGCCGGGCTGGGCGCGCGGGTTCTGACCTGGCGCGGGGAGAAGGCGGCGAGCGGTCTTCAGGCACAGGCCCGCGACGCGCGCTATGACCTGCTCCATGCCGCCATGCTCAAACTGGGGTCATTTCATCTATTGGTGGGGCATCATGCCGAAGACCAAGCGGAGACCTTTCTGCTCCGCCTGGGGCGCGGTAGCGGCCCGGCCGGGCTGGCCGGCATGGCGCCGATTGTCGAGCGGCCCGACTACCGGCTCCTGCGGCCCGTCCTGGCGATCCCCAAGGCACGCCTGAAGGCCACGCTGGCCGCGCGCGGCCTGACCTGGGTCGAAGACCCGAGCAATGCGGATCCCCGTTTCGCCAGAGTGCGTCTACGTGGGATGCTGCCTGGCTTGGCGGCGGCCGGTCTCGCCCTCCCTGCCTTTGCCCGGGCCATGGCCGGACTGGCGGCCGAGCGCGACGACCGGGAGGCGGCCTGCGCCGCACTGCTGGCCGGGACAGCCCGTCTCGATCCGCGCGGTTGGGTGTCGCTCGCCCGGGAAGGTGTGACGGGCGCGGGCGGAAAGCACCTTCTGGAGCACTTGATCTTGAGTATCGGCGGAGCCCGCTACGCCCCGCGCCAGGCACGGGCCGAGCGACTTTGGACCCGTCTGTCGGCCCCGGAATTTGCCGGCGGCACCCTTGGCGGCTGCCGGGTCGTAACCCAAAAGGGGAAAATCTGGGTTCTGCGCGAGGTTGGACGCTGCCCCCCGGCGGTGCTTATCCCGGGCCGGCCGGGTTTCTGGGATGGGCGGTTTCGCATTGTCCTGGGGCGGCGGCCGGGACCCTCGAGAGGCGCTTTGACGGCACGTTGCCTGGGCTCGACGGGCTGGCGGGAGGTCATGGCCGGGCCCGGGCGCAACCGGGCGACAGGTACCGACAGCTTGCAGCGACTGCCCGCGGCCGCCCGTTTCGCGCTGGCCAGCCTGTGGGACGATCAAGGATTGATCGCGGTGCCGCATTTGCGCTGGTCGCGGCCGGGCTGGAGCCTCCGCGCCCTGGGCAAATGGGACTTTCAGCCGCGAATTCCCTTATCCCGTGGGACCTTTACTGTTGTTTAGGAGCGAGCGTACACTATCTTAAGGGAAGGACGCAGGTGGTCCGGGCACACGAGGTGCATGGGCGACCCTTTACGCCTGCCCACATTGGGCGATTTGGTCGACACAGGTTAAGAGGTTTGGCCCGTGAGCTTTAGCCGCAATGCCGCGCTTTGGATCGTTATCCTGCTGCTGCTGATAGCGCTGTTCAATCTGTTCCAGGATGCGGGCACGCGTGGCCAGCCGGGGCCGGTCGCCTTTTCGGACTTCATGCGCAACGTCGAAACCGGCCAGGTGCAGAAAGTCACCATCATGGGCCAGGAAATCGTCGGCACCCTGAAGAACACGGGGCAGTCCTTCAAGACCGTCGCGCCCAAGGATACCAACAGCCTGATCGTCGCCAAGCTGCAGGAATCCGGCGTGCACTACGACGTTGCCGAAGACGAAGGCATGCACCCGCTGCTGCAGATCCTGATATCCTGGTTCCCCTTCCTGCTGCTGTTCGGCGTTTGGATCTTCTTCATGCGCCAGATGCAGAGCGGTGGCGGCAAGGCGATGGGCTTTGGCAAGTCGAAGGCCAAGCTGTTGACCGAAAAGGTCGGCCGCGTGACCTTCGACGACGTGGCCGGTATCGATGAAGCCAAGCAAGAGCTGGAAGAGGTCGTCGAGTTTCTGCGCGACCCCCAGCGCTTCCAACGACTGGGCGGAAAGATCCCCAAGGGCTGTCTGCTGGTCGGGCCTCCGGGCACCGGCAAGACCCTTTTGGCGCGGGCCATCGCCGGCGAGGCCAATGTGCCCTTCTTCACGATTTCGGGCTCTGACTTCGTCGAGATGTTCGTCGGCGTCGGCGCCAGCCGGGTGCGCGACATGTTCGAGCAGGGCAAGAAGAACGCGCCCTGCATCATCTTCATCGATGAAATCGATGCGGTCGGCCGTCATCGCGGCGCCGGTCTGGGCGGCGGCAACGACGAACGCGAGCAGACCCTGAACCAGTTGCTGGTCGAGATGGATGGCTTCGAGGCCAACGAGGGCGTGATCCTGATCGCCGCGACCAACCGTCCCGACGTTCTCGACCCGGCGCTGCTGCGGCCGGGGCGCTTCGACCGACAGGTGGTGGTGCCCAATCCCGACGTGTTGGGCCGCGAAAAAATCCTCAAGGTCCACATGCGCAAAGTGCCGCTGGCCCCCGACGTCGATGCCAAGGTGATCGCGCGCGGTACGCCGGGCTTCTCCGGCGCCGATCTGGCCAACCTGGTGAACGAGGCCGCCCTTCTGGCCGCCCGGGTCAACAAGCGCGTGGTCACGATGTACGACTTCGAGCAGGCCAAGGACAAGGTGCTGATGGGCGCCGAGCGGCGCTCCATGGTGATGACCGAGCACGAAAAGGAAATGACCGCCTATCACGAGGCCGGTCATGCCCTGGTCGGCATTTTTGTCGAGGGCAACGATCCGCTGCACAAGGTGACCATCATTCCGCGCGGGCGCGCCCTCGGCGTGACCATGAACCTGCCCGAGCGCGACCGCCTCTCGATCAGCTATAAGGAGATCAAGGCGCGGCTGGCGATGATGTTCGGCGGCCGCCTGGCCGAAGAGATGATCTACGGCAAGGAAAATGTCACCACCGGCGCCGCCAACGATATCCAGCAGGCGACCAATCTCGCCCGCTCGATGGTCACCGAGTGGGGCATGAGCGATGCCTTGGGGCGGCTGCGCTATGTCGACAATCAGGAAGAGGTGTTCCTGGGTCATTCGGTGACCCGCAGCCAGACAATTTCCGCCGATACGGCCAAGATGATCGACAACGAGATCCGCCGTCTGATCGAAGAGGCGGAGAGCAAGGCGCGCGAAGTCCTGACCGAGCACATGGACGACCTCCATCAGGTGACCAAGAACCTGCTCGAGTACGAGACCTTGAGCGGCGCCGAGGTACAGGCCATTCTGCGCGGCGAGTCGATCGACCGGCGCGACGAGTCCGATGACGACAAGGCTGGCCGGCGGGGCTCGGTGCCGAGCGCCGGCAAGCCGGTCGAACGCCCTGGCGGCCTGGAGCCCGAGCCGCAGCCCGGGAGTTAGTAACCGACGAAAGTCCCAAGATCTTGAGCCCCGCTGTTTGGCGGGGCTCTTGCGTTGCGCGGTGATGGATCGGCTCTAGGTGAGAAAGGGAGGATTTCTTGAACCGGGAGATGACGGCTTGGCCGACGAAACCCTGCTGACGCTCCGTCCAGTGGGACTCGAGAGCGCGCTCGGGGCGTCGGACCGCGCGGTTCGGCTGGCCGGGGGCGGCCTGCTGTTCGACCGGGTCGAGGCCACCGTCCGTTTTGCCGATGGCGGTCGCGAACGGCGCATTCTGGCGCTCGATGCCCTGGCCGACTGGGCCGGCGAAGCCGGCCTGCGATCCGTCGCGGAACGAACTCTCGAGCAACTGGTCCGCCCCCGCGGCGCCTTCGCCGGTCTCGCCCTGGACCGGCCCCGTATCATGGGCATCATCAACGTGACGCCGGATTCCTTTTCGGACGGGGGCGACCGTTTCGACGCGGCAAGAGCGATCGACGATGGGCTGGCGATGATGGCGGCCGGCGCCGACCTGCTCGATGTCGGCGGCGAATCGACGCGGCCCGGCGCCGAGCCAGTGTCGCCCCAGGAAGAAACGGACAGGGTCCTGCCGGTGGTCGAGGCCCTGGCGGCGGCTGGCGGTCTGGTTTCGATCGATAGCCGGCGTGCCGCGGTGCAGCGTGCCGCGCTGGATGCCGGCGCCGCCGTGGTCAATGACGTGACGGCCCTGACCGGCGATCCGGAAAGCCTGGCCCTGGTCGCGGCGAGGCGGGTCCCGGTGGTGATGATGCACATGCTGGGCGAGCCCAAGACCATGCAGCAGGACCCGCGCTACGACGATGTCGCGCTCGATATCTTCGACTATCTGGCGGCGCGGGTCGCCGCCTGTCTCGCGGCCGGCCTGGAGCGGGATCAGATCGCCGTGGATCCGGGTATCGGTTTCGGCAAGACCCTGAACCATAACCTGCGCCTGTTAGAACAAATGGCGATCTTTCAGGGCCTTGGCTGTGCGGTTCTGCTGGGCGCCAGCCGCAAGTCCTTCATCGGCCGGCTGAGCCGGGCAGAGGCGCCCAAGGAACGGCTGCCGGGGTCCCTGGCCGCGGCGCTGACGGCGGTCGCGCGCGGCGCCCAGTTCCTCAGGGTCCACGATGTGGCGGCGACCCGTCAGGCCCTGGCGCTCTGGACCGCGGTCCGGGATGCCGGCCAGGTTGAGGGCCAACCGGTTTGAGGCCCAACCGGATTGAGGCCCAACTGGATTGAGGCCCAACTGGATTGAGGGGTGACAAGTCCTCCGGCCATCGCCTAAAAGGGCCAAGAAGGCACCTGCGCGTAACTTCTGCGATTGGATCGAGATAACCATGACCCGCAAGCTCTTCGGCACCGATGGCATCCGTGGCCGGGCCAACCAGGAGCCGATCACGGCCGAGACGGCGCTGGCCGTCGCCAAGGCGGCCGGGCGCTTTTTTCGGCGTGGCGAGCATCGGCATAGCGTGGTGATCGGCAAGGATACCCGGCTCTCCGGCTATCTGCTGGAGCCTGCCCTGACCGCCGGCTTCATCAGCGTGGGCATGGACGTGGTCATTCTCGGACCGCTGCCGACTCCGGCGGTCGGTATGTTGACGCGCACCCTTCGGGCCGACCTGGGGGTCATGATCTCGGCCTCGCACAACCCCTACGAAGACAACGGGATCAAATTGTTCGGGCCCGACGGCTACAAGCTGAGCGACGAGGTCGAGCGGACCATCGAGGCCCTGATGACCGAAGACCGGGCCGCCGGCCTGGCCTCGGCCACCGCACTGGGCCGGGCCCAGCGCCTGGACGATGCCCAGGGCCGCTACATCGAATTCGCCAAAAGCAGCTTTCCCCGGCAGCTTCGCCTCGACGGTCTCAAGATCGTGGTCGACTGCGCCCAGGGCGCCGCCTATCGGGTCGCGCCGCGGGTGCTCTATGAACTGGGCGCCGATGTCGTGCCGCTTGCCGACGATCCCGACGGCATCAACATCAATGCCGGCTGTGGCGCGACGGCGCCCCAGGCCATGCAGCAAGCGGTCGCCGCCCACGGTGCCGACCTGGGTATCGCGCTGGACGGCGACGCCGACCGGGTCATTCTGTCGGATGAGACCGGCGCCATCCTCGACGGCGATCAGGTGATGGCGCTGATTGCCGGGTCCTGGCAGAGCGCCGGTCTTTTAAAGGGCGGCGGGGTGGTCAGCACGGTGATGTCCAACCTCGGCTTCGAGCGCTATCTCCAGGGACTGGGTCTGGCCCTCGAGCGGACCCCGGTGGGCGATCGCTACGTTGTCGAGCGGATGCGCGGCGGCGGCTTCAATCTGGGCGGCGAGCAGTCCGGACACATCGTTCTCAGCGACTTCTCCACCACCGGCGACGGGTTGATCGCGGCCCTCCAGGTGCTGGCCGTGCTGGTCAAGTCGGAAGGCCGCGCCAGCGAGGTCACCCGGGTCTTCGAGCCCCTGCCTCAGGTGCTGCGTTCGGTCCGTTTCAACGGTGGCCTGCCGCTGGAGACGGCCCCCGTTCGCGCGGCGATCAGCGACAGCGAAAGCCAACTCGGCGATACCGGCCGGCTGGTGATCCGCAAGTCAGGTACCGAGCCGGTCATCCGGGTCATGATCGAGGGCGAGGACTCAGGCCAGATCGCGGCCCTGGCCGACGGTCTTTGCGAGGTCATCGCGGCAGCGGGCTAAGCGCGAGCTATCAGACGACCGCCTCGCCGGTCGCCAGATCTTCGTTCTCCAACAGGTCGCGCAGGGTCGCCAGGGCCTCCTCCAGGCGGCTCTCGCTCGCCGGGTTGCCAAAGCCGATGCGCACCGCGTGCAGGGAGGTTTCGCGGGTGGCGACAAAGCGCTCGGCCGCGGTCACCCGCACGCCGCGCCGCGCCGCCGCGGCGGCGAAGTCGGCGCCGCGCCAGGGCGCCGGCAGGGGCAGCCAGGCGATCACCGACCCTTCCGGACAGGCTGGTCCCCAGGGGCCCAGCAGATCGAGGCAGAGAGCCCGGCGCCGGGCGGCCGCGGCCAGGCGCTTGGCCAGCAGGTCTTCCGCGACACCGCCCGTGATCGCGCGGCGCGCGACCTCGCCAAGAAAGCCGGAGGTGGTCAGACAGGAGGCCTCGATGGCGCGGGTGGCCCTGGTCACCAGTCCCTTGGGCAGATGCAGGAACCCGGTCCGCAGGCCGGGCGCCAGACACTTGGAGAGCGAGGTCAGGTAGAGCACCTGTTCGCAGTCGAGGGCGGCCAGGGGCGCCGGTGACGACCCGAGATAGCCGAAAACGTCGTCCTCGACGATGGGCAGGCCATGGCGGCGGGCGATTTCCAGGATCGCCGTCCGCCGCGCCGCCGGCAGAGTCGCGGTGGTCGGATTGTGCAGCGTGGGGATCAGATAGAGCCCGCGCGCCTTGGTTCGCCGGCAAGCCTTCTCCAGGGCATCGGGCAACAGCCCGTCGCGGTCCATGGCCAGCGGCTCCAGTTTCAGGCCGAGCAGCTGCGCCGTGGTGAAAATGCCCTGATAGGTCACCTCCTCGATGAAAATGCGGTCGCCGGGCTGAGCGATCGCGGCCAGGGCGACCAGCATGGCGTGCTGACCGCCGGCGGTAATCGCCAGGCGTTCGGGGTCCGCCGGGATGTCGCGCCGCGCCAGCCAGCCGGCGGCAGCCTGGCGCAGGCCCGGATCGCCGAGGCTTGGCTGATAGTGCAGCCGCTCGCCCGCGTCGGGTGCCGCGGCGACCTCGCGGAAGAGCCGCGGCAGCGCGCCGTCGTCCGGCACCATGGGAGGCGAGGCGTAGGAGAGATCGGTTCGGCGCGAGGCCGGCGAGGCATGGTCCGCCAGGTGGGGAAAGCGGATCTCGTCGCGCGCCGTGGCGCCGCGGACGAAGGTGCCGCGGCCAACTTCGCCCTGAACCAGCCCGCTACGCTCGGCCTCGGCATAGGCGCGGCTGACCGTGCCCACGGTCACGCCGAGCCGCCAGGCCAGATCGCGGTGGGTCGGCAGGCGGGTGCCGGCGGCCAATTGGCCGTTGGCGATGTCCCGGCTCAAGGCGTCGGCTATCGCGCCGTACTTGGGCCCGCGTCGGGCAGAGAGATCGGGGTGCCAAGTTGTCATCGTATCAATTATGACATTGACTGAGCCAATTAGACCAGAAAAAATGACACAAATGTTCGATTGAACCTTCTTTTATGGATCAAGCCGATGATCGTTGATCGGGTCAAAGCCGCACGGCCGACAGTCGATGGGCCCGCCAAAGTGGCTCCCGTCATGGACACCTGGGCCGTTGCCGGGGCCCTGGCGGCAATCCTGCTTTGGGCCGGCACGCCGGTCGCCACCCGGATCGGCGCCCTGGCCGGGGATGGCCTGACGATCGGGCTCTGGCGCACCCTGTTGGCGGCCGCCGTGGCACTGGTTCTGCTGCGGACCAGTGCCGCGCCGCCGCCGGGCGCCTCCCGGGGCCTGCTGCTCGCGGCCGGTCTCAGCAACTTCGCCGTCTTTCCGCTGCTCTTTTCCCTCGGCATCGCCCATAGCAGCGCCACCCACGGCGCCCTTCTGCTGGCGCTGCTGCCGGTCTTCACCAGCCTCTTCGCCTTTCTGTTCGACGGCGAGCGACCCGGCCGGCGTTGGGCCTTTGGATCGTTGGCGGCGCTGATCGGGACGCCCCTGGTGATCCTCGGGCGGGAAGGCGAGGCCCTGGCAGAGGGCGCGCTTCTGGGCGATTCGCTGCTGCTGGCCTCGGTCGTGGCGGTTTCCTTCGGCTACGTGACCAGCGCCAAGGCGGCGCGCGGCTGGTCTTCCTGGGCGGTCACCCTGCGCGGCCTGATCATCGGCGCACTCGCCCTGCTGGCCATCATGCCGTTTCTGCCCGCGGAGTCGCGCCTGCCCCAGAGCACCGAGGCCTGGCTCGCGATTGGCTACCTGGCGCTGCTCGGCTCGCTGCTGGGCTACGTGCTCTGGACCGGCGCCCTGGCCCGTGGGGCCTCGGGAAAAATCGGCCAGCTCCAGTTCCTCCAACCCCTGGCATCGCTCGCCCTTGCGGTTTGGCTCTTGGGCGAAGGTCTCAGCCCCGCCAGCATGGCGGGTGCGGCCTTGATCCTGATCGGTGTCGCCTGGGCCCAGGGCCTCGACGGCACGCTCTTTCGCAGAAAGGAAATTTCACCATGACACTCGAGATCCCGCTCTATCAGGTCGATGCCTTCGCCTCGAAGGTCTTCACCGGCAACCCGGCGGCGGTTTGCCCGCTGGAGTCCTGGCTGCCCGATGAGACGCTGCAGGCGATCGCCGCCGAAAACAATCTGGCCGAGACCGCCTACTTCATCGACCAGGGCGACCACTATCATCTGCGCTGGTTCACGCCCACGACCGAGGTCAAGCTCTGTGGCCATGCCACCCTGGCGTCGGCCTATGTGATAACCTCCTACCTCGACCCCGGCCGGGACAAGGTCAGTTTTCAGTCCATGAGCGGCGCGCTGGAGGTGACCCGCGACGGTGATCTCCTGACCCTCGATTTTCCCACGCTGATGCCCGCGCCCCACGAAGACGATGGCAGCGTCGCCGAGGCCCTCGGTCTGACCCCGAGCCTGCTGTGGTGCGGCGACGACTATGTCGCGCTGCTGGAGAGCCAGGCGCAGGTGCGTGACGCGCGGCCGGACCTGGCGAAGGTTGCCGGCCTTGAGGGCCGCGGCCTGATCATCACGGCCGAAGGAGACGAGGTCGATTTCGTCTCGCGCTTTTTCGCCCCGAGCCACGGCATCCCCGAGGATCCGGTCACCGGATCGGCCCACAGCCTGTTGACGCCGATCTGGGCCGAACGGCTCGGCAAGACCCGCATGGTGGCCCGTCAGATTTCCGCACGGGGCGGGGAGTTGCAAGTCGAGCTTCGCGGTGAGAGGGTCATGATCGGCGGCCATGCCGTGCCCTATCTGAAGGGAACGATCACGCTTTAGCTAGCCGGCGCCGGAGGCTTGAAATGACGGACCAGGCGGTTCAATCGCCATCGCTTTCGATTCGGCCAGCGGAGGGAGGCGAGATCGATACCCTGCGCGCGCTGTTTCGCGAGTATGCCGCCTGGCTGCGGGTCGATCTTTGTTTTCAGGGTTTCGAAGAGGAGCTGGCCGGGCTGCCGGGCAGCTACCGGCCGCCGCGCGGGGGCCTGTGGCTTGCCAGGGTCGATGGCGAACTGGCCGGCTGTGTCGCCCTACGCCCGCTGGACCCCGAGCGCGCCGAGATCAAGCGCCTGTGGGTGCGCGAAGCCTTTCGCGGTCTGGGGCTCGGCCGCCGGCTCGCCGAGACGGCAATCGAAGCGGGGCGCGAGGCTGGCTATCGGCGTCTCTGTCTCGACACCCTGGCCTTCATGGACGCGGCCCGGGCGCTCTACGGCCGGATGGGGTTCAGGGAGATCCCGGCCTACTATGACAATCCGCTCGACGACGTCCGCTACCTCGAGCTTCCCCTGCAAGAGTCCGAGTCCTCATGACACCGCGCTATTTCGATGACTTCTCGGTGGGTGAGCGCTTCGCCTCGCGCGGCATGACCCTGACCGAGGCGCAGATCATCGACTTCGCGCAGGCCTATGATCCGCAACCCTTCCACCTGGACCGCGGCGCGGCCGAGGCCGGACCATTCGGCGGCCTCATCGCGTCGGGCTTCCAGACACTCGCCCTGACCTTCCGGCTGTTTTACGACGCCGGCATCATCAATCACTGCTCCATGGGCTCGCCGGGATTCGACGAGCTGCGCTGGCTGAAGCCGGTGCGCCCCGGCGGCACCCTGCGGGTCGAGGCCGAGGTCCTGGAGACACGCCCCTCGGCCTCCAAGCCCGACCGGGGGATCGTCCGCATGAACTTTCGGACCCTGGACCAGGACGACGAGCCGGTCATGACCTTCACCGCCATGATGATTTTTGCCCGGCAAGTCCAGCCATGACCGACAACAGGCAAGAGGCCGCCACTACTTGACGCCCTCTTTGATGCCTTCTTCCACGCCTTCCTCGACGTCCTTCTTGCCGTCTCCGGTCAGCGCGTCGAAGGCTTCGCCGCCGACCTCGACAACCCCGTCGAAGACCTGCTCGGCGACATCGGGGATGTTGTCGACGAAGGCCTCCTTGGCTGCCGCGCCGACGTCGAAGCTCAAGTCCTTGGCGCCTTTGCCGGCCTCATAGACGTTGACCACGGCGTCGATGATTTCACCGTCGACCACGTTGCCGATGGCCTCGCCCACGTTGTCGACGATGGTCCCGCTGTCCGAGATAATCGAACCGACGGCGTCGCCGACGGGGTCGATCAGTTCGGCGGCAGTTTGCAGCACCGCTTCGCCCATTTCCGCCATGACCCCGTCGCGGTCTTTCTCGAGGGCATTGACCGCGTCTTCGCCGGCGTTCTGGATCGAGTCTCCGACCTGGGTGGCCGCTTCGCCAACCCCTTCGATAATCTCGCCGGCACCATCGACGATCGTCTCGATGCCGTCGCGGACCCGATCCGTCCCGGTGGGGTCTCCCCCGCCGCCCGATCCTGGTTTTCCGCCGTCTTCCTCGCGGGCCTGCTCATCTTCCAGTTTGTCGGCTTCTTCCAGGAATTCATCGACCGCCTTGGCATAGTCGTCGGCCTCGTTGAGCGCCTTGTCGAAATCGCCTGTCTTGGCGGTCTCTTCAGCGGTTTTCTTCAGGCTGGTCAGGTTCTTCTTCTTGTCCGACAGCTCATTCAGCGTGACTTTCATGGCCTTGTCATAGCGCGACTGGACACCTTGAATGCGCTCATCGAAGCGCACCTGCTGCTGTTCCAGCTTGTCTTCGGCCTCGTCAAACTTGCCCAGGGCTTCGTCGACCGCGTCCGCGGCGTCCAGTGCGCCCTTGAAATCGTCGCGGCCGGCGATCTTCTCCATCTCCGCGACCGCCTTGTCGACGGCGTCTTTCTCGGCCGATAGCTTGTCGGCCCATTTCGAGCCGGCCACCTTGTCGAGGCGCGGCTGGAGCGAGTCCAGGCGGCCGTCGTACTGGGCCTTGAGCTCGTCGTCGGACTTGAGCTTCTCGTCGACCTCGTCCAGCGCCTTGATAAGCCGGTCAAGCGCGCTGACCGCGCCCTCGAAGTCCTCCTCGCCGGCCATCTCTTCCATCTCTTCTTTGTACTGCTCGGCGTCTTCCACGGCGTCTTCCGCCTTGTCCCGCGCATCTTTTGGCAAGTTGTTGAAGCGCTCGACAACCGGCCCGGAGCGGGATTCGTAATCGGTTTGCGCGTCGTGCAGCGCCAAGGCCTTCTTCTCGAATTCGTCGAGCGCGCTTTGAAGCTCATCGAGCTTTTCCAGGGCGGACTTGTAGTCATCGTCGTCCGCGGCGCCTTCCATTGCCTCCTTGAGGTCGCGCAGATCGTCGAGATCACCCTTCAGTGTCTCGAACTCGGTCGCCTCGGCGGTTTTCATGCGCGTCTCGACCATCGGCTTGAGCGCCTCGTAGCGCTCCTGCAAATCGCCGATCTCTTCGAGTTTCTTCTCGTAGGCCTCGATCAGCTCGGCCAGCTCGTCGGCCTTCTCGATGGCCTTGGTGAACTCGTGCTCTTCGGCCTCGTCGGTCATCTCCTCGTACTTGTCGGTGACCGCCTCGGCCTCGGACTTGGCGTCCTCCGCCTTGTTGTCCTCGGCGATCTTGACCTTGGGCTCCAGAATGCCGTGGCGGTCGTTGTAGCGGATCTCGTCGGTCTTCAGGCGCTCGTTGTCGGCCTCTAGCTCCTCGAGCTTGTCTTCCAGCTCTCCCATCTTTTCGAGCGCCGTCTCCAACTCGGCCTTGGCCGCCTCCGCCGTCATCTTGCCGTAGAGATCGGTGACCTCCTTGACGTCGTCGGCGAGCGATTTGTAGGTGATCGCCTTGGCCGCCTCGACCCTCGGGGCCACCAGCTCGTGGCGCCGTTCATATTCCTCGCGCAGCTCTTCGAGCTTGGCAAAGGCCGCGATCTTCTCCTTCAGGGGTTCGACCTTCTCCAGGGCCGCTTCGAAGTCGGTCGCCTCGGCCAGCGCCACCATCTCGTCGCGCAGGTCGAGGATTTCCTTCTTCTTGTCCGCCAGCAGCGCGTGATCGCAGCCCTCGACGTCTGCCAGGCTGGAGGCCAGATCCTGCAGGGCCGATTCGTACCTGTCGCGCAGCGCCTTCAGCTCGGCGAGACGCTTTTCCAGGTCATCGAGCTGGGGCTCCAGGGTATCCATGAGCTTGACGGCGAGGCGAAAATCGGTCCCCCCGGCGGCTGCCTCCATGGCGCTCCAGTCCTGCTTCATTTTGTCGACCGGCTCCTCGAGTTCGGTGAACTCGACGGTGTCGAAGGGCGATTTGCGATCCGTCAGCCCGGGGAGACGCGCGTCGTAATCCGCCCGCTTTTCGTCGAGCTCTACGCGGGTCTCCTCGATCTCGGTCAGCAGCGCCTCGAGATCGCACAGCAGATCGACCGCATGACTGAAGTTTCCATCCGCCGCCGCGGTTTCCATTTCGCTGCGCAGCGGGTCCATTCTCTGTTGACTGTCCGCGAGCTCGGAATACTCGCAGTCCACGATCGCATCGAAGCGTTGAATCACACCGGGCAGGCGGGTCTCGTACTCGGCTTGCCTTTTTTCCAGTTCGTCGTAGCGGGTTTCGTATTCATCGATTGTTGTCGCCAGATCCTCGAGATGAACATCCGCCCGGTCGAAGTCCTCCACATCGGCGGCGCTGCGCGCCACACCCTTGAGCTCCTCCATTTTGTCCACCAGGAGCTTCAATGTCTGGAAGCGGCACTCGTTCGGCAGCCGCGCCACGAGCTCTTCGTAGCGCTGCTCGAAGGCCTCGCGGCGGCGCTCCTTCTCGCGTTCCTCGTCCAGCAGGGCGAGGTATTCGGCCAGCTTGATTTCCAGGTCGGTCAGGTGATCCAGCGCCACGTCGTACTCGCCGGCACTGGCGGCTTCCGCCATGCAGTCCCGCAGGGCGACGACCTCTTCCAGCAGCCCCGTCAGACTGGGAAACACGGAATCCGACGCATCCGCGAGGCCTGGCTGAATGGCGGCCAGGCGCGATTCGTACTCCGTCTGCTTGGCCTCCAGCGCGGCATACTCGGCCTCGAACTCGCCGAACTTCAGCTCCAGATCATTGAGAATCATCTCCGCGCCGTCCAGATCGTCAGCCGCCAGGGCGTCGCGCGCCTGGCCAACTAGGTCCACCAGGTCTTGCTGGACCGGCACCAGCGTGGGGAAGCGGCATTCCTGCGGAATCCGCGCCTCGTACTCTTGAATACGCTGCTCAATTTCCTCGCGCCGCCGTTGCCGCTCGCGCTCCTCCTCCAGGGCCAGGAAGAACTCATCGACCTTGATTTCGAGGTCGCCCAGGCAAGTGATCGCCCGGTCGTAGTCGCCATCGGCGGCGAATCCTTCCATCTCACCCTGCAGGGAGGCGACGGTCTCATGCAGCGACGCCATGGAGGGGAACTCGCAGATCTCGGTCTCCGACAGACGCGGCTGCAGGGCGGCGAGACCGGTCTCGTACTCCGCCTGCTTGGCCTCCAGCGCCGCCAATTCGGTTTCGAAACTGCCGATGTTTTGCTCCAGCGTGTCGAGCTGGCCTTCCGCGGCATCGAATTCTCCCTCGGTCGCGGCGGCGCGCGCGGCTTCCAGCGCAGCCTGCATATCGTTTTGCAGGGGTTCCAGAACGCCGAAGCGGCATTCGTCCGGAACTCGGCCTGCCAGATCGTCGGCGCGCTGCTCGAAGGCATCGCGTTTGGCACGCTCTTCCTCGAGCGCCCTCAAGTAACCGTCGACCCTTGTCTCCAGGTCGTCCAGATGACCGAGCGCGGTCTCGAAGTCGCCGGTGCCGGCGGCCGTCTCCATCTGCGAATGGAAGCTCTCGATCTCTTCATGCATCGGCGCCAGGGTCGGGAACTCGCAGACCTCGGACTCCAACAGCCGCGGTTGCAGGGCGTCGAGACGGGTGTTGTATTCCTGCTCGCGCTCCTCGTGGCGCGCCAAGGCGTCTTGCAGCTCTTTCAGGGGCGAGCCGAGGGCAGTCAGTTGATCGACGGCCGAGACATAGTCCTTCTGCTCGACGCAGGCGTCGATCGCCGGAAGCTGATTGGCGATCTGGTCCGCCAGGCCCGTCATCTCCGCCGAGGGCAGGGGATGGGCCTGGGCCGCGTCGAAGGCGGCGTCGAAGGCCGGCCGTTCCTGATCGTAGGCCGCCATGGCCTCTTTTTGTTTCAGGTATAGGGCGTAGGCCGGATCGACCTCGGCGGCCAGCTTGTCGAGGCCCTTAATGGCCTCCGACCAGCAGCGCTCGTTGGCCTTGGTATCGATGTCGCCGAGCGCTTGAAGGAAACCGGCGGCGGAATCGTCCCAGGCCTCCAGCTCGCTGATCCGGTCCATCGTCTTGGCGTAGAGCGGTTCCTTTGCGTCCCAGGCTGCCTGGTCGGCCTTGGTTTGGGCCACCGTCGCCTTGTGCTTGGCCAGCGTTTCCTTGGCCGAGGCAATGACCTTCTCGATCGAGGGCTTCGCCTTGGCCTCGTTGGCCGGATCGATTGTCTTGGCGACCTTCTGATAGGCCTGGTAGAGGCTCTCGCACTTGCCATCCATGGAGGTGCACTGTTGCAGCGGTCCATAGACCGACATGTACTCCACGTGGCCGCGCATCGGACCGATGATGGTGTTGAAACTTTGGTTGAATGCCTTGGCTTGCGGATCGGAAGCGGCTTTCGCCGGGTCAACGACGCCCCATGTTGATTTCAGACCTTGTCCTTGGCTCATCGTCGCTCTCCCTTGATCGCTCTCCCAAGATCGTCCGGGAACCTGGGGAATCACGAGCATCGATAGGGTGAAGGGCCTCGCCGGTCGCAAATGCGAACCGACAAAGAACGCATCGCTGGCGACAGCGAGAAATCGTGACTCCGCTCCCCGGCTTCCATCTACTAATATGCATATTCGCCTTGGGCCGTCGAGTGACCGCCGTCACAGGAATTGTGATCCTGCCCCTGGGCAGGTCTCGACAGCGGACAAGGCCCGCAGGAACCTCAATTTGACGCACTGCACAATTTGGCTAGAGTGCCGGCCCGCGTGAAAGTCATCGCCTAGTGGATTCTATCCACTAGCCCCGGTTGGAAGTGGCAATCGATCATGGCGCCTGTCAAACCGACGATCAAACCCTCGAATCCGCGGTTTTCGTCCGGCCCCTGCGCCAAGCGTCCGGGCTGGTCGCCCAGCGTGCTCGAAGGGGCCTACCTGGGCCGCTCGCACCGCGCTGCCGGCGGCAAGGCCCGGCTGCAGGCGGTGATCGAACGCTCGCGCCGTTTGGCCGGACTGCCCGACGATTGGCGCCTGGCGATCGTGCCGGCGTCGGACACCGGGGCGATGGAGCTGGCGCTGTGGAACCTGCTGGGGCCGCGCGGCGTCGACGTTCTGGCCTGGGAGTCCTTTGGCAAGACCTGGGCCGATGATATTGAAAACCATTTGCGTCTCGACGACGTTCGAGTGCTGGCTGCCGACTACGGGGCGCTGCCCGACCTGACGGCGGCGGACTTCGCCCGCGACCTGGTGCTGGCTTGGAACGGTACGACGTCGGGCGTGCGTCTGCCCGACGGGGATTGGATCGCGGACGACAGGGAGGGCCTGGTGATCTGCGATGCCACCTCGGCGATCTTCGCCATGGACCTGCCCTGGTCCAAGCTCGACGTGGTGACCTGGTCCTGGCAGAAGGTCCTGGGCGGCGAGGCCGCGCACGGCATGTTGGCCCTTGGCCCCCGGGCCCTGGCGCGGCTCCAAACCCACCAGCCCTCCTGGCCTCTGCCGAAGATCTTTCGCCTGACCAAGAAGGGCGTCCTCGACAGCGCGGTCTTCGAGGGCGCGACCATCAACACGCCGTCGATGCTGGCGGTCGAGGATGCCTTGGACGGTCTTGCCTGGGCCGAGTCGATTGGCGGCCTGCCGGCCCTGATCGCGCGCAGCGAGGCCAATAGCGCCGCCATCGCGCACTGGGTCGAGAACCGCGATTGGATCGATTATCTGGCGCCGCGGCCCGAGACCCGCTCGACCACTTCGGTCTGCCTGACGATTGTCGATCCCAAGGTCATGGCCCTGTCCGAGGCCGACCAGCGCGGCTTCTGCAAGGCCCTGGCCGGCCAGCTTGAAGACGCGGCGGCGGCCTACGATATCGCCAGTTACCGCGCGGCGCCGCCGGGCCTCAGAATCTGGGCCGGCGCGACCGTGGAGCAATCCGATCTGGAGGCACTCTTTCCCTGGCTGGACTGGGCCTTTGCGGTCGTCCATGACGAGACCCTGTGAGGAGCGGCGCCATGCCCAAAGTACTGATCGCGGACAAGATGAGCGACAGCGCGCAGCAGGTCTTCCGCGAACGCCGGGTCGAGGTCGAGGTTCGCCCCGGCCTCAGCGAGCGCGAGCTCATCGACGCGCTGGGCGACTGCGACGGTCTGGTCGTGCGCTCGGCGACCAAGGTCACGGCGGCGGTTCTGGAAGCCTGCGACCGCCTGAAGGTCGTGGGCCGCGCCGGTATCGGGATCGACAACATCGACCTCGAGGCGGCGACCGGGCGCGGCATCGTGGTGATGAACACCCCGACCGGCAACGCGATCACCACGGCCGAGCATGCCATTGCCATGATCTTTGCCCTGGCGCGGCAAATTCCGGCCGCCGACCGCTCGACCCAAGCCGGCAAGTGGGAGAAATCCCGCTTCATGGGGGTCGAGTTGACCGGCAAGCGGCTCGGTGTCATCGGCTGCGGCAACATCGGATCGGTCGTGGTCAATCGCGCCCAGGGTCTCAAGATGCGGGTCTGCGCCTATGACCCCTATCTGTCGCCCGAGCGGGCGGTCGATCTGGGGGTCGAGAAGGTCGAGCTGGACCAGCTCCTGGCCACCGTCGATTTCATCACCCTCCATCTGCCGCTCAATGAGCAGACGGCGGGACTGATCGACGCCGTCGCGCTGGCGAAGACCAAGCCGGGTGTGCGGATCGTCAACTGCGCGCGTGGCGGCCTGGTGGTCGAGGAGGATCTGCGGGCAGCCCTGGCCTCCGGTCACGTCGCCGGGGCCGCGCTCGACGTCTTCGAAGTGGAACCGGCGCGCAGCAATCCCCTGTTCGGTCTGCCCAATGTGGTGGCGACCCCCCATCTCGGCGCGGCGACCGCCGAGGCCCAGGAAAAGGTGGCGGTCCAGGTTGCCGAACAGCTCTCCGACTACCTGCTGGACGGTGCCGTCACCAATGCCCTCAACATGCCCTCGCTGTCGGCCGAAGAAGCGGCCCACCTGGGCCCCTACATGACCCTCGCCGAGCGGCTCGGGTCCTTCGCCGGGCAGCTCACGCACACCGGCCTCAGGGGTGTCACCATCGAGTACGAAGGCGATGTGGCGGCGCTCAATCACCGGCCGCTGACCCAGATCGCCCTGACCGGCCTGCTGCGCCCCATCCTGGAGTCGGTCAACATGGTGAATGCACCGGTCATCGCCCGCGAGCGCGATATTGCCGTGTCCTCGATCAGGCATGACCGCGACTGCGACTACCAGACCCTGATCCGTCTCACGGTCAAAACCGAACGCGGCGAACGCTCGGTGGCGGGGACCCTCTTTGGCGGCCACAAACCCCGGCTGGTCGAGGTCAAGGGAATTTCCATGGAGGCGGAGATCGAAGGCCATATGCTCTATATCACCAACGAGGATCGCCCCGGCTTCATCGGCGCCCTGGGAACCGCGCTGGGTGGCGCCGGCGCCAATATCGCCACCTTTCACCTGGGCCGCGTGGCGCCGGGCGGCGACGCAATCGCTTTGGTTGCGCTCGACGGGGCGATCGGGCCCGAGGTGCTGGCCCAGGTGCGCAACCTGCCCCACATCAAACAGGCTGAATTGCTGACCTTTTAGCTCTCTTCGCATATCTTCGATTGAGTTCAATTCATTCTTAATCTTCCAATCGCTACACTGGGCGCCCTTCCCCCGGGGTCCTTTGCGTCCACTGTAGGTACATTCATGAATCGTTCGACTGCCCTCGCTGTGCTTGCCGCAATAGTTTTAGGTTGCGGCGCGTCCTTCCTGGTTGGCGATGCCATGAAACAAACGGCGCGCAACACCTGGCTGCGCCAAGCCGAGCAGGACGCCAATCGGGCCACCGAGGTCGTTTACGCCGCGGTCGACCAGGCTGCTGCCCGATTGCGCACCTTCGCTGCGCTGTTTCGCAACGGCAGAGAAGTGGATCAACAGGTCTTCCAAGCCGTCGCCAGCGTAGAGCGCGATTGGGAGGTCGAATTTCACTTCGCCACCATGGGATTTGCCCAGCGTGTGCTGCGTTCCGAACGGTCGGGTTTCGAGCTGGTCAGAGGTTATGATCTCTTGACCATGGGCAAACCGGTTCGGCTCGCACCAGCACGCTTCGAGAGCTATGCCGTCACCCTCCTAACCCAGGCCGACGATCATCTATTGCTGGGGACTGATCTTGCCAGTCTGCCGGCGACCCGGACGGTGGTGGAAACCGCCTATCGGACGCCCTACGATGCGGTTGTGGGGCCGGGCTTCGGCCATGCCGGTTCGCGTTATTCGCTGATGGCGGTGGCGGCCTCCAATGGGGCCGACCAGGGCGTGGTTTTTGCCCTTGTCGATATCATTGCGTACCTTGAGCTGTTCATGGCCACGAAAGTGCCCTCCGGCCTGCGGCTGCGTGTCAGCGAACGAGATAACGAGGACAAGGCCGAGGCCGTTCTTCACACCCTCTTCGGGCTCGGCGTAGCGCCGCGTCAGGCGGTGGCGACCTACACGATCCGCACGACCCACGGCCAGGCTCACTGGGAGATGAACTGGGATGTCATGCCCGACTATCGGGATGGCCCCAACCTCACCGTTGGGACTTCGGTTCAGCTGGTCGGATCGGCGATTTCAATGCTGGTGACTTTGGCGTTGATTGTCCTGGTGCGTCAGAAGGGCGCGGTCAAGGCCCAGGTCGCGCAACGTACGGCGCAACTGGGGCAGGTACAGGATTCGCGCGAGCGGTTGCTCGACGCCATCGAGGGGATCGTTTGGGAAGCCCGGGGCGATCCGCCACGCTACGGTTTGATCAGCGCCAGCGCGCGGCGGCTGTTCGGCGATAACGTGCAGCGCGATCTGGTGGGAGTCGAGGTTGGAACGGAAGTAGACGATCCTGACGACCGGGTCTTGCTCCAATCCGTTGCCCGCAGCGTCATGGAGGACGGTCAGGCGCGGTCGGTCGTCTATCGAAAGGCGACCCCCGACGGACGAACCTTTTGGCTTCGCGACCTGGTCAATCTTTCCGTGACGCCGGACGGCGAGCGGCGGTTGCAGGGCATCTGTCTCGATGTCACCCGGGAGGTCGAGGCGGAGCAGGCGCTCTGTGTGGCCAAGGAGCAGGCCGAGGCTTCGAACCGTGCGAAGTCCGAGTTCCTGGCCAACATGAGCCACGACATTCGCACGCCGCTGAATGGTGTACTCGGCATGGCCGATGTGCTTTTGGATGGCGGTCTGCCGCCTGAGCAACGGCGCTGCGTCGAGATGATGAAAGAGTCCGGCACACTGCTGCTCGGCTTGCTCAACGACATCCTCGATCTTTCCAAGGTCGAGGCCGGCAAGCTGGAAATGGCCGAGCAGCCGTTCGACCTCGATGAATTCGTGGCCGGATTGCAGGCGGTCTGGCATGACCAGATCGAAGCGCGCGGACTGGCCTTTCGGCACCAGCGGGCCGGCGATCTGCCGCGTCTTGTCGTCAGCGATCAGGCGCGGCTTCGCCAGATCCTTTTCAATCTGGTCGGTAACGCCCTGAAGTTCACGGACCGCGGGGAAATCGTGGTTCGCCTGATCGGCGAGGACCTGGGTGAAAGTCGGCACAGGCTGACCTTCGAGGTTGCCGATACCGGCATCGGGATCGCCAAGGAGGACCAGGATAAGATATTCGAGAAGTTCAGTCAGGTCGCCGCGTCGCCCGCCCAGCGTCAGGGCGGCTCTGGGCTGGGCCTTGCGATCTGCAAGGAACTGGCAATGTTGCTCGGGAGCGAGATCGACCTCGATAGCCGACCCGGCGAGGGCTCGACCTTTCGCTTCGCTCTGTCCTGCCGGTCCATTAAGACCTCAAGCCAGGCGCCGGCCACCGCCGCCCCGGAACAGACGGCCAAAACCTCCGACGATCCGGGTCGCGCGCAACGAATTCTCGTCGCCGAGGACAACGATCTGAATCAGGCCGTGATCCGTGGCTACCTCGACAGGAGCCCCCATCGCTACGATCTGGTGGCGAACGGTCTGGAGGCCGTGAGCGCGGTCATGCGCGGATCCTATGACCTGGTGCTGATGGATATCCAGATGCCGCAGATGGATGGAATCGCGGCCACAGAGGCGATCCGTGCCTTGCCCGGCGCGGTCGCTGGAATTCCGATCGTGGCTCTGACGGCCAATGCCATGACCGGCGACCGGGAACGCTATCTCGCCTGCGGGATGAACGACTACGTATCCAAGCCGATCGACCGGGAGACCCTCTACGCGGTCATCGAGCGGATCTCGTGCCGGCCCGCAGCGGCGCCATCGGAGACAGCCCCGCCAGACGCGGCGCAATCCGGGGCAGTGGAATCGGTGGCAGTGGAATCGGTGGCAGTGGAATCCTGACCCTCAGTCCACTTTGCGGATCTGAAAACGGAACACGCCTTCGGCCTCGCTGGAGGCGACCAGCTCGTGGCCCGTGGTATCGCAGAAAGACTTGAAGTCCTGAACCGAACTGGGATCGGTCGCTTCGACTTCGAGGATCTCGCCGCCTGCCAGCGGCTTCATGGCCTTGCGGGCGCGCAGCACGGGGATGGGGCAGCGAAGACCCTTGGCGTCGAGTTGGGCAGTGGCCATGAAATCCAGCCTCGATTGCTTGAATTGCCGTCGCGCCCAGGCGCGCGACCCGTTCTTGATATAGGTTAGAGGCTAAAAGCGGTCCAGGGGGATCTTGAGATAGCATGAGCCATTGTCTTCCGCCGGCGGCAGCGCACCGCCCCGGATGTTGATCTGCAGGGCCGCCAGGAGCAGGGCCGGCGGTGTCAGCTCCTGGTCCCGGGCGCTTCTCATGGCAACAAAGGCGTCCTCGTCGATCGTCTGGCCGACGTGCTTGTTGTGCGCGCGCTGGGCGGCGACGGTTGTCTGCCAGGCGATCTCGCGGCCGCCGGTGCCGTAGTCGTGGCCCACGAAGATGCGGGTTTCCGGCGGTAGGGCCAGGATCTTCCGGGTGGAACGAAAGAGCTGTCGCGCGTCGCCGCCGGGAAAATCGGCCCGCGCCGTGCCGAAGTCCGGCATGAAGATGGCGTCGCCGACAAAGGCCGCGTCGCCCACCAGATAGGTGATGCAGGCCGGGGTGTGACCCGGGGTGGAGAGGACGCGCGCGGTCGTGTTGCCGATCGCGAAGTCCTCGCCATCGCAGAAGAGCCGGTCGAAGCAGGCCGGGCCGATCGAGCCGTCGTCAGGCAGGTTGTAGATCGCCCGCCAGGTCTCCTGCACCTGGGCAATCCCCTCGCCGATCGCGATGGTCCCGCCATGGCGCCGCTGCAGTTCCTTGGCGCCGGTCAGATGGTCGGCATGAGGATGGGTCTCGAGGACCCAATCGATCTCGAGGGCCTGGCTGTCGATACGGTGCGACAGAGCGTCGAGCGCTTCTGTCGAGCTGCGGCCGCTCTGCAGGTTGAAGTCGAGGACCGGATCGATTACCGCCGCCTTGTGGCTGTCGGGATCGCGCACCAGGTAGGTCACGTTGTTGGTGTCTTCGTGGAACAGGGCCTCGATGGCCGCCTTCATCTCGACTTCCCCCTCTTGCTTGTCGCTGTCTTTTTCCTGTGCGGCGTTGGCGCTACCCCGAGCTCGCCGAGCGATTCTTACCGAGGCCCCATGCTCTGTCCAGCGCTTGTGATGCGCGATTCTGCCGCGCTTGCGCCGACCTCGGCAATGAGGCAAATCATTGCTGCTATGGACCCAAATCAGCCGAAACCGCGCAGGTGCCCGCGTTGCGATGAGTGACGCCCCGATCATGAGCGAGGGCCTGACCTTGGCACCCGAGAGCCTGGCCCGGGCGCTGGACCGGCTTGAGCGGGAAGACGCTCTCGCGCTCGACCTTCTGGACGAGGAGCTGCGCCGGTCCCTGCTGCGGGCGGCTGGGGAGCTGGCCTACCGCGAGGCGCGGCCGATCGTCGGCGAAGGGGAGCGCGCCGTCGGCCAGGATTTCGAAATCTGCATGACATTTCCCGCGCGGTCGGTTTTTCGCGACTTCGCGCGTGTCTTGGAGGTCTTGACGAACCAGGCTCTCGATTTGATGCCCGCGCCACCGTTCGAGCCGATCCACTACAACGATCTGGCGGTGCAGCGCTACCGACCGGGCTCCCGGGGCATCACGCCGCACCGGGATCATATCCGCTACCAGGGCCTGGTGGCCCTGGTGATCTTGGCTGGCGAGGCCCGCTTCTTCGTCTGCCCGGACCGCAGCGGTGCCGGCGCGCGGGAGATTCCCTCGCCGCCGGGGAGCCTCTTGCTGATGCGCGCGCCGGGCTACGCCGGGGCCAAGATCCGTCCCTTTCATATGCTTAAGGACGTCGCCTCCCATCGCGTCAGCCTGGGCCTGCGCTACGACACGCGGGCCGACCAGGCGATCGCGTGAACGGCCCGCGGCGAAGGCCCAGCCCGATCATGGACCTCGGCCTCTTCGATTTCGACCTGCCGCGCGCGCTGATCGCCCAGCATCCCGCGGTCCCGCGCGATGCGGCGCGCCTGCTTCGGGTGAAGTCCGGCAGCGCGGCGCTGGAAGATCGTCGCATGACCGATCTTCCCGACCTGCTGAGCGCCGGCGACCTGCTAATCCACAACGACACCAAGGTGGTGCCGGCGCGCCTGACCGGGCGCCGCCCGAACAGCCAGGGCGGCAGCGCCCGCATCGAGGTGACGCTGCACCGCGACCTGGGCGGAGACCGCTGGAAAGCCTTCGCGCGGCCGGCGCGCAAGCTGCGGCCCGGCGACCGGATCGATTTCGCCGCCGATTTCGCGGCCGAGGTCGTCGCCCGGGAAGAGGGCGGCGAGGTCACCCTGGCCTTCGATTGCGGAGAAGGGACCGCGTTCCTGGCGTTGCTCGACCGTCACGGCCGCATGCCGCTGCCGCCCTACATCCTGCGCGGCGCCCCCGATGCACCCGACGGCGACAAGGCCGGGGCGGCGGGCGACGACCAACGGGATCGCGAGGCCTACCAGACGGTCTTTGCCCGCCAGCCGGGCGCGGTGGCGGCGCCCACGGCAGGGCTCCACTTTACGCCCGATCTGCTGGAGCGCCTGGCCGCCAAGGGCGTGCGGCGGGAATCGGTCACGCTCCACGTCGGCGCCGGGACCTTTCTTCCGGTCAAGTGCGACGACGTTGCCGATCACAAGATGCACAAGGAATGGGGCCGGGTCGACGAGACGGTGGTGACGGCGGTGGCGGAGACCCGGCAGCGGGGCGGGCAGGTGATCGCGATCGGGACAACCAGCCTGCGCATTCTCGAGGCCGCGGCCCTGGCAGGCGGCGGCGAACTCGCCCCCTTTAGCGGCGAGACTGACATCTTTATCCTGCCGGGCTTTGACTTTCGGGTGGTCGACCGCTTGCTGACCAACTTCCACCTGCCGCGCTCGACCCTCTTCATGCTGGTCTCGGCCTTTGCCGGGCTGGCGCCCATGCACGCCGCCTACGAGCATGCCAAGCTTGCGCGCTACCGCTTCTATTCCTATGGCGATGCCTGCTTGCTGGACCGCGCGGCCGGAGCCTCGACCCCATGACCGTTGAATTCGATCTGTTGAGCGAAGATGGCGCGGCGCGGCGCGGGCGCATCGCGACGGCTCACGGCACAATCGAGACACCGGCCTTCATGCCGGTCGGGACGGCGGGGACGGTCAAGGGAGTGCTGCCCGAACAGGTTGCCGCGACCGGTGCCCAGATCCTGCTCGGCAACACCTACCACCTGATGCTGCGCCCGGGGGCCGAGCGGGTCGCCAAGCTGGGCGGGCTGCACCGCTTCATGAACTGGCCCGGACCGATTCTGACCGATTCCGGGGGCTATCAGGTCTTCTCGCTGAACGAGCTGCGGACCCTGAAGGAGGCGGGAGTCACCTTCCGCTCGCATATCGATGGCAGCCGTCACGAGCTGTCGCCGGAGCGCTCGGTCGAGATCCAGGAATTGCTGGACTCGAACATCACCATGGTGCTGGACGAATGCACGCCCTTTCCCTGCGATCACGGTCCGGCGGAGGCCTCCATGGCACTGTCCCTGCGCTGGGCCGGACGCTGCCGCCAAGCCTTTCGCGACCGCCCGGGCTATGGTCTGTTCGGCATCGTCCAGGGCAGCGTCTATTCGGATCTGCGCCGAACCTCGGCGCGTGGTCTGATCGAGATCGGCTTCGATGGCTATGCCGTCGGCGGTCTGGCGGTCGGCGAGGGACAGACCAAGATGTTCGAGGTCCTGGAGGAGACAACGCCGCACCTGCCGGCCGACAAGCCGCGCTATCTCATGGGCGTCGGCAAGCCTGGCGATATCGTCGGTGCGGTGGCGCGCGGCATAGATATGTTCGATTGCGTCCTGCCGACCCGCTCGGGCCGCACCCATCAGGCCTTCACCCGGCGTGGCCCCCTGAACATTCGCAATGCGCGCCACGCCGAAGACCCCCGGCCGGTCGACCCCGACTGTGGCTGTCCGGCCTGTCGGGACTACAGCCGGGCCTATCTGCACCACCTGGCCAAGGCCGATGAAATGCTGGGGCCGATCCTCCTCACGCTGCACAATCTGCACTACTATCAAGAACTGATGGCGAGCCTGCGCCAGGCGATTGAGGCCGGCAGCCTGACCGACTTCATGGCAAGTTTCGCGGCACTGCAGGCGGCCGGCGATCTCCCGGTGCTCTAGCGCCCAGGGACGAGAGGAGTGACCATGCAAGAAGACCTGACCGGCCTTACCCAACTGGGCGGCTCCAGCGAGCTGCCGGCGTCGCCCGACGAGGCGCGGCTCGATCCGGTGCCCAACCCGCACGTCGGGACGGTCTACCTGATCCGCTTCACCTGTCCGGAGTTCACCTCGCTCTGCCCGGTCACGGGGCAGCCGGATTTTGCCCATCTTGTCATCGACTATGTTCCCGACAAGCTGATGGTCGAAAGCAAATCCCTGAAGCTCTTTCTCGGATCCTTTCGCAATCATGGCGCGTTCCACGAGGACTGTACCGTGGCCATCGGCAAGCGCCTGGAAGACTTGCTATCCCCGATTTGGCTGCGCATCGGCGGTTACTGGTTCCCGCGCGGCGGCATCCCCATCGATGTGTTCTATCAGTCGGGCCCGCCGCCGGAAGGCCTCTGGCTGCCGGACCAAGGTGTCGCGCCCTATCGCGGCCGGTGCTGAATATCATGGCCGAGGGCGCGGCGGCGGTAATCCGCGAGCGGGCCCTCGCGCTCGGCTTCGATGGCATCGGTTTCGCGCCGGCGGCCCTTGCCCCCGAGGTCAAACACAATCTGCAGAGCTATCTCGAGCGGGGCTATCATGGCGACATGGGCTGGCTGGAAGCCAAGGCCGACCGGCGCGGCGAGCCCCGGACGCTCTGGCCCGAAGCGCGCTCGGTCGTGGTCGTCGCGCAGAACTACGGGCCGCGCGGCGACCCCATGGCAAACCTGACCCGGACCAGGCGCGGTACGATCTCGGTCTATGCCCAGGGCCGCGACTATCACGATGTCATGAAGCGCCGGCTGCGGCAGCTGGCGCGCTGGATGAGCGAGGAACTGGGTGCCGGCGTCAAGTTATTCGTCGATACCGCCCCGGTGATGGAAAAGCCGCTGGCGGCCCAGGCAGGGCTCGGCTGGCAGGGCAAGCACACCAACCTGGTCTCGCGCGAGGCTGGGTCCTGGCTGTTCCTCGGCGAGGTTTTCACGACTCTCGATCTGGCGCCGGGCCCCGCCGAGACCGACCACTGCGGCTCCTGCCAACGCTGCCTGGAGGTCTGTCCGACCAAGGCCTTTCCGGCGCCCTATCAGCTCGACGCCAGGCGCTGCATTTCCTATCTCACGATCGAGCACAAGGGCCATATCGCGCGCGAGTTCCGGCGTGCCATGGGCAACCGGATCTATGGCTGCGACGATTGCCTGGCGGTCTGTCCCTGGAACAAGTTCGCGCGGCCCAGCGGCGAGGCGGCCTTCTGGCCCCGCGCCGAGCTGCGGGCGCCCCGCCTGGCCGACCTGGCGCGCCTCGACGAGGCGGCCTTCCGCCAGGTCTTCTCCGGATCGCCGGTCAAGCGTGTCGGACGCGACCGTTTCCTGCGCAACGTTCTGATCGCGCTTGGCAACAGCGGCGACCGCGGTGTCGTCGGACTGCTCGAATCTTTGCTGGAAGATGCCTCGCCGCTGGTGCGCGCCATGGCGGTCTGGGCGCTGTCGCGCCTGTTGCCATCCGATGACTTTGCCGCCCTGCGCGATCGCCAGGGCGCAGGCGAAAGCGATGACGCCGTGCAGCAGGAATGGCGCGAAGGGCTCGTCGACTAAGGCAGGGTTGCGCCTTCGGGTAGGTCCGGCGGATAGCAGATGAAAGTGATGCGCACCGGCTGCAGCAAAGGACAGTTGATGAATGAGCTTTCCTGGCTGTAGAGCGCCAAGCGTCCGCCCTTGCAGGCCTCTTTCGCCTCGCCCGTCACATCCTGGATGCGATTGATCCCGGCGCTGTAGCAAAAGGACATGGCCTGGACCCGGCGCACGTCCTGCCACGAAAACTGTCGCCGGGGCGGCTGATCGGGACCGCCAATCTCGTTGGCATAGGCGCTGGCCGCCTTGGGCACCCGCGCATTGCGGGCATCCTGACTGCAGGCCGACAGGGCGAGCCCGAGGATCGCGATGGCCAGCAGGCTTGACCGCCGTCTCGATACCCCACGGTGCTGGTTCGCCTGGACTGAGTTGGGCTTTGGGCGCTGCATGGCAGGCTTTCTACCACGGCCCTCTAGGATTTCGCCAACGGCAATTAACACTAGATGAAAGTGTAAATAATTCATAAATAACTTATATTGACTGTTTTAATAACCGAAACTACATTGAGGAGAAGGAAAACATTCCGGACACGAAATCGATCAACATGGCCAACGCCGATTGGTCGGTAGGGACGAAGGGTTGCCGTAGATGCGCTACTTCCCGACCTTTGTCGACACCCGTGCGCGCCACTGTCTATTGGTGGGCGGCGGGCCCGCGGCCGCCGCGAAACTGCGAATTCTGGCGGCCACCGAAGCGCGTTTGACGGTCGTCGCGGCAGATCCGCTGCCCGAGCTGGCGGCGGCGGTCCGTGCGACCGGCCATACTCTGCGGCGGCGGGCATTCCGAGAAAGCGATCTGGTGGGGCAGGCGCTGGTGTTCGTCGCCAGCGACGATGCGGCGAGCGATGAAGAGATCGCGGCGGCGTCGCGGCGCCGCGGTCTGCCAGTCAACGTGGTCGACCGCCCGGACCTCTGCGATTTCATCGTGCCGTCGATCGTCGACCGGGATCCGGTGGTCGTCGCGATCTCGACCTCGGGAGCCGCGCCGGTCCTGGCGCGGCGCTTGCGTCACCAACTGGAAGCTTGGCTGCCACAACGGTTGGGTCGTCTGGCACGCTTTGCCGATCGATTCCGCCAGGCCGTGAAAGCGAACTTCGACACGCCTGGCCTGCGCCGCGGCTTCTGGGAAGGCTTTTTCGCTGGCGAGGTGGCCGCGAAGGTTCTCGCCGGCGCCGAGTCCGAGGCGCGTGAGGCCATGCTGAGCCTGATCAATGGCGCGCAGGCACCCCGGCTGTCTCCCGGCATCGCATCGATCGCGGTCACCTCGAGCGACCCGGAAGATTTGCCGCTGAGGGCGCTGCGCCGGCTTTGGGAGGCGGATTTGGTAATCTGCGACCTTCCTGCACCTGCGGACGAGCGGTTGCGCGACCACATGCGGCGCGACGCCGACCTGCTCGATCTGGCAGCCCAGCGGCCCGCGGCGCGAAGCCTGTCGGCAAGGCTCCTGAAGGCCGTCCGGGCAGGCCAGCAGGTCGTTTGCGTGACGGCGCCCGACCATTTCATCGTTCGCCAGCCGGGTCTCTTGCGGGCCCAGGGCCTGGCTGTCGAGCCGATCCACAACAGCGCCCGGAGTCTCGGCTCCGAAGCGCAAGCCGGTACCGCCGCGCCGTCCCTGGTGCGGGCCGTGGGCCGATGACCTTGCCCATGACGCAGTCGCGGAGTGTTCTGCCATGACCTACAAATTGATGACGGCCAATCGTCTGGGCGACGGGGAGGTGGTCTATTTGACCGCCGAGGGTCGCTGGAGCGAGCGCTTCGAGGAGGCCATTGCGCGTGACGATACCGAAGGTCAGGACCGCCTCGCGCGGCGCGGTGTGGAAGGCGAACGCGACCTGAAGGTGGTCGGCGCCTACCTGATGACAGTTGGACGCGCCGTGGACGGATCCTGGCGCCCGCTCAGCCAACGCGAGGCGATCCGCGCAAAGGGGCCTTCGAGCCGTCTGGATTTGGGCAAGCAGGCCTTGACGAGCCGGCAGCCGGTCAGTCCCAAGGGAGCCGATCATGTATCGCTACGATAGCTACGACCGTGCCCTGGTCGACCAGCGGGTGGCCCAGTTCCGCGGTCAGGTGGAGCGGCGGCTGGCGGGCGCGCTCAGCGAGGAGGAGTTCAAGCCGCTGCGCTTGATGAACGGGCTCTATCTGCAGCTCCACGCCTATATGCTGCGGGTGGCGATACCTTATGGGACGCTGTCGGCCGCGCAAATGCGCGTGCTGGCGCAGGTCGCGCGGCGCTACGATCGCGGCTATGGCCACTTCACCACGCGCCAGAACATTCAATTCAACTGGATCAAGTTGGAGGAGACCCCCGACATCCTCGCCGATCTGGCCCGGGTCGAGATGCACGCCATCCAGACCAGCGGCAATTGCATCCGCAACGTCACCGCCGATCACTTTGCCGGCGTCGCGGCGGACGAGATCGAGGATCCGCGTATCTATGCCGAGATCATCAGGCAGTGGTCCAGTCTGCATCCAGAGTTTTCCTTTCTGCCGCGCAAGTTCAAGGTCGCCGTTACCGGTTCCGCCGAGGACCGCGCCGCGATCCGGGTCCATGACATCGGGCTCCAGCTCCGGCGCAACATCAAGGGCGAGGTCGGCTTCGAGGTCGTCGTCGGCGGCGGCCTGGGGCGCACGCCGGTTATTGGCAAGACGATTCGCGGTTTCCTGCCGAAGGATCAGCTCCTGAACTATCTGGACGCGATCCTGCGGGTCTACAATCAGCTTGGCCGGCGCGACAACATCTACAAGGCGCGGATCAAGATCCTGGTCAATCAGGTCGGCCTCGAGGAGGTCCGGCGCCTGGTGGAGGCGGAATGGGCGGCGATCAAGGAAAGCGCCCAGGATCTGCCGTCGGCAGAGGTCGAGCGCATTCGCGCCCACTTCGCGCCGCCACCCTATGAAGACTTGCCGGCCGACGATCTGAGCTACGCCGCCCGATGCCAGGCGGAGCCCGGTTTCGCCCTTTGGGCGCGCACCGCGGTCACCCCGCATCAGGCGGCCGGCTACGCCGTGGTCACGGTCTCGCTGAAAAAGCCGGGCGAGGCGCCGGGCGACGCCAGCGCCGGCCAGATGGAGGCGATCGCCGATCTGGCAGAGCGGTACAGCTTCGGCGAGATCCGGGTGACCCACGAGCAGAATCTGGTGCTCCCGTACCTGCGGCAGAGCGATCTCTACGACCTCTGGCAGGGGCTCAAGGCGGCAGATCTGGCAACCGCCAACATCGGCCTGATTTCCGACATCATCGCCTGCCCCGGGCTTGACTATTGCAACCTGGCCAACGCGCGGGCCATTCCCGTTGCCCAGCAAATCGCCCTGCGCTTTGCCGATCTGGAGCGACAGCACGATATCGGCGGCTTGAAGGTCAAGATTTCTGGCTGCATCAACGCTTGCGGCCATCATCATATCGGCGAGATCGGCATCCTTGGCGTCGATAAGAAAGGCGAGGAGTACTATCAGGTGACCCTTGGCGGCGCACCGGGCGAGGCCGCGGCCATCGGCAAGATCATCGGTCCCGCGTTCTCCTATGACGAGATCGTCCCGGCCGTGGAGACCATCGTCACCACCTACCGCGGCCTTCGCGAGGATGGCGAGAGCTTCAATGAGGCCCTGGCCCGGCTCGGCCTCGAACCCTTCAAGGAGCAGCTCTATGGCAATCATTAAGGACGGACGCCTGGTCGCCGACGATTGGCGCGACGTCGAGGACGATGAGGTCTTGGCCGACTCCGGTCCGTTGGGCGACCGCATTATCGTCAGCTTGACCCGCTGGCAACGCGAGAAAGCCGCCTTGGCCGCGCGCAATCGGCGGGTCGAGGGTGGTCTCGGTGTCAGGCTGCGCAGCGATGAATTGGCCGATGCCTTGCGCGAAGACCTGGATGACATCGGTCTGGTGGCGGTGACTTTCCCCAAGGTCGGTGACGGTCGCGGCTACTCGACGGCCCGATTGCTGCGCGAGCGTTTCGGCTTTCGGGGCGAAATCCGCGCCCGGGGACACCTGATTCGCGACCAGTTCCTCTTTCTCGACCGCTGCGGCGTGGATGCCATCGAGCTGTCCGATGCCGCGTCGGTCGTGGATTGGCAGGAAGCCATGAGAGAAATCGGGGTGTTTTATCAGTCCGCCAACGATGTCCGGCCCTCGGTGCTTCAACTGCGTCATGGACCCGAACCGCGCTGCGGAATTCTTTAGCCGAAGACCCACGGCCGCCCGCCGATTCGGACAGGGCGGAAGATTCCTGTGGAAAAGTTTTGTCGCAGACTCTCTTCATAGTATGAGAAAAATCAGCAATCCTGACCCGAATGGCACAGACCATGGGGCGGGTTGACTTTGATGTTGCAAGGCATGTCTTCTTTACTGGGGAAGCACTGTCATTAAAAATAGGTTAACAGAAAAGAAAAAAATTTTATTAATTTCGAAAAATATGATGAAATACTCAATTGCGACAAATTGTTAACCAGTTATTTCGATATATCGAAATTATGTTTCGAAACAGTACTTGAAATGAATACAATTTTACAGATTGTATAATAGATTAACTTTCTGTGTTGCCTACTAATTACATCGCTTTAGTCCAAATTTCTATTGATTTTAACCAACGGCAAAGTGTAAAAGATTTCTTAATGAGACGCCCTGAGGTGGCCGATAAGGCGCAGGGCAGAAGTCACGGTCCAAGCCGCGATGGATGATCTCGACGATTGGGAGAGGATCGGCACTTGCCGGCCCCAGGAGTAGGTACGCTGAAGATGACTGGTATCGGGCTCAAGGGATTTGCGACGGAAAGCCGGGACACGCGGCCGACGACGGTTGCGCTGCCGCGGGCCACGACACCGGCCCGGCGCTTCAGGCGTTGGATGACCGGTCCGGCCGGGACGCCGGTGATCTCGGTGATCGCTTGCGGCCTCATGCTGACCAGCCTCTTGACCCTGGCGACCAGCGAGACGGTTCAAGAACGCTGGACGCTGGTGACGGCGCAGGCCTTCGTCACTGTCGACAGCGCTGACTTCGATCCCGAGGCCTTCGCCCAGCGCAACGGTGCGATCGCCGCCGCCGACCTCGAAAGCAATTTGACGATTGCAACCGGCGCGGCCAAAGGCGAGATTCACGCCAACCTGACCTGCCTGGCCAGGAATGTCTATTTCGAGGCGCGCAACGAGGAACTGGATGGCCAGATTGCCGTGGCCCATGTGGTGATGAATCGGGTCGCCACAAAGCGCTTTCCCGACAGTGCCTGCGACGTCGTGCACCAGGGTGTGGTCACGCGCAAGAACGGCTGCCAGTTCTCCTGGTGGTGCGATGGCAAGGAAGATGAAATTGCCAACGCCAAGGCCTGGGCGCTGGCCCAGGACGTGGCCCACGACGTCTATTGGGGTCGCCTTGACGATCCGACCGAGGGCGCTCTTTGGTATCACGCCGACTACGTAAAGCCGGTGTGGCGCAAAGCGCTGTCGAAGTCAGCCCAGATTGGCCGTCACCTGTTCTACGTGAAGCGCGCCAAGTCCAAGTTCGAGCAGGTGGCCGAGGCGCCCGATCTGATCTGATCGCGTCTTTCCTGAAGATCACTCCCCGCGGTCAACCAGGCTGATCGCCTGCATCACACGGATCAGCTTCTCGTCGCGTTCCGCCGCCAGCTCGGCGAAGGACCGGCCGGCCTCCTCGGCCTCGACGCCCCGGGCCAGGGTCTCGCCCACGGCAGGTGTCACGGTCGGTGCCCCCAAGGTCTCCCACCAGCCATTCATGGGCGGCCCGAAACGTTCGCAAAAGACCCGCATGCCAGGACCGCCGGCGGCCAGGCTGAAGAGCATGTGCGGGCCCATGATCGACCAACGCAGGCCCGGGCCGTGGACGATTGCCTTGTCGACGTCCTCCACGGTGGCGACCTCCTCCAGCACCAGGTTGATCGCCTCGCGCCATAGCGCTGCCTGTAGGCGGTTGGCGACATGGCCCGGCACCTCTTTGCGGACCCGAATGGTGACCTTGCCGCAGCCGCGGTAGAAGTCCTCGCACCAATCCACCGCCGCCGCCTCGGTCCGGTCGTTACCGAGCAGTTCGACGAGGGGGATCAGATGCGGCGGGTTGAAGGGGTGCGCCAGGACCAGCCTCTCGGGGCGCGCCAGCGCGCTCTGCAGGTCCTTGATCATGATCCCCGAGGTGCTGGTCGCGATGATCGCCTCCGGCGCCAGGGCGGGTTCGATCAGGCGGTAGGTTTCGTGCTTGATTTCGATCCTCTCGGGTACGTTTTCCTGCACGAACTGGGCGCTGCGCGCGGCCGAAGCGGGGTCGTCATGAAAGGTCAGGCGGTCAGGATCGCCACTCTCGACCAGCCCAAGGCGCTCGAGACTCGGCCAAGCCGCCGCCACGTAGTCACGCACCGCGTCCTTCACCCCTGGCTGTGGATCGAAGAGATCGACCGCAAGTCCACGGGCGAGGAAAAGTGCCGCCCAGCTGGCGCCGATGGTTCCCGCGCCGATCACGGCGACGCGTTCGAGGGTCTCCACTGGAACTCGATTGCCGGCCATGACTATTCCCCCACTGTGGTTCAGGAGGAGACACTAGAGCCCTTCTTTGTTACATGGAAACATTTGATGGGTCATAGGCGATCATTCGGGAAGGCGCGCTGTGCGGCGCGATGCCCCCGGTCTTGGAGATTGGGCATCGGGCAAGCAGCGGAACGCACCCCCATTGGGAGAGGGGGCTCGCCTATGGCCCACCGAAGGCCGGGTTCTTTTGCCTTCTGGCCGCGTTCCGCCTCTCGACCGATACGCGTATCGCTCTTCGTAGCGCGCCTTGCCAGAAGACAAAATAATCCCGGTCAAATGCTTCCATGTAACAAAGAAGGGCTCTAGCCAGGGTAGCTCTTGAAATGAAAGTGAGAAAGGCGCTGCTGGCGCCACCTTGTGCGGCTAGACCGGACGTCCCATGGTCAGGCGCTCGAGCCTACGGAACTGGTCGTCGCTCATCTCCACGATGTGGGCGCCGAAGAGCTTGAGATCGTGGTCGCAGCGGATGACCTCGATCGACAGGGTCACGGCGTCCGGCGCGTCCGGGTTCAGCTCCAGCTTCGCCAAGTCACCGACCTCGGGCAGGGCCTCGTCATTGCCGCTGAGTTCGATCGTGCCGCCGAAGCCGCCCAGGCTGACATCGAGAATGGTGATCGGTTCGCCGTTCAGCGCGGCCTTCACGAAGGTCGGCCGGCGTCGGTCGCGGCGGCGTTCCGCGGCGCTAACCTCAATGGTTTTGGACATGGTTGCAGATCCCGGTTGCAAATCCCAGATCCGAGAAGTTCCCACGGATAGGGAAATTTTTCGTAAAGAACGCGCGGCTCTCAACTGAAGCCGGCGGGGATCTCTTCGCTGCGTTTGGCGATGAAAGCCAGCAGCGCCTCGTCGAGAGCCGGATCGAGGGGTGGGGCCTCGTAGCGCTCCAGCCTGTCCCGGGCCTTGTCCTGGCCGGCCGCGGCGGCGTCCTTGCTGCCCTCCTCGAGCCACTGCTCATAGGTGTTGTTGTATTGGGAGGGGAAAATGAAGAGATTGGACTTGCGGGTGTGGGCGGCGCCCAGGAAATGGCCGCCCGGGCCGACCTCGCGCACGGTTTCGAAAATCTCGTCCAGATCGTCGAACTGGTAGCCCTGCATGAAGTGATAGAAGGCGTCGACCTGTTCCAGGTCGATCACGGTCTTGGCGTAGCTCAACGCAAGCGTGCCTTCCAGCATACCGCCGGCCATGGTGATCCACTGGGCGCCGCAGAGGAAGGAGGGAAAGAGGCCCCACATGGAATCGAAGCCGGCGACGATATCGGGCGACTTGGAGGTGGCGCAGTTGGCGATGGCGCGGTGGGGCACCTTGTAGTGCCGCGCCATCATGCCGGCGAGGAACTGGACCAGCGCTGAGTCCGGACTGCCATGCACCGGCGCGCCGGTGTCGAGGGCCACGGTCATGGCCGGCACGCCGAACAGCATCGGGCAGCCCGGCCGGATCGTCTGGCCGAAGGCGATGGCCATCAAGGCCTCGGCGGTGACCACCGCCATGGTGCCCACGTTGCTGGCCGGGGTCGAGGCGGCGGCCATGGAAAAGGGCGAGCACATGACCGCGTGATTGTTCGCCGCATAGACCTTGAGGGCGTCCAGCATGGTGGCGTCCCAGACCAGGGGCGAGTTGGAGTTGATCAGCGAGGTGGTGCAGGTGTTGTTCGCCGCGAAGTCATCGCCGAAGACGATCTTCATCATCGCGACCGTGTCTTCGGCGCGCTCGCGGGCGGTGACATTGCCGATGATCGGCTTGTCGGAGTACTTCAGACCGCTGTAGGCCATGTGCAGGTGACGATGGGGCACCGGCACGTCGACCGGCTCGACGATCGGGCCGCCGGCGATATGGACCGACGAGCCCATGTGATTGATCTTCTGCAGATTGTTCAGGTCTTCCAGGGTCGCGTGGCGGCGTTGGCCCTCGAGATCGAGAATGAAGGGCGGGCCGTAGGAGGGCGAGATCACCATGTTCTTGCCGCCCACCGTCACCGTCCGTTCGGGGTTGCGTCCGTGGTGGACAAAGGTTTCGGGTGCGCTGGCGACCAGAGCCATCAGCTCGTCGCGGCCGATACGGACGCGTTCCGCGCCAATAGCGCCGCCCACATCGGCGCCCGCCCGGCGCCAGATATCGAGCGATTCTTCATCGCGGAAATCGACTCCGATCTCCTCGACGATGCGCATCGCCAGTTCGTGGACCATCTCCACGCCTTCCTGGTTGACCACCTCGTAGACCGGCAGATTGCGCAGCAGGGTCGGATTGTGCACCACCGGCGCGTCGATCTTGGCGGCCCGCCTTCGGTCGCTGCCGCCGCGCCGGCGGGGTCTGTCTTCCTCGGTCATGGTCATGGCGGTGGAATCCCTCAGAGCCTGGGGCGTTCGTTGGCGGGATCGTAGGGCGAATCGGCAATCACCGTGGCCTTTCGGGTGGTGCCGAGCAAGGGAATCTCCAATTCGGTTCCCTCTTGGGCGTGATCGATATCGAGATAGGCCATGGAGATGCAATGACCCAGGGTGTGGGAGCTGGCGCCCGAGGTGACCCGCCCGACCAGCTGTCCGTCGCGGTAGACGCCCTCGTTGCTGTAGGCGTCGGCGTCGACCGTCTCGACCTTCAAGGTCACCATGCGCCGGCTCAGCCCGGCCTCCTTCTGGCGCAGGAGAGCATCGCGGCCGATGAAGTCCTCGTTCTTGTCGAAGCGCACGAAGCGCTCCAGGCCGGCCTCCAGTGCCGTGTGCTCGATGTTCAGGTCGCGGTACATGGCCCGGTAGGACTTATCCAGCCGGCAGGACTCGATGGCCCGGTTGCCGGCCAGGCGCAGCCCATGATCGGCGCCGGCCGCCAGCAGGGTGTCCAACAGGTGATGCTGGTAGCAGATCGGGTGGTAGAGTTCCCAGCCCAGCTCGCCCTCGTAGTTGACCCGCAGCATGTGAACCTCCGAGGCCCAGGCCACGGTGGCGGTCTGCGCCGTCAGCCAGGGAAAGGCGCCGTTGGAAAGGTCTTCGTCCACCAGCCCCTGCAGCAGGTCCCGGGACTTGGGGCCGACGAGGGTGAAACAGCCGCGCTCCAGCGTGGCATTGTGCAGACGGACCGAGCCGTCGTCCGGCAAGAGCTTGAGCAGGCAGTCGAAGTCGTGGCGCTCGCCGCGCGGCGTGGCGACCAGATAGAACAGATCGTCGGTCAGCCGGGTCACGGTGAACTCGGCGCGCACGCCGCCGAAATGGGTCAGCAGGTGGCAGAGCGCGATGCGCCCAACCCTGGCTGGCGCGCGGTTGGCGAAGATCCGGTTCAGCCAGGCCTCGGTTCCGGGCCCCCGGGCCTCGAACTTCGCCATGGAGGTCATCTCCAGCAGCGCCACGTCATTGCGGATCGCCTTCACCTCGGCGCCGACATGGGGGAAGTAGTTGAACTCCCGGTAGCTGTAGTCCTCCTTCGCCTCGACCCCCTCGGGTGCGTACCAGAGCGGCGTTTCCCACCCGTATACCGCGCCCCAGACCGCACCCCTGGCGGCCAAACGGTCATGACAGGGGGCGGTCTTCAGCGGTCGGCCCCGGGACCATTCGTAGCCCGGATAGTGGATGCCGAAGTTGTGGCCGAAGGATTCCCGGTTCTTGACCGCCGACCAGCGCTTGTTGGCGTGGGCGCCGTAGCGCCGCGGATCGACCTCTGAAAGATCGATCCCGGGTTCGCCCTGCATGATCCAGTCGGCCAGGTGGAAGCCGAGCCCGCCGGGCATCAGGATGCCGCCGGCAAAACCCTCGGCGAGCCAGAGATTGCGCTTGCCCCAGGCCGGCCCCATGAGCGGCAGGCCGTCCGGCGTGGTGCAGATCGGGCCGCGCACGTTGCGCCGGATGCCGACCTCGCCCAGAACCGGGACTTTCTCGATGGCGGTCTCCCAATGGCTCTCGACCGCATCGTAATCTTCCGGCATCAGGTCGGCGCCGAAACCCGCGGGCACGCCGTCGTAGGCGAAGAGCTCGAGCTTGTCGGGTTCCTCGTAGGGCCCGAACATCAGGGCTTCGCCCTCTTCGCGCACATAGCCGTTGACCGTCTCGTCGCGCAGGATCGGCATCTCCGGCAGGCCCTGGGCGTGGCGCTCCTTGACCGCGGGGACCGGCTCGGTGACCCAGTACTGGTGAAGGATCGGCAGGGCGGGCAGGGCCAACCCCAGCATCCGGCCGGTCTGCTGGGCGTAGTTGCCGGTCGCCGTCACCAGGTGCTCGCAGACGATGGCGCCCAGGTCGGTCGTGACCTTCCATTCGCCGCTCGCCAGTTGCTCGATGGCGGTGACCTCGGTGTTGCGCTCGATGGTCGCCCCGTACTGGCGCGCGCCCCTGGCCAGGGCCTGGGTCACGTCGGCCGGCGCGATATGGCCGTCGTCCGGGTTGTAGACCGCGCCCACCAGGTCCGGACTGGGCTCGTAAAGCGGCCAGAGCGCCTTGATCTCGTCGCGGCCCAGGATCTCGGCCCGCACCCCATGGGTCCCGGCGATGCTGGCATAGTTCAGGTACTCGTCCATGCGATCGCGTGTGTTGGCGACCCGCAGTTGGCCGCACATGTGCAGACCGACGGCCTGGCCGGTCTCGGCCTCCAGTCCCTGATAGACCTCGATCGACTTGGCGATGATGCGGCCGAAGGAGTAGCTGAAGCTGTAGAGCGGCAAGAGCCCGGCGGCGTGCCAGGTCGAGCCGGCGGTCAGTTCGCTACGCTCCAGCAAGACGACATCGCGCCAACCCTTCTTGCTCAGATGATAGAGAATGTTGACGCCGACACAGCCGCCGCCGATCACAACCACACGGGCATGGCTTTGCATAACCTGACCACTCCCTAAGACCGACCCTATGACCGGGTACCGATGTTCGTCGTAGGCTATCCCACCATACCGTCGCTGTGACGTTGCAATAAAATTATGTCTCAGATAACTTCCAGTTATGCATAAGCTGCGAAATCTCCTGCCCTCGGGCAACAGCCTCTTTACCTTCGAGGCGGCGGCCCGGCACGAGAGCTTCACCGAGGCGGCCCAGGAGCTGAACGTCAGTCAACCCGCCATCAGCAAGGCCGTCGCTCAGCTCGAAGGTCACCTGGGCACGCGCCTGTTCCACCGCCAGCACCGGGCCATCGCGCTGACCCCGGCGGGCCGGCGCTTCTACCGCGAGGTCAGCGCGAGCCTCGATCATCTCTATGGCGCCGCCCTGGAACTCGGCCGCGCGCCGGCCAAGGAGAGTCTCGAGGTCTCCTTTTCCGGTATCTTCGTGGCACTCTGGTTGGTGCCGCGGCTCCAGGATTTCAAGGCGCGCTATCCCAACCTTCGGCTCCATGTGGAGGTCAACGACCGCGAGGATAAGAACCTGGCCCGCGAGGGCATCGATCTTTCCATGCGCCTCGGCGACGGCCTCTGGGGCGGTCTGCAGTCCTGGCGTTTTGTCGACGAGGAGGTCTTCCCGGTTTGCAGTCCCCGCTACCTGGCCGCCCAGGGGCCCATCGAAGCCGCGGCGGCGCTGCCAGCGCACCGCCTGTTGCAGCTCGACGAGCCTCACCGCGTGCGCATCGGCTGGAAGGAGTGGCTGCACCAAAAGGGTGTCGGCGATGCCCGGCTCGACTACGATCTGGTCTTCACCGACGCCGAGGCCCTGATGCAGGCGGCCCTGCGCGATCAGGGCGTGGCGCTGGGCTGGCGCCATCTGGTCGGCGACCTGCTGCGCGAGGGCCGGCTGGTCCGCCCGGTGCGCGACAGCTACCGGTCGGGCCTGGCGCTTTACCTCACCGCGCCCGAGCCGAACCCCATGAAATGGGGCGCGCGGGTGTTCCGCGATTGGATTCTGGAGCAGGCTGGAGAATCGCCGTGATAGTAAGAGGAGGGCAGAGTGAGCGCCGTTGACGCCCAGTTGACCGAGTACCGTCAAAGCATCGACAACATCGATGCCGCGTTGATTTTCATGCTGGCCGAACGTTTCAAGGTCACGCAGAGAGTGGGGCAGTACAAGAAGTCCCACGACCTGCCTCCGGCCGACGGCGCGCGCGAGGAGCAGCAGATCGCCCGGCTGCGCGCGCTCGCCGAGGCGGCCCAGCTCGATCCCGATTTCTCTGAGAAATTCATCAATTTCATCATCCAGGAAGTGATCCGCAACCACGAGCGCATTCGTGCCGGCTAGCCGGACGCGCCGCGCCAGAGAGCACAGCGCGTCCGCCGCAAGGGGCTCACCGTGACCCCCTCTGTCGCCGTTGTCGGCGCGGGGCCGGCCGGTCTGATGGCGGCCGAGACCCTGGCGCGGGCCGGCGCTAAGGTCACGGTCTTCGAGCGCATGCCCTCGGTCGGCCGCAAGTTCCTCTTGGCCGGACGCGGCGGGCTGAACCTGACCCACAGCGAGGCGGCCCCGGCCTTTCTGGCCCGCTACGGCGCGGCCGCGCCCCGTCTGGAGCCGGCCATCGCCGCGTTCCCGCCCGAGGCGCTCCGGGCCTGGTGCGAGGAACTGGGGCAGCCGACCTTCGTCGGCTCCAGCGGCCGGGTCTTTCCCAGGGCGCTGAAGACATCGCCCCTGTTGCGCGCCTGGCTCGGGCGCCTGGACGGCCTGGGCGTGGAGATCTGCCTCCGGCACCGCTGGGAAGGGTGGGATGACAAAGACCGCCTCCTGGTGCGCGACGCGGCCGGTGACCCGCGGACTGTCGCCTGCGATGCCGCGGTCCTGGCCCTGGGCGGTGCCTCCTGGCCGCGCCTCGGCGGCGACGGTGCCTGGACCGGGACCCTGGCGGACCGCGGCGTCGAGGTCGCGCCCCTGCGACCGGCCAACTGCGGCTTCGCGGTGGCCTGGAGCGACCTCTTTCGCGACCGCTTCGCCGGCCAGCCCCTCAAGACCATCGCCCTCGCCTTTGCCGGACGGCGGGTTCGCGGCGAGGCGGTCGTCACGGCCCAGGGTCTGGAGGGCGGCGCGGTCTATGGCCTCGCGGGGGTGCTGCGCGAGGCCTTCGCGGGCCCTGAGCCGGTGGTGCTGACGATCGACCTGAAGCCGGGTCAGTCCCAGGCGGCGCTTGTCAAGCGGCTGGCCAAGCCGCGCAAGGGTCAGTCGCTGTCCAACCACCTGCGCAAGGCCGCCGGCCTGTCGCCGGTGGCCGCCAACCTGCTGCGCGAGGCCACGGACAACAAGCTGCCGGGAGACGCGGCGACGCTGGCCGGACTGATCAAGGCACTGCCGCTCGAGCTCGCCGCGCCTCTGCCGCTGGCGCGGGCCATCTCGACCGCCGGCGGCGTGGCCTTCGAGGCGCTCGGCCCGGACTACATGCTGCGGGCGCGTCCCGGCGTCTTCCTGGCCGGCGAGATGCTCGATTGGGAGGCGCCGACCGGCGGTTACCTGCTGCAGGCCTGCTTTGCCACCGGCCGGGCCGCCGCCCAGGACGCCCTTGCCTGGCTGGCGCGCCAGCCAGGCTGAGCGGCGATCAGGGCAGCGCGAAGAAGGGCGCTTCGGTCAGCAGCTGGTTCTCCTGGCTGACCAGGTAGCCGGCCTCGGCGCTCTTGGCCAGGTAGGTCTGCCAGTCGGGATCGGCCTGCATGGCGGCGCGCTTGGTGGCGCGGTCGGCGGCACTCTCGTAGACCCAGATATGGATATAGGCGTTGGGATTGCCGGTCTCGGTCACGGCATAGAGCAGGGGCTGGCCGACGTGGCGGGTCTGCGGCCCATAGCCATACTCTTCGTAGAGGGCCATGTGCTTCTTGATGGTGCCGGGCCGGCAAACGTAAGTGCGATGGTCGAAAATCATCGGGAGCCTCCATGTCATTCGTGGTTCTTCAGCGACGGCGCGCCGCCTCACAATCCGGCGATCATCGCACCCTTGTCGACGAAGTTCTGGGCCCGCTGGCCGAAATCGGCAAAGCGTTCGTCCTGGGTCTGGCCGCGACGGTAGCGGATGTAGATTTGCTGGATAATGACAGCGAATTTCATGGCCGCAAAGGCGTGGTACCAGTCGATCGCATCGACCGTGAAACCGGTGCGCCGGGCGTAGCGTTCGATCGCCTCGACGCGGCGCGGGAAGCCCGGCGTGTGGCTCGGCATGTGGCTGGCCTCGATCCAGGCCGGGTCGTCGTCCTCTTCGACCCATTGGTTCAAGAGGTAGCCGAGATCCATCAGCGGGTCGCCGCTGGTCCCCATGTCCCAGTCGAGGATCGCCACCGCCCGGGTCGGGTCGGCGCCGTCGAGCAACAGGTTGTCGAGCTTGTAGTCGTTGTGCAGCAGGCTTTCGTGATGCGAGGTCGGCAGCCGGTCGCGCAGCCAGGCGATCAGGCGGTCCATCGCCGGGTTGGGCTCTTCCACCGCGGCGTGCCAACGCTTGGCCCAGCCCTCGAGCTGCCGTTCGACGAATCCTGGCGGGTGACCGAGGTCGCCGAGACCCACGGCCTGGCGGTCCAGCCTGTGAAAATCCGCCAACACATCGATCAGCATCTGGCCGATGCCCTGGAGCGTTTCGGGATCGCGGTCGCCTTCCGGAATGACCTCCCGGATGACCTGGCCGCGGCGGCGCTCCATGACCTGAAACTCGGCGCCGATGATCGCCTTGTCGGTGCAGTGGAGATAGCACATCGGCGCCAGGGCGAAGTGCTCGGCGAGGCGCGACAGCACCCGGTGCTCGCGCCCCATGTCGTGGGCCGAGGGCGCCACCGGCCCCAGAGGCGGACGGCGCAGGACGTACTCGCTGGTCACCCGGTCCGTCTCAAAGGCCAGCAGATAGGTCAGGTTGGCCTTGCCGCCGCCGAACTGGGCGACCCTGAGCGCGCCTTCGGTGGCGGGCAGGCGGTCGCGCAGATAAGGATCGAGCCGGGCCAGTGGCAGCTTCTCGTCGGCCCGCTCGGCCCGCAATTCCGGATCGTCGAAGCTTCCCGCGGTCATGGGGTCCGTCGTCATGGGGCAGGCCTCAGTTCTGGCGTTTCGTCTTCCACAGTTCGGCGGGTTTCTTCAGCTCGGCCCGTGCGATGGAACGCAGGTGCACCTCGTCGGGACCGTCGGCGAGGCGCAGCGTGCGGGCCAGGGCCCAGGCCTTGGCCAGGCCGAAGTCGCCCGAAACGCCGCCGCCGCCATGGACCTGGATGGCCCGGTCGATGACCTGCTGGGCCATGGCCGGGACCCCGGCCTTGATCATGGCGACCTCGGCGCGGGCACCCTTTCCGCCGACCTGGTCGACCTTCCAGGCGGCCTTCAAGACCAGCATGCGGGCCTGCTCGATTTCGAGGCGCGAGCGGGCGATGGCCTCCTGCACCACGCCCTGTTCGGCGAGCCGGCGGCCGAAGGCGACCCGCTCCTGGGCCCTGGCGCACATCGATTCCAGGGCGCGCTCGGCCAGGCCCAGCAAGCGCATGCAGTGGTGAATGCGCCCGGGGCCGAGGCGGGCCTGGGCGATCTCGAAGCCGCGGCCTTCGCCCAGCAGGATGTTCTCGGCCGGCACCCGGACGTCCTGGAAGGAGACCTCCATATGGCCCTTGGGCGCGTCGTCGTAGCCAAAGACGGTGAGGGGGCGCAGGATCTCCACGCCGGGCGTGTCGACCGGCACCAGGATCATGGACTGCTGCCGGTAAGGCTCGGCCCGGATGTCGGTCTTGCCCATGAAGATGAGAACTTCGCAGCGCTTGTGCCCGGCGCCGGAGGTCCACCACTTGCGCGCGTCGATCACGTAGTGATCGCCGTCGGGCCGGATCGAGCCTTGAATGTTGGTCGCGTCGGAGGAGGCGACATCGGGTTCGGTCATGGCAAAGCCCGAGCGGATCTCGCCGGCCAGAAGAGGGGTCAGCCAGCGTTCCTTTTGCGCATCGGTGCCGAACAGCCAAAGGGTCTCCATGTTGCCGGTGTCCGGCGCGCTGCAGTTGAAGACTTCGGGCGCGATCGGCGAACGTCCCATGATCTCGCAGAGCGGCGCATAGTCGAGATTGCGAAGGCCCCTGCCCAGGGTCTTGTCGGGCAGAAAGAGGTTCCACAGGCCGGCGCTCCGGGCCTCGGCTTTCAGGCTCTCCAGGATCGGCGGCGAGGTCCAACGGTCCTTCGCCAGTTGCTCGTAGTAGAGCTGCTCGTTGGGATAGATCCGCTCGCTCATGAAGGCCTCGAGTTCGACCTCGAGGGCCTTGACCTCATCGCGCGGCTCGAAACTCATGACACCTCCCTCCCCCAAATCAGCGGCACTTGAATATCCCAACCCTGGCTCCAGCAAAAGCGCCAGGTCACCGCGGTTCGGTCTTGCAGGCGAACCGGCCCGGGCGGGACCCGGCGTCAGGGGCCTTTGATAGGGCCCGCAGTTTGGGGCGTCGCCGCGGGGGCCGCAAGTGCGTGGGCCCAGGCCGGACCCGGCATCCCCGCAAAGCGCTGCCCGGGGCGGATATTCGCAAGAGTCCGGCGCGGATGTCGCTGTCTGGTAGTGGCGGCCGGCATATTGTCGCCGCTCGGCTCCGCAATGTCGGAATCGATGGGTCGCGCGTCTTGAAAAGCGGACATGACGGTCGCGCCGCGACGTGAACACAGGGAGAGACAAAAAAATGGCAACGATCGACGAGTTGAAGGCGCAGCGACAGGCGTCCCTGGCGGCGACAGCGGATGGCCCACCGGCGCGGACCTCGAACCCTTTTTTCGGCGTCGGGCCGATTACCGACGTGACCGCGGACGAGGCCGACTCACGGCTGCTGCGCTTCGAGTTCGAGGCCTGGCTGGAGTCGACCTACCGCAAGCTGGACGATACGGGCCGGGACGTCGGGCCCTTTACCGCGGCCGAGATCGGCCGGTCCATGCATCGCGGCTATCCGGCCGATAAGATCCTGTTGGACATGATGCGCGAAATTCACCGCTACTTCGAGTTTCCCCGCTCGAACAAGATGGCCGTGGGCCTGGGTGGCGGTCACAGCGGCTTCACGGTCTGCGTCCTCCACATGATCGACGCCAACGACCTGGACCAGCAGGTCTACGTCGACACGCCCCGTCCGGAATCCGACGCCGCCAAGGCCGGCGGCTTCTTTCGCCAGTCCTGGGGCGCCCAGTTGATCGAGATGCAGCGCCTGGCCAAGAACGGCGACGAGGCGCGCCTCCATTTCAGCGAGAACGAGGGCGCCATTCCCTCGGCCGACGAGCTGGAGGCCATGGGCGTCAAGATCTTCGTCGGCGTCGGCCACGAGACCACCGGGGCCACCACCTACACCGAGCAGGACATCGCCAATCTGCTGGAGTGGCTCGGCCGCGATCCGGTGGCGCATCACGCGGTCATCGACAGCACCTCGATGCTGGGGGCCATGCCCTGGCCGGAGGAGGTCGTGCGCCAGGTCACGGCCAAGTGCTGCATGTTCATGCCCTTTCAAAAGGCCATCGGCGGCATTTCGGGCTACTTCGTCGCCTCCTTCACGCCGCAGGCCCTGGCGTTGATCGAGGCCAATCAGAAGAACCCCTCCTGGGCCATCCCCAGGCAGCTCAAGATCGCCGTTCCGGTGGATCCCAAGATGCCGCTGTCGGGCCCGCAGACGACCGCCCTGGGGCCGATCTTCGACCCGGAAGAAGGCAAGATGCTGGGCGGCATCATCAACACTTACAGCACCCTGGCCTTCGCCGAGACCACCTTCGGTCTGCTGCGCTCGGAAAAACGCATCGGGCCGGTGCGCGAGCTGAACCGCCGCTCGACGGTCAACCGCCAGAAGATCAACGAGTGGGTCGCCGACCATCCGATCCTGGAACTCGGCGTCGCCGATGCCGAGCGCCGCGGCGCCGCGGTGACGCTGTTGAAGGTCAACGACCCCGACGTCACCGACCCTGGCCTGCACGGCCGGATCATCGCCCGCTCGAAACAGATCCTTGGCTACGAGGGGCTGACCCATCCCAATGGCGACTACGAGCCCGGCCTGGATGTTGCCCGCTACGTGAACGCCTTCCCGGGAACCCCCGGCGACTATCGCGCCTGGATCGGCGGAATCCGGCCCGACAGCGACGTCACGGCCCTGCTGGATAACCTGCGGTATGCCTACCACCGGGCCAAGATCGTGGTGCTGGAGGAAGAGCTCGCGCTCCAGGGCGAAACCTTTGCCGCCCCTGCCGGCGCCGGCCGGCGCGCGCGCCAGGACGACCCCACGCGGGCCTACAAGGTCCTGGTCGCCGATCTGGTCGGGCTGAGGTTCGATGCCGATGGGCAGCCCGACCATAGCGAGGTCCGCGCCCACATCGAGGCCCGGGGCGGTGTCTTCCACGAAGGGCCGGCCGCCGAAGACACGATTCTCGAAGCGGGCAAGATCCATTTCTTCTATCAGCCCGATCTCAGTACCGCTGAAGAGATCCTGCCGCAGACCGACCAAGGCCAGTATGACGCCACCATCGTCGCGGCGACCTTTCTGCCGCCGGACTCCGTCTTTGCCCAGGGCGGCGTGCGGATCGGCGCCGGCACCGGCAACATGGGCAGCGCCTCCTGGGGTGGCGGCAACGGCGAGGGCGGCGGGGCGCCGCTGATGAACACCCCCAGCTTCAACAGCCGCGCGACCGCGCAGATGGCGATGAAGGCGCTGTTGAAGGTTCTGCCGAATCTGCCGGTGGAGGACCTGCACCGTCGGGTCGTCGGCGGCGACTTCGACACCGGCAAGAACCTACGGGACTATCCGACCGAAAAGCTCGAGGGCAAGAAGATCGCCATCATCGGCTACGGCAACATCGGCCGCGAGCTGGCCAAGCTGGCCAAGGCCTTCAATATGGAGGTGGCGATCCATGCCCGGCCGCTGCATCGGGACTGGATCGAGTCCGAAGGGTTCCAGTTCGCCGCGACCCTGGAGGAAGCGGCGGCGGGCGCCGACGTGATCAGCCCCCATACCGGACTGGGCGCGCTCGACGCCAAGACCGGACATTTCGCCAACGAGAAGATCGTGAGCGCCTCTGTCCTCGAAGCCCTGAACAATGGCGCCGTGGTGATCAACTACGACCGCGGCGAGGTCATCGACTGCGAGGCGCTCGATGCCGCTCTTACCAGCGGCAAGGTGGCCTACGCCGCGATCGATGCCGATCTCTTCAAGGATGCGCAGAGCGGTGCCCTGAGCGGGCCGATGGTGCCCTATCTGGCGCTTGAGGCCCGTCACCGCGGCAAGATGGAGCTGCTGCCCCACGCCGCGGCCGACACCGAGCACCTGTCCCGCGTCGAGGGTGCCAGGCAGGCCGTCGATCAGATTTTTCAGGCAATCCAGCACAGGTCGGTGATGAACCTGAAGGGCGACCTGCCCGAGGGCTATGTGAATGCCGGCGCGACCACGGTGAACGGGGTCGGCAAGGTGACGGCCAACGGCTTGGCGGCGGTGGCGGCCGATGCGGCGGCCCTGGGTCGTCTGCGTGCCCTGGCCGAGCAGATGACCGCGATCCTGGGAGCCTTGTCTTCGATCGAGGAAAGCGAACGGCGTCAGGACCTGATCGAGCGCTACGGCGCCCAGTTGATCGACCGGTCGAACCGCTATGCCGCGGAGATGCAACGGCTGGGGTTGCAGGGACCCTACGCGGGGTCTTAGAACGGGGGCCGGTCCGACACCGCGAGACCGCCCGCTCGTTTCGTCGTCACCCCGCGTCAGTGACGGCCCCAGAAGCTTGCCGGTTCTTCGGTCAGATGCTGCAGGCCGCTGAGCTCCAGCGCGGCGATTGCCTCGCGCTCGGCCTCTTCCAGGACCTCGGTTTCGTCCAGGGTCAGAACCTCGCGGCCGCGCATCAGGATCTTGCCCTCGACCAGCACGGTATCCACGTCGGCGGCGTTGGCGAAGTGGGCGAGGCGGACCAGCGGCATGTTGAGCGGGACCAGGTGCGGCTTGAAAAGATTGACCAGGATCAGGTCGGCCCGCTTGCCCGGCTCCAGGGAGCCCAACTCACCGTCGAGACCCAGCGAGCGCGCCGCGCCGATGGTGGTCATCTCCAAGGCCTTGCCCGGCGGCAGGACGGTCGGATCGCGAAAATGGCGCCGGTGATAGTGCATGCACTGGGCCATGTGACGGAACATGTCGTAGCCCCGGTCGGGCGCCGCGGCATCCGACCCGATCGCCACGATCACGCCCATCTCCATCAACTCGGGTGCCGGACAGCGCCCGAAAATCGAGCGAATGGCACTGGGGTTGTGCACCACCCGGGCCCCGCTGTCGCGGCAGGCGGCCATGTCCTCGGGTGTCAGGTCGACCGAATGGGACATCAGGGCCCAGGGCCCCATGAGGCCCAGTTCGCGCGCCGTGAAGTCCAGGGACCCCTCGCTGTGGCCGTCCTGGGTCAGCAGCAGGCCGTAGCGTTGGCGCAGGGCACCGACCGCCGCGGCCATGGCCTTGATGGTCGCCAGTTCGGCGCCGTCGCGGGCCGCGTCGCCGCGAAAGACCGGGCTGACCAGGGCGATCAGGATGCGGCCCCCGGCGCCCCCGTGCCAGTCCTTCACCACCTGCTCGCTCACCGCCATCTCCTCGTCGAAGGTCACGGCGCGCTCCTCCTCCTGGCCCTCCTCGAAGCGGACGAAGCGGTGCGGGTAGGGCGGCCGGCCGGGACCCACGGCGACGATGGCGCGGGTGCCCAGCCGTTCGATGACGCGGCAGTGGGCGGCGGCATAGGCCGGGTGATCGCTGCGGTGGATGTCGTCGCCGCCGCCGAGCAGCGAGACGCCGCAGGTCACCCCGGCCTTCAGGCGCTCGAGCCCGGCCAAGGCCGCCTCGGCGGCCCAGAACTTCTCGGTCGAGCCGCGGGCATAGATCGCCTCGCAGGCCCCGTTCCAGGCCTCGCCCCGGTCGCTGCCGGTGCCGAGCGACTTCACCAGGCCGTGGCCGGCGTGGGCATGGCAGTCAATCAGCCCGGGCAGCACCGCCATTCTATGCCCGTCGATGACCTGGGCCGGATTGCGCCCGCGCCGGACCTCCTCGGTCGGGCCGACCGCCTCGATTCGCGCACCGCTGATCGCCACCGCACCCTGCTCGATGACGCGCCGCGCCGGGTCCATGGTGATGACGGTGGCGTTCTCGATCAGGATGTCGGTCATGGATTGTTCCTCGTCTTGAACGGCCAGCCTGCCCGATTGTCATTCGCGAGAGCAACCATTAGAACACGCCGTCATGATTATACGCCCCTACAGACCCGAGGACCGCGCGGCGATCAATGCCTGTATCGTCCAGATGCAGGATTTCGAGCGGGCGATCGATGTCCGCTCGCTGACCGGCGCGGCGGTGGCCGAGTGGTACCTGCCGTTGCTCGAAGACCATAACCGGGAGAAGGACGGTCATCTCCTGGTCGCCGAGTGCGACGGCGCGGTGGTCGGTTTCGCCAACCTTCAAGCCAATGTCCTCTGCGAGGACTATGACGAGGAGAACTACCACTACGCCCTGATTTCGGAACTGAGCGTCCTGGACAGCCATCGCAACCGGGGCATCGGCCGGGCCCTGATCGCCGCGGCCGAGGCTCTGGCGCGGGAACGGGGCGCCCGCTGGCTGCGCATCGACGTGCTGGCCCGAAACGATGGCGCCCGTCACCTCTATGGCGCCTGCGGCTTCGATGAGCGCATTGTGGAGCTGGAAAAGGTGCTGGAGGGCTGAGCCCTCGGAGGGTCGGCCCACAGAGCGGTTCCCAGGGCGCGGTCCGACGATTATCCTGGCGAGGTCCGATAATCCGATGCGGGAGACCTCACCATGATCGCTGGACGCTGGATGGCTGGCACGCTTCTCTTTGCCGTCTTCACGATGGGCTGGCTCGGCCCGGCCCTGGCTTGCTCCTGCGCCGCCATGTCGCCCGAGGAACAGGTCCGCTCCGCCGATCTGATCTTTCGCGGCACCGTCCTGTCGGTCGAACCGCGGGGCGGCTTGGACCGTTTCGCCCAGTTCCACGTCCGCCAGCTTTGGAAGGGACCGGACCGGGCGCTGATCCAGGTGATCTACCAGGAGGGGACCGGTGCCAACTGCGGCCTGCACCTCAAACCCAATGAGATCGTCATTGTCTTCGCGACCTGGCGCGCCCAGGAGAACGCCTACAGCGCCAATGGCTGCGCCCAGGCCATCTACCAGGGCAATCTGCAACAGGGCCGAAGCTACGACGCGCTGCTGCCGGGCCATCGGTAGACCATTTGGCCGTGTCTGGGTCGCCTCTGGGGGGTCCGGTGGTCTTGTCCAAACCCCGGCGGAGAGGACTAACGGTTGGAAGCGATGGGCCCGCAATCGAAATCACAGCAAGACTGACCGGTTCCTTCCGGTCCAGAATTGTGCTATCTGTATGACAATGAAGCTACTGTCATACAGGAGAATCAGATCATGCCGGCGATTTCAGTGCGCCTCAGCGCCGAGAGGCTGAAGGAAGTCGACGAGCTCGCCGACGCGATGGACAGGACGCGTACTTGGGTCGTGACAGATGCGCTGATGCGCTATCTGGAAGTCGAACGTCAGTGGTTGGAGCGAGTTAGGGCCGGTCAGGCCTCAATCGCGCGCGGCGAAGGCATTGCCCATCACGAGGTGATGGATCGTCTGCGGTCGAGAGTGTCGGCCAATCGGGGCAAGCCGGCGGAATGAAAATTGTCTGGTCGCCCGAGGCGGCAGCCGACCTGGACGAGATTTTCGACCGCATTCTCGCAGAAAATCCGAGTGCCGCGGCGGAACTCGCCGGTAGGCTCGAAGAGGCGGTCTCCGGCCTGGTCGAGTTTCCGGCGAAGGGCCGGCCAGGCACCGTGACCGGAACCCGCGAACTCGTGATCACCCGTTCGCCCTACCTTGTCGCCTATGCGGCCGACGATCGGACTGGACGCATAGATATCCTTGCCGTTCGGCATGGCGCGCGTCTTTGGCCGGAAGCATTCGAGTGAAGGGCCCTCACCGGAAGATGTAGATCGGGCTGGACCAGGCCTGGAAGCCGTCTTCCTGGATCAGCGAGACGTAGAGCGCGTTGTCGCGGTCGCCGGCCAGCGCGATCTCCCGCTCCAGGGTGACCGCGCGGGTCGGGTTCTCGTCGGGCAGACGAAAAACCCGGATCTGGCGTTTGATGCCGCCGGCCTCGAAGACCTTGTCCTCCAGGCCGATCTCGGCGACCGGGATGTCGGCCTGGACCAGGGCCGTCTCGATCCGCAGGCTGCCCGCCTGTGGCTCCGTCAGCCAGGCATCGAAACCGCCGAACCCACCGGTGGTCAGGCCGCCCCACTCCAGCCGGTCGGCATTGGTCTGCTCGAAGCGCTTGTCGAGGTTGAAGCGGTTGATCGGCGCGACGGCCTGAAAGCTGTTGCCGGTCAGGGTGGCGCTGCCGTCCCAGACCGTCTCGCGGCCCCGGCCGCGATATTCCGAACCCTCCCAGATGACCCGGATGCGCCGGCCCAGCGCCGGCTCATCATAGGGGCGATAGGTCTCGAGGGTATCCAGGCCGTTGCGGATTTCAATGCGCTCGATGGACGCCGAGCCCTGGACATCGATGCGCAGGGTGACCGTGGCGTCTCCCGACTGCAGGATGTCGCCCATCATGGCCTCGCGGGTCTCCCGGCTCGCGGTCTCGCCGAGGTTCGGATCGTCCTCGAAAAGCCTGGCCGGCGTGGCGAAGAGCGCCCGGGTGTCGAGGATCATGCGGCAACCGGTGGTGCCGTAGTGGTGACGCCGCCGCAGGGCCTCGAGAAAGCCGTCGCGGGTAAAGGCCGGGGCCAGCAGACAGGTGAGGCCGCCGTAGGCGCCGAACTTGGTGGCGCCGGGATGGCTCGCGCCGGGGCGACCCTTGTGGCCGTCGGAATTGGAGACGATGCCGACCCGGTAGCCCTGCTTGAGGGCGTCCTCGATCAGCCATTCGAAGGTGCCCCAGGCCGAGTGCACCTCGACCGAGCGCTCCAGGCGGACATCGTGCGCCATGGTGATATCGGCGTAGCGCCCGCCGATATGGGCGAAAACGACGCAGTCCTCGTCCTTCAGGGCGTCGAACAGGGCGGCGGCGGAATTGGCGTCGCTGGCCAAGTCGGACAGGTCGTCCACCAGGGCATGGGAGGAGCGGTGGATCGGCCGGCCCTCGTGGCGATAGAGCACGTTTCGGTCGCCGCCCAGCCCGGTGTTGCCGGACCACTCGTAGCCGGGAAAGGCGATGAAGCGGCCCGGTTCCTCGAACTCGGCGGTCAGCGCGTTCAGGTGTTCCCAAAAGGGCGTCGTAATCTGGAAGTCGTTGCCCTGATGGCCGACCCCGTCGAGGAAGGCCTTGTCCCGGGCGAAGGCATGGAAGTCGCGTGCCGAATTGGTGCCGATGGTCTCTTCTGACTGGCCGTGCAGGTCGCACCAATAGGGAAGCAGCGCCGTTTCCGTGACGATTCGCAAGGGATTGGAACGGGCCGCGACGACCTCTTGCTCGTCGAGAAGCGCGATCTCAAGGTCGCCCGCTTCGGCCGCCGTGAGGTCCTCGACGATGGCGGCATAGGCGCCCGGCGCGATGGTCACGCTCTCCGGCAGGCCGGCGACCGGCCGACTGGACTGGAGGCGGAAGGTGGCATCGCAGCGGTCGCTCGGATTGCCCCAGCGGTCCTCGCCCTTGATGCAGAGCCGGAAGGGTTGGCCGACGGTCCTCAGGGTCGGCAGGATCGCTTTCCAGAGGGCCGGCGGGCCGGGGACGATCGCAATGGTCGGCTGTTCGGGCAGCTCGACATAATTGTAGGTGGCGATGGCGTCGACCAGGACGCGGAACTCGAAGGTCGCCTCGCAGAAGGTCTGGACCCGCATGCCGGGACCGCCGCCGCGCCGGTCGCCGAAACGCACGACGATCTCGTCGTCCTCGCGCAGGAATCCCCGCACCACCTTGATGTAGAGCGTCTTGTCCCAGGGCCGGATGTTGCGCTTCATGTCGTATTCGACGTGCAGCACCGCCCCGTTGGAGGCCGCCACGGTGACATGGTTGGCCGCCGTGGGGTCGTCGAACTGGGGCCGGCCCATGTCGCTGGCGAAGCGATGAACCACCTTGATCGAGCCGGTGTCGTCGATGCCGAAGAACCCGGCCCGGTAGGTCAGGGTGAAGGATTGGTAGGACCCGGCCTCGACGCTCCCGCCGGGTCCCTCCTGGCCTTCGATTTCGATCCGGGCCGAGCCCATGCGCTCCGGCAGGTAGGTGGAATGGGGCATCGTTGCCGGGCCTTTCTTCAAGATTTCGCGGTTCCCCGCATTAATCGCCTCTAATGCCCGGCCTTGTCCAGCGCCGGCCCGCCGGAACGGGACGTCCCCGGAGGCTGGCTTCCACCGTTGCGGCACATTACAAGCAACTCTCACGGCGAATCTTCAAACGGAGCAAGAAAACGGCATGGCACAGGCATTGGCACAAGACGGGGACGCGGCACCAGCCGGCACGGAGCCCGGACTCCTGGATCAGCTCTGGCCTTTCCTGCAGGACGGCGGACCGGTCATGATCGTGCTGCTGCTGATCTCCGTGGTCGCGCTGGCGGTGATCCTCGTGAAGGCCTTCCACTTCGCGGTCCTGCGGCCGGGCTCGAATGGATTCGTCGCCGCCGTGCTGGCTCGTTGGCGCCAGGGCGAGGTGACCGGTGCCCTTGGCGAGCTCGCGGGCCGGCGCACGCCGGTGGCGCGGGTTCTCGCCCGGGCCATCGAGGCGGTGGAAGACCCCGGGCTCGACGAGGACAAGGCACGCGAGGAGGTCACCCGGGTGGCCGGGCTGGAGCTCGACAACCTGCGTTCCGGCCTGCGTCTGCTCGCCTTGATCGCAACCCTTAGCCCCCTGGTCGGCCTGCTGGGCACCGTCCTCGGGATGATCGAGGCCTTCCAGGCCCTCGAGGCGGCGGGCAGCCGGGTCGATCCCTCGATCCTGTCGGGCGGCATCTGGATTGCGCTGCTGACCACGGCGGCGGGGCTGATTGTCGCGATACCGGCCGCCGCCGCGCACCATTGGCTGGACGCCATCGTCTATCGCGCGCGCCGCGCCATGGAAGACGCGGCGACCCAGGTGCTGACGGCGCCGGCCCGGGCCGCGGGGGCCTGACGCCTTGCAGCTCGAACCGGACCAGGCCCCGGACGGGCGGCTGATCTCCCTGACGCCGCTGATCGACGTGGTCTTCATTCTGCTGATCTTTTTCATGCTGGCCTCCAGCTTCCTCGACTGGCGGGCCGTCGATCTGAAACTGTCCGGCGATGCCGCAGCCGGGGCGGCCAGCGACCGGACCCTGGTCCTGACCTTGGAAAGCGGTGGCGGCCTCGGCCTGGAAGGTGCCAGCCTGGAGCCCGCGGCAGCCCTGGAGCGGGTGAGCGAACGCCTGGCCGGCCGGCCCGACCTCGCCATCGTCCTGCGGCCGCAGCCGGGCGTCGTGCTGCAGCGGGTGGTCGATCTGATGGACAGCTTGAAGACCCTGGGCGCGCGCGACATCGCCCTGGCGCGGGAGCCCTGAGACCGTGCGCCTGCCCGAACGCCAGGAGACCACCGAGACCGACAACATGTTGCCGCTGATCAACGTGGTTTTCCTGCTCTTGATCTTTTTCATGCTGGCCGGTGCGCTCCAGGCGGTCGACCTCTTCGATGTGGAGGCCCCGGTCTCGCTCAGCGCCGAGGCCGAGGCAAATGCGCCGCCCCTGGTTCTGATCGCCGCCGACGGCCGCCTGGCCATCGACGATGTGGAGGTCGACTCACTGGGTCTGCAACTCCGGGTCTCGGATCTACTGGCCCGCGATCCCGAGATCCTGCTGCGGGTCAAGGCCGACCTGCGGACCGAGGCACGGCGCGTGGTCGAGGTCATGGAGCTGCTGAACGCGGTCGGTGTCGAGCGCATCTTGCTGCTGTCCCTGGAGGACCGGCCGTGACGGAACTGCGGCCCCGGCATTGGGCTTTGGCCCTGGCGGCGGCGATGGGCCTCCATCTGCTCGCCCTGGTGATCATGCAGGGTCTGCCCGGTCAGTCGGCCGCTTTGCGCGGCGGCGGCGCCACCGACCGGGGCGGCCAGGCGAGGCAGGAGAGCGGCGGGATCATCGTGGCCCTGGGTCAGGCCAAACGCGAGGCGGCCGCGCCCCAGGATAGCGAGGAAGCGGTCGAGGCCGTGCCGGAGCCCACGCCGCCATTGATCCAAGAGGCAACCGCCGTCCCGGCGACACCCCAGCCAGCGGCCGAAGCGCCGCCTGAACCCGCGCCGGCGGACACCGCGGCGCTTGAAGCCACGCCTGTTCCGCCGGCACCGGCCGAGGCCGCGAACCGGCCCAGCCCGCGGCAGGCCGAACCGGTCGAGCCGCCCCAGCCCGCCCCGCTGCAACCGCCCGTGCCGCAACCGCCCCTGCCGCAACGAAAACCCGACCTGCCCAAGTTCGAGCCGCAGATCCAGGCCCTGGAAAAGCGCCTCTCCGCCGTTCCGCCGCCGCCAGCGCCGCCGCGGGCGGTGTCCCCGGCGGATAGGGACCCGACCGCGCCGCCCGATCCCCTGGCTTTCGTCGCGGGCGAGGCTGGCGAGGCCGGGGCGAACCGTCTGGGCAATGCCAGCGCCAACGAGTTTGGCTCGGTGCGCGAGCTGAACTACCAGGAACGGGTTCTGCTGTGGCTGAAACGCCATGGTGGCTATCCGGCGGCGGCCTACCGATTTTTTCAGGAAGGCGTGGCGACCGTCCGCTTCACCGTCGGTCGCGATGGCCGCATTCTCTCCTACGACATTATCGAATCCTCGGGCTTCGTCCTGCTCGATCAGGCGACCCACGCCATGATGGAGCGGTCCAACCCGGTCCCGCCAATTCCCGCCGAGGTCGGCAAGAACGAACTGACCTTCACTGTCCCGGTGCGCTACAGCCGATCCTGACTGGACGCGAGCCGCAAGTCCGCCAAGGTTGCCATCAGGGTCATGGGTTGTGAGGGCGAGGCCTGAAAACCGAAATAGTGATAGAACCGCTTGGCCTCATGGGAGATGGCGTGCAGGGCCATGGCCCTGATGCCGGCGAGCTCGGCGGCGGCCAGTGTTCGCATGACGGCGTCTTGCAGGAGCGAGGCGCCGAGACCGAGGCCCTGACAGTCGTGTGAGACGGCCAGCCGGGCCAGTAACATCACCGGTACCGGGTCCGGCATGTTGTGGCGGACCTTACCGGTCGCCAGGTCTCGCGCGATCGATCCGACCGCCAGGGAATTGTACCCGACTACGGTTTGGCCTCGACAGGCGACGTAGCTCCGGGCGCCGCCGTCGCGCTGGCTGCGCAGAGCGCGCTGTTTCAGCCAGCTATCCAGGGCCGGCTCCCCGCAGGAGAAAGATGAACAGTCTTGGCTTGCCAGGATGGGCCGAGGAGCCGCAATCGCACTGGCGCCTTCCGCCGTCATTGCTTCCAGATCGGTTTGCGGGACATCAGATCGTGCAAACGAGGATTGGCCCGCGCGGGGGCATCCAATACGGTGACAAAACGGTCCCAATCGGCTTCGCTGAGGCGAATCACGGTCTCGTCCAGCAGCGTATTCTTCGCTTCGCGAAGAGCTGCATCCCGCACGAAGTCCGATACGGTCTTTTCCGAACTTCTGGCCGCTTCCTCGATCATCCGGCGCTGCTGCGGCTTGACCCGAATGTTAAGGGGCGTCGCGGCGCCCTTGGCTGTCGTTGGCATAATGGTCTCCAGTGCGCAATGTGCGTCACCTTAACATGATCGTATTACATTGTCCTTACAGTTTGTGAAGGATACGTGGATACCATTGCCCATCACCCCGCGGCAAGGAGCTGCCGGGTGGATTGCAGTGCCTCCAGGGTCGCGGCGCAGGCGCGGGCGACTTCGATGCCCTTGGTTTTGAAGTGCGCCTGAAAGAAGGCGATGTGCTCGCCGTGCTCGTGGAACTGCTGCGGCGTCAGGGCCATGGAGAGGACCGGCACCTCGCTGTCGAGCTGGACCCGCATCAAACCGTCGATCACGGCCGTGGCCACGAACTCGTGACGGTAGATCCCGCCGTCGACGATGAAGGCCGCGCCGACGATGGCGGCGTAGCGCCCGGACTTCGCCAGGAGCTGGGCCTGCAGCGGTATTTCGAAGCCGCCGGGCACGTCGATATGGTCGACCCGGTCCCGGGCGATGCCCAGGCGGTCCAACTCCTCGAGAAAGGCAATGCGGCCCGGATCCAGGATATCCTGGTGCCAGGAGGCTTCGATGTAGGCGATCCGGTTGCCGGGATTGAAAACATCCCCCGTTTGGAGGGGTTGGCTGGCTGAGATCTGATTCATGGTCGCGTCCTCGCGCGTGGTTTCCACAAATCAGGGCAGCGGGGAAAAGAAGACGCCAGTGGCCTAGCGGCACCGCGCGGTCGGTCCTGTCCCGCTCTCTTTCATCCGGACTATCACCGTCGGCTTCGGAATCGCACCGAATCTGCTGTCCCCGCCC
>JAJFGK010000009.1 GCA_021776195.1 Kiloniellaceae bacterium | reverse complement strand
CCGAGCAGCCGGGTCCCCTTCGCCGCCCAGTCCCGCGACGAGCCGGTGCCATACTCCTTGCCGCCGAACACCACCAACGGCACCCCATCAGCCTGGTATCGCATCGACGCGTCATAGATCGGCATCGCATCTCCCGACGGTTGATGCACGGTTACCCCGCCTTCGGTACCCGGCGCCATCTGGTTGCGGATGCGAATGTTGGCGAAGGTGCCGCGCATCATCACTTCGTGATTGCCGCGCCGCGAACCATACGAGTTGAAGTCCCGCACCCGCACCTGGTGGGACGTCAGATAGTCGCCCGCCGGGCTGTCCTCTTTGATCGCCCCGGCTGGCGAGATGTGATCCGTCGTCACCGAATCGCCGAGCACCGCCAACGGCCGCGCATTGACAATATCCTCAACCGGCGCCGGTACCGGCGCCATGCCGTCGAAGAAACTCGGATGCCGGATGTACGTTGACGACCTTTGCCAGTCATAGGTCTCGTCGGCGCCGCCGCCGATGGTCTGCCACTCCGGCGGTCCCTCGAACACATTGCCGTAGCGTTCGCGAAACATCTCCGGTGTCACCGCGGCATCGACCAGTTCGCGGATTTCCTGATTGCTCGGCCAGATATCCTTGAGATAGACCGGCGCGCCGTCTTGATCGCTGCCCAGCACGCCGCTCATCACGTCCACGTTCATCGACCCGGCCAGCGCGTACGCCACCACCAGCGGTGGCGATGCCAGATAGTTGGCCTTGACCTGCGGATGCACCCGGCCTTCGAAATTCCGGTTGCCCGATAACACCGAACACACCAACAGGTTGTTTGCCGTGATCGCCTCACTGATCGGATCCGGCAGCGGTCCTGAGTTGCCGATACACGTGGTACAGCCATAGCCGACCAGGTTGAAGCCGAGCGTGTTCAGATCGTCCTGCAACCCGGCGCGCTCCAGGTAGTCGGTCACCACTTGGCTGCCCGGCGCCAGCGACGTCTTGACCCACGGTTTGACCGTCAGCCCTTTCGCCGCCGCTTTCCGCGCCACCAACCCGGCGCCGATCATCACCGACGGGTTCGAGGTATTCGTACAGCTGGTGATCGCCGCGATCACCACAGCGCCATCCGCCAGCTTAAAATCTTCCCCAGCCACCGGGACCTGCCGGCCGCTGCCGCCGAGACTCTTTTCAGCCGCGGCATAGGACGCCGGCACTTGGCTCAGCGGCACCCGGTCCTGCGGCCGTTTCGGCCCCGCCAGCGACGGCTCCACGTCATCGAGTTGCAGCGCCAGCGTACCCGTGAACACCGGCGGCACCATACCGTCTTCGCGCCACATGCCTTGCTCCTTGGCATACGCTTCGACCAACGCCACTTGCGCCTCATCGCGGCCCGTCAATCGCAAATACCGGCAAGTCTCGTCATCGATCGGGAAGAACCCGCACGTCGCCCCATATTCCGGCGCCATGTTGGCGATCGTCGCCCGATCGGCAAGGCTCAGGTGCGCCATGCCGTCGCCGAAGAATTCAACGAACTTACCGACCACCCCCCGTGCCCGCAGCATTTGTACGACCGTCAGCACCAGGTCTGTCGCCGTCGTGCCTTCACGCATCCGGCCTTGCAATTCAAAGCCGACGACTTCCGGAATCAGCATCGACACCGGCTGCCCCAGGATCGCCGCCTCGGCCTCGATGCCGCCGACGCCCCAGCCCAGGACCGAGAGGCCATTGACCATGGTGGTGTGACTGTCGGTGCCGACCAGGGTATCGGGGTAGGCGACGGTCTTGCCGTCTTCCTCCTTGGTCCAGACCACCTGAGCCAGGTTCTCGACGTTGACCTGGTGGCAGATTCCCGTTCCCGGCGGCACGACCCGGAAGTTGTCGAAGGCGGTCTGGCCCCAGCGCAGGAAGGCATAGCGCTCGTTGTTGCGCTGGAATTCCATCTCGACATTGTGCGCGAAGGCCTCGGGCGTGCCGTACTGGTCGACCATCACCGAATGGTCGATCACCAGGTCGACCGGCGACAGCGGGTTGATCTTGCGCGGGTCGCCGCCCAGGGCGGTCATGGCCTGGCGCATGGATGCCAGGTCGACCACGGCGGGCACGCCGGTGAAGTCCTGCATCAGGACCCGCGCCGGCCGGTAGGCGATCTCGCGATCCGAGCTGCGCGCGGCGAGCCAGGCGCCGATCGCCTTGATGTCCTCGACCGTCACGCTGCTGCCGTCTTCGTGACGCAACAGGTTCTCCAGCAGGATCTTCAGCGAGAAGGGCAGGCGCGCGATATCGCCGATGGTCTCGGCGGCGGCGTCCAGGCTGTAGTAGTCGTAGCTGCGCGCGCCGACCTTGAGGCTCCGGCGTGTCTTGAGGCTGTCTTGACCCATGAATATCTCCTCCGGTCGCATCAGGGGGCACGATAAGCGGTCACCGGATGGCACCGTCTTCCGCGACGCCCCACGACCGGTGGCGACCGCCCCGTGGGATTGATTAGATGGATAGTCCTAAATCTAAACCCAAAGAGCCTTAAAAACCACCTAAGAAGCGGACCCTTGGTTCGGCCAGCCGACAACAACTCCTGCCTGTGTCTCGGCCCCAATGGAGGGACCGCGGCGAAGGGCAAGCTGACTGAGTTTGGCGAGACACGACCTTCAGTATGTTTGTCTACATACCGCAACATCTTCCGTCTAAGGTGCTACAAAATAAATATTTCTTCCTGCGTATATAGATAGCATCAGGTAAAATATTGGTCCATATCAAATAAAATAGCCTCCGATATTTCTATCGTTTTCCCATATTTTTGTCCCTGGCGTTGTAATTTGCTCGATTGCGGTCTATATATTTATGAGCTGCAAATTATTGCCGCAAGCATGAAAGGGATATTTTATGTCCTTCAAGAAGTTCTCCACGACACAGGACGCACCGAGTCAGGCCAAGCCCGCTGCCGCGGCGGATGCCAAGCCTGCCGCCGCCCAGAGTAATCCGAAGCCGGCCGAAGCCGGATCCGACTCAAAGTCGTAGCCGCCGGAGCGGAGGAGGCCGATCCTCCTCCGTCAATTTCCACGACCAAGGCCGCACCAGCCAGCAGGCCCCCGCCGATGGGACGTCAACGCGCCTGCACTGAAAATTCTCAACTGGCTTTGCGACCGCGCGAAGGAGGACCCATGGCTCATCGCCCCGCGACAGAACTGTCGAGCGATCACCGTTTCGAGGACGCGGCCAAGGTGCGCGCGTGCCTGCGCTGTCGAACCACCTTCCACAGCGAATGGGCCGGCGAGCGGGTCTGTTCTCGCTGCAAGGGCACGACGGCCTGGCGAAGCGGCGAGCCGCCGCGTTTCCATCCGGTCGGCAGCCGCCGCTAGAGCACTTCTTTGTGACATGGAAGTGCTCTCGCAAGTTGGCCAACCCCGAACGCCGGGACCAACCCAGGAGACCGACGCTATGAACCGATCGGACTATGGATCGAAACACCTCTGCCAGGATTGCGAGACCAAGTACTACGACCTCAAGAAGACGGTCGTTCTCTGCCCGAAATGCGGCGCCAAGCCGGTCCCGCAAACCCTACTGCGTTCGGCCCCGCGGGTCCGAAAGCCATCGGCCTCGCCCTTCAGGCGCTCCCACTGAACGGATCGCGTGAACGGGCTTGCCGAGAAGCCGGCGTACTGGCACGAGCCGACAGTGTTCGCCCCCCATGGCGGGGGCCGCCATAATATTGTGCAAATCATTGGGTAAAAATCATTGAGAATATCAGTTTATAATTAAACACACCGACAAACAATATGTCGTCATATTTTTATAATAATTGTGTTTATTTAATCTCTATTTTGCTGTATAGTATATAATAGTAGCTTTATTTATTGAAATATCTTTCACGGAGGAATCACAAATGGATATCCCGAATTGGCTGAAACCCGGCATCTACGGCGCAGCCGTCGGCGCCGTGTCGCTTGCGATCGTCGGCTTCGCATGGGGCGGATGGGTGACCGGCGGCAAGGCCGAAAAGATGGCGGCCAGCAGCGCGCGCCTCGAAGTCGTCGCGGCCCTGGTCCCGATCTGCCTGGAGCAATCCAAACAGGACCCGCTGGTCATGGAGACCCTTGCCGAGTTGAAGGAGGCCAGCAGCTACAAGCGGCGGGACATGCTTATCGAGGCCGGCTGGGCCACGATGCCGGGTTCGAGCGATGCCGACCGTCAGGTCGCCATTGCCTGCGCCGAGCATTTGGCAGTCGATTTCTAGAGGGCATTTTCTAGCGGGCGTTTTCGAACGGCCGAGTCCGGGAGGCCGATCGTCAGATCGGACCTGGCTTGCCGCTGGCAGGATCGAGGCAGGCATCAGCCTGCTCGACCGGCTGGGTCTTGCTTTTGATGAACCAGGCCATGGACGAAGCGCGGCTTCGCCGTGGCCTGGGTGTCTGGGTCCCAGCAATGGCGAGGGCGCTCAGTCTCCGCCTAAAGTCCGTGACCGCCGTGGGGCCTGCAGGTCCGACCCGGAATCGCATACAGAATCCGCGCCTGGGTCCCTGCCAGAATCCCGAAAGGTCACCATCCTTTCGCGATCCTCGCACCATAGGGCCAGACGAATACAACGCAGGCTTTGCCGCAGCGTGAGCCGGCTGGTGGCGCGCAGATCGGGATAGTCGCGCAGGACGCGCGGGAGGCGGTAGTAGGGAATGCGGCTGCAGAGGTGGTGGACATGATGCATCCCAATGTTCGCCGTGAACCAGCGCAAAACTGTCGGTAGGTCGTAGTGCGAGCTGCCCCTAAGAGCCGCCTCTTGGGGACTCCAGCTGTCCTCGCGCGCCCAGTAGGTCTCCTCGAACTGATGCTGCACGTAGAAGAGCCACACACCAACCGCGCTCGCGAGCAGCGTGATCGGCAGATGCACCAGCAGGAAGGGGCCGAGGCCGACGGCCCAGATCAAGGCGGCAAGGATGCCCGCCGTCGCCAGATTGGTCGCCATGGCGCTGGTCCAGGCCTGCCGGCGGCCGCGGACAGGACCGGACGGGAAGCGGTGACGCAGGAAGAAGAGGTAGACCGGTCCGATCCCGAACATAACCAACGGATGCCGGTAGAGGCGATAGCGCAGGCGGCGCCAAGCGCAAAGCGCGCGATACTCGCGGACCGTCAACGTGTCGATATCGCCGATCCCGCGGCGTTCCAGGTTGCCGGCGGCGGCATGGTGAATCGCGTGGCTGCGGCGCCAGACGTCATAGGGCGTCAGCGTCAAGACGGCGATCACGCGACCCACCCAATCGTTCGTCCATCGATAGCGGAAGAAGGCGCCATGTCCGCAGTCGTGCTGGATCATGAACAGCCGCACCAGGAATCCCGCGGCAAGGGTTGCGAGCAGCAGCGAGACTTCCCAATGGCCAACGTGATTGGCGGCCCAGGCAAGGGCCCAGAGCCCCGTGTAGGGCACAATCGTGACCGCGATCTCGAAGCTGCTGCGGGCGGGGCTGGGCTCGCGGTAACGCCGCAGGTCGAGGGCCCACTGACGCGCGCCAATAGCAGCAGGGTCGGTGGCCGCAGGGTCGGTCGATGTGGCAGGAACGGGGATCTGTTGGGTATCGATCATCGCGTCGTCGTTACTTCAATTCTCGTCGGCAGGCCGGCATTACCTGGCGCAGGTCGGAATCCTTTCTGACGAGCACCCATAATACCATGCTACTGATTGATTGTGTCCGATTTGTGGAGGCCCAGTGCATTGCCTCGGCTCAACCCATTCATTAAAAGTTCCCTGACCAAGGAATATTATGGTCGACCGGGCAGTCAAACCGTAGCAGGCCTGAAAAGGTACCGGCGGGCTGCCCTGCGACCAGGTCACGGGAGTTTATGTCCATGATGTTGAAGCCACTGGCCCTCGCGGCTCTGATGGGCACCTTTGGTGACCCCGGCCCGACCGACCGTCTGCAGTCGAGCACCGCGATCCAACCGGATCTGCTGCCCCAGAGCGCCGCGCCCTTCGCTTACGGTAGCGAGGGCGCCTACGGCAGCGAGGGCGCCGATGGGGAGGTAGACCTGGCGGACGACCAATCCTGGCAGGGCGGGTCCTGGCAGGGCGGGTCCTGGCAGGGCGGGTCCTGGCAGGGCGGGGCCTGGCAGGGCGGGGCCGGCGGCCTCTACAAGGTCGGCTACGAGGGCGGTGAAGGCGGCGAGGGTGGCGAAGGCGGCGAAGGCAGAAAGTCCAAAAAGCACTCCCACCGTCACAAACATGGACACAAGCAGCACCACAAGCATCCCCACAAGCATGGCCGCAAGGACCACCACGGGACCGAGGTCTATCACCAAGCCGAACCGGTCATCGTTCCCCGCCTGCCCCGTAACGTCGCCTGCGGCTCCAAGAGCCTGATCGGCGCCCTGCTGGGTGCCGCCGCCGGCGGCTACGTCGGCAGTCAGTTCGGCAAGGGAGACGGTCAATTGGCGGCGGTCGCCGCTGGCACCTTCCTGGGCATGTTCATCGGCCACGAGGTCGGCGCCTCGCTGGACTGGTCCGACGCCGCCTGCGCCCAGCAGGCCGCGCAGCAGGCCTACGACGGCCCGATTGGCACCGAAGTCCGCTGGAACAACCCCGAGACCGGGCGGGAAGGCTCGATCGTGCCGATCCGCGACGGCACCACCGCCACCGGGCTCTACTGCCGCGAGTTCCAGCAGACCGTCGTCATCGGCGGCCGCCGCGAGCAGGCCTACGGCACCGCCTGCCGCCAGCCCGACGGAAGCTGGCAGCGCCTTTAAGCAAGGCGCGGATGAAGGGCGGCCGACTTAAAGCAAGGGCCCTTGGCAAGCGCGACTGGGCGTCCGCAGCGCAAGCGAGGAAAGCCAGCGCTGGCCTGCCCGCGTTGGCCTGCCCCGAACCTCGATCCGGGCGCGCGCATGGGCGCGCATATGGGCCCACCTGAATTCATCCCCTCGCCACCCGCTTGCGGGGGGAGAGGGTTGCGAAGGCTTGGCGAGGCCGCCTGGCCGAGCCTTAGCCGCAGCTGGGTGAGGGGGGTGCTCGCCGCTGTTCCTTGCCTGACCGATCTGTTCCTTTCGGGGAGCCCCTCATCCTCCCACCCCTGCTGGTCGCAGGGGCAGGCCCCTCCTTCTCCCCAACGGGGCGAAGGGTTATTGTGCATCGCCCGCGTTGGCCTGGCCCGGGCCGCGACCCGGGCGCGCGTGCGGGCATCAAGCCCCAAAGGCCCCGACCCCCAAAGGCCTCTACCCTTTGCCGGCGGCGATTTCGTTGACGAAATCCTCGAACTTGCCAGCGGCGCTCCGCGGCAGGCTGTCCCGCCGCTCGATCCTGGCCGCGAAGAGGGCGCCGAACCTCTCCTGGACCCAGGCCCGCAACCGGGACTTTTCAGCAGCGGTGAGATCGCGCTCCATGGTCACCCGCAGTTCGATTTGGTCCAGCGCGGTCTGGGCAATTTGGTACTGCCCGATCGGTGCGATCCGGCACAGGCCGCGGATATCGCCCGACGACAGCAGCGGCCATTGCGCCTCGCCGTTGGGTAGGATCAGCATGTTCTGGCGGCGCCCGAAAATCTGCGTGAGCACCGGCAGGCCGCGCCCGCAGGAGCAGGGCGGGCCGACTTCGGCAAAGTCGCCGATGTCGTAGCGGATCAGCGGCATGGCGAAGTTGTGCAGCGGCGTGACCACGACGCGGCCGGTTTCGCCCGGCCCGCAGGGCGCGCCCGCCGGATTGAGGACTTCGACCATCATGCCTTCGGACTGGACGTGGTAGTGTTCGTGATCCGGGCACTGCAAGGCGATATAGCCGGTCTCGCGGGTGCTGTAGAGATCCTTGATCGGCACGCCCCAGGCAGCCTGACAGAGCTCGCGGGTGGCCGGCCGCAGGAGTTCGGAAATGGTCTCCACCTGACGCAGTTTGGGCAGCACCACGCCCTGGTCCAGACAGTGGCGGGCCAGGCGGTCGACCATGCTTGGGTGGGTCAGCAGGTAGTCGGGATCCTGGCGCACCAGCCACTCGACTTGCTGTTCGAGCGGGGTCGTGAGGTTGAGGCCGACCGAGGGCCCGGTGGTGAAGATCGCCGCGCTGGAGCGGCCCCAGTTGGCCGCCCGCTTGCCGCGCGGGTAGAGCGCCTTGCCCCGGCCCGATTCGCGGATCGTCGCCAGGGTCCCGGCGAAATCGCGCCGATGCCAAAGGTGGTCGCGGATCGTGAAGGCGCTCCAGTAGAGCTCCGAGGCCTGGGACCGCAGGGCGCGGATCGGTTTGCCGGTCGAACCGGAGGTAAAAATCTCCCCGCTCCGCCCGTGGCTCTGGGGCAGCAGGCGGCTTTCCAAGTCGCTGCCGGCCGCTTGAATCTCAGCTCGGGTGAGCAGGGGGATCTTGGCCCAGGCCGCGGCACCGAGACCGCCCTTCGGGGCAGCGTCGAGCCGGTCCCGGTAGAAGGGCACGGTCGCGCGCGCATGATCGAGCAGCCGGCGCAGTTGCCCGAACTGCTGGGCGGCGATCTTTTCCGCCGGCCACCACTGGCTCTGTTCGAACTGGAACAGGATCGACAACACGGCACCGCCGCGCTGATCGGGCACCGCCGGCCAGTCCAGGCCCTCGATGGCCGAGCGGATCGTCATGGACGTCGTGCTCTTGCGGGGGTGGGCGCCCTTGCGGGGTTGGGCGCTCTTGCGGGGGTGGGAAGGGGCATGGGCCGCGGGTCCGACGGGCTCAATAGGGCCCCGGGACGATGGCGCTGCCGTCGAAGAAGCGCGCCGCCCGGAAGCGGTTCAGATCGTGACCCGGCGGCCGGCCGGTCATCAGATCGGCCATGACACGGCCGATCGCCGGGCCGATGCCAAAGCCGTGGCCGCTGAGACCGGTGGCGATGAAGAAACCCCCGATCCGGCCGTCTTCGCTCAAGGTCGGTACCGCGTCGGGGGTGACGTCGATCATCCCGGCCCAGGCCTCGGCGAGCTTCACCCCCTTGAGCTCGGGGTAGCGCGCCGGCAGGCGCTCCTCGAGGCGCCGCACCACGACCTCCGCGGGCGCCGGGTTCAGGACCCGCAGGCGCTCGAAGGGGCTGACCTCCTCGGCCGACCAGCGCCGCGGCGCGCGCCAGGCGCCGGGGTAGCCGGCCGGCGCCCCCAGCCGCACCCGGACATCCTTGGCCGAGAGCCTCAGCAGTTTCAGAAACTTGGTGAAGTAGCGAAAGGACTGCGGCGCCAGGTAGTGTTCCGCCAGGTCGCCGGTCGCCACCGTGTAGCCGCCGTCAGCGCGCCGCCGCAGCGCCAGGCCCGGGCTGGAGATGTTGTTGACCGTGACCAGCGGCGCCGGCTCGGTCCGGGCCGCGGTCGAGCGCACCGCGAGCTGCGGCAGGTCGACCCCGGCGTTGGCCGCGAAGTGGGTCGACCAGGCGCCACCGGCCAGCAGGACCCGGTCGCAGCGCACCCGGCCCTGCTCCGTCGCCACGCCCGCCACCCGGCCGCCCTCGACCTCCAGGGTCCTGACCGCACAGGCCTCGATCACCGCCGCGCCGGCACGCTGCGCGGCACGGGCCAGGGCAGGCACCGCGACGAAGGGCTCGGCGCGGCCGTCGGTCGCGGTCTCCATGCCGCCGATCCAGGCCCCGGCAATGTTCGGGAAGCGCGCCCCGACCTCGGCCCGGCTGAGCATTTTGGTGTCGAGCTGGTGCTGCTTGGCCAGGGCGTGCCAAGCTTCGTACTTTTTGCGGCTGGCCTCGTCGTCGAACAGATAGACACAGCCCGATGGGGTGAATTCGAGGTCGGCTTCGCCGGTCTCCGCCGCCAGGCCGCGCCAAATGCGATTGGCCTCCATCATGATCGGCAGCTCGGCCCAGTCGCGGCCCTGCTGGCGCACCCAGCCCCAGTTGCGGCTCGACTGCTCGCCGGCGACCCGCCCCTTGTCGCAGAGCAGCACCTTGGTCCCCTGGCGGGCGAGGAAATAGGCGGCGGCGGTACCGGCGATACCGGCCCCGACGACCACAACCTCCACCGCCTCGGGCAGGGGATCGGCAAAGGCGATCGGCGACTGGTCGGTGATCATCGGCATAACGGCTTCCCCTGCTGATTGGGTCCGCGGCCCTGGCCCCTCGCCGCGAACATCTCCTTCTCAATCATCACGGGTGAATTGTTAGCCGATCCCATCGCCCCCGTCGATTGCCCCCGTGGATTGCCCCCGTCGATTGCCCCCGTCGATTGGCCCGGACAATTGCCCCGACAGCGACAAGAGAGCGGCGGGCCACAGCGGTCCGAAGGCTATCCGACAAAGGGCGCGAAATCCGTAAAGCCGACGTGAAACTTTGCCGTTATAGTGGCCCTTCGATTCGTTCCATGGAGAAGCTGCCCTATGACATTTGCTGGCGTGAACTACCTCGCGGTTCTGGTCGCGGCCCTAGCCGGATTCGGCTTTGGCGCGCTTTGGTACACCCTTCTGGCCGCCCAGTGGGTCGCCGCGATCGGCTTGACCGACCGGCCCAAGCCCAATCCCCTGCCCTTCGTCGTCGCCCTCTGCGCCCAGCTGGTCATGGCCTGGACCCTGGCCGGCCTGCTCGGCCACCTCGGCGAGGTCACGGTCGGCCGGGCCCTGATCACCGCGGTCCTGGTCTGGTTCGGCTTCGTGCTGAGCGCGATGATGGTCAACCACCGCTTCCAGGAGGCCCGCTGGTCCCTGACCCTGATCGACAGCGGCCATTGGCTCGGCGTCCTGCTGGTCATGGGCCTGATCATCGGCCTCTTTGGGACCTGATCCGAGTTGACGCAGTCACCTTCGCCATAGACACCACGGCCCAGACCCGGGGACCATGAGCGTGACCTCATGGTCCCCGGCAAGGCGTGCCCATTTGTCTGTATGAAGAGGCGCGCCCCCAGTGTCAGCGAGGACAGCCAGCCCCATCGATGGCCAGGCCGCGCGTGAGGGCCGAAAGACTCAGCCCGCCTCGAAGGCGGCGCGGAGCGTCAGGAAATCCCGGTCCGGTTCCCAGCCCAGGAGACTTTGGGCCTTGGCGTTGCTGAAGACCGAGGCGCGGGGGGTGGCCTCGAAGTGCGCCCGGTCGACCAGCGCCGGCAGATCGCCCATCTGGCGCCGGTACCAGTCCAGGGTCGGCTCGGCCAGGCAGGAATCCGAGGCGCCCAGCAGGAAGGTCTCGAAGCCCAGCCCCTCGGCCTCCAGGCCGGCGCGAAAGGCCCGCGCCAGGGCCGCGGCGGTGATGTAGTAGAACAGCCAGCGCCGCGCCGGATCGTCGATCGAGGCGAGAAAGCGCGCCATGTTGGCCTGGCTGATCACCATCAGGGGGCGCAGGCAGAGCACGGTCATGTCATGGCCGCGGTGAAAGGCCAGGGCCATCTGCTCGACCAGGGCCTTGCTGACGCTGTAGGGGTGGACCGGCCGCATCTCGTGGGTCTCGTCGACCGGCAGGCGGGCCGGGCGCCAGTCGGGCCGCATCTCCGACAGGCCCAGTGCCGCCACGCTGGAGCAGAGCAGGACCTTGGCCACGCCGTTGTCGGCGGCGGCCTGCAGGACGTTCCAACTGCCCAGGGCGTTGACCCGGACGAAGTCCTCGTGGGGCACCTCGTGGCGCAGGTCGATGCCGGCCAGATGGATCACCGCATCGGCGCCCTCGGTTACAACCCGCAGGGCCCCCAGGTCCATCACATCGGTGGCGGCGAAGGCCCAGGGGTTGGCGTCGTCTCCCATGCCAGCACCGGTCGGCCCAGCATCGGCCAGGTCGGCGTTGACCACCTCATAGTCCGGCGCCAAGAGCTCGAGCAGCGGCCGGCCCAGATGGCCCGATCCGCCGGTCACGACAACGCGTTTAGGGGCCATTGCGGATCTCCGGAGGTCTCTGGAACGTCAGGGACCGCGCGCGCGGCCCGGCGCGGCCCCGCGTGCGATGCGCCCCTTGGGACGGTCCCACTCTAGAGCCTTTCTTTGTCATACGGAATCATTTGATGGGTCATAGGCGATCATTCGGGAAGGCGCGCTGTGCAGCGCGATGCCAAAGCATCGGGCAAGCAGCGGAACGCACCCGATGACCGCCTATGGCCCACCGAAGGCCGGGTTCTTTTGCCTTCTGGCCGCGTTCCGCTTCTCGACCGATACGAGAATCGCTCTTCGAAGCGCGCCTTGCCAGAAGGTAAAATAATCCCGGTCAAATGGTTCCATATAACAAAGAAGTGCTCTAGTGATTTAGTCGACCTGGAACGGCGTTCGAAGAAGTAGAATTACCTATGGCAATCGACTCGGGAATTAGGTTAGGACAGGTCGGCGAGGGGAAGCCCGACTTTACCGACAGATCGTCCGATGGACGGTCTCAGCGTGGTCGCCAGTCAAGCGCGACACGCCATGAAAGCCTGTTCTAGATTAGAAGATGGAGATCACCTCATTGATCGAACCACAAGGCGTGCTCGCGAACCTCAAGGTCACGAGCAAGAAACAAGCGCTTCAGGAGCTGGCCAAAAAGGCTGCGGAACTGACCGGCCTCGCTGAACGCGCAATCTTCGACGTGCTGATAGAGCGCGAACGTCTCGGCACCACGGGCGTCGGCCACGGAATCGGTATTCCCCATGGCAAACTGCCGGACCTGGAGCGGCTGCATGGCCTCTTTGCCCGGCTCGAGACGCCCGTTGACTTCGATGCGATCGACGATCAGCCGGTCGACCTGATCTGTGTCCTGCTGGCGCCGGAAACCGCCGGGGCGGATCATCTAAAGGCCCTGGCCCGGGTCTCGCGCCTGCTGCGCGACCGCTCGGTCTGCGACAAGCTTCGCGGGACCGATAATCCCGACGCCATTCACGCCCTCTTGTCACAAGCGGCGGAGAGCCACGCCGCCTGACCTGGCAGCTGGGCCGGATCAATCCAAGTCCGGGATCAATCCAAGTCCGGGATCAATCCAGGCCGAGCGCTCGTTTCTGCATTTCCACGAGTTGCACCACGCCCTGCTCGGCGAAGGTCAGCAGTCCGTCGAACTGCGCCCTGGTAAAGGGGTCCTTCTCGGCGGTTCCCTGGACCTCGACGATGCCGCAGCCGCCGGTCAGGACAAAATTAGCATCGGCCTCGGCGTTTGAATCCTCCTCGTAGTCCAAATCGAGCACGACCTCGCCCTGGTGAATTCCGCAGGACACGGCGGCGACCTGATCGGTCAAGGGCAAGGCCTCGATCGCCTTGATGTCCAGCATATGCTGGAAGGCCAGATGCAGGGCGACATAACCGCCGGTAATGGCCGCCGTCCGCGTCCCCCCGTCGGCCTGCAGAACATCGCAGTCGATGCGTATCTGGCGCTCGCCGAAACCCCGCAAGTTGGTCACCGCGCGCAGGGCGCGTCCGATCAAACGCTGGAT
>JAJFGK010000080.1 GCA_021776195.1 Kiloniellaceae bacterium | reverse complement strand
TTCATGGCCTGCGTGATCTTCTGCGTCGACTTGACGCTGGCGATCCGGATCTTGAGGTCCTTGAGGCTCGGCATGCGCGCCTATCCCCGGCTCTTGTCGCTTCGTGCGGTCGCGGCTGCGACGCGCTTAAGCGAAGGTCTTGGCAAAATTGTCGAGAAAGGACTTGAGCTTGGCTTCGGTGTCATCGGAAAGAGCCTTCTCGTCGCGGATCGCGCCGAGGATATCCTGGCCCTTGTCCCTGATCTCCGAAAGCAGCTGCTGTTCGAAGGCGGTCACCTGGGTCACCGCGATACTGTCGAGATAGCCGTTCACGCCAGCGAAGATCACCGCCACCTGCTCCTCGACCGCCAACGGCTTGTACTGTGGCTGTTTCAGGAGTTCGGTGAGCCGCGAGCCTCGGGCCAGCAAGCGCTGGGTGGCGGCATCGAGGTCCGAGGCGAACTGGGAGAAGGCTTCCATTTCGCGGTACTGGGCCAGCTCCAGCTTGATCGAGCCGGCGACCTGCTTCATGGCCTTGATCTGGGCCGCCGAGCCGACACGGCTGACCGAGAGGCCGACGTTCAGGGCCGGACGGACGCCTTTATAGAAGAGACCGGTCTCCAGGAAGATTTGGCCGTCGGTGATCGAGATCACGTTGGTCGGGATGTAGGCCGAGACGTCGCCGGCCTGGGTTTCGATCACCGGCAGCGCGGTCAAGGAGCCCGAGCCGAGATCGGCGTTCATTTTCGCCGCCCGCTCCAGCAGGCGGGAGTGGAGATAAAAGACGTCGCCTGGAAAGGCTTCGCGGCCCGGCGGGCGGCGCAGCAGCAGCGACATCTGGCGGTAGGCAATGGCCTGCTTGGAAAGATCGTCGTAAACGATGACCGCGTGCATGCCATTGTCGCGGAAGTACTCGCCCATGGTGCAGCCGGTGTAGGGCGCCAGGAACTGCAGCGGCGCCGGGTCGGAGGCGGTGGCGGCGACGATGATCGAGTACTCCATGGCGCCGGCCTCTTCCAGCACCTTGACCAGTTGGGCGACGGAGGAACGCTTCTGACCGATCGCGACATAGATGCAAAAGAGCTTCTGCGAATCGTCGTCACCGGCGTTGGTCGCCTTCTGGTTGATGAAGGTATCGATCGCGATCGCCGTCTTGCCGGTTTGGCGGTCGCCGATGATCAGTTCGCGCTGGCCGCGGCCGACCGGGATCAGGGCGTCGATCGCCTTGAGGCCCGACTGCATCGGCTCGTGGACCGACTGGCGCGGAATGATGCCGGGGGCCTTGACCTCGACGCGGCTGCGCTCGCCGCCCTCGATCGGCCCCTTGCCGTCGATCGGATTGCCCAGACCGTCCACGACGCGGCCCAGCAGGCCCTTGCCGATCGGCACGTCGACGATGGAGCCGGTCCGCTTGACCGTATCGCCTTCCTTGATCCCCCGGTCGTCGCCGAAGAGCACGATACCGACGTTGTCGACTTCCAGATTGAGCGCCATGCCCTTGATGCCACCCGGGAACTCGACCATTTCGCCGGCCTGTACGTTGTCGAGCCCGAAGACGCGGGCGACACCGTCACCGACGGATAGCACCTGTCCGACCTCGGCGACATCGGTCTCGGCACCGAAGTTCTCGATCTGATCCTTCAGGATGGCGGAAATTTCCGCGGCGCGGATATCCATCACCCGACCCCTTTCATTGCGAGTTGTAGTCGTTGCAGTTTCGAGCGGACAGACGAATCGATCATCCGGCTGCCCAGCTTGACGATCAGGCCTCCGAGCAGGCTCGGATCCACCGAAACCTCGACCTTCACCTTGCTGCCGGCCTCGGCCTTGAGCGCTTCGATGAGGGCCTCGCGCTGCGCATCGCTGAGCGCGCGGGCGGCGGTGACCTGGGCGGTGACCTCGCCACGGCGGCGCGCCAGTTCGGCGAGATAGGTCTTGATGATGGCATCGAGGGTGAAGAGGCGGCGGTTGTTGATCACCACCTGAATGAAGCGGCCGGTCAGCTCGCCGACCCCGAGCTTTTCGAGCACCGCGGTCAGTGCGGCGGCCTGCTGCGCGCGGCTGTAGAGCGGGCTGCGCGCCAGGTTGCGCAGATCCTCGCTTTCCTCGAAGGCAGCGCTGATCGTGCCGAGATCCTCGGCCACCTGATCGAGCATCTTCTTCTCGTCGGCGAGGTCCAATAGCGCGGCGGCATAGCGCCCCGCCAGACCACTCATGCCTGTGCCGATATCAGCCAAGCCGGAAGCCCCCAATTCCTTGTAACGTCCCTACCCGGTGTACCGTGCTACTCCAAGCATCCCCATTGCCCTTGGGATACACAGGTCCGGGCCCGAGCGCGGCGTTTGGTATCACAGGAGGTTAGGCAGCGCAAGCGGACTCCCCCCGCCGCAACGCGCTTGACGACCGCTGGTCTCCAAGCCCTCGAAATCACCGTTCCAGGCCGGTTTCGCCGCACCTCCTGGCGAGCTCGATTACAAGAATCCATAGGGATCGATATCGATCTGCAGCCGCAGCGCACCAGGCGGCTTGAAACCCGCCAGCCAGGCGCGAATGAACCCCTGCAGGTCGGCGGCCCGCCGCGCCTTCACCAAAAAGCGCCAGCGATGACGGCCGCGCAGCAGGGCGAGCGGCGCCGGCGCCGGTCCCAGCACTTCGATCTCGCTGGCCGCCGGCACTTTGCGGCGCAGCTGCCGCGCCACGATCTCCACTCGCTCGGGATCGCTGTCAGACAGCAGCAGCGCCGCGAGACGGCCATAGGGCGGCAGCCCTGCCGCGCGCCGCTGCTCGGCCTCGACCTCCAGAAAGCGGTCGCGGTCGTCCCCCGCCAGGGCCTCCATGACCGGGTGGTCGGGCTCGGCGGTCTGGATCAGCACCCGGCCGGGCCGCTCGGCGCGCCCGGCGCGGCCGGCTACCTGATGCAACAGCTGGTAGGTGCGCTCGGCCGCCCGCAAATCGCCGCCATAGAGCCCGAGGTCGGCGTCGACCACGCCGACCAGAGTCAGGTGCGGAAAGTGGTGGCCCTTGGCCGCCACCTGGGTTCCGATAATGATGTCGATCTCGCGCGCCTCGATGGCATCGAGCAGGGCCTGCGCCGCGCCCGGGCCGCGCAGCGTGTCGCTCACCATCAAGCCCTGACGTGCCGCCGGGTAGAGCAGACCCACCTCTTCGCTCAGGCGCTCGACGCCGGGACCGCAGGCCGCCAGCGTGCCCACGGCGTGGCAGGCGCCACAGGTGTCCGGCAATCTGGCCGCATGGCCGCAGTGATGGCACTGCAGCCGGGCCGAGAAACGATGCTCGACCAGCCAGGCGGTGCAGTGCGGGCACTGCAGCCTGTGGCCACAGGCACGGCAGAGGGTGAGCGGCGCATAGCCCCGGCGGTTGAGATAGAGCAGCACCTGATCGCCCTCGCCCAGGGTCTCGGCAATCGCGGCGCGCAGCGGCGGCGAGAGCCAGCTCTGTCCAGAACCGCCATCAGGCAAGGCAAGTCGAGGCGGCGTCTCGCGGCGCAGGTCGATCAGGCTGATCGCCGGCAGGGACGCGGCGCCGTGCCGGCTGGTCAGGGTGAGGCGCTGGTAACGGCCGATCTCGACGTTGCGATGGGTCTCCAGCGAGGGCGTGGCCGAGACCAGGATCACCGGGATGCGGCCCAGGTGACCGCGCACCACCGCCATGTCGCGGGCATGGTAGACGGCCCCGTCATCCTGTTTGTAGGAGCTGTCCTGTTCCTCGTCGACGACGATCAACCCGAGATCGGGGTAGGGCAAAAAGAGCGCCGAACGGGCGCCGACCAGAACCGGTGCCTGGCCCAGGGCCACGGCCCGCCAGGTCCCCCGACGCTGGGTCGCAGTCATCTCGGAATGCCACACCGCGGGGCGCACCCCAAAGCGCCGCTGGAAGCGCTCCAGCCATTGCGCCGAGAGGGCGATTTCCGGCAGCAGTACCAGGGCCTGGCGGCCCTGCCGTAGGGTTTCGGCCACCGCCTCGAAATAGACTTCGGTCTTGCCCGACCCGGTGACGCCGTCGAGCAGGGTGACAGCGGCGGCCGAACCGCGCGCCTGCGCTGTCAACTGATCCGCCGCGGCGGCCTGCTCGGGCGAGAGCTGCGGTCCCGGGCGATCGGGATCCGGGGGTGCCAGGCGCAGCCGCGGTATCATAGGGGTGGCCTCGACCAGGCCGGCGGCGACCAGTCCCTTGACCACCGAGGTCGAGACCCCGGCGGCTTCGGCCAACTCGCCCAGCGGCCGCGCCGGCCCCTCGGCCAGGGTGGCCAGGACCCGGCGCCGGGCCGGCGTCATGCGCGGCCCTGGCGCGCAGTCGGGCAAGCTGTCCCCGCCCCCCTGCCGCGACCGACCGTAGAGCGTGATCGGCTGGGGCGGGTCGAGCGCCTGGGGCACCGAAAGCGCCATGCGCAGCGCCACGCCCGGCGCCATCACATAGTAGTCGGCCAGCCACTCGATAAAGCGCCGCGCCACGGCGGTCAGGGGCGGGATGTCGTGGCGCTCGAGCACCGCCTTCAGCCGTGATGCCGGCAGGCTTTCCCCGGCCGCGCCGGCGCGCAGCGCCGGATTGTCCCAAACCACGCCGCGGCTGCTGCGCCGGCCCAGCGGCACCTGGACGATGGCCCCGGGCTCCAGGGTCTGATGGTCCGGCAGCAGGTAGTCGTAGGCGCCCTGTAGCGGGAGCGGCAGCAACACGCTGACCCGGTCCGGCCCGATTGGCAGCAGGGTCGGCTGGGCGGACTCCTGCCCGTGACCGGACGGAGGGGAGCTAGCGCTGAACCGGGCCATGGGCTACACTTTAGCCGACGCCTTCGCGCCGGGCCATGCCGCTGAAGGTCCCGCGCCCCAGCCGCAAAGATCTTGCGGCAGAGGGTCAAAGCGGGATAGAGGGCGCCGGCAGGACGGAGCGTCCGGTCACGACAGATAAGGAAAGAAGGTCGCCATGCGCTTTTTCATCGATACAGCCGATGTCGCCGAGATCCGCGACCTTGCGGCCACCGGGCTGGTCGACGGGATCACCACCAACCCATCGCTGGTGGCCAAGACCGGCCGCGATTTCTTCGAGGTGCTGGAGGAAATCTGCGCCATCGTGCCGGGGCCGGTTTCCGCCGAGGTGACGGCCACCGATCTGGAGACCATGCTGGCCGAGGGCAAGGCGCTTTCGGCCCTGGCCCCGAACATCGTCATCAAGGTGCCGCTCACGCCCGACGGACTGAAGGCCTGCAAAGGGCTCAGCGATCAGGGCATCGACGTCAACGTGACGCTCTGCTTTTCCGCCGCCCAGGCCCTGCTGGCCGCCAAGGCCGGCGCCACCTACATTTCGCCCTTCGTCGGCCGCCTCGACGATATCGGCGGCGATGGGATGATGCTGATCGCCGAAATCGTCGAGATCTACGAGGCCTTCCCCGCGCTCAAGACCCAGGTCCTGGTCGCGTCGATCCGCAACGCCGGCCATGTGGTGGAGGCGGCACGGATGGGCGCCCATGTGGCGACCATCCCGCCCGGCGTGCTGCGCGCCATGTACAAACACCCGCTGACGGACAAGGGGCTGGCCGACTTCCTCGCCGATTGGGAGAAAACCGGCCAGTCGATTCTCGACCGCAAGGCGGGCGAGCGGGCCGCCGAGTAGCGGGTCGGAAGAAATCTAAGTAGAGTCAAGGAGACTTTATGGTCGAGCGAAGCGATCTGGCACCCAAGGCGCCCCGCCCCGAGGCGACGGGCACAGCGGCGCCGCGCGAGTTGACCGACGATCAGGTCGCCCGTCATCTGCGGCGTCATCCGGATTTCTTCGTTCGCCATCCCGAGCTTCTCGACGGTCTGGAAACGCCGAATCGGCATCGGGCGGAAAGCGGCCTGGTCGACTTTCAGCACGCCGTGGCCCAGCGTCTGCGTGGCGAGGTCGAGCGCCTGACCCAGGCCCGCGACGAACTTGTCGCGCTCGGCCGTGGCAATCTTTCGGTCCAGGTCCGGATCCACAAGGCCGTCGACAGGCTCCTGGAGGCCCGCTCCTTCGAGCAGTTCATCGAGACCGTCACCACCGATGTCGCCGCCCTTCTCGATCTCGATATCGTGGTGATCGGGGTCGAGCGCGAGGGCTCCGGCTTTCCCCGCAACGCGCCGCGCGGCGTGGTCTGCCTGCCCAACGGCACGGTCGCCCAGCAGTTCGGCCCCGGCAGCACCATCCTGCTGCGCGATCGTATCGCCGGCGACCCGGTTATCTATGGTGCCGGTGCCGGTCTGGTCCGCTCCGAGGCCATGATCCGCCTGGCGATCAGCGCCGAGAGCCCCCAGGCCCTCCTGGCCCTGGCCTCGCGCACCCCGGATCAGTTCAACCGCAACCAGGGCACCGAGCTGCTGTCATTTCTCGGGCGGGTGGTGGAAAGCTGCTTTCGCGCATGGCTCGACCTGCGGCACGATTGAGCCCGACCCCCGGGTCTGGTCCCGACCTCGCCGTCGGACCGGACCTGTCCGCCGCGCTGGTCCAATGGCGGCGCTGGCTGGCGAGCGAGAAACGCGCCTCGCCCCACACCCAGACGGCCTACCGGCGCGACCTCCTGGCCTTCCTTGCCTTCCTGGCCGAACACCAGGGCGGCGCGCCCGATTTCGCCATGTTGGCGGGCCTGAAGACTGCCGACTTTCGCGCCTGGCTGGCGGCGCGCGGCCGCGCCGGGTTGAAGGCCACCTCGACCAACCGCGCCCTTTCCGTGGTGCGCGGCTTCTTCCACTGGTTGGCCCGTCAACGGCTGGTGGAAAATCCCGCCCTGTCGGTGCTGCGCGGCCCGCGCGTCCACCAGGCCCTGCCCAAGGCGCTAACCCCCGGCGAGGCCCGCGGCGTGATCGACGCCCTGCCGGCCGAGACCGACGGCGATCCCGGCAAGGCTCGGAAGGATTGGATCATGGCGCGCGACAGCGCCGTACTGCTGCTGCTCTACGGCGCCGGCCTGCGCATCGGCGAGGCGCTGTCGCTCACCCGTCGGGAAGCGCCGGAGCCGGGCCAGGAGGCCTTGCGGATCATCGGCAAGGGACGCAAGGAGCGCGTGGTGCCGCTGCTCCCGGTGGTGGTCCAGGCGATCCAGGCCTATATCGCCGCCAGCCCCCACGACCTGGCGCCCGACGAGGCGCTGTTTCGCGCGATCCGCGGCGGGCCGCTCTCGCCGCGGCCGGTCCAGCAGCGCCTGCAGGACCTGCGCGGCCGCCTGGGCCTGCCCGACAGCGCCACGCCCCATGCACTCAGGCATTCCTTCGCCACCCATCTGCTGGCCGGCGGCGGCGACCTCAGGACGATCCAGGAGCTGCTCGGCCACGCCTCGCTCTCCACCACCCAGCGCTACACCGCGCTCGACAGCGCCCGCCTGCTGGAGGTCTACGACAAGGCCCACCCCCGCGCGAAGTCCGACGGCAACGACAGAGCGTCATGAGCGCGACCTGCCCTAGTCCCTGACGCCCTTTGGGATCAGAAAGCGGACAAAGAGAGGTCCGGTGGCGACCATCAGGCCGGCGCTGGCGAAGGCGAACGCCCAGGCGGTGGCGCTTTCCATGCCGCCGGCGAGATCGAGCATCAGACCGAAGACGATGGGCCCCAGGGTGGCGCCGGCGAAGCCGATCATCGAATGCAGCGCCATCGTGGTGCCGCGCAGCCCCTCGGGTGCTGCGGCCACCGCGCCGGCGGTGATCGAGGAAGAGTCCGCCGTGACGCTGACGCCGTAGACCAGGCAGATCAGCACCAGCAGCCAATAGGGCAGGCCCGAGGCCAGACCGAAGGCGCAGGACACCAACGCCGAGAGGCCCATGACCCAATAGATCACCCGGCGCCGTCCAAAGAGCCGCGAGCCCTCGTTGCCCAACACGCTGGCCGGCAGGCCGAGCACGACAACCAGGGTGGCGATGCCGGTCTCGCTCCAGGTCAGGCCGAGGGCCGCCGGATCGTGGCGGGTCTTGGCGAAGACCAGATAGGCGACCATCCAGGAGCGAAAGGCGAAGAGCTCCCAGTTGTGGGCGGCATAGGCCAGGATGTAGGCCATGGCGCGGCGCTCGCGCAGCACCGGCCGGAAGTCGAGCAGCCGGGTCGCCGGCCGCTCATGGTGGGCGACCGGTTGCGGCCGGACGAAGATCGCCATGGCCAG
>JAJFGK010000079.1 GCA_021776195.1 Kiloniellaceae bacterium | reverse complement strand
AGGAAAAGCTCGATGCGGTGCTGCCGCGGGCCACGGCGGCCTCGGCCGATCTGCCGGCACACCTCGAGCCCGAATATCAGAAGGTCGACAGCCTCCTGGGTCAGGCGGACCAGGCGGCTCAGACCATGGACTTCGGGGCCGGCGTGAACCTCCTCGGCCAGGCCGAGAGCGAGCTACAGGCCTTCGAGGCGAAGCTGGAACAGCACCGCGCGGACAAGACGACCTTCGAAGCCGAGTGGGGACCGCTGCTGAATGAAATGACGCCCACGACCAGCGCGATGCCGCCGGAATGCGCCGCGGCCATGGAGCCCTTCAACGCGGTGCTGGAACAGATCATGGATGCCGAGCAGGCCGAGGATTTCGGACTGGCCTTGAGCCTCTTCGGCAAGATGAAGGAGGAGCACCAGAAACTCGTCGAGCTGGTGGCGCGGCACCAGGCCTACAAGGAAAAGCTCGATGCGGTGCTGCCGCGGGCCACGGCGGCCTCGGCCGATCTGCCGGCACACCTCGAGCCCGAATATCAGAAGGTCGACAGCCTCCTGGGTCAGGCGGACCAGGCGGCTCAGAGCATGGACTTCGGGGCCGGCGTGAACCTCCTCGGCCAGGCCGAGAGCGAGCTACAGGCCTTCGAGGCGAAGCTGGAACAGCACCGCGCGGACAAGACGACCTTCGAAGCCGAGTGGGGCACGCTGCTCAATGAAATGACCCCGACGACCCAAAATGTTCCGCCAGAGCTGGAAAGCGAGATGGTGCCGTTCAACGCCGTCCTGGAGCAGATCATGGGCGCGGAGCAGGCAGGGAACTACACCCTGGCACTCAGTCTTTTCGACTCGATGAAGGCTGCTCATGCGACCCTCAAGAAAAAGGTGGATGATCACAAAGCCAAGAAGGCCCAATTCGAGGAAAGCCAGCAACAGGTCGAAGGTGAAATGGAAGCCATTCAGGCCGACGTTCCGGAGACCCTTCAGGATGACAAGGCCGCGGTGGACAGCACCAAGGGCGCGGCCGGCGATTTCGACCAGGGCCAGGCGAAGCTGGACGAAGCCGGCCAACAGGCCGAGGAACTGAAGACCGAGGTCGACGAGCAGGAGGCCGCCAAGACGGACTACGAGGAATCGCTCAAGGCCTTCGAGGCCAAGTGCGCGGCGATCGCCTACCCCCACGACTACCCCATGCTGAACGAGGGGCAGGAGGCGATCGACAAGCGCAAGGGCGAGGCCGAAACCGCAGCGGCGGGCGGCGACTACGCCACCGCTCTGGACGCCATGACCCGGGCCAGCGCCATGCTCGAGGGCCATGCCAAGGAGCTGCCGGTCTATCAAAAGCAGGAGGCCGACTACCTCGCCAAGGCCCCGGATATCAAGCAGAAGGTCGTGGAAGCCGGCAAGGATCTGCCCAACGACGAGTCGGCGAAGAGCTACTACAAGAGCTTGCAAGATGCTATCGGGATCATGGAAGGCGAGGCGGCCAGCCGGGATTTCGCCCAGGCCCTCGGCACGATCACCCAACTGGTCAATGGCCTCGCGACCCTGGCCACCTTCAAGGAAAAGGAAGACCAGAAAGAAGAAGAGTACAACCAGCTCGCCGGCAAGCTGGAGGGACCGGTGGCCGAGGCGACGAAATCGCCCGACAAAAACTATGCCCTGTCGACGATCCAGGCCAATCTCACCAAGCGCCAGACCGCCATGCTGGCAGCCGCTGGTGCGAAGGATTTCGATACGGCGCTGGAAAAGGCCCGCGAGCAGGAGGCGGCGCTGGTCGGCTATCAGACCCATAAGGACGATGTTGAGGCCGAGCGCGAGACCTACACCACGCGCCTTGCCGTACTGGAGGAGTCACTGGCCAAGACCGAGCCCACGATACCCGGCGAGTTGGCAAAGTCGCTGGTTGAATCGATCGGACGCAACAAGGCCACCATGGAAGGCCACGCCGCAGAGGACAACTTTGATGACGCCCTGCAGGGCATGGACGTCATCGAGACTTCCCTGTCCGGGTACAACAAGCTCCTTGAGGAACATGAAAAGCTGATGACCGAGTATGAGACTCGCTCAGGCGGCATCACCGATGGACTGGCCGAGGTGGCCAAACCGGTCTCGCACATGGCCCTGAAAGAGCCCCGCTCGCGTATCTTCGGCAAGCAGGAGGCGATGCAGTCGGCCGCCGGAAGTCAGGACTATGCGGCGGCCATAGTCGCGCTCGACTGGCTGGAACCGGCGGTCGCTGACTATCTGACCCTCCAAAACGCGATGGAGAACGCCGAGGAGGAGTACAAAAAGCGATATGGCCCCTTGGTGTCGCGGCTCAACGCTGCGGCGGACTCCGCAGCCTACCCCGAGGCCGAGGAGCCCCAGCAAGCCATTGCATCGGATCGGGCCACGATGGAGGCGAGCGCGGCGGGCGAGGACTTCGAGACGGCGCTCGGTCAAGTCGTCGTGCTGGCCGCCGACGTTGGCGCCTATGAAGCGCTGCTGGAGCGCTTGGAGCAACAAGAAGAGGATTTTACCACGCGCTGGGGCGCCCTAAAGGACCCGGTAGCGGCCGCGATACAGTCCGCCGAAAAGAACATTGGCGTAGTGGCGATCCAAGAACGCCTGGGGCCGCGCCGCGACACGGTTCAGGAGGCCGAGCAGAACCGAGCCTTCGAGACTGGGCTTGCCGCCTTGACGGATTTGGAGGCGACATTCGAGGGCTTCAAGACCATGAAGGCCGACGTCGAGGAAGAGCGGCAGACCTATGAGGGGCGTCTGGCCACGATTTCCGAGGGTCTGAAGACAACCGAACCGCCTCTGGAAGGCGAGATGGCCGCGGGAATCATAGCGTCAATCGGGCGCAACAAGACGACCATGGAGGCGGCGGCCGGTGAGGACGATTTCGACCAGGCTCTGCGCCTGGCGGACATCATCGATACTTCCCTGGCGGCCTACAGCGAACTGTTGGAGCAGGATGAGGAACTCGAGGTGAAGTACACCACCGGGGCCGCCGCGCTCGACACCAAGTTGGGCGGACTGGACTATCCCTCGCACTACCCGGTCCTGAAACCGGTCGAGGACTCGATCAAATCCAAGATCGGCGAGATGAAGGCGTCCGCCGGCGCCAAGAACTTCGAAGAGGCGCTCGATAAGATGAACCGCGCCACGGCCATGGTCGACGGTTACGCGACCGAGTTGGCGGCCGAGCAGAAGCAAGAGGCGGACTACAAGACCGGGCACGGCGCGATCAAGCCGCGTCTCCAAGCGGTCGCGAAAGCCAAGCCCAGCGATCCCAAGGCCCAGGGGCTCTTGAAGAGCATCACCAGCGGTTACAAGGCGATGAAGGATCTGGCCGCCAAGCATCAGTACAGGGAGGCGCTGTCCTACTTGACGCAACTGGATGGTTCCTTGGCGACCCTGGAATCATTTCTTTCCAAGGAAGATGTCGCGGCCACCGCTTGAGGTCGGCAATTCGGCTTGAGACCGGCGAGCCCAGGCTGCATCCTTGCGCCAGGATCGGGATGGGGCCGAGGGCGGACCAGTGAGCGGGCAGGACAATCAAGACGCATCGCAGAACATCGTTCTGTCTCTCGGCGAGGTCGCTGCGTTGGCCGAGCGGATTTTTCTCGCGTGCGATACATCGCCGGAGAACGCGGCGGCCCTGATCGAAATCATCGTCACCGCCGAGCGCGACGGGTTGCGCAGTCACGGTCTCGCCATGTTGCCGAGTTACGCCTCGAACCTGCGCTCGGGCTGGGCCGACGGCCGGGCGGTGCCGCGGTGGGAACAGACCGCGCCCGGGGCGATCCAGGTCGATGGCCGGAACGGTTTCGCCCAGCCCGCGCTCAAGCTCTGTAGTGCGGCGCTGGTCGACCTGGCCAGAGAGAACGGCATCGCTCTCCTGGCGATCCGCGACACCCACCACATCGCCGCTCTTCGACCCGACATCGAGCCCCTGGCCGACCAGGGCCTGGTGGCACTTACCATGGTCAACGCACGGCCCTTCATGGTGCCCTGGGGTGGCGAGCGGGCCATCTTCGGGACCAATCCCATGGCCTTCGCCGCGCCCCGCCCGGACGGCCCGCCCATCGTCTGGGATCAGGCCTCCAGCGTCATGGCGATTTCCGAGGTGCGCGATGCGGCCGTCCATGGTCAACGGCTGTCCGAACCCGCCGGGCTCGACGCCGCCGGCCAGCCGACCGACGATCCGCGCGTTATCATGCAGACCGAACAGGTGATGCCCTTTGCCAAGCACAAGGGCACCGCCATCGCCTTGATGGTCGAGATCCTGGCCGGTGCCCTGACCGGCGCCTGCCTTGGGGTGGAGGACCGCTCCAGGGATTTCCCCGGCGCGGCCTCGGGCAAGGATGGGCAGCTTATCATCGCGATCGACCCTGATCGCCTTCAAGGCCGTGACTTCGCCGCGCGCATGGCGCCACTGGTCGCCGCCTTCGAGGACAACGGTCAGGCCCGAATCCCCGGCGACGGGCGCTTTGCGCGGCGTGCCCGGACCGAGGCGGAAGGGGTCCGGGTCGAGCCGGCGCTCCTTGCGCGGCTGGAAACCCTGGCAGTCGATGCCCCGCAAAGCTAGTCGTAGTAGCCGGCGCGCACCGCGGCGCCGATGAAGTTGCAGATCAGGCGTTCGGCGTGGACCATCGTCGTCTTGCCGACGTCGTAGGTCGGCGCGATCTCGACCAGATCCATGCCCAGCACCCGCCCCTTTTTGACCAGACCATGGATGAGCTTGCGGGTTTGCATCCAGTCCAGGCCGCCCGGGGTCTGTGCCATGACCGCTGGCATGATCGTCGGGTCCAGACCATCCGCGTCGATCGTCAGGTAGTAGGGGCCGCCGTCGGGGATCCGGGCCAGTACGGCCTCCATGCCGATATCGTGCATTTCGTAGGCGGTGACGATGTCGGCGCCATAGGCCCGGGCATCCTCGACCTCGCCGGTCCGGGCGCTGCCGATGCCGCGGATGCCAATCTGGACGATCTTGTCGAACCAGGCCATCTCGGATGCGCGGCGGATCGGACTGGAATAGCCTTCGGTTTCGCCGTTGACCTCGTGGCGCCAGTCGAGATGGGCATCGACGTGGACCAGGGTGATCGGTTCGCCTTTGCACTCCAGCGCCCGCATCACCGGGATTGGAATGCCGTGGTCGCCGCCCAGGGTGACGAGGGTGGCGCCGGCCTGCAGGATCTTCCGCGCGGCCTGTTCGGCACGGCGATAGTGCTCCTTGTGATCGGACATGTCGGCGGTCACGTTGCCGCAATCGACCACGGCGATGTCGCGCCCGTCGAGCAGCGGGCCGCCCAGGTCCCAGTCGAAATGATTCTTCGTGTAGTGGGTGTCGTCCGGGGCCTGACGGATCGCGTCCGGCGCGCGGCTCTGGTCGTTCGCCATCGCCGCTGCCTCGTAGGGCATGCCGAAGGGAATGCCCAGGATGGCGATATCGGCCTCGAGGCCGTCGAGATCCGCCACCAGGGGAAAGTCGAGAAATGTTCGCGGCGGTCCCCCCGGTGCTTCGGTCAGTCGGTCTGTCATGTCTCGAATCCTCCCTCGTTTTGTCGGTCATCCCGAACCTTGCTTGCCCCGTGACACGAGCATGCCCGAGCCCGCCGGATCTGGCCACTGGACAAGACTTGCGATCCAAACCTCATGGAAAAATCGACCATATGGTGCCCCTACGATCGCCGGTTTGATCGGCTGCGGGCATAGGGTTATGCTCGTTCGGTGTCAGATTCGGATAACGCGGGACAGGCAGTTTCATGTCGGACGAAATCAAGCGTATCAACAAGACCCTGCGCGAACTCGAAAACCGCATCTCCGAACTTGAAAGCGACCGCAATGCCGGCATGAGAGACCGGGAAACCATCGCTCGAAACCAGGCCGGCTTTAACGGCGACATCAAGCGAATGGACAAGGTCCTGGGGCGGATAACACCGCTGGTCGACGACAATGCCAAGAACATCAACAACGTCTGGAACACGTCGAAGGGGAACCACGACCATCTCAGCCGATTGGTGGACCGCATCCAGCAGAATGTCGACATTTCCGACCGAAACCTGGCGAAAACGAAAAACGAGATCAAACGATTGGATGGCCGGATCGACAAGCTGGGCAAAACCAACACCGAATCGGAAATAAAAAGACTGGATGCGCGGATCGACAAGCTTACCAAGGAAATGGCCAAGAACGCCAAGGGCCGCCGCTAGAGATCGCCGTTCTGAGGCGTGGCAAACCCATGGCCGGGACCGACAATAACACCATCCAAGACCCGCCGGCCGGGATCGCTGGTTCAGCTGCCTTTGAAGGCATGACCCGGCTACATCATCTGCTCGACCGACAGCTCGTGCGGCGTTCCGGCGAGCCTGCCGTCATGGACCACGATGGCCGGCTGCTGACCAACCGGGACTTCGCCGCGGTGGTCGAGCGGGCCGCCCACGCTCTTCGGGCCGCCGGGGTCCTAGGCGGCGACCGGGTCATGCTGGTCGGCGAAAACTGCGTGGCCCTGGCCGCCTTTCTGCTGGCCTGCAGCCGCATCGACGCCTGGGCCGTGCCGATCAACGCGCGCTTTGCCGCCGCCGAACTGGACCGTTTCGAGGCCCATTGCCGGCCCCGCGCCCTGGTCTATTTCTCCGGTATCTCCGATGAGGCAGAGGGCCATGCCGAGCGGCGTTCGGCGCCGGACGTCGACCTGGAGGGGGCCGGGACGTCCCTGCGAATTGTCGCCGACCAGCCCGGCGAGCCTGAGCCGGTGGTGTTGGACCCGGCCCGGCAGGTGGCGGTCATGCTCTACACCTCCGGCACCACCGGCCAGCCCAAGGGGGTCATGTTGACCCATGGCAACTTCCTCTACGCGGCCCGGCAGACCGCCGTCTTTCGCGGCTTGACGCCGGAGGATCACGTTTACGGCGTTCTTCCCATGTCCCATGTCTTCGGCCTGACCTCGGTCTTTCTCGGCACGATCGCCGCCGGCGCCACGGTGGAGCTGCTGCCGCGCTTCGATCCGGCCCATCTGGCCGCCGCGCTGGCCACCCGGGTGTCGGTGCTGCCGGCGGTGCCCACCATGCACGCCAGGCTTCAGGTCTATCTCGACAGCCGCGGGCTGGAATGCCAGGCGCCGCGCCTGCGCTACCTGTCGTCCGGCGGGGCGCCCCTGGACCTGCGCTGGCGGCGCGAGGTCGAGGCCCGCTTCGGCATCAACCTGAACAACGGCTACGGACTGACCGAGTCGACCGCGCCGATCATCGTCTCGCGCATCGAGGAGCCGCGACCCGACGCCTCGATCGGCCGGCCGTTGGAGGGTTCGCAGGGCCGCATCGTCGGCACGGATGGCCGTGACCTGCCGTCCGGCGAGGTCGGCGAGGTCTGGCTACGCGGCCCCGGCATCATGCTGGGCTACTACAGAGATCCAGAGACCACGGCGGCGGTACTGAACCCGGACGGCTGGTTCAAGAGCGGCGATCTCGGCTTTGTCGGGGAGGACGGCGCCTTCTTCATCGTCGGCCGCTCCAAGGAGCTCATCATCCGCTCCGGCTTCAATGTCTACCCCGGCGAGGTGGAGGCGGCGCTGACGGCCCACCCCGCGATTGGCAGTGCCGTGGTGGTCGGTTGTCAGGTGGTTGGCGACGAGCAGATCGTCGCCTTTGTCACGACAGTGGCGGGCGGGGCGGTCGAGGAAACGGTCCTGCGCGCGCGTCTGCGCGACCATTTGGCCGCCTACAAGGTGCCGACCCGGATTGTTTTCGTGCCATCCCTGCCCACGGCGGCCACCGGCAAGGTGCTGCGGCACAAGCTGGCCGAGGAGGCGCGCAGGCTCTTCGGCGATTAGGCCCTAGCGCGGTGTCACGGTGCGCGGCCCATAGACCGTCTCGTTGACCATCGGGTCGCCGATCACGCCGGGTTCGGTCTCGTAGACGAAAACCGCCATGAGGCGCGGTTTGCTGCCCACAACCGGGGTCACCCGGTGCAGCGACGTGCAGCCGCGAAACAGGACCAACGCGCCGGCTTCGCGCGGCACCGTCTCGACACCGGCGCGGTCGCCCTGCAGGACCGCGCGCAGCCGATCGTTGTCGCCTTCATGATCTGGCGCGCGGGGCAGGGTGTTGGGCGCGATTTCGAATTCGCCGCCGGCTTCGGCCGGCTGCAGCATCAAAGTCATGGTGAAGGCGTTGGTCGAATCGAAGTGCCAGGCCGAGCGGTCGCCTTCGCCATAGCAGAGCACATTGACCGGCTGATAGGGGTCCTCGTTGGCGAAGAGTTCCCTCGATCCGACGATATCGGCGATGAAGCGGCGCGTCGCCGCCCAGTCGTAGAGAACGCGCAGGGGCGAAGCCGCCGGGAAGAGGTCGGCGGCGATCATCCTGTAGCTGGCCGCCTGCAGGATGTTGCGCGGGTGATCGTCGGGCAGGGCAGGGTCCGCTTCGCGCTGGAAATAGCAGTTGCGGTGCGAGCGGTTGCCATAGGCTTGCGGCAGCAGGGCCCGGGCGCCTTCCAGCGCCGCGCTCAAGGCCGCCGGCCGGATGAAGTCGGGCAGGACGCAGTATTGATCGCGGTCGAGCTCTCTTCGCAGCCGCTCGACCAGCGCGGTCCGTGCCGGGTCCGACTCGTCCTCCAGGGGATAGCGGTCCAGGTCGATAATGGCCTCGGGCGCGAAGTGCGTGCCGGCCGGCTGGGTTTGATCTTGTGGCATGGTTCCATCCTCGCAGCGATTCCTGGAGGATGGCATAGACCCGCCGCGGCGGGCAACGCCGCGCGGCGCCGTGACTATCTCTGGAGCTCTTCTTCCTCTTCCTCGACCTCCTCGGCGCTTTCGGCTTCGCCGGCCCGCTTGGCCAGTTCCACGGCATCTTCCGCGACCTTTTCGACCATTTCGGCGGACTTTTCGACCACCTCCTTGACGGTCTCGACAGTTTCGCCAACCTGATCGGTGACAGTCTGCTTGACCCGCGTGGCGACCGTCTCGACGGCCTCGGTGCCGGCCTCGACCCCTTGCGTCACGGTCTGACGGGCGGCATTGGCCGTGTCTTTCACCGCGTCGGCCGTCTGGGCGGCGCCTTCCCGAGCCGTCTCGGCGACGCCCTTCATCAGGTCGAGGGCCCCGCCCGCGCCATCCTTGACCGCCTGCTTCACGCGCTTGGCCAGGTCGGGGTCGTCGCCGAACTGCTCGTCGATCATCTTTTCCGCCGCCTTGGCGGCCTTGGCGACGGCGGCCTCTGCTGACTTGACGGCTTCCTGCACGGCTTGGGCGGTTTGCGCTTCGGCGGCCTCGGCGTCGCTCTCGGCGGTCGCGGCGGCTTCGGACGTTGCCCGCTTGGCCTCCGCGCCGCGTGCGGCGAGCGCTGCCTGGGACTGGCTCTGGCATTGCGCCAGGATCGTCGCCTGGACCTGCTCGGTGGAGGCGATGCTGCTGTTAGCCTCTGTCCGTCCCGCCGAGATGGTCAGTTTAGTGGTCGCCAAAAGTGCGTTGGTGGTCTGGGCCGTGGATTGGGACAGGCCGTGAGCGGTCTGGGCCTGAGACACGGCGCCCTGCGCCCGTGCCAAGTGCTTCTGAATTGCATCATCGTCCTCGTCATTCTCGGCCTCCGCGGCCAGGTTGTTGGCCTGGAGCGCTGCCATCTGTGCCATGGCAACGAAAGCGTCGGTGGTGCTGGCACGGGCCTGGGACGCGCTGGCGAAGCCAGACAACTGACCCAATTGGCCATCGATAGCCTCCATAGATTTGCCGACCAGCGCCTTCAGGTCGGATAGCGCCGCACTGTTTGTGACAGCCAGGTCGGATATTTGCGGCATCACCTGTTGTTTTGGCACGCCGGGCGTGCCGGCCTGGTCGACGATTTGGCCGGCAGTTCGCTCCGCCGCGTGCATGGCATCGCTGCTTTTGGTGGCGAGGGTCGTCTGCAGGGTCGTGAGAGCGGTCAAAATCGACGACTGCGCTTGCAGGGCCAAAGTTTGATAGTTCATGACTTCGTCAAGTGTCGCTTGGACCGTACCGGCCGCCTGCTGGGCCTCATCGGCAGCCGCCGCGACCGCCGCCGCGCCGGTCCCACCGCCGCCTGGCCCGCCGCTTAGCGAGCCTTCCGAGGTCATGACCATTTCCTCGTCCTCGGCGAATTCATGGGTGTCGCCCTGTTGCGCCGGCAGGTCCTTGTTGTCATCGACGAAATCGTCGATCGCCTCCATAACATCTTCGACCACCTCGGCGACCGCGTCGTAGGCCTCCTCCATGACATCCCAGGCGCTCTTGCCACCATCGTCGGGGCCACCATCGTCGGGGCCACCGTCATCGGGGCCACCGTCATCGGGGCCGCCACCGCCAGCACCGCCCTTTTCCGGTTCGGCGGGCGGCGATGGGGTGCTCGGCTCGGGAGGCGGCATCATGGGCGGGTCGACGTACTCGCCTTCGTCAGGATCGTCGTCGTACTGCAGCAGCAGCTCATCTTCTTCCATGTCCATCTGGCCGGCCGCGGCAGTCTGGAAGGCCGGCTCGTTGCTCTGCTGAAGCTGCTCATCCGTGACACCGGCACCGGCCGCCTGCTGGTCCGTGGGTGCGGGGCTTTGCGGCGCCGGCGATTTCTGGGGACTCGCTCCGCCACCGCCGCCCCCACCGCCGCCGCCACCGCCGCCACCCGAAGCCACCGCATCGCCGCTCGACGCTTCCGATGTCGCCGCTCCCTCTTCGTCATCTTCGCCGACCTCGTCGCGATAAGCGCGGTAGATCGGGTCGAGCTCTTGGAGCAGGGCGGCCAGACCGTCCCGGGCCGCCGTCCAATGTCTCGCGGCGGCCTCTTCTTCGACCTGTTGCAGGCTTTGCAGCAGGCCCGCGGCCTCTTTGCGCCCGGCCTTGTCGAGTTCGTCGATACGGTCGCCGGCGGCCTCCAAACTGAAACGCGAAGCCTGCCAGGAGGAGTAGGCGTCGCCCAATGTGTCTTGCAACTCCTCCAGGTCCGCCCGAAGCCGCCGGGCGGAAGTCAGGACCTCTTCGCAGGCGTCCTGGTCAAGCGTGCCACCGGCCTTTTCGGCGTTCCTGAGGATCGTCTGGTAGGCCTCGAAGGTGGCGGTCTCTTCGCGCAGATAGGGCCCTTGTTCGGCCGCGCTGGCGTTGCCGGCGAGGAACTCCATGGCCTTGGCCACGGCCTGCATCTCGTCGCCAAAGCTGACCCTGAAGGCCTCCAGGTCCTGGCCCGCGCCCGAGGGCGAGGGTTCGCTGAGACCCCATTCCTCCATAAATCCATGGGCCATGACTCTCTCCCTGAATCGCTTCGCATGCATTCGGGTAGAGATTTCATCCTAGGCCAGACATGCCCCGAATTGAAGGCAATAGGCGCCTGACTGTGAGCCCCGTCACTCGCGAACAGCGGAAAGGCAGTGACAGCCATTGGCCAGCTCCAGGCCGCCGGATGGAGTCTCGAAGGCCCGGAGCGCTTCGACCAAGGCGGCTTCCGCTTGGGCCAGGCGGGCCGCGGGTAGGTCGCCCGCGGCGGCAAAGAGGGGGCCCGAGACCTCGCTGCGAAAGGCGATGAATTCCTCGACCGAGGCAAAGCGGTAGACCACCGGCACCGCTTCCTGTGTCACCTCCTCGAAGCCGGCGTCGGCGATCCGGCGCTGGAAGGCGGCGATGTCGCTGAGGGCAAAAGCCGTTCCCGGCCCCTCATCGGGCGCCGGCAATCCCAGGTCGGCATGAACCACCCGGCGGGCCAGACTGATCGCCGGCACCCGGTCCGGTGGCGCCCAGACCGCCGCGACAAAACGCCCGCCGGGGCGCAGCAGCCGGTGAATCTCCTTGAGCACGCGGTCGAGGTCCTGGACGAACATCAGGCCCCAGCGGCAGAGCACGCTGTCGAATGGCCCGTCGAGCCGGTCGAGGTCCTCGGCCAGGAGCTGACGGAAAGAGACTCGGTCCAGGCCGGCCCGCGCGGCGCGGGCCCGGGCCTCGGCCAGCATCTCCGGGCAGAGGTCGATGCCGAGGACCCGCCCGGCGGGGCTCAGGGCAGCGGCGGCGGACAGGGCCGGCTCGCCAATCCCGGTGGCGATGTCGAGAACCTGCTGGTCGCCGCCGATCTGTGCCATCTCCAGCATGCGCTTGGTGAGCGGGGCCGCGCCGCCCTCGATCGTGGCAAACCACTTGGTCCAGGCGGTGGCGTAGCCGCTGGTCTGCGCCGGGTCGTCGGTCTGTTCCGATCTGCTGGTCATGCCGGGCATTGCAGCACCCTTGCGGAGACCCGCCAAGCCTTCCCTTTCTTGCCGGAATCGCCATAGTGTGCGCCACCATGGCGTCGCAACCATCTCCCTACCTTACCGTGCGCGAACTGGCGGAGCTGCTGCGCGTCAAGGAGCGCAAGGTCTATAGCCTGGCCGCCCAGGGGACGATTCCTTGCAATCGCGCCACGGGCAAGCTGCTCTTTCCCCGCGAAGAGGTCGACGCCTGGTTGGCCCGGTTCGGTGCGTCAGCGGTCCAAGGGCGCGCGCGCCGCGCGGGTCCCGCCGCGCCCCGGCCGGCGGTCTTTGCCGGCAGTCACGATCCTCTGCTCGACTGGGCGCTGCGCGAATCGGCCAGCGGCATTGCCAGTTTTTTCGACGGGTCGCTGGACGGTTTGCGGCGCTATGGCGCCGGCGAGGCCATGGCCGCGGGCTTGCATCTTTTCGACCCATCGGAGGAGACCTGGAACTGCCGTCAGGTCGAGGACCAGGTCGGCCGCGAACCGGCGGTCCTGCTGGAGTGGGCCTGGCGCGCGCGCGGCCTGATCGTTCCAGCGGACAATCCCAAGGCCCTGAAAGGCCTGGCCGACCTGACCGGTCTGCGCTTTGCGCCGCGTCAGGCCGAGGCCGGCAGCCAGGTCCTGTTCGAGGCCTTGATGGCCCGCGAGGGGCTCGACCTTCAGGCCATCGACCTGCTGCGGCCGCCGGCGCGCAGCGAAGCCGACGTGGCCCTGGCGGTGGCGGAAGGCAAGGCCGATGCCGGGATCGGGCTGGCCTCCCTGGCGGCGCAGTTCCGTCTCGGTTTCGTGCCCCTGCTGAAGGAACGCTTCGATATCCTGGTGGACCGCCGGGCCTACTTCGAGCCGCCCTTCCAGCGTCTTCTCGCCTTTTGCGGTCAGGACCCCTTTTACGCCAAGGCCCGGGAGTACGGCGGCTACGACCTGTCGGATTTCGGCCGGGTTCATCATCTCGGGCCCTGATCGGTTTCTGGTTGTCGCACAGCCTTGTCGAGCAGATGTGATGCCGGCGTGAATTGCCACGCCGCGCCGGCGGATACATCTCTGGTCTTGAATGATCTAGTCAGCCCGGTCGGGGGAGGCATACAGGTGCGGCGACAAACATGGAATGTATTGAGACCAGACCTGTGGGTCGGTCTTTCAATCGGGTCCCCGTTCGCTGCGCCCGCCGTCGAGGTCGAATTCAGCATGGCTGGCGACGACGGTGACTAGGCCCACCGCCGCACCGTCGCTCCAGGACCGTCTGTCGCGCCTGGCGGCGAAGCCGGCGGCCCTGCGGCTGGACGATCTGACCGCGGACTGGCAAGGGCAGGTGCGCGCCGCCAGCAAAGGCCCGCGCCGTGCCCTGGCCGTCACGGTGCTGAGCCATCTCTACCAGGGCGAAGAGCTCACGGCGCGGGTCTGCGCCCGCATCGCACCGCGTCTCAGCCTGCCGGCGGCTGGCGACTGCCTGCGCCGGCAGGAGCATGACGAGACCGACCACGCCATCGCCTACGGCCGCTATCTGGACGCTCTACAGGGAGCGCCGCGACGCCTGCAACGCCAACAGGCGGTCAAGACCGGCCGGGCCCTGGCCTATCTCGAGCGCCGGTTCGACGGCTGGCGCGGCGCGCCCGAGGCTCTGATCCTGGCAACCCAGCTGCTGCTCGAGGGCGAGGCCATGGAGTTGCAGGAGGACTCCGCGAAATGGCTGTCCTGCCCCCGGCTCGCCGCCCTGAACCGCGCCATCACCCGCGACGAGGCGCGCCACGTCGCCTTCGCCAAGCTCTATCTGCCGGCCGCGCTGCCGGCCCTCTCCTTGCAGGACCGGCGGGCCGCCTACGCGTGGCTGCGGGAGACCTGGTGGCGGAGCCTGGAGTTGGTCTTCGTCGACTTCGGCTATGCCGCCCTTGTCGGGACCTTGGCCGGACGCTACTGGGCCGCGCGGCGCTGGAGCTCATGGCAAGAGGAAATGCGCCGTGTCGGCCTCTATCAAGATCATGAACGCCAGTACTTCATCGCCTGAGGCCGCGCCGCTGCGGATCTCCTTTGTCATCGCCGCGCTGAACGAGGCGCCGCGGATCGGCGCCTGCATCGCCAGGGTCCGGGCTGCTGACTTCGGCGCCGAGATTATCGTTGTCGATGGCGGCAGCGACGACGACACACCCGGCAATGCCAGACGGGCCGGCGCCCGCCTGATCGCCGCACCGCGCGGCCGGGGGGCCCAGTTGAAGGCCGGCGCCGAGGCGGCGCGGGGCGATCTTCTGGTCTTTCTTCACGCCGACACCCTGTTCCCGGTCCGGGGCGCGGCGGCGCTGCGGGCCGCATTGGCCGATCCGACCGTCACCGGCGGGAACTTTCGGGTGCTGTTCGACGGCGCGGATGGCTTTGCCCGCTGGCTGACCGGCTTTTACGCCTGGTTCCGCCGCCAGGGGCTCTACTACGGCGATTCGGTGATTTTCGTGCGGCGTGCCCTGTACCACGAACTGGGCGGCATTCACCCCCTGGCCCTGATGGAGGACTATGACTTCAGCCGCCGCCTGGAGCGCCACGGCGGCACGGTCTGTATCGACGACCCGCCGGTGGTGACCTCCTCGCGCCGTTTCGCCGGGCGCCACCCGATTGCGATCTTCGCCCAATGGCTCCTGCTGCACGGCCTCTACCATCTGCACCTGCCGGGCCGCGCCCTGGCCCGCCTCTACGATTCCGAGCGCCAGCGAACCTGTTCCTAGAGACCCGCGCCAATGAGATTGCTTTGCGGTCGACTGGCCGCTGCGCTATGGAGACTGACTGGGAGTTTGAGGACCACGAGGGGGCTACTATGGCGGATCACGGTTATGAGGCGGGGCGGCTGAACCTGCCCTTTGTCGGGCACGCGACCTTTGCCAAGGCGCCAGTTTGTACCGACTGGGACCAGCTCGCGGCCGATTTCGCCATCCTCGGGGTGCCCAACGACATGGGCACGCAGTATCGACCGGGCGCGCGCTTCGGGCCGCGCGGCATCCGCGAGGCCTCGACGCTCTTTTCCTTCGGCCACGCCGGTGCCTACGACTTCGAGGACGACGTGACCTACCTGCCGTCCAAGGAGGTGCGGATCGTCGACTGCGGCGATGCCGACATCGTGCATACGGACATGGCCAAGAGCCGCGCCAACACCGAGTTCGCCGTGCGCAAGATCCTGGCGGCCGGCGCCACGCCGGTGGTGCTGGGCGGCGATCATTCGGTGCACGACCCGGTCATGGCGGCCTATGCCGACGAGCCGCCGCTACACATCGTCCACTTCGACGCGCACCTGGACTTCGTGGACGAGCGCCACGGCGTGCGCCATGGCCACGGCAACCCTCTGCGCCGTTCCTCGGAAAAGGGCTGGGTCACCGGCATGACCCAACTGGGTATCCGCAATGTCTCCTCCTCGAACCGCGAGGACTACGACGCGGCGCGGGAGGCCGGCTCGAAGATCTTTTCGGTGCGCGACGTGCGGCGCATGGGGGCGGCGGGCACCCTGGCGGAAATCCCCAAGGGCCTGCGCTACTACGTCACCATCGACATCGACGGCTTCGATCCCTCGATCGCGCCGGGCACCGGCACCCCGAGCCACGGCGGCTTTCTCTACTACGAGGTGCTCGAGATCCTCCAGGGCCTGGTCAAGATGGGGCCCGTCGTCGGCGTCGACCTGGTCGAGGTCGCGCCGCCCTACGACCACGCCGATGTCACCTCCATCCTCGCCGCCCAACTGCTGATGAATTTCCTCGGCTACATCTGGGAAGAACGGCGTCAGGAGTAGGGGGAGAAGCACCCGCCGGGATCCCGGCTCGCTGACATTCCTTCCCGAATCGAAGATTTGGAGGAAATTCGCCTCCGGGATGACCGCGCTGTCGACCGACGGCAACTCTCTAAGGAGACCCCGGCAGGGAGCCCACGCCGCCGCCGAAGGGCATGTCCCGGTTCGGCGTTCCGGCGGTGTCACTGGCCGGCGCCAGGGCCGCGAAGTCGGGCACCACGGTCGGGCGGCCGGCGAAGGCCGGCATCACGTCGCGATGAAAACGCGTCATCGAGGCCAACACCGCAGCCTGGCCCTGGCCGAAATCCATGTCCAGGATCAGCTCGTGGATGCCCAGGCCCTCGTAGGCGCGGAGTTTCTCGATCACCCCCTCGGCGGTATCGATGATGACCGACGCGGCGATGTCCTCCAGAGTTTCGGGCACGGTCATGGGTTCGATAAAGCCGTCGCGGATCGTGCCCTCGGTGCGGCGCACGTTGGAGAAGAGGCGGTGCTTTTCGTAGGCCAGTGCAATGGCCTGCCGGGCGTCGTCCCGGTCGATGGCGACGTGGCAGTTGCGCAGCAGCGAGAGGCGGCGCGCCTGGCCGGCGTCGCCCGCCGCCGCGACGCCGCGATAAAAGCCCGCGGCCTGCTGCCGGGCGGCCTCGAAGGGATCGCGCAGGGGCGTGGTCTGGATGTTGTAGCCGCGCTTCACGCAGGCGGCGATGGCGTCGGGGTGGAGCGCGGCTATCCAGATCGGCGGGCGCGGCTGTTGCAGCGGACGCGGCGTCACCGTGAGGGCCTCGAATCTGTAGTTCGGGCTGCTCCAGGAGACGTTCTCCTGGGTCAGGAGTGCCTCAAGTAGATCGAGTGATTCATCAAATATATCACGGCTTTCTTCTATTTTCTTGTCGAGTCGGTCGAACTCGTAGCGAAAGGCGCCGCGGCCGACGCCGATTTGTAGACGGCCATCGGTCAAATGGTCGGTCTGGGCGATGTAGCCGGCCAGTTGGCGTACATCGCAGAAGGGCAAGACCAGAACCGAGGTGACGATCGGGATGCGTTCGGTGACGCTGGCCACCTTGACCGCGCTCAAGAGCGCGCTGGGGTGGGTCAGATAGTTCATGAAGTGGTGTTCGGGGATCGACAGGCTGGCGAAACCCAAGGCCTCGGCCCGCCGGGCCTGCTCCACCATCGCCGGGTACATCTCCGCCCAGGGCCGCGACCGGTCGGGCCAGTGGCAGGGTAGATAAAGACCGAAATCCAAGGCTGCCTCCCGCGCGCCGCTGTTGCAGGCCCGCAGCATGCCCTGATTTCGATCGAAGAGGGAAGGTTCTTGCGCGGGGCGCTGCTCATTGGCGAGGCGCTGCTCGCCTGCAGGAAGACCGTTCCCTTGAGAAGGCGCGCGCCCTATGAGAAGGCGCTGGCCAAGAAATCGAACACGAGACGGATGCGGCGACTGGTGTAGAGTTCGCGATGGGATACGAGCCAGATGGGGACCTTGATCGGGGCCAGCTTGGGCAAGACCTGTTCGAGTCCGGGAAATTGATCGGCAACCTCCTCTGTCAGCATAGAGATGCCGAGGCCCTGCTTTACCAGCTCGATGATCACGATGCCGCTCGCCGTGGTCAGTTTGAAACTTTGCCGGGTCAACGACAGGCCAAGCCCGTTTAAGGCGGGAAGCAATCGCTCGGGGTGATCGGGCCCGATGAATTCGGCGTTCGACAGGTCGCTCGCGCTCGCCGGTCGGCCGTAGCTGTCGAGGTATTCGCTCGAGGCATAGAGGTGCCAGGAGGACTCCCTGACCAGCTTTGCAATCAGATCCGGTTGTTCGGGGCGCACGTGCCGGATGGCGATATCGGCCTCGCGCCGCATCAGGTCGCGGATCTCGTTCGCGGCCACGATTTCGATCTCGATCCCCGGCGCAATCTCCCGGAGCCGTTTCAGCATCGCCGGCAGGTGATAGGCAGCTATGAAGTCGGTGGCCGTGATGCTGACTTGCCCTTCGATCGCCTGCGACTGACCCGACGCCGCGAGCGAGATACGGTTGGCCGCGTCTCCCATGGAGCGAAAGTGATCGAGCAGGTCCAATCCCGATTGCGTGAGTGACAGCGATCGCCCGACCCGTTCGAAGAGGAGCACGCCGAGGTCCTCTTCCAACGCAGAGACCTGTCGGCTGAGCGTGGGCTGTGTCTGGCCAAGCGCCCGGGCCGCCGCGGACAGCGATCCTTCCTCGGCGGTGGCGAGGAAAGCTCGCGCCTGATTCCAGTCAAAGAGCATGGACGGCCAATTCATGCATATTTGCATATCAGAAATACCGATTTCCGCAATTTCTATTCGATCGATGTATGATTAAGAGTGCGCCGGATGGATCGCACGACGCCCCATCGACCCCGCCACACCTCGCAAAACAACGAGAATCCCATGCACAGCCCAAACACTCCGACCAAGCTATCCTCGGGCACAGTGCCCAAGCCCGATTCTGACGAGGGTACGATTCCCGTGCTCGTTCGCTGGATCGGCTCCTGGCAGATCTCCCTGCGCCGTCGCGCCCTGAGCACGGGAGAGCTGGCCCGCCGCTACGACCGTGCCGCGCCAGGCTGGAGCCGAATGCTGGATCGGCTCGGTTTTCCAAGCGCTTACGAGACATTGCTTCGCGAGGTGTTGGGTGAGGCCGGATCCGAGGTCGACAAGGTCCACCTGCGCGTACTGGATTGTGGCGTCGGCACCGGCGCCCTATCCTGCGCGCTCGCCCGTGTGTTACCGGCCCCGTTCAAGCTCGACGCCATCGATATATCGCCTCGCATGCTCGAGCTGGCACGCGGTAGCCTTCGCGATGCCGGTCTCAAGGCGTCGTTACGTCGCGGCGACGTGCGCAAGCTCCCTTACGGTGATGGCATTTTCGATCTCGTGATGACTTCTCATGTGCTGGAACACCTGGTCGATCCGAGCGCTGCGCTCGACGAGATGGTTAGGGTCCTAAAGCCCGGAGGTCTGCTCGTGGCCTGCCTCACCCGCCGCTCCCCGCTGGGCCTGGTTCTGCACCTCAAGTGGCGAACCCATCGGGTGACGCCCACCCAGGCCGAAGCTTGGCTGCGTGGCCGAGGCCTGGAAGGCGTCCGCTGTGTCTTGTTCAACGATAGTCCTTGCTGTCGGCAACTGAGCCTGGCCTGTGTCGCCAGGAAGCCGGCGAACGAGTTCGTCATGGAGCTTGCAGCATGACCACAACCAAACAGACGGGGATGACGATGCACCAGCCGAGCAAATTTTGGGACAAGATCGCCGAAGGCTACGCGAAAAAACCGGTTGCCGATGAGGCGGCCTATCAGAAAAAGCTACAGGTCATGCGAGACTACTTCCGCGCCGAAATGGAGATTTTGGAGTTCGGTAGTGGCACCGGTTCGACGGCCATCGCCCTGGCGCCCTCTGTGAAGCACATACAGGCCATCGATATCTCGGCGAAAATGATCGAGATCGCGAAAGGCAAGGCAGAGGCTGGCGGCGTGGGGAACGTCACGTTTGAGCAATCGACAATCGAAGACCTCGATCTGCCCGATGGATCCCTCGATGCCGTCATGGCGCACAGTATTTTGCACCTTTTGGAGAGTAAGGAAGACGCCATCGCCAAGGTTTACAGGATGCTCAAACCCGGCGGTCTGTTCGTCTCCAGCACGGTCTGTATCGGCGACTTCTTGAAGATCTTCAAGATCATCGCGCCGGTTGGACGGTTCTTTGGGCTGTTGCCGCTGGTCAAGGTCTTCACCGCCCGGGAACTCGAGGACAACCTGACCTCCGCCGGTTTCACAATCGACTACCGACGGAAGCCCGGCCGGGCAAAAGGCTTGTTTATCGTGGCGAAGAAGGCCGGCTAGGAGACGGATTACGTGGCTGCGGGGGCGCTCACTCGTTGGCGAGGCGCAGCCGGGCCTGGGCCAGTTCTTCCGGCGTCATCGCCGCCTCGATCTGGCGCAGCCGCGCCAGGGGCCATCGACGGCCCTGGGCGGCGGCACGCGACAGCCAGTAGTGCGCTTCCCGGCGATCGCGCGGCACACCCAGGCCGCGGCTGTAAAGGTCGCCGAGATTGAGTTGGGCGAGGGCGTCCCCCTGCTCGGCGGCGCGGCGATAGAGCCGCGCGGCCTGGGCCGGGTCTTGTCTGACTCCGCGGCCGTCCAGGGTCAGACCGGCGAGGACGACCAGCGCTTCGCGATGGCCGGCGTCGGCCGCCTGACGAAAAGCGGCGGCGGCTTCGGTCAGGTCGCCGCCGTCATAGGCCTCCAGGCCTTCGATGAAGATTTCTTCGGGGTCAATGGCCAGGGCGGAATTGGCGGTCAGGCCAGGACCCAAGGCCAGCGACAGCACGACCAGCAGGGTGAACCCGCACGGGACCATTCGAAACCAGACCTCCAGGCAGAAAGAACCCGGCGCAGCGGCATCCCGCCACGCCGGGTTATGTGTGTAGCTACTTCACCCGGAGTTCTTCGGGCAGCAGCATGACGTTATCCTGGTCGGGCGTGACCGATTGGTGGCACCCGATACAGAACTCGACCTTCTTGGAGTTCTTGCCGTTGGTCGTCCCGAAGATCGAACCGTTCGGCATGATCATGGTGTAGCGCCAATCGTCGCTGCCGGCATTGAAGCCGGCGGCCATCTTCTCCATGAGGAACAAGGGCCCCAGGGTCGCGCGGCCGTTGCCCTTGACCGCGAAACTCGGCTTGGCCAGGGCCGATCCCGCCGGGAAGGTCCCCGCGTTCTCGTAGGCGCCGTAGGCCTTGGCGGTCTCGTTGCCATAGTTCATCACGAAGCGGCCGCCGTGGGTGTCGGAGACATAGGCGTGCTTGCTGTAGATCCGATAGGTGCGGAACTCCAGCGCGCGGGCATTGTCGGACTTGCCGTAGGCCGCCGTCATGGTCGGCTCGAGGCAGTCGTAAACCGCGGCCAGTTCGCCAGCCGTCAGCTCCGGTGCAGCGCCGCCGCCGCAGGGATTGCACCCGCCGCAGGGATTGCAAGGATTGCAAGCCGCGCAGGGATTGCAGGGGTTACAGGCCGCTGCACAGGGATTACAGGGATTGCAAGCGGCTGCACAGGGATTGCAGGGGTTACAGGCCGCCGCACAGGGATTACAGGGATTGCAAGCGGCTGCACAGGGATTGCAGGGGTTACAGGCCGCCGCGCAGGGATTGCAGGGGTTACAGGCCGCCGCACAGGGATTGCAGGGGTTGCAGGCCGCCGCGCAGGGATTACAGGGGTTACAGGCCGCCGCGCAGGGATTACAGGGATTGCAAGCGGCCGCGCAGGGATTGCAGGGGTTACAGGCCGCCGCACAGGGGTTGCACGCCGCGGCCGCTTGAAGGCGCGGCACGACACAGGCCGCCGCACAGGGATTGCACGGATTGCACGCACCGGCGCAAGGATTGCACGGGTTACAGGGATTGCAAGCCGCCGCACAAGGATTGCAGGGGTTACAGGCCGCCGCGCAGGGATTGCAAGGGTTGCAGGCCGCCGCACAAGGATTGCACGGATTACAAGCCGCCGCGCAAGGGTTACAGGGATTGCAAGCCGCGGCACAGGGGTTACAGGCTGCCGCGCAAGGATTGCAGGGGTTGACCGCCGCACAGGGGTTACAGGTCGCATAAGCAGACTGCATGCCCAATTGCCCGGTGACCACCACGCCGCTCAGTGCGCCCCCGGCCACGAGGGCCGCTGGCACGATGGCGCAGGTCATCAACAAGCGGTTTCTCAATATCATCGAAGTCCTCCCAAGACGAAGCCCCAGTTGTGCGGTGGGACAAATGTTAAAGCTGTTCGGCCGGTTGGCCAGATTGATTTCCGCGATTGAACGCTAGCCCGAGTCTAGACGCTTGTAGAATCAAGCAAACTCACGTTCTGGTGAGCATGCCTTTTCTTGAATACCTTGGGAGGGACCGGAAATCTGGCCGATAGGGTCGCGGCGGCGGGGCCCCGCGCGGTCACGGGGCCCGGTTCGTCTATTGGGAAGACTGCATAAGATAGGCGATGACGTTCTCGCGATCCTCGGGTTTTTTGAGGCCGGGAAAGGCCATCTTGGTGCCGGCGACGATCTTGCGGGGGGCTTCCAGATAGGTGTCGAGCGCCGCCGCGTCCCACACGATGCCGGATTCGCCATAGGCGATCATGGCCTTGGAGTACTTGTAGCCCTCGGCGGTCCCGGCGGTCCGACCGATGAGGCCTTGCAGCGAAGGCCCGACCCGGTGTTTGGGGGCATCGACCACGTGACAGGCCTTACACTTGCGGAAGACCTTGGCGCCGGCCTCGGCGTCGCCTTCCGCCAGCGCCGAGCCGCTACCCGTGCCAACAATGGCCAATGTCAGGGTGGCAGCCATTGTCACCTGTTTCAAAGTCGCCCGCTTCAAAGTCATCGTCACCATTCACTTGTCTCCCGAATCTTTCAGCAAGAATATGTTGTGCGGAATCGCCACGGCGAAGCCTGGCGACGATATAGATCTGGTCCGAACCGATCAAACGCAAATCATCCCTCTACACGGCCGCGTGAAGCCTCGCGGACGGGCCCAAGGCCAACGGCGTCAGGCGGGCCTGACAATGGCGGGGGAATGAGGCAAGATGAAGACACAAGGTGATCGGGATGGACGAATGGACAGCGACGAAATAACGGCCGCCGAAATCAGGGCCGACGCGGGGATGGTGGACCAGGAGGGCGCTTTTGCGAAGCAGGAGCGTGTTTCGGTCGGCGTCGTGGTCGAGCGGCGCAAGATCGACAACCCCTGGCAGGATTACGCCTGGCGCGCCGTCGCCGTGATCCCCGGCGCCCCCGCCCAGGCGCCGGAAGACGACTGGCCGGTTCTGGAGGCCGGCGAGGAACGCCAGTTGTTCCACGCCGGGACTCTCCCGCTAGAATTGTTTCGCAAGGAAACCGAGGGCTACAAGGTCAATCTGTCACAAACGCCGCCGCGGCTCTTCGTGGTGCTGCGCCAGAACGAAGATCCCGATGTGCCCCATGACTTTCTGCCGTTCCTGGTCACGGCCTGCCCCTACGAGGCCCAGGATTATCTCGATTCCGGCGAGGAGATCGTCGATGCCGTGGCTTTGCCCGCCGAACTGGTGGGCTTTATCGAGGCCTTTTGCCACCAGCATCATGTCGACGTGCCCTTCAAGAAGCGCAAGCGCAAGCCGCACGACCCGCGCAAGGAAGGCTTCGACGGGCCCCCTCCCGGCGCCGGGCGACCGCCGCGCGGCCAGGGCTCCGGGTGAGGGGGGCGACGGTGATTGGCTCGATGAAGGGTGAGAGGGCGCAACGCGGATGACACGGCGGGTCGATGAACTGGACTCCGAGAAGGAAGGTTTCCTGGGCCGCTGGTCGCGGTTGAAGCAGGACGACGATCCGGGCGCCAAGACCGTTGCCGTGACGGCTCCCGTTCCCGAGGACGCGGTCGAAGCTGCGAAGGGGGCCGATGCTGCGAAGGGGGATGCCGAGCTCAGCGAGGAGGAGGTCGTCGCCCAACTGCCGGACATCGAGACCCTCGACCGGGATTCCGACTTTACCGTCTTTCTGCAGGAAAAGGTTCCAGAGGCCCTGCGCCGCCAAGCCCTCAAGCGGCTCTGGCGCTCGAACCCGCTGCTCGCCAATCTCGATGGCTTGAACGACTATGACGAGGATTTCACCGACGCGGCGACCGTGATCGAGGGCATGAAGACGGCCTATCAGGTCGGGCGCGGCTATCTGCGCGACGACCCGCCCGATGATGATCTGGCCGCTGAAGAACTGGCCGCCGACGACCCGGCCGCCGATGAACTGGCCGCCGATGAAGTGGCCGCCCCCGGCCCGGCCGACGGTGAGCCATCTGCGGAGCCGTCGGATGTCGAGGAGGCCGCGGGCGAAGCGGCGGACCAAGATGCCCCTGCCAAGGCCGAAGACGGGTCCGAGCCTGAGCAGGCGGCCTTGCCCGAGACGGATCAGAGCGGCAGTGCCGCTCTCCCCGCCAACTCAGCGGCCCCCAAGCCACTCGCCATGACTACCCGCGCGGCCAAGCCGAGGGGCGGCGTCGCGGCGCGGCGCTGGGGCGGGCAGGGGACCGACCAGGGGTGAAGGCCGCGGCGGCCGATCCTCGGGTGCCGCTCGAGACCGTGACCTTCCGGGGCCGGGACCTGCGGCGGCCCGAGTGCGTTCTGGCCACCGCGGCGGGCACGCTTTTGGTCAGCGACTGGGACGGCGGCGTTCTGCGCCTCGATGCCGCGGGCCGACAAGCCCGGTTCCTGGCCACCTCGGGGCGCGGACCCGAAGATGGCCCGGTCAAGCCCAATGGGATCGCGGTCGAGCCCGACGGCGGTTTTCTCCTGGCGCACCTGGGCCACGACTGCGGCGGCGTCTACCGCCTGGACCGCGAGGGCCGCATCGACCCTGTGGTCACAGCGGTGGCGGGCCAGGCCCTGCCGCCGACCAACTTCGTGCTGCGCGACGGCCTGGGGCGCCTCTGGATCACCGTCTCGACCCGCCTGGCGCCGCGCGACCGGGCCTACAGCCGGGAGGTGGCCGACGGCTTCATCGTCCTGGTCGACGGCAAGGGACCGCGGATCGTCGCCGAGGGGCTGGGCTACACCAACGAGGTGGCGCTCGACCCCGGCGGCGCATGGCTCTATGTGAACGAAACCTTCGCCCGCCGGCTCTCGCGTCTGCCGCTGCGCGCCGATGGCAGCCTCGGCTCGCGGGAAACCCTGGCCAGCTTCGGCGCCGGTGTCTTTCCCGATGGCATGGCACTGGACGAAGAGGGCGGCATCTGGGTGGTGTCGATCGTCTCCAACCGGGTGATCCGGGTGGCTCCCGACGGAAGCCAGGAGGTCATGCTGGACGACAGCGACGCCGACCACCTGGCCTGGGTCGAGACGGCCTATCGGGGAACCGGCATGGGACGGCCGCACCTCGACGGCATCGTCAGCCGCCAGCTGCGCAACGTCTCCTCCATCGCCTTCGGCGGGCCCGACCGCAAGACCGCCTATCTCGGCTGCCTGCTGGGCGATGCGATCGCCAGCTTCGAGGCGCCCTTTGTTGGGGTTAAGCCGGCGCACTGGGATTTCGATATCTAGAGCCTTTCTTTGTCATACGGAAGCATTTGACCGGGATTATTTTGTCTTCTGGCAAGGCGCGCTTCGAAGAGCGATGCCGAGCATCGGTCGAGGAGCGGAACGCGGCCAGAAGGCAAAAAAACCCGGCCTTCGGTGGGCCATAGACGAACCCCCACTGGGAGACAGGGCTATCGCATATGTCCGATGAGGGAGCAGAGGAATTTGTCGTCCCATCCTGCGCGCTTGATTTTGCGTCGTATGGAGGCCTTTTCGGGATGGGATCGCAGGATGTTGAGCGCGAGCTTTCGCACGATAGCGAGGTTTTCGGGACCGTTGTCTTTACGGTTTCTGGCGCGATCCTCGTCGAAGACGACATCGAG
>JAJFGK010000078.1 GCA_021776195.1 Kiloniellaceae bacterium | reverse complement strand
TTGCCAAGGCAATGGGGTTCAATCAAAGCCCACTGGCGCTCGCTGATGACCAAACGTGACTCTGTCATTCAATCCTCCCGCAAAAGGAGCTTGAATCACAAACAAACCGTTTTGGGAATCCTGATTATCAACAAGCCCTAGAACGAGGGACCGGACAATGACATTCACGCGCGATTTCTACATTCCCAAGAATGCCAAGCCGATTGATTGCGGCGCGAGCGATGCCGCGATTTACATCTATGGGGAGCCGGGCGCCTTGTTCGGCATGGCTTTTCACGGCCGCGCGCAAAAGCCGGACTGGCACTTTCGTTTCAAGACCGAGGAGGCCTTGGCGCTGAAATGCCAATGGTTCATTGCCAGGCGACTAAACCATGTCCGCTATCAGGCTAAGCGCCGGGCCGAAACCAACAAGGCCCGCGCGCTCAAGGCCGGCGATATTCTTTCGTCGTCCTGGGGCTACGACCAGACGAACGTCGATTTCTTCCAGGTCACCGCCCTGGTTGGAAAAACGATGGTCGAGGTCCGGCCCATATCCAAAGAATCGGTGACCGAGACGGGCTACATGCAAGGAAAGTGCACCGCCGCCAAGGACCAGTTTACCGGCGACGCCACGCGCCACCGCGTGACCGATGGGACCCGGGTCAAGATCGGCCATCGCCACGCCAGCCTTTGGGACGGTAAGCCGAAGCACTGGTCGAGCTACCACTAGGCGACGCAGCCAGGGCCCTGGCAGGACCAGGGCCCAAGGGTGCGCCGCACCGCCCCTCGCAGGGGGCAACCACGCTAGAACAAGGAAACGAGACCATGAACGCCTACGAACAAAAGCAAGCCGCCCGCAAGGCCCGCCTTGAGGACCGCGCCGAGAAACTGGCCAGCCAGGCCGACGCGCGCTTCAATTCGGCCTCCTCCGAGGTCGCCGGGATTCCGTTCGGTCAACCCATCCTTGTCGGCCATCATTCCGAGAGCCGACACCGCAACGCGCTGAAACGCCATGACCAGAAAATGCGCAAGGGGCTGGAGCTGCAACAGGCCGCGCGCGACGCCGCCGGGCGGGCCGAGTCCGTCGGCAAGGCCGGTATCTCCAGCGATGACCCCGAGGCGGTTGAGAAGCTGACCGAAAGGCTGGCCGTCCTGGAAGCCCGCCGCGCCCTCTACAAGGCCCTGAACAACGCCCACAAGGCCTACCTGAAAGACCCCGCCACCCTGGAGGCCAATAAGAGCCTGACCGCCACCTATAAGACCATGGTGCGCGACTACAAGCCGGCCTATTCCTGGGAGCCTCACCCCATCGCGCCCTACCAGTTCGGCAACCTTTCGGCGGAGATTCGCCGGGTCAAGCAGCGCATCGAGATATTGCAGGCCGCCGCCGCACGCCCGGCAGTCCCCGACGTCGAGGGCGAAGGCTTTCGCATCGTCCAGAATGTCGAGGACAACCGGGTCCAGATCTTCTTTGACGGCAAGCCCGCCCCGGAGATCCGCAAGCACTTGAAGGCCCAGGGCTTCCGTTGGGCGCCTTCCGTGGGGGCCTGGCAACGCCAATTGAACGGCAACGGCCTCTGGGCCGCCCGCTGCATGCTGAAGATCCTACAGCCCGAGGAGACCGCCTAGGCGACGCAGCCAGGGCCCTGGCGGGACCAGGGCCCCAAGGTGCGCCGCACCGCCCTTCGCAGAGGGCAACCACGCTAGAACGAGGAAACGAGACCATGACCGAACTTCATCAATACCTGCTTGAAGATGACCGCGCCGTCGAATGCGGCGACTGCCAATGGCACGGCGCCGCCGCCGACCTCGACCCCATCGCCGACGCCCAGGAACGGCTCTACCCCGGTGAGATCGTGCCTGCGGGACAATGCCCGTCTTGCGGAACCCTGGCCTATCTGGTCGAGGAGCCGGCCTTCACCGTCTTGCTGCTGCGCCCCGATTGGCAACAGGACGGCCATCAATCCGATTGGGTCAACCGGCGCGTTGTCACGGCGCCCGGGTGGCAGGAAGCCGAACGCCTGGCACGCCAGGCCGCCGCCAGCGAATACGAGACAGATGCGGATGATTTCGCGACCCTGGCGGTCTTCGAAGGCCACCAGCGCGACCAGTTCGACCCGACCCCCTCACCTCAACCCTGACCCCGAAAAGGGCGGGACCGGGGGTTCGCAGCCGCCCGGCCCCTATCTTTTTCCACGCTAGGAGGAAATCGAATGCTTGAACCTTACAAGGGCGCCGCCCCATACTGCAAGACCATGGCCCGAGCCGCCCAAAAGCCCAAGGCGCGACCGCGCGGCCGCCCCGCTGCCCCGCGGCCCGAGCCCCCGCCGCCGATGTCCGCCGAGGACTTCGTCGCCCTGGGCCAAGAGATCTATGGCGACGGATGGCAGACCACCCTGGCGGCGCGCTTTGGCCGTCATCCCCGCCAGTTCAGCGAGTATGCCCGGGGCGCCGCCCCGGTCCCCGAAGTGATCCGCCTGGCCTTGATCGCCCTGCTCGACCACCCGAAAGAGCGCTAGGACTCTCAAACCAGCTTGAGCAGCTCGCCGAAGTCGGCCGGGCTGACCCCCTGGCGGGTCAGCCGCTGGGCGATCCTCGATCGCTCGGCACGGGCGAGGATGCTGATGTAATTCGGCGTGCGGCCGTCGCGCGCGCTGAGGCGCTGCAGCGAGACCTTGAGCGCCCGCCCGGTGACCAGGAAACGCAGCCGGCGCGCGTCGCGGGGGGCAAGATTGCCGCCGATCCCCTGGATCCAGCCCAGCACCTGGTCGGCCAGCTTGATCTGCTGCGCGTTGGGCAGCAGGCGCGAGCGCGATCCGATCTCGACCGCCCCATAGGCCTCCCAAAAGTCTTTCAGGACCGGCACCCACAGCGCCTTGGCGTCGGCCGGGCGGTCGCGGCAGGTCAAGGGCGCCTCCTGGACCACCCGAAAGGCCGCCTCAAGGACGGCGCCGACCGACCGCCCGCTCCAGACCTCGGCTTCCAGCGCCGCCTGGCGCGCCGCCGGACTGTCGTCGCCGGGGAGCCGCGCCGCGACCGCCGCGCCTGCCCTGCCCTGGCGCGCGGTGCCCGCCCGGCACTCGCGCTGCTCGACCCCCTCGCTGCGGCCTTTCTTGCCCAGCACGACCGCGCCGGGGTCGACCGCGCGCACCGTCCGGATGGCCCGGTGCGACCGCGTCGCGGTGTCGGGCTTGCCCGTTGCGGAGGCGGCCGTTACGGGGGTGGCGGTGTCGTCACTTGCGGTTGGGCGGGCGGCGGTCTGGGTCATGGCGGGGTCCTTTGGCAGGGGTGGCGGGCAGGCTCTTGGCATCGAAAACGCGCGGGTCTCAGGGCGGCGGGCCGCTGGCAGCCGCCTCGGGCGCCGACGGGTCCGCCGCGACCGGCTCTGACGACTCCGGCGTTGACGACTCCTGGTCCGCCGCCCAGAACTTGCGGGCTAGGGCCAGACCCCGCGCGCGCCAGATGTTCTGGGCCGGCGCCTCGATCATGACCTCGCGCCCCAAGAACCTGGCCAGTTCCTCCCGGTGATTCTTGGCCAAGTGGTCGGCGATGAACTTCGTCGGACAGGCGATACAGACGCGTCTGCCGTCGAGCCAGAGGATACCGGCGCCGGCCAGCCAGGTCTTTGCCCAGCCGGTCTTCGGGTCGCGCAGTAGCGGTTCGATCAGCACCGCCCATTCGGCGGCCAGGGCCTCGGCATCGTAGCCCACCGTCGCCGCCGCCTCGGCGGCCAGGAACCGCCCGCGCGGCCCCCAGGCGGTCTGATCGAGGATTTCGATCTCCAGCCCACCGTCCGGCACCCCCGCCCCGCGCTCGACCTCGCGGCGCCACTGCGCGATGGCGCCGCCGTGCCGGGGCGACTGGCAGCCCAGGACCAGGCGCTCGGGCTCCCAGGCCAGCACGCACCAGCGCTTGCCGACCTCGTCGAGCAGGTCCGCGAGCTTGCCCAGCCGTTTTTCCGCCCGCCAGGTCGCGACCAGATCGCGCATGCGCTGGGCCAGGGATGGCCCCTCCGCTGCGGCCCCCGCCGTCCCGGGTGATCGCGGGGGCGGCGCCGACCCTTGCGGTCGGTCGGCGTCGCACGCGCGCGTCTTTTCAAGATGAAGGTTCTTTGAAGGTTTGTGGGCAACTGGGTTACCCGGTAAGGCTTCGTCAGTTACCGGGTAACTGACGGGTTTTGCCCGGTTTGGATCTTCGGCCCCATCGGAGACTGCGTCAGTTACCGGGTAACTGACCGCGCTCATGGCCCGCTCGGCTTCGCGTTTCTGCGGACCCCTGGAGGGCAGTTCCAGCAGCCCATAGCGGGCCCCCGCGGCGTCGAGGTCAAGCTGGTAGAGGGTCGTCTTGCGCTTGCCGCCGCCCGGGTCGACCTCGACCATGATGCCCAGGTCGCGCCACACCTTCAGGTAGTTGCGCACGGTCTCGACCGAACAGGCCGCGACCAGCGCCACGGTCTTGCGCGACGGCCAGCAATGATCTTGGTCGTTGGCGTGGTTGGCGTAGACCAGCAGGACCATCTTCTGGCCCTGCGGCATCTTGAGATCCAGTACCCGGCTCAGATGATGTACCGTCATTTTGGCCCCTCGCCTGGGTTCAGACGATTCTGGTTGTGCGGTCCGACCGACCGCAGCCCCACGTCTAAGCTGCGTAGATCGATACCCGACCGGGCCTTTGACAGGCAAAAAAGCCAGCAGCCAGCAGCCTGCCGCCAGTCCGAAAGCCCCAAAATCCGGTGGGGCAGCGGGTCCGGCAGATCGACCCAGACATAGCCGCGCGCAGCCAGATCGTGGGATGGTTCCGGCATCACGTCCCGCCTTTCGGTCGCCAACATCACCAGGTCAGCGCGCTTGACCGCAGCCTTGATCTCCGCCGGGATCGGCCATTCCAACCCCAGGGCCGGATAGAGCACCCGGTCCTGTCGGTCCTGCAATTCCTGGATCGCGGCGGTGGCCCGGGGATCAATGATTTCCAGGGCCCTCTTGAATGGCGACGACGGATCACCGACCAGTCCTTCATGGGCGTCATGAATCAGGCCGTAAAGCTGCCATTCGCGCCGAAGTTGACGGGCCACCCAACAGCAGTGTTCGGCTACCGAATATCGCTCCAAGGGATGCCCGGTGAAGCGGGTGATCTTGGCCAGGGAACACGCGATCATGTCCCAGTCCAAGTCCGCGACGCGCGGGCTTAAGAGATCCCATCCCCCGCCGTTGGCCGTTTGTATCCAGGTCATCGTGCCTTCGCTACCTCCCTTTCCGTTGTCGCCCCGGGCCGCGCGTCGAGCGCCCGCCGCGCCTGGTCCCGCGCAGACCACGCGCGCATGAAAGACGCGCCGCGCTGTAGTTCCGCCTCCAGGCGGTCGATCCGCCGCAGCCGCGTCTGCACCAGCAGTCGGGCGCGCGCAGGCAAGGTCTGGACCTGGGCCGGCCCCGTCCCCTCCAACTCGCCCCACTTCAAGACCGCCAAGGTCTCCACGTCGCCCCAGGACCCGCCCGCCGCGTTGTCCGCCGCCACGCCCAGGGCCTCGAGCGCCCGGGCCGGCGGCCAGCCCTCCGCCCGCCACCAGGCGATCTGTTCCTGGACCAGGGCGCGCACGCTCATGGCGACTTGCCCGATTTTGTCGTGTGGCTTCTGTCTGGAGCCTGCCCCGGACCACGATCCGTGGGCATCTCATCCCCCGGCATTTGATCCCACGTCCGCCCGTCGAGCATGCGGCCGGCGGCGCGCTTGCCGACGCGAAACACTTCCTCTCCGCTCATTTCGTTGCCGAGCAACCCGTCGGCACTTCCCAATTCGCCGTCGTCCCAATCGAGACACGGGTATCGACTGAGCTCGCCGGGGTCCGCCTCCAGGTGGTGTGCCTGGTACTGTGCGCCAGGCAGCCATTCACCCCACTGCTTGAAGAAAAACGGGACGGCTGCGGCCTGGCATTGGTCCCGCAGCTCCCTCGCCCAGAACATATGCGTCGGCCGCGCAACTGGGCCCGATTCCCCACCGCAAATGACCCAATCGACAGGCTCAATTAAGCCGTACTCATCCATCCCAATGTGCCGCTCGTCGAGGACATCCCAATGGTGCCCGGGGTCGAACTCGTCAATGGGCCGATGCGACCAAACATCCGTGAGATCGACCGGCCCCAGCAGCGGCTCGCACGACAGGAAATGGACCGGCGCCGGGACCGACAGCAAGTGCGGGATCCGTCGTTCCGCCTCTTCCTGGTTCTCGACCGTGGTGCCGAGCCAGACATTTTCGTACCCCGCCGAGCCCCAATCACCGGGCAACATACCGGCGATATTCTGGGGGCGCTTGGTCAGCAACAGCCAATCTAGGGACCGCGTCGAACGGATCAGCGACCAGAGGTCGTCGCGCGCGCCCTCCGGCGCCCGGTTGTCGAAAACGTCGGCCAGCGACGCGCAGAACACCCGCTTCCGTTGGCCATTCTTGGCGCACCAATTGTTCCACTTGACCGGCTTGGCCCAGTTGTGGCGCGAGGTTCGCTTGCGCTCCGCCTTGGGCCCCCATTCGACCTGGCCGAACCGCTCGGCCCAAGTCTCGGCGTAACAGTGATCGCAGGCCGCCGAGACCTTCTGGCACCCGATCCAAGGATTGAACGTGTGGTCGGCCCACTCGATGGCAGTGTTTTCACCCATGGTTCGGCCCTCCCCCATTGTTGAGCAGTGCCAGGCCCTTCGAGGCCTCGGCGGCCACGCGCTCCAGCGACGCCGTGAGCGCCCCTGTCAGTCCCTCTTCTTTGAGTTCTCCGATGCGCGCGCGAATCTCCCAGATCTTTGGGCGGCCCTCGATGCCAAGAGATTCGGCCAGCTCGGCCATAAGCGACTGCGCCTGGGACTCGATCCTTTCTGCACGGGTCTTTGCGTTGGCCAACGTCCTCTCGGCCTCCTCGACCGCCGCCCGGGCCTTCTCCGGGGCCTGTAGATACTTGGCCAGGTCTTGGGAAATTCGCCGGCCTGCCGCGCGATTGGCAGTTTTCTCGATCTGTCTTTCTCGCCATCCGCCGTGGGTCGCCCGCGCTTGGGCCTGCCATTCCGGTGGCGCCGATAGCAGCTTGATGAAATCTGAGATTTCGAGCGCCGCCGACTGGAGAACCGGCTTTCGAACATGCCGCCACCCCGTATCCGACCTGACGATGAGGCCGCAGCCCGTGGGGACGTCGCCCTTCTTGCACAGCCCTTTTGGCACCGCGAAGGTGATTCCCTGGGCGAAACTCCTGTAGCGCTGCCACTTGCCCTTGGTCAGGTCCGAGCGCAGATCCTCCCGCGAGACCTTGATCTCGTAAGCGACCATCTCCTGGGCCGACTGTCCGTAAGGACGGAAGGTGAAGCAGTCGGGCCGCCCGCCGTCGCCCAGCACGATGTTGCACCAGACCCAACGTTCGCCGCCCGCGCGCAGGTGCATCGCCAGATCGTGCTGCAGGTCGTTGTGGGTCCAATCCGCGCAGTTCCGCTCCTCTGCGGGTTGGCCGGCTTGAACAGCGGCGGAGGCCGTCACCACAGGCAGACCTCCCAGAAGATCCCCGCGTCATCGACCAGGTCGACCAGGGCCCAGACCGCTGCGTCGCCCAGGACCACCAGGCCCAGACCCCAGGTCAGATAGATCGTGACCCGCGCGAGCTTGCCGTTGATGTTCATAGCGCCAGCCTCCTTTGCGGTTCGGTTTCGATAGCCGGGCCGCCCACCGCCAGGTCGGGCAACTGGGCGCGGATCACCGCTTCGGCCAGCGGCACCGGCACCGAGTTGCCGACCAAGGCGACTTGGTTCTGCTTGGTAAGGGGGCGCCCGTTCCACATGACCTGCTCGATCAGGTAGTCCGGCGGGAAGTCGTGCGCCCGGTAGAGTTCGCGCGGGCTGAGCATGCGCATGCCGATATCGACCAGTTGCCAGGGTTCGCCCTGGACCATCACCAGCCCGAAGCGCGCCCGGCTGGTCACGCTGTGCAGCGGCTCCGCCAGATCCTGGCCCGAGGCCGTGCCGTAGTATTTCAACAGAAAGGCGCGGACCTCGGCGATATGCTGGCCCTCGGCGGTGATCGCCGGCAGCGGGTTGGCCAGGTCGTCGCTCGGCCCGCCGCCCTTGTTGGAGCCGCGGAAGTTGGTCAGATGGGCCAGGACGAGCTGGTTCTGGCTACCGCTCATGGTCGTGGTCGGCAGCGGCGTGTCGATGGGACAGCCGGTCATGCCGCCGAAGTGCTTGGCCAGGTAGGCCGCCACCAGGGCCGTCTTGCCAGCGCCCCCGGCGGTCACCGTCGGCGCCGGCGCGTCCGCCCTTTGACCTGTCGAGCAGCCGAACTGCCGGGACAGGATCGGAGCCACCAACTGGCTGCCGTTGTCGGTCGCGACCACCGTGGCCAGCGGGTCCTCGACGCTGCGAGCGCGTGGCGCCTGGCCGGCGCGTTCGCCGTAGCGCGGCACCATGTAGGGCGTGCAGAGTGCTAATTCGCCGCGATGGGCGCCGGTCACGGTCCGCAGCGGCTCGTTGATGTCGTGGACCCGGACGCTGCCGCTATGGGTCACCGGCACGATAAAGGGCTCCGCAGCGTCGAAAACGAAGCGCCGAAGCCCCCGGGCGATCCGTGCCATGGTCGCCTCGACCAGCGGGCGCTTGCGGGTGAAGATCGAAGGACAGGGCAGCGACCAGTCGATGATCTCCGCCGCCGTGCGGTAGGGCGCGGCCAGGCCTGGGCCGTGGGTCGGTGCCGGCCAGACAATCGGTCGGTGGTCGCGGCGCATGACGACGAACAGCCGCTTGCGGATCGTCGGCGCGCCATAGTCGCAGGCCCGCAGCTCGCGCCAGTCCACCCGATAACCCTGGCGGCGGAACTTCTCGACCCAGAAATTGAAGGTCTGCCCCTTGCGCGCCTTGCAGGGCATGTTTTCCCGGTCCAGCGGGCCCCAGCCCTGGAACTCCTCGACGTTCTCGACCACGATCACCCGGGGCCGCACCGTGCGCGCCCAGCGGTAGACGATCCAGGCCATGCCCCGGAGGGTCTTCTTGCGCGGCTTGCCGCCCTTGGCCTTGGAATGGTGCGTGCAGTCCGGCGAGAAACAGGCCAGATCCACCGGCTCGCCCCCGGTCAGCACGCTCGGGTCGGCGATCTCGAAGATGTTGGAGCAGATGTGCCGCGAGGCCGGGTGGTTGGCCTCGTGCATGGCCAGGGCCGCCGGCCAGTGGTTGATCGCGATGTCCGGCGAGCGCCCCAGCGCCCGCTCGATCGCACAGGACACCCCGCCCCCGCCGGCAAAACTGTCGATAATCAATCCCATCAGATCGCTCCCGGTTCACCTGGCCAATGGCGCCGTGGCGCCTCTTCTTTTCTGTCCTCTGTCATCTGACTTCTGACTTCTGAACCGAACAGATCCCCCGTCGAGTCGCAGCGCCGCGCCTTGTCGGGCTTGCCGGCCAGGCGCTGGACGCGCGCCTTGGCCAGCCGCGCCTCGGCGATCTCGACGTAGGCCGGGTTCAGCTCGATCAGGGTCGCCTCGCGCTGTAGGGCCTCGGCCACCAGGCCGACCGTGCCGGCGCCGCCGAAGGGGTCCAGCACCAGGCCGCCCTCGGGGCAGCCGGCCAGCAGGCAGCGCTCGACCAGTTCGGCGGGGAAGGTCGCGAAGTGCGCCTCGGTGAAGGGCCGGGTCGCCATGACCCAGACGTCCAGCGGCGCCGGCTCGTAGTTGCGCAGGTTGCGCCCGCCGCCGCGCCCGACGCTGTCCAGCGCCGTGTGGTTGTTCGCGTGGCTGTGGCGCGGCGTCAGCCCGCGCTCCTTTGCGTCCCAGCGCGCGTTGAAGCCGGCATGGCGGCGGCCGTGTCCGTTCTGCTTTTTGTACTCGTCTCTGGCGCGTTGCAGTCCCTTGTGCGGCGGCTGCAGCCCCGGCGAGTGCTCGTAGTCCCGCCGTTCCTCCTCCGGCACCGCCGCGCCCAAGGTGTGACGGCCGTAAGTGTCCCGACCGCGTGTTTCGTCATTTCGCCCGGTCCGGTGGATCGTGCCGTGACCGCCCGCGCCCTGGTCCCAACCGGCCGGCACCTTTGAATTGCCCACCGTGGCCCGGGTGCCGGGCGCGCCGCCCACATAGGACCCGCCGCGGAACCCGACCGCGTCCTCGTCGCCGATCCGGCCTTGGCGCACCGCCCAGAGGTCGTAGTAGCTCGCAAAGCCGCGCCAGGCGTTGACCTTGCGCCAAGCGTCCACCTTCTCCCAGCCGGCCAACTCGTCCAACGCCGGCGCGCTGTCCCGCAGGGTGCCCTTCTCCCGGTGCTTCCAGCGCCAGTCGGGTGCCGGTTCGGTCGCCACCCAGGCGTGGGTCTCGGCGTGCTTCCACCACCAGTCCGGCTCCGGCTTGGCCTCGCGCCAACCATTGGTCACTTCGTGGTTCCACAGGTTGGTCTTGTCGCCCGCCTTGGTCAGCAGGAAGATCTTCTCGTGCGCCGTGGCGGGCCGCCCCCGGCTCGATTCCGGCATCGGGTTGGGCTTGGCCCAGACGATCTCCGCGCGCACCCACCAGCCATCGTCCTGCAACGCGATGGCCAGCCGGTTCGGCACCATGCAGAGGTCCGTGGCCTTGAGGGCCGGGCCAGCCGGGTCGTCGATCGGCCCGACCGTCGAGAAGGGCTTGTCTCGGAAGGTCCGGTCGTCGCCGCCGGCCGCCTTGGTCGCCGCCGCGCTGCGCCCGTTGGGGCTGGTCGCGTAGCAGTCGCCGTAGTTCAGCCAGACCGTGCCGCCGGGCTTCAGCACCCGGCGGACCTCGCGGAACAGCGCCACCATGGCCGCGATGTGTTCGCCCAGGGTCGGCTCCAGGCCCAGTTGCCCTTCGACCCCATAGTCCCGCAAGCCCCAGTAGGGCGGCGAGGTCACCACACAGTCGAAGTGGTCGTCCGGCAGCCCGCGCAGCACCGTCAGGGCGTCGCCCAGCAGGAACAGGGTCTGTCCCGCCTTCAGGGGGCCCGCCTGCTCCGGCGCCGCACCAACCGTTGCCGCTGCGGCGCTGTCAGGCATGGACACGCCCTCCAGGAAATAGAGAGCCCTGCGCACCGTGCGGGGGCTCAGGCGCAGGCATCAGATCCGGTAGCAGCTGCTGGGCATAGAGCCCGCCCTTGGTCCGTCCGCATGGGGCCCAGCCCGCCATCTGGTAGCAGTACCCCGGGTCGCGTTTGGGGCGGGTCTTGGCCCGGTCCACGAAGGTGATGAAACCAAGGGCCGGAGCAGCCCCCCAGATCGCCCGCGTGGCCGCGACCGCCTGCTTGATCAGGTCGCTTGCCAGCAACGCACCGCCTTCGCGCCGAAAGCATGAACAGATCCAGGCGCCGGGCCAGGCATGCTTGACATAGGCGGCAAAGGGCCAGGAGGAGACCCAAAGGGCTGTCTCGTCGGCGGCCAGCAGGACAATGCAGCGTCCCGGCGGCACGAACTGCGGCGTGCCCGGCTTCTGCCGGTTGTAGTGCCGGTCGGCGAGCGCCCGGGCGAGCGGGTCGGCGCGATTGGACAGGCGCCAGATCATGGCCGCGCCGCCCCTTCTGCCTTCTTTGCTCTGTCGCCTGAGTTCTGACCACCGCCCTCCAGGCGCGCGAGAATGCCCCCGAAGACCTTCGTGGCCTCCTCGCTGTCCGTCGCGATATGGCTCACGCCGCTGTCGTCGCAATCGAGGCTGTCCGGCAGTTCGGTGACGATCCAGCCGTCCGACGCGCGCCGCACCCGCAGGAAAACCTCGCTCATTTCGCCACCCTTTCTGTCCCCTGTCGTCTGACCTCTGTCTTCTGACCCCCCGCCTCCCGCAACAGCGCCTTCGACAGCGCATGGGCCTTGTCGCGCGCCAGGACGATGACCGGGCCGATGCCGCCGCCGACCTCGAGGGTGACCGACCAGTCCGGCGCCGCGGCCGGGTGGCCGGGTCTGGGAGGATGGGGCAATCGCCCGACCGCCAGGGACGGCGTCCAGCGTTCGCGCACCGCGCCGGTCACCAGCCGGGACTCCGCCGGGCCATCGTCCAAATCGCTCATTGCAGGGTCTTCCCGCCCGGCGTGGTGGGGATCTCGTCCGGATCACGCCCGCCCGTGTCGTGGTCCCCAGGCGCCGGATCGCTTTCCGGCAGCCCGGCGACCGAAAGAGGGCCAACCAATGCGTCCAGTTCCCCGGACATCGACGTCATGCGCACAAAATCCAAGTACCGCACGACGAAGACCATCGCCGCCTGGGCCTTCAATTCGCCGTCGTGAGCGGCAATTTTCTCGATCACCCAGGCGACCAGGGCCGCCAAGGCCGGCAGCAACTCCACCACCCGCCGCTCCTGGCCCAGCAGGCAAAGCTGCTCGATCAGTTTTTCGGTGGCGTTGCTCTCCCTGGCGCAGGCCAAACCCAGTCGTGCGCAAAACGCCTCGATCTCTTCGGCTTCCGGATGATTGTCCATGATCAGATCGGCCAGCGACGCCGGCAGGTCGGTGTCGTTCTCTGCGCTCATGGTCACTCCCCCTCATCCCGCTTTTCCATCAAGACCGAATGGAAACCGTGGTGACAGACGCCCTGCAGGTCGTCGACCACGACCCACCCGGCGCCGTGGCGCTCCCAGGCCTGGCCGTGCGGGATCATCTGCACCACTGCGACCAGTTCGCCCCGCTGGTTTGGCTGGCGGGTCACGCGAAGGCCCGCCCGAGACCCACCGGCGCCTCGACATAGAGCCCACGCAGCGCGCCCATTTCGAGGCTGGCCGCCCCGGCTACCGCACCCAGGTCGATGCCGAACCGGAAGGCCATGATGTCCAGGTAGCCCATGATGTCCGCCAGCTCGCGGCCCAGGTCGTCGCGCGCCTCGTCCAGCGAGAAGTCGCCGCGCTCGATTTTCTTGATCAGGTTCGCCGCCTCGCCCAGCTCCCCGGTGACCGCGTTGCACCACTGGGCCCGGCACCAGTCGGACCCGTCCGGTTCGCTGTGGGCCGGGCCGCCCTGGGCGTTCTTGAACAGCGGCAGGCGCGCCTTGTTGGCATGCCGCAGGCTCGAGAAAGCCAGATCCTCGGGCCGGCCGACCAGGCGGACGTCGCAGCCGACCCGAACGCTGACCTCGTTGAACTTGAGGAAGGTCGCCCGCCCCAGGTTCACCTGGGCCACCTCGGCCAGCACGTCCAAATGAACCACCGCCGCGGCGAAGGCGGACAGCGCGACGGCTTCGTGGTCGGGCCGTCCGCGCGCCTCCCTCTCGATCGAGGCCGCCAGACGCCCGACCTGCGCCGTCAGCGAATTGCACCACTGGGCCAACCCCCAAGACCCCACCAACCCTTCTATTTGTGGGAGCTTCGACCGCGTTGCGGTCCGCAACTGCGAAAAGGTGAAACCTAAGTCTTCCATGACCACGTTCCTTTCTCTGCCCTCATTTCCCGTTCGTGTGGCTGAGGGCGAGGGCCTGGTACTTGCACTCGATCTCCTCCAGCAGGACCCGCACCGCCGACAGGTCATGACCCAGGGCCACGACAGCGCTGGGCGGCTTGATCGGGCCGAAGGACTCCTCCCGGATCTTGCGGACGAAGGCCTCGGCGACGTCCAGGTCCGCCGCCACCTGGGCATCGCTGGAGCCCTCGCGGTAGCAGTGGTTCTCTTCGTCGTAGACGTCCTCCAGAACCTGGAAGACCTTGCGCAGGATGACCCGCGAAGGCTCCCTGCCCCCGTCTGAGCTTGGGCCCCCGTCTGATCTTGGCCCCCCGTCCGGAATTGGCAGGGCCGCTTGCGCGGGCCCGCCGTCTGGGATTGGCACACCCGCCTGCGCGGATTTGTTGGCCGCCATAGTTGGGGCTCCTTTCTCCTCGTCCTCTTGGCTTTTCTTCGCCGGCGGGTGCGTTTGACAGGCCAGACAGGCCGCCTTCGCGGCGCCGGCTCCCAGACCGACCTCGATCTTCCAACCGGCCTTTGTGAAGTAAGTGCGCAGCGAGTCCGGCGTCGCCTTGGCGAACCACAAGCGGCGTTCCTGCCGGCTGCAGCCGCCGCATTTGATGGCCCACCAGGCGACGTCCGTGCTGTCCACATAGGCATAGAGCGGACCGGACTGGTCGTCCTGCGGCGCGTTTCGAACCACCGCAGCGGCCTGCCGCATCCGGTAGCGTTTACTGATTATATCGCTCCTGTCCCGGCCCAGATGCGCAACGATCTCCGCGGTCGTCGCGCCACGCTTGGTGGCCGCCATCAGCCAGACGACGTCACCGGCCGGCCAACCCTTGGATTTCTTCCTCGCCATGGCTGCGTCACCTCCCTCAGCGCGGCGTTGATTCCCACATGACGCGGCCTTCCTGACGGCCAGCGACCACGGCAACCGCCTCCGGCTTGCCGTAGAACAGCGGCAGGCCGGTCTCCTGGGCCGCCTTCGCGCAGTCCGCCTGGAAGGCGTCGCGGAAGACCAGGTCGGCGCGGTAGAGCTCGAAGAACCAGATGACCGCGCCCTGGCTCAACCGGTAGCGCAGGCGCACCGCGATCCGGTAGGCGGTGCCGTTCTGGAACACCGGGATGACGATGAAGAACAGCCCCGGCACCTTCACCTTGCCGTCGCCGTGGTCCTGGCTGTAGGTCACCTGGATCTCGCCGGTCTGCAGGTTCTGCGACTGTTCGACCTTTTCGGTCGAGGTCACCTTCAAGCCGCGCGCCACGGCCATCAGCTTGTCCGGCCCGCCGATGGCGCCGTAGTGCTTGGCGATCTTCGCCGCGTTGGTCTTTTCCAGATCCTTCGCGTTTGGAGGCGGGATCAGGTCGGCGATATGTTCCTCGAGGAAGGCGGCGAAGTCGGCTTGGCCCATCTTCTCGCCCGACTGGCCGAACCAGGCGCGCCATTCGTCGGACATCGGGAAGTCGTAGCCGCAGCGGTGCCCGCACCAGCGCGCCGGGTTGTCCGTTTCCCGCTCCACTGCCTGCACGCCGTCCTTGGTGCCATAGGTTATCGCCTGCGGCCCGGCGATCAGGTGATAGTCGTAGATCGCCAGCAGTCGCGCACTCATGCCGGCCCCTTCGGCGAAGAGCGCCGAGGCCTCGTCCTTGTTGCGCTTCGCGTGAGCGATGAAGGAGGCCAGGTCCGTCATGGCCGCGGTGCCCTCGCGACGCTCGGGCTGGGTCCGCCAGGGGTCCATGAAGGGCTTGACGCTCACCGCCGCCATGCCCTTGGGCAGCAGCAGGACCGAGGCGTCGACCTGCCCCTGGCTCGCGGCGGAGGTCAACTGCTTCACCGTCGGCTGGTGGTATTCCTCCATCACCGCGCGCATGGCGTCGGCGTCGCTGCCGATGGGCTCAAGCAGGGCCTCGGGGTCGGGGCTCGTGGTGGCGTTGGTTCCTCGTGCAGGCATGGTCTGCGTGTCCTTTCCGTCTTTCTCTCTGGGTTGGCTTTCTTGTTGGGTCTTCTCGGGGTCGGGCCTTCAGGGGCCATGCGGGCGAAATGCCCGCCGGGTCAGGCCTCGCGGGCGGCCTCCGCCTCGGCGGCCTTCACGTCCTTGAACAGCTTTCCCTGGCGCGGGTTCTGCCGGGTCAGGTAGTCGTCCTGGGTGGTCCAGAAGATCGATCGCCCGCGCGGCTTCTCCGGGCGCTTCAGCTTGATTTCGCCCTTGCACTCGACCACGCCGCCCTCGCACTTGAGGTCCAGTGCGACGGTGATCTTGCCCGTGGCCTTGCCGCCGACCATCTCCGCCTGGTCGCTCATTTCCCGAACGATCTCGCGGTAGGCTTCGGTCAGGTCGTGGTGAAGCTGCCCGTCCTCGACCTGCTCCAAGAAGCCGGCGAAGCTCCGCAGGGCATAGCGGTCATCGGTCTGGCGGGCGTCCGTCTGACGGTCGTCATTCTCGCTCATGGTTTCTCCTCACGAAAAAGACCCGGGCGGGCCGTCTGCCCGCCCGGGCGAGGTCACAGGGAGGCTTCCGGGGAGAAGCCGGTCCGCACGCGCCACCGGCCCCCCGCGCGCGGACGCTGAGGCAGTCTGATCGGGGCCGGTGTTTGGATTGGATTGACGGGAACCTGCCCCGGACGCCGATCCGGGGGTGTTGGATTTCTCTGCCTTTCGCCGCAGCCGATACCTTTTCAGCCGCACCGTGGCGGCGTTGCGGCGCAGGGCCTGGCCCATCTCGGGGTTGCTCATTCCCCAGGACTCGCCCCAGGCCAAAAAGGCGACCTCGCTGTCGGTCCAATAGCGCGGCGGGGCCTTCCCGCATGAAACGGCTTCCCGTGAAACAGGGTTGCGTTTCACGAGCCAGCCGTCGGCCCAGACCAGGGCCTGCGGGCTGTCGGCGGGATAGGGATTGTCGTCCAGGGTCTTGTCCAGCACCCCCGCCACAAAGCCGCGCGTGCGCAGCCACCCGGGCGTTTCGGCCCCGCTTGGGCCGCCGCCGCTATCTGTCCTCTGATCCCTGACCTCTGTCATCTGGCCCCCATGAACCCCTGCAGGCTCGCGATATCGCGGTCGCATGGCCGGCACAGGCGGTTGAGCCGCCCCTTGGCGTTGAAGGAGTCACCGCAGCCCAGGCAGCGCCGCGCCACCCGCTCGACCGGCTGCTCGTTCTCCGGCTTGACCGTCTCGGCGCGCCGACCTTCCCAGGTCGCGAGGCCGCGCAGGCCGCGCCAGGCATGCCGCACGTTGAAGACGTAGCTCTTGTGGGTCTCTGTCTCCCGGGCGATCCGCTCGACCTCGGCGACGTCGATGACGTCGGCGCCGCCGCCCCGCGCGTCCAGCAGGGCCATGATCCGGGCCCGCTTCGAGCCGGGCCGGCCCTCGGGCGGCGCCGCCCAGGGCTGGCGCGCGCCCTGCTCCAGCTCAACCGCCTGGCGCGCCGCGCTGGCCGTGCTGGTCGAGCAGTTGGCCAGCTTGGCGATGGCCAGGACCGGAGTCTCGACGCCCTCCCGCCGCGCCACCGCCATGGCATGGTTGAGCAGGGTCCCGGTCATGGGTGGGGCCCTTGGGCGCCGGCGGGCGGCCGCCTGCCGGGCTCCCCTGTCCTCTGATCCCTGTCCTCTGTCCTCTGACCCCTACCCCGCATGAATGGGCTTTGGATCTGGCGGATCAGCCAATCGATCAGATCCGTCGACTTGCCGACGTTGCCGGTTTTCTTGATGACGACGACAGTGCCGTGGGCTCTCGACTCGCGCCCGCGTTGCTGCCAGACTGTCGCGATCAACGGGAGGGGGATTTGACCGTGTCGGACAACACCACCGCCAGATACAACCTGCCCAACCGCCTCGGCTTTGTCGTCGAGGGCTCGGAAGGCGACCTCTACGACGTCGTCTTCGAACGCCGCGACACTTTCCTGACCGCTAGTTGCACCTGCCCGGCTGGGGGGAAGGGCATCCCCTGCAAGCACCGCTTCGCGCTGATGGACGGCGACGTGACCCGGTTGGTCAGCGACAACGCCGAGGCTGTCGGCTTCCTGCCGCAGATGATGCGCGGCACCGACGTGGAGACTGCACTGGCGGCTCTGCGTGGTGCGCAGGCCGCCTTCTACGCCGCCAAGAAGGAACTGGCGAGCCGCAAGAAAGCCTTGGGCAGAGTCTTGAACGACGACGGTTTGCGCTAGCGGATTGGGGCCCGTCTCTTTTCCTGGGCCTCGATTGAACCGCAGATCGCACAGGCCAGCGGCGTCTTGGTCTTGTCCCAACGCCGGCTGCCGCAGGTCGCACAGCGAAGCGGCTTGTCGCGTTTCGGGTCGGTCATGAAAATGTCCTTTGGCTATCACCGGCCCACCTCCTGCGCGACCGCTTGCTCGATCTTGTTCAACTGCTCGCGCGCGCTGGCGATCTGGCCGGCGATCTGCGCGGCCTCGTTCGGGGTGACCTGCGGCCCGTTGGCTGGTTTAGGCGCAGGCGCCGCCGACAGCATCTCGGAAAGCTTGCCGAGCGCGATGTGGAGTTCCAGCAGACGGCTCTGCACCGGCATTGTCTCCGCCGGCGCGTCCACATCGCAGACCTGGCGGTCGTAGAAATCTCGGATCGGCGTTTCGCCGCAAGCAGCCTTGCAGGCCCGGTCGATCTTCACCGCCAGCGCCAGCGGCACGCAATCGTCCCGGTCCGGATCGGCCCAGGCTCGAAAAGTCGTGGCGCTGCGGCCCGTGACCGCGACGATTCCATCAACGCCTTCTAGGAAAAACGCCGCCTGGATAAGCGCGTGTTCGAGCGTGTTGGGCCGGCGCGGCTTCATTTGGTCTCTACCCCCTGGTGGTAGCTGTTCGCAAATGTCAACTGTAATTCCACAGGCATCTTTACAGTGGACCTCGACCCGGCCACGACGGCAGGGTCAGGCTTGGGCGGCTTCGCGGGTCGTTATGGAGGTCGTCGGGTTTGGTTCGATATGGGAGTCAAAGAAATGCGCGTCGTCCCACTCAATCCCCTTCTCCTCCATGAGCCGTCGCATCTCGGCGGCCTCTTTGATTGATGGCGAGAGCTCAGATTTCTCCCAGCGGCTCACCGTGCTTTGCGCAACGCCGACACCCTCTGCGAACTCGGTTTGAGTAAGATCCAGCAGATCGACTCGAATATGCCTGATGATGTTCATGCATCAGGTATATGCATCAACGGGTAATTATGCAAGAAGAAAATGCAGATATGGATTTGCTTCCGTATGCGGTACGGAATATTTTCAGACCCATGGAAAATTTATCAAAGGCCGTCAGACGGCTGCGGCGTGGTCTCGGAATGAACCAGGGCGATTTCGCCAACCACATCGGCGCGAGCCAATCGTCAGTGTCGCGATGGGAGGCCGGCACTGTTGAGCCTGAATACAAATGGACCCAGAAGTTCGCGGAGATTGACCCCAATTGGCGCGGAGACGAGCCGGGAGGCGGAAGAAGCGAGCCGCCCCGATTGCCTGCAAATGATACAGAAGATTCCGATCTGGAAGGGCTTCCAGTGACGCCTGAGGACTTTGCGAGGCGCGTTTACGAGGCGTCTTCAGACATTCTAAACGATCTCATCAGGCATAAACTTTTGGACATACCACCCGAGCTTGCGCACGACTATTCCAGAGCGATTAGCGAGGTTGCTGAGTACGATTTTGTTGGGAGAGAGGGAAACCGACAAAGTATTATTGACCGGTTGCGCGCCGATTTGACCCATTACCGCAAAATTCATCGCAAATGACAAAGCCACCCTACCAAGATTGGGAGGATGACGTCAGAGGCCCATATGACTTTGCTAACGTCGGTTGTTACGATGCTGGTGGTGATCAATCGGAGGGTGGATTGTTTAAGAATCCACGGTCATTTGGACGTGCTGTTCGCGAAGCACGATTACGGCGCGGGTGGACGCGCGCGGATATGCTGGAGGCCTCGGGATTCAAGCTAGAAACCCTCGTCGCCTTCGAAGAGGGTAAGGTCGATGTTGAGTTCGACGAACTCATGAAGTTTGCGGTCGCGCTAAATGTCGACCCGTCTGATCTTTGTGAGGACTTGATCGTGGGCGACGATACGCATCCAGATGTGGTGACTCATGCCGACATCGTTTACGGAATTTACAACGCGGTTAAGGCGCGCTGGGTCTAGCGAATGGCCTTCGTATCTCCAATAAATCCTCATGCCGCCGCACCCGAACTATGTTGGGTTGACCCGAAAGGCGGTTTATTCTTTCAACAGAAAGAACGTGTTGCCAAAAACCCGAATACACCCTTTCCAAAAAGAGCGCGTCGCTTTCCTTTTGAGAAGATGTGCATGGTAAGGCTCCGACGCCAAGGCGCCGCGATCGAGGTGTCCTGGGATGTTGACACAGCGACAACAGCGTCTTTGTGGCAGGCCTCTCGCATGGCCGCGAATTGCGGCGGTGTCAGCCACGTGGTCCTTCGGTTTCGAAAGACTGGTTGGTCTAACGAGGTGGTGGAACAAGAGGTGGTAACCAACAGGATATTGGAGATTGCACAGTTTCAGGGCATCAACATTCTGCCGAGGACAACAGTCCAGAGAGAAGAAATCTCCGACGCATCCAATGGTGACGGACTGCTGCGGGAAATGTTTCAGTTCTGGAGATCGGGTGGCGATATGTCCGAGAGCCGCTTTGCTGATCATCTAATCGATCTGGCTCGGGACCCGGCAGGTGATGTGTGCTTCAGGCACATTGGGTGTTCTACGCCTCTTCGTGGGCTTGTTGGCCAGGAGTCTGCCGAATCGCTCATAGGGCAGACCACGGTCGACGATTTCGGAAGCGAGTACGAACGAGAAGTCTGCGCCAGTTATACCAAAGCCCTCGACGAAGAGAGACCTCGCTACGAGCACGTCCGCGGGCTCATCCACAGCGACGGCGACCTCGAGTGGCTTCGGTACGAGCGGTTGCTGTTACCATGGCAAGGCGGACTCCTAAGCGCGACGGCCTTCCGAAATGATATTGTGGGATTTCTCCACCACCCGGGATAGCGTTCGAACCATCGCGTCGATTTCAAGAGCGGATATTGACGCCACATGGTCTCGAAGTCGTACGCGGCCTGCTTGATCAACCCAGTACACCTCAGGAGCCAGGCGCCGGTAGCCTATCAAACTGAGATATCGTTGATTAGCACGATCCTCAGCAACCAAGGACCACATCTGATCCGGCTGCCACCGCGCGCGCGCGATAACGATCGCGAGGCGTGCTAGCGTTGGAGCCATATGTCGAGCCCGCCAATCTTCACGTAGCCACAGCTCGCCATGATACCCCAGGGCGCCGACCAGGTCTCGCTCAAGATGAAAGCTCGACCGGTCCTCACAGACCTCAAATTCATAAGGCCTGTAGTCGCATTGCCGGGCCCGGAGTTCATCGTGCAGCGACGAAGCATCACACACTCGTAGCGCTTGAAGGTGAACCACCTCGCCTTCCTGGTCGGTCCCGGATACCCAGAAGGCGTTACCTGGGCCGGCTGTGCTTTGCAATGGGTTGAAGCAGGGATCAGCGATCAAACCCCGCACCGAACGCTTTGTCTCGATGAATTTTGCCATGTCGTTGTGGATTTCTAGCAAGAGGCCCGCGCTTTCGTAAGCCCGACGAATCGAGCGTTCTACGACAGCGAATCCCCGCAAACGCACCATGCCAAGCTTATCGGCCTGCGGTGAGATTCTGTCATCAGCCAAATATTACCCATCGGTCATAAAAAAATATCCACAAATGGATTATTATTCTTGACTGAAATGCATAAATGCATATTATCTCCTGCGAAGCCAAACAAACACACCCCACAAAGGAGCCCCGCCATGACCGCCACCCAGACACCCACCACTCTCGAGACCGCCAACCCCGTCGCCGCGACCCTGGACACCCCCGACCCCGCCGCCGCGCCGCTGGAAGGCTTCGAGACCTGGTCCGTCGCCGTGCAAACCGATATCCGGACGCTCCGCGACGCCTTCCTCGCTGGCATCCGCCCCGCCGCCGCCCCGGGCACCGAGGCCGCCTGGGCCGCCTTCCTCACCCACATGAAGCCCACCGGCGGCGCGAGCCCACGGGACGCTTGGGACGCCTGGAGCGACTTCCTGGACAGAGCGACGACGGCCGAAGCCGCCTGTATCGCGCTGCTGGTTAGCCGCGCCCTGCCGGCGGAACACCGCGCTCTTTTCGAGCGTTTCGTCCTCGAACTTTTCGACTGCCGGTAACCGCGGCGAGGGCGGGCGGGCACAGCCGTCCGCCCAACCCCCCCTGACTGGAGAGCCTGCCCCGGCCTTGAGCCGGGGTCCCCACCCCGCGAAGGAGCCACGCCATGCCCCCGACCAGCAGCGCCCAGAAGGACAGCGCCCCCTGGCAGCAACCCGCCACCCGCCGCGTCGTGCCGCTGCGGAACTAGGCCATGTCCCATTGGGAATGCCTGGCCATGACGGTCTGTGCCGCCGCCCTGGTCGTCTTCTGGCTGATCGAGCCCCTGCTGTCCGAGACCGGGAGGGCCCTGTGATGGGTTTTAAACGGATCGAGAAGGGTCAGGGCGGCGGCTCCCCGTTGACGGGCATCCGACTTTGTTCTCGGGGGCCTCGGTACCTCGGTCTCGCCCTGGGGGCGGATGCCCGTGCGGCACTGGGCGTCGACGTGGGATCGAAAGTCGCCATCGATGTCGGCTCCGGCCCGGACGCCGGGCGGGTCAGACTTACGAAATCGGACCAAGGTTTCAGTCTTTACCTCGCCAGGAAGGATTCGGTCAGTCCCGTGCTGCAAATAGGCCGCCCCTTGCTGCCCACCGCAAAATCCGGGGCCTGCAGTTACACCGTCGACGGCAACGCCATCATCGTCACCCTGCCTCAATCCGAGACCGGGAGGGCCACCCCATGACCGCCCCCAGCCGCCCACTCAGCGCCGGCGAGCGCATCACCCGCGACCCGGCGACCGGCGATTGGCATGTCCAGGCGCCGGACGGCACTGAGCACGTCGTTCACTCCTACGGCCAGGCCGAGCGTCTGGCCTGCCCCTTGAGCCTCAAGGTCCAGGCCAGGTGCGCCGCGGCCAACCTGCGCGGCGCCGCCGGCGGCGCCTGGGTCTTCTTCACCGGCGCCCAAGGATGAGCCCCGAGGCCATCATCGGCACCATCGCCACCGGTTGCCTGGTCATGCTGGCCCTCTGGCTCGCCATCAAAGGCTACCTCAAGGCCCGCGCCGGCGCCGCGCGGATCGTCCGCCGCCTCACCGGAGGGGCGGCCACCCACCGGCCCCCCGGTGACGACAACCACCAGGACCCCAAGCCATGACCGCGCGCCCGAAACCCCCAACCGCCACCCAGCCCGCCACCAAGCGCGCCCGCATCCTGCGCCAGGCGCCCGGGGACTGGGCGACCCTGCCGCCGGCGCTGCCCACCTGGGACGCCACCTTGATCGCCCTACAGCAGGACGGCGCCATCGAACTCGACCGCCTGCCCTCGCCCCATGGCCGCGTCTGGCACTGGCGCTTGAAACCCGACCTCAACACCCCGACAGACCCGCACCCCGGCCCTGTGCCGGGGGCGTCTGTCCAAAGCCTGCCCCGGCCTTGAGCCGGGGTCGCCTGTCCTCTGAATCGGAGCCCCGCCATGGATAAAACCGTCAACCAGTTGTGCAAGGACAACGCGGAGACTCTGATCATCACGTTCGAGAGGCGCGCCATGGTCAAGTGGCCCGACGACCCGGAACAGGCCGCCGCCTTCCGCGAACTCGTCCGGTCCGTGATCACCGGCTCGAACGTCAGTCTCGCAGGCCTAGTCGAGGCCGCGACCACCGCCGCCATCATGGCTCAAGCCGGCCCACCCGAGCCCTCTGCCGCGCCCTTGATTGCGCACCGCGCGCCCAACGATCTCCAGGACCGCCTCGAGGCCGACGACGGGCCAGTCGACGAGCAGTCCCCCAAGCCGGCCCTGGACCCGGCGGAGAACAAACCCCTGCCGCTATTCCCGACCGGCCCCCGCCTGGCCACCGTCCGGGGGCGTCCGGTATGAGGGGCCAGACCTACTTTCACCCAAAATCCGGGCATCGCTACGTCGTGGAGTCGGTCGGCCTGCTGGAGGCGGACCTGACCCCGGTCGTGGTCTACCGCGAGATCCAGGCCAAGGGGTTTCCCGGCCGGGTCTGGGTCCGCCCCGTCGAGGAGTTCTGCGACGGCCGTTTCAGGCCCGAGGAAGGAACGCTGGAGATCAAGAGCGATGACTGAAGAAAAGGGAACATAGTTTCAGATGGTGCTTGGAGCGGCGTGGAAAGCAGACACGCGGCAAGCCCGAAATGTCCGAGACCGTCCTGCGGCGACATTCGGGATGAGAAAGGGACCGCAGGCGGGTAGCTGGTTGATAGCCCGATAGCCAGACGGAATGCGGTAGCAGCGCATGACCAGGGATAGACCAAAGCCGGCGTAGCGCCCGGCCTCCAAGCACCTTCTGAGACAATGTGAGGACCGAGACCATGGACAGCGTAATGAGAGCCCGCATCCGCCAGGAGCGTCTGAAATTGATCGCGGGAAGCATCGGTTTCGCAGGTGTCGTTCTGATCGCCAGCGGGGCCTTAGTGCTCGTGGTCGCCGCCGCCGCCAAAATTCTTTTCTGGATGCCGTGAGGACCGAGACCATGGCCGAACCAACCCTTCTGGAGCGCTGCATCGCCTTCGCCGTCGAGCGCCATGCCGGCCAGTTCGACAAGGCGGGCGCGCCCTACATTCTGCATTCCCTGCGGGTCATGCTGGCCGTCAAGGGCGAAGACGCCCGCTGCGTGGCGGTGCTGCACGACGTGATCGAGGACACCGACGCGACCTTCGTAGCCGTCGAGGCGCTTGGGATATCGCGCGTCTGCATGGGCGCGCTTTACCGCCTGACCCGTGATCCGGGCGAGCCCTATGAGGGCTACATCACGCACATCAGGTCGAGCCCCCTGGCCTGCCAAGTCAAGCTCGCCGACCTCGCGGACAATCTGGACATCACCCGGTTGCCCCGCATGACCGAGAAAGACTGGGCGCGGCACGCGAAGTACCTGCACGCGCGGGCGATCCTGGAAACCCCGGAGGACTGAACCAAGTGACCGCCCAGGCCCGCAGACAGATCCAAAGCCTGGCGCCGCGCGGCATGACCCGCGCCGACGTGAAGGCCTATCTGCGGCTGCCCGAGGGCCGCGGCGACGCCATGTTGAAGACCATGATGGACCACTACGGCTTTCCTAGGGCGCTCCCGGAGTTCGGTCGCTGGGATCTCAAGGCGGTCGACGCCTGGCTTGACGCGCGCTCGGGCTTGGGCGCACCGTCCTTCGATGTCGAAAAGATCCTCGAAGGGTTCGGCGATGGAGACCAGGGTGCGCTACGTCAATAGGATCCGCAAAGCCAGCGGGCAGACCTACTACCAGTGGAAGCGCCCGGGCCACCCGGCGATGATGCTGACCCGCTACGGCGAGCCGCGCGTGCCGACCTCGAGGGCCGAGGAGGAGGCCAAGGAGCTGCACCCGCTCTTCGTCGCCCAGGTCGCGCACCTGAACCAGTTCGCCGATAGGGGCCGGGTCGACGACAGCGGCTCCTTCGCCTGGCTGGTGCGCCGGTTCAAGGCCGCCGACGACTTCACCGACCTGCGCCCGCGTACCCAGAAGAACTACACCTACTGGCTTTCGCGCGTGAAGCACTTCGACAAGCTGCAGATCGCCGCCTTCGACCATCCCGATGCCGGCCCCAGGATCTGCCGCGGCATCCGCGACAAGCTCAAGGCCAAACCCCGGGTCGCGCGCGAGGTGCTGACCACGCTCTCGACGCTCTTCAAGTGGGCTTGCCGGGAACAGCACATGAAGACCAATCCCGTCGCCCTGGTGAAACTGCCCAAGGTCAAGAAGGTCAACCGCGCCTGGGAGGTCGGCCAGATCGAACACTGGCTGGCCCACACCACGGACCCCTACCTGCGCGCCGCGTTGCTGCTCGGGCTCTACACCGACCAGCGCGAGAACGACGTGGTCGAGCTGACCTGGTTCCAGTACGACGGCCGCGTGATCGACTTCACCCAGTCTAAAACCGAAAAGCAGGTCAAGGTCGCGGTCCATCCGGTGCTCAAGGAGGCGCTGGACGCCCTGCCGCGCCACGGCGGCCATGTTCTCATGTGGCAGGAGACGCGCAACGGCCGGCCGCCGCTCTGGCACCCCTACCGGCAGGATCACTTCTCCAAGGCCTTCGGACGCGCCACCAGGGCCCTCATAGCCGGCGCCAGGGCCGCGGGCCAGGAAAAGGCCGCGGACGGCCTCAAGGGCCTCACCTTCCGCCACCTGCGCGCCACGGCGCAATCCTGGATGAGTCACCGGGGCGTCACCCCGCAAAAGCTGGCCGACGTGACCGGCCACTCGATCGCGCGGTCACATAGAATCATGGACCAATACCACGTCCCCGACGTCGGCGACGCGGTCCTGCTGCTGCCCGACGTGAACGCCAAAAGAACGAAAGAGTCCTAACTTTTTTCCTAACTTTCCTAACTAGCGAAAGCCGATGATGCCTAATACACTGAAAAAAGTAAGAAAAATGGTGGGCGATGACGGGTTCGAACCGCCGACCTTCTCGGTGTAAACGAGCAAAGCGGCTTTGAAATCATTGGATAGTTAGGAATTTAGGCACTGTTGAAAGGCCAGAAACATGCGCAATTCCGCCCCGAGTCCTAACTTTTCGGCAGACCTGAAAACCACCCTCCCGGCCCTTGGTTCGCCCAGAGGAAAATCCGGAGGAAGCCGGACGGCCGCACCCCTCGACGCCAAGCGCGCCCGCGCCGAGACCGTCAATGCCGCCATAAGGGTCATGGGCAGTCACGGCCGGCGCTTCTTCTGGTCCAACAAGTTCAAGCGCTTTGCCACCATGGAGGTCGACCGGCGCGGACGGGTCTGGTTCCTGGACGACCACACCGGCCGGCGGACCTATACCCATGACGAGCGCTACAACTGGCGAGCCTTTTCCCACGGTGGGACCATGAGGCGCCTGGTCTGCCGTTTCCGGCGCTACATCATGACCGGCGCGCTGGTCCCCGCCGGCCACTTCGGCCCCTGGCCCGATTGGTACTGCGGCGGCGATCTCTGGGGCTATGGCGAGGCCATGGAAACCGTCCGCCGCGATATCCGCGCCCTGGGCATTCTGACCGATCCCGACACTGAGCAGACAGAGAGGAACTGAACGATGAAACTTGACCGGAACCTCAATCAAGATCGGCGTGGCAAGTATGCGCTGCTGAAGCTTCGGAACGTTCCCGAACCGCAGCCGATCATGGAAGCCACACCCAACTCGCTCGCGATCAGCGACGCAATCCGCCTACTGGAGGAGGCCGGAATCCTCGACTGGGGAATTGAGGGTACCGACGGCGAACCATTCGTCATTCTCCTCAAAGACAAATACGCGCAGTCCGCTCTTGTCGCCTATGCAGACGCTGCAGAGGCCGATGATCCGGAATGGGCTATGGAGGTTCGGGAGTTGGCAGCCCGCGCCGGTCCTGCCCACCCCAACTGCAAACGCCCGGACTGACCGGCGCAACAGCAGGGTCGAGCGATGAACCCGCAGCCCACACTGGACCTGATCGAGCGCGGCGCTATCTTCAGCGATTGCGGGACCTACCGCTATAGCCTTCGACGGACCTTGGATGGCAGCCTTGCGAAGGTGGTCGCCGTTCTGCTCAACCCCAGCGTGGCGAACGACGCGCGCGACGACCCGACGACCAGCCAGAACATGAACCGCTTCTGGCGTCTCGGCTACGGCCGTTATGAGGCCGTGAACCTCTTCGCCATCGTCGGCACCGACCCGGAAATCCTCTACCGCGCCGCCGACCCGGTCGGCCCGGAGAATGACCGGTTCATCCGCGCCGCGGTCGAGAGCGCCGATCTGGTCGTGGTCATGTGGGGAACCCACGGCGCTCACCACGGGCGTGCGGCGCGCGTCTTGGAGTTACTGCGCGGCCACGATCTCTGGTGCATCGGCGTCAACAACGACGGTAGCCCCCGCTTTCCCCGCGCCGTGCCGCTGAGCCAGCCACTGATGCGATACGCAGCCTGATGTTAGAGGACGACATCATGACCCCACCCCGCGCCTTCAGCATCCGACAACCATATGCCTGGGCGATCTGCTACGGCTACAAGCCGGTCGAGAACCGCGATTGGAAGGCGACCAACCCCAACCGACGCTACCGCGGCCCGGTGCTGATCCATGCCGGCCTGCGCGAGGAGCGCGACGACGTCTATGGGGTGCTGCGCCAGGTCGCCCACGAGACCGGCCAGGATATGACGAGCCTCAAGTCGCACTACAAGCAGAACGCCTACAGGGGCGGCCTCGTAGGGGGCGCGACAATCGTCGATCTGGTCACCGACCATCCGAGCGAATGGTTTCACGGCCCCCTCGGGCTGGTGATCGAGGACGCGAGGCCGATCCCGCCGATAGCGCTCAAGGGCGTGCTCGGCTTCTTCCGGGTGCCTGACGAGATCCTCGAACAGATTGCAAACTTAGGAGCAGATCCATGACATTGATCCGCAGTCCCGGCGCCGGGAAACGCCGCCGATTCAACAAAACAAAAACCTGCAAAACCTGTCGCCATAGTCGATTTAAAGATGACCACCTCGGTCGGCTGTTGGGAGAGTGCAACGCACCGTACGAACTCCCACCGGCCCCGAGCTCTATCCATTTCGCGGGAGGAGCGCGCGACCCGAAGATGTACAGGGAATACGTTCGACCTGACCAAGGGACGATGTGTCCCCATTGGGCGCCTGCCGAGGAGGCAGCAGGCCAGGGAGGCGAGTGATGCCCCTGAGTGACGCGCCCTGTGAGCGCTGCAACGGGGCAGGAAGCGGCATCATCTGGGTTGGCAACACAGTCGGCAGTATGGCTGGCGAACCTTACAACCGAGCGCATTTCATCTTGGGCTCGCCTCGGTGTCCCTTTTGCAAAGGCAGTGGGATGAAACCACCTAACCGCCCCACACCGCCCGAAACGCCTCCGCCTCCTCCGCAGACCTGAACGCGAAGACCACCCACTCACGCGGCTCCGGCGCCCGCTCAGACCGGCTAAAGTGGGCATAGCCCTTGTGGCTGTTCTGCTCGACGCACCAGCCGTGCATGTCGCTGAGGACATTCCCCAGACCGCCTGACGGCACGGGGATCTCGATGTGATGTGTGAAGGTCCGCCGCAGCGCGGCCTGGCGGTTGGAATGGCGTCCCATGGGGCAGCGTCCGGCCAGATGGATCGCCGAGTCAAGCGCACAAACAAAGAGGGCCGGACCCCGAAGGAACCGGAGGCAACAACGCCGCAGGATAGCGGCCTGCCACCAAAGCCGCGGAATCCTTGGTGCGACTCGACGGCCCGCCGTTCCGAGCCGGTGAATCGTCTCAGGTCAACGGGTTAACCGTCTCGGATCAAGTCGTTTATAAACGATTTTGGGCACACAAAATATGCACCCAATGGGATCTTTCTACCGAATGTAGCGCATTCTACGAGATAGACTGACCGGGCTAGGCATTAGCCCACGATGTGGTATTTTTGCTGCGACCTCCGAAATTGCAGTTTCGGAGGTCGCCCACAAAGAACAGATGGAGATCTTGCTATGCTTACCACTGTAAAATGGCGCGGCTCCCACGGCCGCATCTATAACTACGCGGCCTTGCCGATTCGATCCAACCTCAATCTGCTGCCCCGCCTGGCGGGAAACTACATCTTCGCGAAGCGGTCCGGCCCCGGCCGTTGGATCGCGCTCTATGTCGGAATCGCCGGAGAACTCAACAGGCGAGTGCTTCATCACGAGCGATGGCAAGAGGCCTGCGACCTGGGCATGGATACCGTCATGGCGCATACGCAGCCCTGGGAAACCTTCCGGCAACAAGAGGAGCGCGACCTGATCGCGGTCCTGAACCCACCGATGAACCGTCACCACCGCACCTTGCTGGGCGGCTGACAATCCCATCGCGAGCGTCACAGTACGGCGCTTGAGTGGGCCGGCCGCGTCTTCGGGCCGGCCGGCCCCGACCTATCCGCCCCCAACCACCGCCTCGATCTCCCGCACATAGTGCGGAATCAGGTGGTCGGGCCAGTTCTTTCGTCGGTCTTCGCCGAGCTGCCGCGGCGTCACCGCGTGCCAGTAGAGCCCCGGCAGCGGCACATGGGTCACGATATCGCCGCCGTGGCGGTAGATCCGCAGGTTGTCGCGCACCAGGTCGCCGAAGGTCTTGCCGCCGACCCGGGGCGGCGCGAAGGCCTCGACCCGCGCCGGCTTCATGCCCTCGATCGCCATGAAGGCCGCCACCATCTGTGCCGTGGCTGCGCCCTTGCTGTGCCCGGTCAGTACCATGCCCTCGCTGAGGAAGGGCCGCAGCTCCTCCCAGTTGCGCTCGATTTCACGCCAGAAGCCCCTGTGGACCCATCCTAAGTCCTTGATCCAGACCGGCGCGAAGCGGAAGTTGGTCACCCAGTCCAGGGTCTCGTCCGAGCCCCGGAAGCAGAGAATGCCTTTGTGCGGCTGCAGGATCTCCAGGCTGCCACCGATCACGCCATGGCTGTGCCGGTAGCTTTCCTCGCAGAGCCGCACGCAGTCCCGGGTGATGGAGTCAGGGCGCATCGGAAGATCCCCCCGCCCCCGCCGTGGCACCGCCAACCGCCGCCAACCCGGCCGCGGCGCGCACCTCGCCATAGTTCCGGTCGATCCGGGCCCGGCAGATCGCCACCGCCGCGCCGGCGGCGATGGTCCCTGCCGTCATGTCCTGCCAGATCCGGTCGAAGTCCAGGCGCAGGGCCTGGGCCTTGCCGCCCGCCAGCAGCGCGGAGAAGAGCCTGGCGGGGTCGGGACCCAGGGTCAGGGCGCCCAGCAGCCGGCGCTTGTTGACCGCCACCACGCCGCGTCCTAGCGCGACCGAGGCGTCGTAGAGATCCGCGTTTGTCCAGTGGACCCGCTCGGGCGAGCCATCCGTCAGCGCGTCGATATGCGCCAGGGCGACCTCGATCGTCCCCAGGGCGGCCGGCGCGTCGGCCCGGTCCTGGCCGGTCACCCGGTCGGCCACCAACTCCGCCACCGCTAGACTGGCGAAGCAGAAGCGCACCGCCCGTTCCTCGTGGCTCGAGGCCATGTAGAGATTGTCAGCGATGGCATCGGGCAGCGACTGGCCCTTACCGACAGCGCCGCAGCCGGCCAGCAGCAGGGCGACCAAAGCCAGGGCGCCTAAGGACCAAAGGGCCGGTTGTTTCTCCAGCAGCGGCGCCAGCCACTCCGGGGTCAGGGCTTCGAGCATGGTGAATCCTCCAAGGTTGCGACCAGCCTGTGGCCGACATAAGGGTCGGTGATGAAAAGCGGGACGCTCCAAAGGGCAGCGGCCCTTTGGCAAGCGCGACCTGGTGCTTGAATAGAGAGGCGCGCCCGCAGCGGCAGCGAGGACAGCCCCAGCGGCGCGTGAGCGCCCGTCGGCCAGATCTTGGCCGCCGGGATCAGGCCGCGATCTGGACCCAGCGCCCGCGGTCGGTGGCGGCCCGCCAGGCGACACCGGCCAGCTCGGGCCCGCCCCACTCGACCAGGCCGCGCCGGCGGCAGTCGTAGACCAGGGTCTTCTCGACGGTCTCGATCGCCAGCACCAGGTGCCCGCTGGTGGGGTCGCCCGGGCGCAGTTCGCCCACCACCAACCTCATGGCACCTGGCGGGATGCCGGCGGCGGTCAGGATCTCGATCAGCTTGAGGACCAGGTTCTCGCAGTCGGCCTTCCAGATCCACTTGACCCCGGCCAGGCTCCGCACCTTCTCGCGGCGGATAGAGGTCCAGTCATCGCTGCCGTCGTCGGGTACCCATTGGGACTCGACCTGCCAGCGCGCCACCTCGACCGCCAGGTGCGAGACCTGACCCCGCGGCACGCTGGCCGGCTCGGCCGCGGCGAAGGCCAGCCAGGCCAGCGAGGTCTGGATCTGTCGGAAGCCCGCCGGCGGAACTGCCAGGCTGTCGCTGAGGTGAAGGCGTGTCTTCCCCTCTAGCCCGTCGATACGCTCCATGGGTTTGGCTCCTAGCTCTTCCAGGTGAAGTTTGAGAAGAACCACCCGGCGAGGGTGCTCAGGGTGGCAAAGATGCTTAGCCCGAAAAGCACCGCTTTGAGCCCGCCCTTGCCCATAGCCAGCCGGTCTTTGATCGGGTTGAGTTCCTTGAAGAAGAGCCGGCGGTTTTCGTCCAGGCCCTCCCGCAAAGTCGCATTGTGCAGAGCGAGCGCGGCCTTTAGCTCTGCTGTCACCTCATCGGCGTGGCGTTGCCCGACCTCAAGGCGCGCCAGAGCGGCCGAGATCTCTTCCGGCTCCATCTAACTCGCCTCCCCTTCCGCCGGTTGCTTGGCCGTCTTCCAGCCTTCGCCGGCGGCGACCAGACAGGACATGCCTTGGGGCGTGGTGATGACGATCGACCAGGTTCCGCCGTCGGCCGTGGTCAGGACCTCGACCAGCCCGCCGGCGTTGGTCACGCCGACCGCAACCGGCACTTCCCGGTACTTGTCGGCCAGCTCGCGCACCATGTCGCCGCGCACCATGTCGCCGCGCGCCATGCAAGGCGGCGCGGCCACGGCCGGCGCGGCCGCCGCCAGCCAGGCCGCGAGCATGAAAAAGGCCGCCAAGGCGGCCTGTCCCGTTCCTGTCATCTATTTTTTCTATTGCTTAAGGACGGTCATGACGGCCTGCCAATCCCATGTTTCCGCGACGGCGCCGGTAACATCCAGATCGATCGTGTCAGCCGTGTCGTCGGCGACCAGGGTGGCGTCAACGCCAGCGTCGGGCGCGCCGATGGCCGCGGGCTCTGTGCGCGTCTGAGCACCGCAGGTGGTGGTGCCAGCGTTATTGGCGCATATGATCTTAACATCGGCGCCATAGACCTCAGACCCACCCGAGAGTGTTCCCTGCACGACGGCTGTCACCACGGCCGTCTCGCCACTTGCCAGCGCCAAGGTCCAAAGGTCGGTGACGGTGGCGTCCGTCGTCTGCGCCGTCGCAACGGCCGATGTGGGGTTCTTGCGAAATCCGCAAAGAATGAGTCGACCGCTAAAGGTCGCCGCGCCTGTCGTGAAAATCCGTATCCCGTCGACATTCGACGTTGACCCGGTGTATTTCCCGCTGCCTTCAATATGGTTGATGTTGCCCGAACCGTCGTCAACGACCGAAGAGTAAAAGACGGATTTGTGCGACCCGTTGTCGAGCAGCCCGATCCGATACCAGTAGTTCAGACGTTCGTTTGCCCCTCCCCCGAGCGTAAAAGCCCCGATCTGCGAGACCGACGTGCCGGCGGGCGCCGTGAATTCCGTTGGCGTGGTGTTGCTGCCGTGGGCGACGTGTTGATATCCAGTGGATGCGTAGCTGGACCCGCCATCGGTCGAGAAACGCATTGCGAGGGTATCGTCGGCGGACATATCGATGTCCAATGCCGACAGAATATAGTCTGAATACGATGTTGGGTCGAAACCCGCGAAATCTATCTCGGTGGCTGCACTCGCTATTTGGGTCTCGATTGGCGCACACTGTCCGGTGTCGATTGTGACCGCCCCACCGTCGCCACCGCCCGCCGCCCACTTCAACCCCGTGGCCTCGGCGCTGTCGGCGGTCAGCACCTGGCCGTCGGTGCCTACCGCCAGGCGCTGGTCGGCGCTGTCGTGGGTGTAGAGGTCGCCCTTGGTGGTCAGGGGCGAGGCCGCGCCGGCGGTGCTGGCGCCGATCTGCAGCACGTCGGTCGCGTCGCCATGTAGTGCGATGATCTCGTTTTGCTGCACCGTGACCGATCCGCCGGCCGCATACTTGACGACGATGGGGTGCGCCCCCGAGGAGGCATTTTCGACGACGAACGACCTGACCAGGCCAGCCGGCAAGACCACGTCCTCCGAGGCCGTGAGAGCCCCGGTGAAGGAGAAGAAATGCCCGGACTGCATGGTGACGGTCGACAGGTTGGTGGTGCCATCCAGATCCAGTGCGGTCGAGACGAAGTCGTGCGCCGACCGGTCGAGACAATCCAGACCCTGGTTGCCCAGGATGTAGTCGCCGAAGCCCCCGGTCATGTGGGGGCAATCTGTCCGTGGCGTCTGCGCCATCCCCGCCGGCGGCGCCCAGAGCGCGAAGACCATCCAGGCCAGGGCGCCGCCTGCGAGTATCCGTTTCAAAAGTTGGGTCATCTGTTCACTGTCCTTTGTCTAAAGCCTGCCCCGGACCGCGATCCGGGGGCCTCTGTCTGGAGTCTGCCCCGGACCGCGATCCGGGGGCCCCTGTCTTCTGGTCATCTGATCAGCACCAGCATTGCCGTATTGCCTTCGCCCGCCGTGTTTCGGTTGGTCGACCAGGTGGTGTCGCGCTTCTGGCCGTCTGTGATGGCCCGGAAGGTGTCGGAGAAGCCGCCTGCGTCGTCGAAATCGCCGGGGTTCAGCCAGCCCTGGTTGTTGGTCGGGTAGCCGCCGGACCACGACGTTGACAGCGGCGGGTTGCTGAAGGTGCCGTTGATCGCGGTTTGGCCCATGCCGAAATAGATGCCGTTCGCCTGGATCGGCGTCACCGACAGATTGATGCTTGGAACGCCGCCGTCCTGGAGCGCGGAATCCTGGCCCTGGATCAACTCGGCGATGGTCGCCGCCGTGCCGGCCGACCCGTCGACCTCCCAGACGGTCGCCGAATGGGCCTCGTCGACCCGCCCGGTGTTGCTGTTGAAGGTGAAGTCAGTCTCACCGCCGGCGGCCTGTAAGGCCCAGAAGGCAATGCCGTTTTCGCCCTCGGGGTCCATCCGGGTATAGAGCTTGGTCCAGCCGCCGGTCGCCGTGTGGCTCGACACGACGTCGTCGGTGACCATCCCGTGCATCGCGAAGAGCCAATTCCCGGCCGTCGCACCGTTGGCCAAGGTCACCGCGGCTGCGTCCAAACTCAGGGTGTTGGCCTCCTGGACGATGTTCATCGGCAAGGACGCATCGACCGTGCCGACCGCAGGTTCGCCCTCGATGTCGTTTTCGCCCAGTTGGGTGATGGCGTAGTGCAGGATCTGTTGATTTGCCCCGAAATCGGCGGCCTGGGTGGCCGCGTCCAGCAGGAAGACCTGCGGTTGGCTGTCGGCCGGAAAGGTGAATTTGGCCGCATCGTTGACGCTGTCGTATGTCGCCAGCACCGTCCCGCCCACGCCTGGCGTGTCATAGAACCGCACTTTGAAGTGAAACTGGCTCAGTTCGTTGGGGATCGCCCCCAGGGTCTCGCCGCTGCCGGTGATCGGCCTCCAGTGGAAATCGAAGGTCCAGTCGTTGTTGCCGAGCCGGGTCCCGACAACCGGGTCCGGCGACCAGGGCATGATCGAGCGGCCGATGGGCGTGACGGAAAGTTCGGCCAGCAGGCTCGGCTCCAGGCCCAGCGGCGGCACCTTGAAGACCAGTTGCGTGCCCAGTTCCGTGGTCTGGTTATAGGAGACCTGCGCGCCCTCGGCTCCCGAGAAAATCCAGACCTCGGCCCCCGCGTCGTGCGCCATGTGGTTGCGCGTGTTGCGCACGTCGCGCAGCAGCGCGCCCGTCGAGAGCCATGTGCCGTCGCCCTGCAGCGCCATAGTGGTGAACTTCATCCACTCCCAAGCGCCGTCGCTCGACCGGATCAAGGCCAGGTTCTTGGTCAGGCTCGGCAAGACCTCGCTGAGGGGCGCGGAGGCGATCGTGCCGCGGTAGAGTTGAATGTGCAGCAGGTTGGTGTCGTCCGGGATCGTGGGGACCTCGACCGCCGGCAGGGCCGCCTTGAGGAACCCATAGGCCGCCGCCTCCCCCTGCGGCCCGATCCGCGCGACCTCGATTAGCGTGCCGTCGCTCTGCTTCTTCAGGACCGGGGCACCCAGGAAACGCCCGACCTCGGCGAAACGCGAGGCGACGACGAAGAGCGTCGGTGGGCCCTGTGGGTTGACCAGAGAATCGGTCGGCGCCGGCGCGTCGACCAGGGCCACGGCAAGGGGCTGGAGCTGCGGCACCTTGCGCGTGCGGTCGCCCAGCAGCACCGGCGCCAGGTCCGTCGTGTCGAAGGCCTCGATCGCCTCGGTCCGGGCCTTGAAGCGGATGACGCCGCCGGTGCCCCGCTGGCCGTCCAGCAACACCGCCCGGAAGGTTGCGGTTCGCCCCACCACATTGACCCGATGCCCCGGGCGCAGCCACGACCACTTGGCGGTCAGGGCCAGGTCCAGCGGCGTCTGGGTCGCATGGGACTCGTACAGCAACCGTTCGACCGCCGCGCCCCGGGCCGCCGCGGTCAGGGCGACCTGGCTCGACGAGAGGCTTTTGCGGTCCCGCCCGTCGAAAGTCTCCGGCGACCGGCGCTCGATCGAGCCCCCGTCGTTGAAGTCGATCGCCGCCTCGGGCGCGCTCAACTCCAGCGCCGCCGGCAGGTCGTTGTCGCTCGAATCCTGAAAGGCCAAGGGCTCTGGCCGCCTCGAGCCCGCCGGCCGGGCGGCCAGATCCTCGAAGGGGATCGTCGCGTCGACTGGTCCGCCCCGGTCGAAGAAGAAGACCTTGCCGACCCCGCCCGCCTGGCTCTCCATGACCTCGAAGCCGATCAGCTCCTGGATCGCGGCCAGGTAGGACGCGATGGTCTGGCCGGCGCGCAGGGCCGATCCGGTGTAGCCGCCCGACAGGCCGCTCACGTCGAGCTGGCTCGGGATCAGCTTGCCCGTGTGACCGTGGCGCCGGGTGATGACGTCGGCGGTCACCGCGTCCCCGCTGGTGTCGTTGACCCGGTCCAGCAGCGCGAAGTCGCGCGAAGAGGTCTCGAAGGCCAGCAGCGCGTGGCTGTTCTGGTCGTAGAGCAGTCCCTGACCGGCCGAGGCCGCCCAGGAGCCCAGGTCGATGATCCGGTCTTCGGTCAGATCGACCGCGTCGATCTCGTAGACCTGCTCCTCCGGTACATCGTCGACCAGGGCATAGATCTTGTTGTCCCCATTGGGACCCTGGTTCCAGCAGGCCGCGCTTTCGATCATGCTGACCCCGGCGCTCAACACCAGGGTCTCCAGCGTGTCGGTCCCCAGGTCGTAGCGGAAGACCAGCCCTTTGTTGGTCCCGCTCTCGCGCGCCAGCATCAGGATCGAGCCCGTCACCGGCTCGTAGCAGGCATGTAGAACGGCCTTGATTTCCCAGTCCAGCACCCGGTTCAGTGCGACAAAGACCTGAGCGACCACCCGGCCCGGGAAGACGTCGATGGTGGTGATCTGCACATGGGTCAAGGCCGAATTGGCCGAGACCGGGTAGAAGATGTCTTCACCGTTGTTGGCGATCGGCAGGTTGAACTGGTTGATCGTCCCGTTGGGAAAAATATCCGCGTAGGTCCAGGAGATCCGGGGCTGGAACGGCAGGAGGTTGTCGGGGTCGACGAAAACCAGACTGAGGATCGTGTTGGTTGCGGCCAGGACCACCGACTGGGCGACACCGACCGGCGAGAAGGTCGTCAGCCCTGACAGACCGTGGGTGGGCGTCCCGAAGGCAGACCCTGAAAGGATGGTCGTCACCTGCGAAGAGGCTGCAAAGCTAGGCCACTTTCGCAGATAGAGCGTGTAGAGGCCCGAGCCCAGACCGCGCCGGTCGTCGATCCAGATTGCGTCATTGCCGGCGGTCAGGGCAGGCGGGGTGTCGGCGTCGCCGTCCGGAATCGCCACATTGGTCTGCACCAACCGCGCGACCATGTTGTAGACCACCAGCCGATCCAGGTTCTTCACCACGGCGAAATGGCGGTCGCCGCTCAAGACCGAGATGTAGCCCCGGTGATCTTCCGGTGTGTTCACCGGGGTCTTGGGAAAGGTGTTGGTCAGCGGGTTCTGGCTGCAGATGACCGACAGGCCGGGCATCTGCTGATCGCGCGGGTAGTCCTTCATGACGATGTAGGCGACCCGCTCCAGCGCGTTCACGTTCGCCGCCCCCTCGGCGGCAATCATGGTCGGGTCCGGCGGCTGGCCTGTCTCGCCGAAATAGAACGACATGTTGTCGGTCACCACCCGGTCGCCGTCGATCCGGGCAATTGCCCCCTCCTCCGCCGTGGCATCGAAGATCGGCTGCTGGTCGCTGCCCATGAAGACCTTGATGAAGGCGCCTATCCCCACCGGGTCGGTGAAGGCGATCACATGCTGCGACGACTGTGTGTAGCGGTACTCGAACTGCTTGGGGCTCGAAAAACCCTTGCCGGCGCTGGAATCCTTCACGAACTCCTTGACCGGGCCGGCCCAGGTGTTGGCGCCAGCCAGCCGGAAGCGGCCGTCGAAGGAAAGCACATCGGCCCCGAAGTCGGTCTTCTGCAGGCGGAACTCGGCGATCTTGCCGACCGTCGAGGACTTGGCCTTGTTGGCGAACGACAGCCCGACCTGGAGCGCGATGCTCGCGACCACGAAGCCGATCGTGACCGGATCAGCCATCGGCGCTTTCCGAGATCTTGTTTAGAGTCCCTGCAGGCGCGCGAGCGTCCGCAAGCCTGGCAACCGCCGGGAAGTCCCACACGCCGCAGATGTTGCTGCCCTGGGGCAGCGGCTGATGCACCACCTTCCCGCCCGTCATCGGATGGACCAGCCACCCCGGCCTGGTCACGATCCCGACGTGCTGGGGCCGCCTGATGCCGTCGGTCGGCGACCGGTGGACGAAACAGAGCACCGATCCGGGAATTGTCGGTTCGCGCAGCCCCGGGATCCGCGCCAGGCACTGATCCAACACCAACACCAACTTGCGACGGTCCGCCGCCTGGCGGTAGGGATAGTGCGCCTCCAGCACCTCGGACGACACCTCCAGCCCCGCCGCCGCAACGCCGACCGCCCAGACCATCATCACGCAATCGACCCCGCCGGCGGGGCCCTTGACCCGCTGCATGTCGGCAAAGGGCGTATGCTCCCAGGACAACCCCTCGGCGACGATTGCAGATCTCAGCCGCCGCACATCGATCACCGCGGCCCGCACCTCCTCCTCTGTCACCTGGCTCATCCCCTCACCGTCTCGAAGACCTGGTCGGCCGTCGGCGTCAGAGGCAGGAACAGCCCACGCAAATAGTTGCCGTGGTCCGTGCAGGCGACGGTGTGGTGGAGGCATCCGCCGACCATCTCGATGCCATCGTTCACCGCCAGGACCCGCTTGGCCGGCAGGGCCAGCTCGACCCGGCCCGTGTCGGCGGTGAAGCGCTTGATCTCGACCGGGTCCAGTCCGACGTTGTTGCCCGTGGTCTTGAAGCGGCAGCGGCCCTTGGCGAAGAAGCCGTCCGGCATGACCAGCCCGGTCCCCGCCACCGTGAAGTCCGACTGGCTGGCGACCGACGCGATGGTCAGCCCCGGCACCGTCCGGGCGTAAACCATCCGCCATTCGGCGCCCATGGCATCCGGATCGTCGATCGTCGCGTCCAGCACCGTCGGCCAGACCGGCTCGGACCCGCCGGTGGTGCCGGACCGTTCGCAGCGCGCGTCATAGCCGTTGAAGACCGACGGTCGGCGGAAGTCGCCCATGCTGGCCTCGTCCGACGGCACCGCGGTCACCGCTTCCGCGTCCGACCAGACCGCAGGCAGCAGCGGATAGCCGCAGTCGTCGCCGCCGAAGACCTTGCGGCAGAGCGGGCTGACCGTGAACCCCAGGTCGTCGGTCACGTTGTCGTAGGCCAGGCGCAGGGACTTGATCTTGAAGGTGGCCGCCAGCTCGCCGTACTCCACCTTCTCGATGAAGCCGTCGATCAGGACGTTGTGCCGCCCCGTCGTCGGGTCGCAGTAGTTGATCTCGTAGACCGTCGCCCGCGAGCCCTTCCAGAGCCCGTCGCGCAGGTCTTCGGTCTTGACCGTCACCCCGTCGATAAGGACCCGGATCTCCATCTGGTCCTGGGCCTCGATCCCGTGTTTCCAGTTCAAGGCCGATGACGCAGCCGCGCCGTCGTCGTAGTTCAGCAGCCCGTTGCCGTCGTCGTAGGGCACCGCCCGGTTCATGGTGGTGAAGCCGAACACCGCATCGTCCGACCGCCGCACCACCCGCAGCAACTGGGTCAGGGACGTGACCTCGAGATGGTAGTGGTCGTCCAGAGGGGCATCCAAGGGTGAAGGCATGAAACTTCTCAATGTCTCCAGTTAGCGAAACGCGCGCGACGGCGCGCGCCCGCAGCACAGCGAGGAAAGCCAAGGAGCCGGAGGCGACGCCCGGCAACTGAGGGATGCAACAACCAAGCGCGACTGCGCGCGCCCGCAGCGGCAGCGAGGACAGCCAAGGAGCCGGATGGCGACGCCCGGCGCTTGAGGGATGAGATAACGAAGCCTCTTGGCACCCGTTAGGTGCCAAGAGGCGGCAGGATCTCCTGGAACCGCAACGGCCCCACGTCCGCCCGGTTCTGATAGCGGTCGGTCTCGCGGATCGAGGTCGAGAGCAGCCGGACCTTGTAGAGAAACCTGAACGACCCAGTGAGGATAGTGTCGGCCGACCAGTTGCCGGCCTGGCGCACAAATTTTCCGGTCCGGTGATCCATGGTGACCGCCAGCGCAGCGTCGTTTTCGTAGATCGTCAGCGGCTCGCGCCAGTCCGGATTGGTGATGACCTTCTGGTCGTTGTAGAAGGAGATCTCGTAGACCGAGCCGGCGGTCGGCTCCACGACCCACGCCGCATTGACCGTGGCCACCCGGGCGGCGCCGACGTAGTCGGTGATTTCGCGCACCTGGCCGGCCCCGGTGCCCCCTGTGATCGTGATGTATTTGCCGTTGTAAGTGTCGTCCTGGTCGTGATCCAGCCACTCGTCCTGGGCCGCCGCCAAGGTGATGGCCGCGGCCCCGCCCGCCTGGGCGGCACCCCGGAGGGCAAGCGGCCGGCTGCGGCGCAACTGGATCGGGTTGTTGGTCCCTGCCAGCGGATCGCCGGCCTTGATGTGGGTCACGAAGGTGCGGTCGGCCGGGTCGTTGTGCTCTGGCCACCACTTGAAAAGGAAGGCCGTCGCGCCCCCGGTCATGTTGTCCAGGAAGGCGTTGATGTCGCGCCGCGCTTCCGGGTCCTTCAGCAGATGGGACAGATTGAAGACCGAACGGTCGGCATCGCCCGCGGCGTTGCGCTGCTCGAAGAAATCGGTTTCCGCGACCGCCGTCACGTAGCCCCGGTCCCGGGTCGCACGCCGCGACAGCTTCTCAGGGAAGACGACCGGGCGAAAGACGTCGATCGCCATCAGGCCCACTCCACCATCAGGACCGCCCGGCCAGGCGGTCTTCCATCGCCGCCACCAGAGACGGAAGCGCCCGCTCGAGCAGCAGGTCGATGGTTTCGCCCTCGCCGCCGAAGTCGGAGAAATCGCGGCCGCCCCCGGCCTCCACGACCAGCAGCGGCCCGGTGATCTGAACGTTGGGCCCAGGGCGCGCCCCGCCGCGTCCGCCACCGTCACGACTCGCAGCCGCCGCCCGGACTTCCTGGCGGGCGCCGAGGTTCGAGAGAATCCGTCCCGGACGGTCGGCGATGAAGGGTTCGGGCCCGCGCTCGCCCACCAGGGACAGGTCGCCGACACGGGGCCGTCCTCCAGAGGCAAAGGCCGTGAAGCCCGCAGACCCGCCGCCGGCGAAACCCGCGCCCGCGCCGCCGCTCGCGGCGCTGAACAACGTGCTCAAAAGACCCGCGCCGCTGTTTCCACCCCCTCGGGACGCGCCGACGGTCGCCAGCGCCGCGGCGGCGATCTCTGCCGCGGCGGTCAGTTCGACCAGCGCCAGCACGGTCTTGCCCGACGCCGCGACCGTGGTGGTGGTGGCCTGATTTGTCACCGCGGACCCCACCTGGGACGAAACCGCCGCGCCGGTTTCCGCCAGCACGGTCGAGGCCACGGCGCCCGGGATCTGTTCGCCCAGGCCGGCCACCGAGGGCGTGATCGCCGTGCCCAGTTCGCCGAAGGTCTCGCCGACTTTACGGGCTTCCTCGCCCACCTTATCGAAGGGCGTGTCCGCGAGCAGGTCCGTAGGGTTGGCACCGCCGCCGAAGATATCGGGGTTGTCGGCAATGGTCCGGTCCGCCTGGTCGCCGAAGCCGTTCTGCCCCAGGGTCTGGACGTCGGATGCGATCTGCCCCGCGTTGGGGCCGCCAATCCTGTCGATGACCCCCTCTATCTCGCGAAACAGCGGATCGAAGACGAAACGGTCGACGAGGAAATCCGCCAAACGTTCGAGGGCGCCGAGGAGCGTTTCGGTGCCGTCCGCCAGGTCGCGCAGAATGCCGACTGTCTCGAAGCTCGTATCCTTCCAAGCCTCCAAGACAGGGTTGCTGCGGTTTAGTTCCTCGGTCAGGCGCTCGGTGTTGCGCCGCAACGTCTCCAGGGAAATGATGCCCTGGTTGTAAAGTTCCAGGCTCCGCGCCAGTTCGTCGTCAAAAACCTCCTGGGCGGTGCGGAGAGAGAGGGTCAGGGATTCGCCTTCGCGAATGGACTGGTTCATCACCCTGCGAGCCTCGCGAGCCTCCACGAGCCGCACCGCCAGATCGCGCATCGCGGCGGACTCGATCGCGGTCTGACGTCCGGCGACGGTGCTGAGGGCCACCGCGATCTCATTCTCGCGGTTTGAGAGGCCCAGCAGGCGGACCTCCTCTTCTAGTGAGTCAGCGAGGTCACGATTGGCCGCTGCCTGCTCGCGGCGGAGCTTTTCCAAGCCCAGCGATCGAGCTTGTGCCTTCGCGGCGTTAGAGACTTCCTGGGCCGCAGTTTCCTGCGCCAGCGACTCTTCCGAAAGCCCAACCAGCGCGATTTCCTGGCGCAGGGTCTCAAGTCTCTTTTCATCGGCCTGACGGGTGCGCGCGGCACTGATCGCTGCCGCCAACCCGACAGCCTCGATGCGTTGAGATTCACTTGCCGCGCTCTCGCCGGCGACACGACGGCTGGCGTTGGCCGCCTCGCGCGCTTCCGTGGTCAGGCCCAGCAGTCGCAGTTCTTCGCGCAGCCCCTCGACGACCTTCTCGTTAGCCTCGCCTTGTTTGGCGTCGAAGATCCTCGCCTGGGCCGCGCGAGCCAATCCACGGCTGTCCGGGCCGACACGCCGACCTGTGGTCTCGATCGCCCGCGCCCGTGGCGTTCTGAGCCCTTGCAGCGCCTCCTGCTTCACCAATTCGGCCAGAATCCGTTGGTCCTGACCCTGGGGCAATCTCGCGAGCCGCGAGTCCAAAAGGCTTTCGGCCGCGAACCGAGCTCGGTCGCCCTGCGGCCCCAACTCCGGGAACTTTTTAACCAGGCTTTCGATCTGCGCGATCGTCTTTTCGAACTCGGAGCGGATCTGCCCGGCCTTGTTGCCAGACAGCTTGGAGGTGGCGTCGTCGATCGAGCGCAGTAGTCCGGACAAGTCGTCCCGCGCCGCCTCCATGTCACCCAGAATCGCACCCTGGATCGCGGCGCGCCGGTCGCTCTGCAGGGCCAGAAGCTCTTCACCGAGGTCTGCTTGGGTACGCCGCGCCTCTTCCATCAATCCGCTTAGGAGGGCCACTTCGTCGCGCGCCGAGGCACGCGCTGTATCGCTGAGATCAGGCGACTTGAGCGCGCTTTGCGCCTGGTCCAGTTCGACCTTGAGTTCGGCGATCTCGGACGCAACCGCGGCGAAGCGCTTGCCCAGCGGCGCGTCTTCTAGCCTGTCGAGGGCGAGGATCGTCCCGTCGATCGCTGTCTCGACGGCGGTCAGGAACGCCTCGGTCCCCGCCTGCACTGCGCCGGTAGCGCCCAGCTTCTCCAGCATCTCGGTCCATTTGTCGCCCAGCGTGTCGACCTCGGCCGAGACGCCCTCCCCAGCGCCGGCACCCCCAACGCGGTCCTCGAGGGTCTTGAGGATCAACGCAACTGCGGCGGCCCTGTCGCCGGTCTCTTGAAGCAGCCTGATCTGGGATCGCAAGGCGTCGTTCAACACCACACCGGACCGCCCAAGGCCGTCCATGTTGCGCGCAGGGTCCTCCAGCACACGCCCGAGGCGGACCGCCGCGGTGCGCAGGTCGCCGCCGAAGACCTCGGCCAGGTCTTGAGAGAGGCGAAGGGCGCGCTCGAAGGTGTCGCCGCGCACCGATCGGAACGTCAAGAGGACCGACGCCGCATCCCGCGCGCCCTCCCGTCCGGCGAAGGTGTCGGTCGCCAGATCGTCGCTCAGTTCCTGGATATCGGCGCTGGTCTGACCTGCGGCGAACCCGGTCGCGCGAATCTGTTTTTCGATGCGCTCGAACTGACGCTCGGCACGCGCCGCGGCCCGGGCACCACCGATCACCCCCGCAGACACCGCCGCTATGACGCCGATCACCACACCGCCGGCGATTCCCACCCGGCCCATCGCCGCGGCTAGGGCGGTGAAACGTCCAGCGATCGGGCCAAGCGGCCCCTGCACCACCGCCAAGGTCGCCGCGGTGTCGCGCAGTTTGTCGCGGAACCGGGACTGAGTCGCGGTCAAGCCCTTCGTGGTTCGATCAAGTGCTTTCGAGCTGCTGTCAAGCCGTGTCAATCCGCCGACGCCGCCCCGCGCCGAACGATCCAGGGCGGTCATCGCCCGGGTTCCCGCCTGCTCGATACGCCGGAAATCGATCTCGACCCGTCGCCCGCCGGCAAGCTCGACGGCCAGGAAGATTTTTGGGTCGGCGTTGGAAGTCATGATCGCTCCTTGATTGCGGCGGCTGCCGCGACTGAAACCCTTCGTGGATCACAGCCGCTAAACGGTGTAGACTGCGGCGGAGGCCCACTGGCGGACGGAGCCATGAGGACGCTGGGATTGACAACTCTCGTTTTGCTGGCGGTCTTCATCGCCATCATGGCCCTCGGCGCGAGCGTCGACAGGCCGCCACAGCAATCCGCCTGGTCGGACAGCGACCACCAGCTTTTCGCCAGCGCCATTCGGCTCGCCAACTACGAGTGCGACTATGTGAGTATTGGCTTCAAGGCGCGCCGCACCCACCGGGGCCGCGAGGTCAAGGTGCAGTGCGAAGGCGGCGCGTTTCTCTATCGGATTGTGCGCCGTCCCGACGGCTCATTCCTCGTGGAGCCTCGCTAACCTCCCCTGCCCGCCGGCCTCAACTTCGCCTCGATCGATGAAAAGAGCCGGAATGCCTCTAGTGTCGTGACCGCCTGCTCGGCCAGTCCGCCGGACTGAGGCAGCGGCCCCGGCCCACCCATTCCGCCGCCAGCCGCCCGCCAGCACTCGACCATCCGGATAGCGCTTTGACAGACGCTGTGTTTTGGGTGCCCCCGCAAGATCGGCAGGCCGACCTGCGGGTAGTTCCAGACGTCGATGGGCCGATGGGCCGGCGTGGCTGGGGCGAAGTCCTCGCCGCCCTCGAAGTCATCCTGTCGGACGGCCCACAGGGCGGCGAGTGTCAGTTTTTTGTTGCCGCCTCGTCCAAAGACAACAAGGCATGGGCCTTGGCCATGAGAGTCTGCTTGACGGAGCGGGGTATCCGCTCGACCTCGCCGCGGGGCATCACCTCCCCGTCCATTAGTAGGTCGCCGCCAGCCTGGTCACCGTTAGACGTCGTCAAACCGTCACTGCCCACAAGGAGGAAGCGCAAGGATTCCCGGTCATACAACTTCAGCCAGCGCGCTTGTTGCGCAAGCATGAACCGATAGGGCGGCCATTGCGACTGAAGCTGTTCGGAGAGTGATTCGACCTCTTCGGTCAGGACTTCAAATTCGTCGAGCCGGTCGCGCCATTCACCCTCGTGATCGGTCAATTGAGTCCGCAAGGCCGCTTCAGCTTCCGGGTCTTCACAATTCTTGATATCGTCAATCAGTCCCGTGAGAACCTGCACCGGCTCCTGCAGTTCCTCGCGCAAGTCTTGCCAACGTTCCAGCCCGCCCAACGCGCGGTCGACCTCACCAACTAGGCCAGGCTCTTCGCTGCGATCCAGGCGGACTTTCTTTAGTCCCGCCTTCAACCGCTTATGAATGTCCGCCTCGCTCGGCAAGCGACCGACTTCTTCGGTGATGTGGCCGTGGATCTGGTCACGCAGATAGTCGTCCGGCACCCGCAATAGATAGGTGACCCCTTCGATCTCCGTCCGCTCGATCGCCCCGGCCTTTTTCAAAAGACTCGTCATCGTTCTTGATCCCCTACCCCAACCAACTTAGTGGAAGCACCAGTACATCGACCGGTCCGGCAACTTCGCCTCGAAAGGCGCGCCGTCGTGCAGGAAGCCGTTCACGTCCTCGTCTTCGGCTCCGGTGTACTTCAGTTGCGGGATATAGAGCGACATGCGGTTGCCCGCGACCGTGCCCCAGGTGGTCCAGAAGGCCCGGCGGGTCTCGCCGAGCCAGTCGGCCATGATGTCCTGGACCGCCGTGTTGCCGCCTCGCGGGTTGATCTTGCCCGTCGCCCCGCGTGAGACGATGCAGGCCCCGTCCAGCCCGTAGAGCTGGGTCGGATCGTCGGCCTGGGCGATCTCATTGGCCACGTCCAGGGTGATCTGGCTGAACTTTGCCACGTTCTGGCCCAGGAAGGCCTCCACGTCCCGGTAGGCCGGCCCGGTGACGCTGGGCGGCGTCGGGGTGCCCAGGCTGGCCACGTTGGCCGGCAGCGAAGGCAGGATGCCCGTGGTGGTCCACTCGACCCGCGGCGACTCGCGCCCGCCAATGGTGAAGTTGAGGTTGGCGACCAGGGCGATCGACTTGCTGAGCCGCGGGTTCTGGCCCGCCTTGCTCGAGTTCTCGTAGAGCCCGCCGGTCGCTGTCACCAACCCGGTCGAGCTCTGACGATAGACCGCCGCCGCGTGGACCGAATAGACCGAGGTGGCGTCCGGCGTCACCGTCCAGTCCGGGAAGGTGTTCAGGGTGTCGCTCGCCGCGATCGAGGAATCCACCACCCGGACCTGCCCGGCGCCCGTGCCGCCGGTGATCTCGACCACATGGCCCTCGAACTGGTTGTCGCTGGTCACCGCCGCCGCCGCCAGTTGGATCGTGGAGGCGCTGCCCCCCTGGGCCGTCCCGGTGACGTCCGCCGCGGTTAGGAACTCATCGAAGCCCGCCGCCAGGAAGAAGGGACTGAAGTCCGGCGCCGTTCCCGCGACCCCCGCCCCGCGCAGATGCACCGTGCCGCTGAAACCGAAACCGCCGACACCGACCAGGCCTTCGCTGGTGTCCAGCGTGCCAGTGTGTTCGTCCCGGTCGATCTGCTCGAAGTTCGGGGTCCTGGTCAGGCCCTCGCACTTCACAAAGTCGGCCAGGGCCAAGGTCTCTTCGACCCCGGAGACGGCTTCGGGTTTGATGAAGAAGGCTTTGTTGCGGGTGGTGAACTCACTCATTTGTCAGATCCTTCCTTGCCCTGAGCCCCTTCCCCCTTCACGGGGGAAGGTTGGGATGGGGGTGCGTCCGCCACGACGTCGGCTTTGGCCCCGGACTTCTCGGCCGCCTTGGCGCGCTTCGCTGCCGCGGCCTTGTCCTTCTCGAGGATCTTGGCCTCTTCTTCGGCGACCTCCGCGCGCAGTTCGTCGTCTGCGCGAACCTCCTCGGCCAGGCGCGCCAACCGCGCGTGATCCTTGGCCAACCGCCGGCGTTCCTGGGCCTTGTCGGTCTCCGCAATCGGATCGCCGCCCTCGATCGCCGCCAGTTCCGGGTCCTCGGCGGCCTCCCGGCATTTCGCCGCCTTCGCCTCCAGCGTTTCCGCGCGGGTGACGGTTTTCGTCTCGGTCATGCTCCGGACTCCTCTCTTTGAGTTTGTTTGACGCAGACCCCCGCCTATCCGACTGGCCGAACGCGCGCGACGGTGCGCGCCCGCAGCGCAGCGAGGAAAGCAAAGGAGCCGGACGGCGACGTCCGGCGTTTGAGGGATGAAACAATCCAGCGCCGCTAGGCGCTGGGATCTTGACTACTCGTCTCGTGGTCCAGGTCGATCTCGACCCCCTGCTGCGACCAGGCCAGGCTGTCTTCCACCCAGTCGTCGTCGGCCGGGCTCAGCCCGGTTTCCCGAAGGTCCGACACGAGCTCATCCAGGAAGCGGTTTGGCTGTTTCAGGGCGGCGATTACCGCCAGGTAGCAGTCGTCCAGCGCCGTGGCCGGGTCGTCGGACACGACCGTCCAGTCCAGCGCCAGGCTCATTGTGTAGAGGGCACAGACACTTTGTTCCGGGTCCTCGCCGTCGTGGCCATTGTCCTGGATCAGGATGGCCGGCACCTTGGTGGCGTCTTCGATCTCCAGGTAGTCGCGCTCGTTCCGCGTGACGGTCTGGAAATGCCCGCTCGCCACCAGCCGCGCCTCGACCTTGTCGATGATCTCCTTGCGTTTACTTGGCATGATCAGCCCGGGCCTCCATCAGCCCCGTCCCAACCCGCCTGCGCGCTGCAGCGTCGTCAGGTTTTCAGTGAAGCGCTGCGCCGCCCGGCGCCGGCTGCGGTTGCGCGCCCGGACCGGCTCGAAGACCTTCAGGCCTCGCGCCGACTTCGCCAGGATGAAGGCGACCAGAGGTCGGTCCTTACTGCGCAGGGCAACACGCCGCGACGCCCGAGCGGATTTGGAATTGACCCGAGTGCGACGCAGCGGGCGGACCCGACCGCCACGTTCGGTCGCGTCGGGCGCGATCAGTACGTCGTTGCCACCCCTGCCTCGAATCTTCTGCAACGGCCCAAAGCGATGTTCCGGCCAGTTGCCGGGAGTCACCCGGAAGCGGTCGCGCCGCATTTTCTTGACCGGCGGCGTCGGCCACGCCAGCGTCCGGGCGCGCTTGGGACGCTTGGTCGAGCCGGTCGCCAGCCCCTCGATGATCGCCCGCGAGCGCTTGCCCCGGGGGAAGACCTTGAAGCGCGCGGCCAGCGGGCCGTCGCCCGGGTTGGGGTGGAACTTCCCGCCCCACATATTCGGCAGCTTGGTCGACTTCGGAAAGCCACGCTGGGCCTGGCGCCGCAGTCGCAACTTCAATTCCGGCCCGGTCTCGCGCGCCGCCGAGGACCAGGCCCGCCCCGCCAGGCGCAGTGCCCGCCGCGACAGGCCACGCGGATCGAGGCCGCTACGTTTCAGCCGCAAGCGGGTCGTCACGGGGTGGTCTCCTTCGCGGTCGCCACCCAATCCAGGTGCTGGGGGTCGTCTTCGCTCAAGGGCTCCCGCAGGACTTCGAAGGTCCGTCCGTCGTCGGTGAAGGTGAAGACCCCGCCGGTCGAGACCAGGGCGACCGCCGACCGCAAGACCCGCAGGGTCATCCCCTTGGACCGCACCCGGTGCCCACCCCCGGATCCGCCGCCACGGCCACCACTGTCCTCGCGGCGGTCCCGCGTCTCCAGGATCACCCGAAGCCCCGGCACCGCCGCGCCGCCCCCCGCAGGGACGTAGGACGCATCGACCGCCCGCGGCCCGCCGTAGAGCGCCGTCTTGCCGACAGCGAAGGGGTCGGTCATGCGGCCGGCTCGGCGTCCTTGCGTTCATCCGCAGCCGCTTCCGGCAAGGGCGGCCAGCACCAACCGCAGGAAGAGCCGTTGTCGTGGCCGTTCAGTTCGACCGAACTCTTGGCATAAGGCACGCCGCCGTCCGGAATGACGGTCAGGTTGACGCAGGTCTCGCTCCAAATGCGGGTCACGATGGCCGGGTGGAGATTCGGCCCGTCGAAGTGCTTGTTCTCGGGCTGGACGTAATGGACCGTCGCCCCGACCCATGGCAAGTAGTCGGGCCGATCGACTTCCACCAAAAGGATTTCGTCAGATTTCGCCATGATCGCCTCCGCGTTGAAAATGTCCCAAAGCCCGAGCCTCCGGGGAGGCCCGGGCAATAAAAAACCCGGTCTGAACCGGGCTGACTCTCGATCTTCGCCGTGACTCGTCAGCTCGAGGTGTGAGCCCGAACCAACAGATCGGGCCGCTTGCACATCGGCAGAGGGTTCGACTGGGTGTGGAGGTCCCAGCCGCGGTCGAACTTCGCCGGCACCACCTTGGCATACTGCGGCAGGCCCAGGGTGTTAGCCGTCTCATTGAAGTCGGCCGGCGCGTTGTACTCCTCGAACACGTTGAGCGTGCCGAGCGGGATTGCCACGGCGTCGTCGGTGGCGAGGAACTTGCGGGTGATGGTGGTGCCGTCTTCCAGCAGGTCCTGCGCTTCCCCCAGATGCTCTTCGAAGACCACCCCTTGATGCGGGAACCGCTTCCGAGTGTCCTCGCGGAGCGGTTCACTGACCGAAGAATAGAATTTGTAAGCATCCTTGATCGAGTCGTGCTTGATCAGCTTGTCGAAGAACGACTTGTCGACGAAGACGTGGATGCCGCTCATGACCTCACCCTTTAGGTTCTGGTCGTAGTATCGGCTGAGATCGCGGCATTTCTGCCCAACGTCGGTCGCCGCATTACCAAGGTCGAAGTCGATGACGTGCTGCGACACTTCGAATTCGGTGAAGAGATTGACGATCACCGAGCCGTCTGCATCCCGGATGATCCCGTCCAACGCGCCCCACCGCAGATGCTCTTTGGTGATATCGTGCTTCTGACGCATCGCCATAAGTTTGCGGGCCAGGATCTGCGCGGCCGCCGGGGTCGAGTCCTGGGTGTCGAACGCGCGGATGCCCTGGTAGTCCTGGGGCATGAGGGCGTCGTCATGGGGAATGTGCGGTACCGTGAAGTTGCGCAGGATGCGCTTCTCCGCGACGCCGGAAGAGCCTGAAGCGCCAGGCGTGCGCGTCGGCAGCAGGTGAAGTTTGCCGTCGAAGCGCTCCACCGCGACAGAACGCGTCGCGATGGGTACGGGCGTAAACAAGCCCAACTCCGCCAGACGGCCATACTGAACCGGGAAGACGTTGATCCCCCGGGTCAGGTGGATCATGGTGAAACCGTCCGCCGTGAACGGATCGATGATGGGTCCGGGCATGTCAAGCACCCTCCCTTTCCAGAATGCCGCGAGCCTTGAGTTGGGCCAGTTTGGCGGCCCGCTTCGCGGCATCGTCGATCGTTGCGTGGTAGGTCAGCTCCTGCGGGTTGACCAAGGCTTGTCGGGTGATCATCACCCCCTTGGTCGCCGCCGCGGTGGCATCGACCGTTTCGAACAGGATGCCTTCGGCCACTTCGGAGCCGTTCGCAGCGGTCTCCGGTGAGGCCACAGCGACAACCGCGACCGCTTCCGCGACCGTGATGGTGAAGGCGTCGCCGGCTGCGAAGTCGGCGGCGCCGTCGGCCAGCGTGAAGGCGACCTCGCCGGCAAAGGCGACGGCGACCGTCCCTTGGCCGATCACAACACCTTCCGGGTCCTCCACAATAAAGGCGCCGGCGTTGGCGGCTGGCTCGATGATCGCCACACGGTAGTCGCCGACTTTCACCCCAGGGCCCGCGGTGACCGCGCCCATGACACCGTCGCCGGTGTTGCCGGCATCGGCCTGGGACGAGATCACACCCGCGTCCTCAAAGCCCAGCACCGTGCCGCTCTCCAGTTTGAGACCGGACTTCACGGTGATCTCTTCGCGGCTGTAGAGGTTGTCCTGCTCCCACTTCAGCCAATCGCCGGGGTATTTCCCCTCGGTGAGCTTTGCCATGTCACTTCCTCCCCATGTTGGCGGCCAGGCCTTCGCAGACCTTCACCAACATCTCGCCGTTCGACTGGGCAGTGCCCGTCGCGCCGGCGCTTGGGTTGATACCGGAGACCGCCGTTTGCGGATCGGCGGCCTGTTCGGAAAGCAGCGCCTTTCGCACCTGTGCGGCGCTCAAGTTCTGCTCCATGTAGCCGCCGGCCAGGTCGGGCCGGCCGGCCAGTTGGCAAAGATCGAAGATCTCTTGCGCCTGGGAGCGTCCTTCCTCCCGGGCCGCGTTGAGATCGACCACGTTCGACGTCTCGCCGCCGCTCGTGGCTTGGGGCGTGACCGCCCCGGTTTCGGCATCAGGCATGACTTCTGTCTCCTTTCCCTGGTTGCCGGTGACCGGTGCGGCGGCAGCCGCCCCGGGAAACACGCCGCCGCGGGCCGACGCGCGTCGGCGCGTCAGATCCTCGGCGAACTCTTGAAAAGCTTCTTCGAAGGGCATGACGGCGTCCGCCAGCCCCGCGCGAACGGCATCCTCGCCCTCGAAGATCGCCGCTTCGGTGTTGCGAATCGCCTTGTCACTCAGGCTCGGCCGGTTGAGCACCACCTGTCCGACAAAGCCGTCATAAGCTTTGGCGACCATCTCCCGGAGGAAGGCCAGTCCCTCTTCGTTCAGCGGCTTGCGGTCGCTCAGATCGTCCTTGCGTTCGCCCGCCTTAATCGTTGTGAAGGTCAGGCCTTCCTTGCGGTCCATTTCCGAGCGGTCGCGGTGCATCGCGATCACGCCGATCGATCCGGTGAAGCCCCGTTCCGGCAGCAACAGGCGCGTCGCCGCGCTGCCCAGCAGGTAAGCGGCGGAGGCGGCCATCTCGTCGGCGACGGCCCAGACTGGAATCTCCTTGCGGACCTGGCGGATCAGCGCGGCGGTTTCGTCCGCGGAGCTGACCGCCTCGCCGCCGAGGGAATCGATGTCCATCAAGATGCCATCCGGGCGCATGTTCACCGCCTGGTGAAGTGCCAATTGCACGTCCCGGTAGGCCACGAAGCCACTCGGCGGCGATGCCGTCGCGGACCTGTGAACCAGGGTGCCGTTGATCCCGACAACGGCGATCCGTGCACCTTCGGCGACCTCGACTTTGTCGTCCTCGTCCGCGTCTTCGGGCAGGTCGATGACCGCCACATCGTCGTCATCGTCATCCAAGCGTGCGGCCAGTGCCGCCCGAACGCTTGAGAACAACGCCACCGGTACGTCGCGACGCCGGCGGCCGGCGGCGCGGATCGGCGTCGCCATGTTGATATGTTGAATCAGGGCCTCGGCGATCTCCGCGGCCCGCGATTCGGTCATCATCAAGGGCCGACTGAAGACCCGTGACAGCGCCCGGCTATAGTCCCTCATGCTCTGGCCCTTTCGTCGTCATCGTCGTCGAGGTCCGACCGCCCGGCGCCCGAAACGCCCCCGCCGCTGCTGGTCTGGGCATCGCGCCCATCGGAGTCGAAGGTCAGGTCCAGTTTGTCGGCGCGCTTCTGGTCGTCGGAGATTTCCTTGTCGACGTCGTCGATGTCCCGGCCCCGCTTAGAGACAGATGCGCTGCGCGATTGCAGTCCGGCCTTGATCGCTCGGATCTCGGCTTCGACGTCCTTGAGTGGATCGACCCACTCCCAACCCTGCGGTACCCAGTTGACCCGCTGGAACAGCTTGCGCTCGCGGTTGAACTGCCGCGGTGAAATATCCAGGGCGCCCGACAGAACCCCGACATTGAGCCACCGGTTCCAGGTGGGGCGATTGACCTGGTGGTTAACCGAATGGCCTTGGAACTGCTCGATACCGCGCCGGATATCCAACAGACCGGCCCGCAGGGACGCGAAATTTTCCTTGCTGTGGTCGCCGGTCAGTTGCGCATAGGTCACATCGCTGGAGGCCGCGACACCTCGAAGGTTCCAGGTGAGGAAATCGGCGTACCCTTCGCCCAGTTCCGCGGCTGGCGGGAAGACGATATCTTCACCGTTCAACAGTTTCTGGAACGTCCCCGCCTCGAGCTGCGTCAAGACGAGTGGCTGACCGCTGTGCGGGTCGGTGGTCTCTTTGCCTTCGATAATTTCGTCGGTGTCTTCGAGTCCACTGTCCTTGATGAAGCCCGAGAATTTCGAGGTATCGCGCTGTTTGACCAACTGCGCGTCTTCGTATTCATCGAAGTCGAAGAGCCGTAGCAGAGACGAGGCCATGTCGGGCAGGCCATGGGCCTGGTTGGGCCGGTCCGGCTCGAATAGATGGATCATGTCTTCCGCCGGCACCCGCACCACTTCTGAGGATCGGGCGGACTGGATGATTTCGCCCGGATGGTCCCGCTGCACCCAGAACGCGACGCGGCGCCCCAAGGAATCGTGCTCGATGCCCTGGACGATCTTGCCGCCATTCGGCAGGGGTTCGTTGCGGGTCCAATCGATCTGATCGGCCTCGATCATCTGCAGACGTAGCGGGACCTCATCGGACGGCGCGTCGCTCATCACCAGGAACCGCGCGAAGATCTCGCCCGCCTCGCGCTTGTTCTTCACCGCCAGGGCCTGGAGGCCATAGAAAGGCATCAGCCCGTCAAGCGCCGCGACGTGGTTCCAGTCCTCGAACGCCTCCTGCAGCATCTTGCGAATGTCAGGGTCCGGATGAAGCGACTGCGGCCGAATACCCGTTCCGACGGCGTTGGCGGTGTAGACCCGGTGCGCCTTGCGGGCCCAAGGCGTCCGCCGCCCCACGTCCCGCGACCGTCGCCGCAGGCTCTCGGAAGACCCGAAAACCAAGGCGTTCATCGCCTCGTTGCTGGGTTGCCAGTTTACGGTCCGGCGGCTGCTGTGCGGCGCGGCGTCGTAACTGGGCGTTCGCGGCGATCCGTTCAGCGACTGGGACCGCGCCGCGGTGAACGCCGTGCGCGGCGAAGCCCCGCCCAACAATGCGGCGGCAAAGCGACCAACAAAGCTCATGGGTTCAGGTTCCCTTGCCCGATAGGCTGCGGAACTGCCGCACGCGCGTGGTCGGGTTCACCGTCGCCTGCGCCGCAGCAAGAATCCGCTCGATCTCGGCCAACTCCCGGTACTCCACTTCCGACCCGTCTGGGTACTTGACCCGCTTGCTGCCGGTCGCCACCGCGTTTTGCAGAGCGTCGATCTGGGCTTGCGTGTAGGCCATGATCTATCCCCGTCCCCGCATGATCGTTTGCCCCTCTCCACGCATGACCCGCTGCGCCGTTTTCGGCTGCTCCACGGGCGCGGGCGCTGGGGCTTCTTTCTCGGCCGCGAAGGCTGCCGGGTTCAACATGGCCTTCAGCAGGCCCAACTCTTCGTCACTCGGCGGCGCGCCGCGATCGGCCGCGAGTTTCGCCCACTGACGCGGACCCCATTTGCCCATGCCTTCCTTGTAGGCTGCGGCGGTCGCATAGACCCGGCAGTCCAGCGCCTCGTTCGGCTGGCGCGCTTTCTTGACCCACCGGCTGACAATCTGGCCGCGCTTTTCCTCGCGGATGAGCGTTTCCGCGGTCAGCATGTTGAAGTAATCCAGGTCCGCTTCGGCCGGGAAGAAGCACCAGCCCGGCGGGTAGCCGGTCTCGCTCGGCCCTTCCATTCCCAGGTAGCCGTAGAGCGTCGCCTTCAACGACCAGACCCCAACGTTGTAAAGCTTGACGCCGCCCTTTTTGACCTTCTTCCCATCGCGCTTCAGATCCTGGACGGTCGGCGTGGCCAAGACCGGCGCCTGCTGGGTGTTGGCGCCCTTGACCGCCATGCAGTTCGGCTTGCCGCGCACGAACTGGTAGACCATTTGGGCGCGATAGCCGGTATCGACCGCCATGCGCTCGATGCCGCGGACATTGCCCTGCCAGTCTTCCCATGTCTCCTGCGAGAGGCGCGCCAGCTCGGCCCAGACGTTCAGGTCGGCCGTGTCGCCTTCGAGCACCCGGTAGTCGATCTGCCAGGAGGTCTTGCCGACGCCCCAGCCGACGATCTCAGCCTCCAGTCGGTTGCCCTGCACGTCCACTCCGCAAGTCATGAACAACACGCCAGGCGGCAGGGTGCCGCGGTGATAGTCCGCCCGACGGGCCAGCAGAATTTCCGCGTCCGGCGCGTCGCCCTCGACCACGAAGGGCAGGCCCAGCCACAGGTTCTGGAAGGTCTTCAGCTTTTCCGGGTCGTTGCCTGCCTTCAGGAACTTCGCGGCGATATCGTCCCAGCCGACGAAGCTCGATGTCAGGGTGTCGATGTGGAACGAGGGATGCCGGCCCGGCCCCGGGTTTTCCGCGACCCAGGACCCGTTGACCACCATCCAGCGCTTGTGGTGGTGCTCGATCAGGACGCCGCAGGACGCGCATTTGTAGTGCGCGTCGTAGGGATAGTCCGGCTTGAAGTCGAGGTTTTCGAAGATCAGCTTTTGGCGCGTCTTGCAGTGCGGACAGGGCACATAGAAGTGCCGCTGATCGCCCTCGTCGAAAGCCTGATCGATGCGCGAGGGCGCGAACTTCGGGGTCGAGATCTCCAGGCGTTTCCACTTGCCCGACCGCCGGAAGGTGATCTGCCGGGCGTCGACCATCTCCATCGGGTCGCCCTGACCCGCCAGGTCTTGCGGCCAGTCGTCGATCTCGTCGCACAGGGCGTCGCGGATCGTGTGGCTGCGCAACTGCACCGACGAGTTGGCGCCGACCAGAAGGATGAAACCGCCGGGAAACTTCTTGTGGTACGCGGTCGATCCCTCGGCGTCGCGGGTGCGCTGCGCCGCGATCTTGGCGTCGAGCGCCTTGTTGCTATCGATCGCCGGCTGAAGCTTGCCGTCGTTGACCTGTTTGACCAGGGTCCCGGTCGGTTCGACGAAAAGAAAGTTGCCCGGATTCACATCGGCGACGTAGCCGGCCCAGCCGATCCCAATCGTCGTGAAGCCCGTCTGTGCCGACTTGCGCACCGAAACGCGGTTCGCCGGGTGGCGTGGGTCCAGACACCCCAGGATCTCGACCAGTTGCGGCGCGTTGCGGCGCGACCATTTCTCGCCGGCATTGGGTCCGTCGATCAGGACGAAATTCTCTTCCATCCAGTCGACCGGCGCGACCCGCTCGCTCGGCTGGACGACCAGCGCGACGGCGAGGGCCAGGACTTTAAGCGTCGGCACGTTGGTCATGGCTTACCGGTGTCAGTACCTGCATGCGCTGGCTGATCGACAGCCGCAGGGTGTGGATACGTTCTTCCAGGAACAGCCGAACCGTCGGTTCGTCCTTGTCGCGCAGGGCCATGACGTCGTCGGTCCAGTTGATGATGCCTTCGATTTCCTGCACGAAGGCGCCAGTGACTTCCTCCAGCGCCGCCGCCATTTCGTAGACGTCGCGGTAGCGACCCTCTTCCACTCCGACCTTGCGCTCGAGAAGGCGGTTTTCATTATCCAGTTTCTCGAGCCTGGCCTGGGTCAGAGAGCGCGGCTGCTTCGCATCGGCATCGGGCACCACGAGCTCGGTCTCGCCGGTCTCCTCGTCGATGAAAGAAAGCTGCTCGTCCTTCTTCGGGTCGCGGCTGGCGATCCACTGGGCCCGGGCGACGCGCAGGTTCAGCAGGGTGTCGTCGTCGTTGAAGGCGGCATCGTCGAGGCGGCCGGCCTTGATCGCGGTATCGACGGCCTGGCGCGTCACGCCCAGGCGCCGCGCGAAGGCGGCCCGGCTCACCCACTCGGGCGCGGCCACAGCGTCGCCGGTCAGCGGGTACGCGAAAGCGCCGCCAACCGAGTGGGTCGTCGTCATGGTTCGGGTTCACCTCGAGGCGAATCGGCCGCGACAGCGCGAGGCTGGCGGCAATTCAATGATTTCAGGGTCTTAAGGAAACCTGCGGTGCGTCGGCTCGGGCCAGCGCGTAATCCTGCAAGTCTGACAAGAAACTGCCCGAAATTTTATTCATTGTATAGATCTTTTTTTCCAAGGCCCCCACCCGCACCCGTCAACCGCGTCAAGTCAAACCAAAGCCAGCCTCTGTGGCAAACCTCTGCCCGCTCCCCGACCGCATAGCCCAGATCGCTGGGAAGGACCCGTCAATCAAATAATATCAATGGCTTAGATCAATCGACGTTTAGGCGGGCCGGCGGGCTGGCTGGAGCGGTGCGAGATGGCCAGTGGCGCGCCATACAAGGGAGCTGCGGCGCCTGGTCGCTGCAGTCTGTGACGGTGGAAGCAATGCCGGCTGGTCGAGCTTGGCCGTTGGGCGATTTCCTCTTGGCCATTAAAATTGATGTGGTTTCTATTTTTATACTTGACTTATTAATGATCTCACATCATCTTATATGCATAACCACAGCCCTCGCAGGGGCTTCACGCTAGAGCAGGAGACGCACCCATGACCACCACTTACACCGCCGCTTATGCCTTCGCCACGTCAACCTTTGCCGACGCCATGGGGCGCCACAAGCAAGGCTGTCACTATGTGCAGCGGACCGTCGGGCACAAGCCCGGGACGGTCCATAGCGGGCCCTATGAGACCAAGCAGGAAGCCGAAGCAGCGGCGCGTCAGGCCATCGCCATCGCCGCTCTGTGACGCAATGAGAGCGGCGACAGGTTCGCCGCTCAAGGGTGCGCCGCACCGCCCCTCGCAGGGGGACTACCACGCTAGAACGAGGAGACCACACCATGACCAGTCACAAGCGCGAATCGCTCGCCATGATCCGGAAGTGCATTTGGCCGGCGCCCGTCTATGTCGGCACTTTCGAAGACGGCAGCCAATGCCGCATGTCCTTTTGGTCCAAAGAGGGAAAGCCACTCGATATCGCCCGGGGTCGCCGCATAGTGGCCAGCACGCGCGCCCAAGACCGTATGCGCTGGCACTTCGACCAGGAGGAGGCAGACCGGCCATTGAGCCATGAGGAGCAGCAGGCACGCGCGCGACGTTACTATGAGCCAGCCCCGCGCGGCTGGTCGCTCCAGCCTCAAGCCGCGGCCCGGCTCGTTTCCGGCTTTGTGGAATTGCAAGGCGAGCGCGTCGAAATCGACGACATGAGCGAGAAACCGGCCGCCAAGCCGAAGGCGCCGCCTGCCCGCAAGGTCGCTGCAGTCCTGGCCGACCTTCTCAAATACCTTGATGGGCAGCACGACGACGACAGCGTGATTGGCCGCGCCCATGAGCTTGCCAAACTCGCCGCATAGCCACCACACAGCCCTTTCGCAGGGGGCTTTCACGCTAGGGTCTGTTGAGGTTCATCGCGAGTTTAGGATTGCAGAGCAAGCATAGATCATTGCCTGGAAGCTTTCGTCGGTTTTGTCGCTTCGCAGGGCGATACGCTTGAACTCCTTGAGTTTACAGAAGAAATTCTCGATCAGG
>JAJFGK010000077.1 GCA_021776195.1 Kiloniellaceae bacterium | reverse complement strand
CCTCGACCGGGAGCACAGCTACTTCGCCGACGGCTACCTGGTTCACAACAAGGGTGGCGAAGGCGGCGGCGAGGGCGGCGGCTCGGGCGGCGGCGAGGGGGGCGAGTCCGGTTCGGGCGGCTCGGGTTCGGGCGGCTCGGGTTCGGGCGGCTCGGGCTCGGGTGGTTCGGGCTCGGGTGGTTCTGGCGGCGGCGTGGGCGGCGACTCCGGCGGCGGCGAGGGCGGGGTCTCCGGCGGCGGCGAGGGCGGTGTCTCCGGTGGCGGCGAAGGCGGTGGTGATGGCGGCGGCGAGGGCGGTGACTCCGGAGGCGGTGAAGGCGGTGGCGAAGGCGGTGGCGAAAGCGGCGAATCCGGTGGTGGCGAAGGCGGCGAGAACGGCGATACCGCTGGCGGTGAGTCCGGTGGCGCCAACAGCGGCCACGGCGAAGCCGGTGACGATGGCGACGCCGCCGATGCCGGCGAGAATGGTGAGGCCGGAGACGCTGGCGAAAATGGCGAGGCCGGTGAGGCCGGCGAGAATGGCGAGGCCGGTGACAATTCGCCGGACGATGACGGCACCGCCGATCAAGGCCCCGGCGATGCGCCTGGCACCGCTGGCGCCGATGGCACCAGTCCGGGAAGCGACGACGGAACGGCCGACCAGGGACAGGGCGACAATACCTAGTCCTGCCCGCTCGAGGGTCGGCTAAGACCTTCTAGCCTCTCCCGCCCGCCAAGGTGCGCCTGTGTCGCCTTGGCGGGCGGGTCCGTTTAGGGCAGGGGATTCGGTGACATGAGACGGTCGTCCTCGTTCGTCGCGGCAACTTGCCGGAACGCGCCCGCACCCTTGGTCGCCCGCACCCTCGGCTGCTCGCACCTTCGGGTGAAGGACGTTCGGGATGTCAGGTCAGCATCTGCCACCCCAGGGCCAGGCCGCCGGTGAGCGCCAGGGTCCAGGCCAGCCCGAGATGGAAGCGAAAGAGCGCCACTGCGGCGATGGCCGCGAGGGCGACGCTTGCCCCGTCCAAAGTCGCGAGGTCGGGGCGCCACAGCGTAAAGGGCCCCCAAGGCTCCGCCGTGACGCTGGCGAAAAAGACATGCAGCCCGAACCAGACCGTCAGGTTGAGAATGACCCCGACGACCGCCGCGGTGACGCCGTTGAGCGCGCCGCTGAGACGGGGGGCGTTCTGGAGCCGTTCGACATAGGGCGCGCCGGCGAAGATCCACAAGAAACAAGGCGTGAAGGTGACCCAGAGCGTGACCGCGACGCCGATGAGCCCCATCAGGACCGGCGGCCCGTCTCCGAAACGGTAGGCGGCGATGTAGCCGACGAATTCGGTGACCAGGATGAGCGGCCCGTTGGTGGTCTCGGCCAGGCCCAGCCCGTCCAGCATCTCTCCCGCGTTCAGCCAGCCGTGGCGCTGCACGACCTCCTGCGTCATGTAGGCGAGCACCGCGTAGGCGCCGCCGAAGGTGACCACGGCGAGCTTGGAAAAGAAGATGCCGAGCTGGGTGACCACATGATCGCGGCCGAAGGCCGAGGCGACGGCGATCAAGGGGCCGAACCAGACCAGGAGTCCGATGCAGACCGTGGCCAGGCTGCGCTTGAGGTCGGCCCATCCCAACGGCGTGGCGGGAATCGTCGCGGCTTGCTTCGTGGTGGGACCGGGTGGATCTGCCTGGCGCCAGGCCAGGGCAAAGCCGACCGCCGCGGCGGCGACAATCACCAGCGGGAAGGGCAGGGACAGGAAAAAGAAGGCGGCAAAGGAACCGCCGGCGAGCCCCCAGTGCGCCGGCCGCCGCAAGGCCCGCTTGGCCACCCGCAGCAGCGCCTCGACCACGATGATCAGCACCGCGGCCTTGATGCCGACAAAGATCGCCTGAATGACCGTGACCTCGCCAAAGGCCGCGTAGATGGCGGCGAGGGCGAGAACCAGGATCGCGCCGGGCAGCACGAACAAAAGACCCGCCGCCAGGCCGCCCTTCATGCCATGGAGCCGCCAGCCGGCATAGGTCGCCAGCTGCATGGCCTCGGGTCCCGGCAGGAGCATGCAAAAGCTGAGCGCGCTGAGAAACTGCTCTTCGGTGAGCCACTTTTGCTCATCGACGATAACCCGGTGCATCAGGGCGATCTGGGCGGTCGGCCCGCCGAAGGACAGGAGCCCGATCATGGCAAAGACCTTGACCGCCTCGGCGAAGGAGGGCCCGCCGCGGGTCGATTCCAGGGGCCCGGTCGAAAAGGTCTCGCCGTTGTTCATGCGGCGTCGATTTTGGCCGGCCAGCCGTGCGCCTCGTGACGCGCCAGGCGGGCCCAGGCATAGAGGCTGTCGTAAAGGCTCATGCCAGCGTCCAGGGCCGCTTGGTCGTCGTCATGAAGCGCCGAAATGCCCAGGGACAGCGCCACCAGCCCGGCACACTGCGGGGCGAGGTCCAGCCTGGCCGTGTCGGCGCCGCGGATGATCCCCGCGATGTGACGAAGGCTTTCATCCTCGACGCCAAAGTGATCGAGGAGTGTATCGAAGCTGCAGAGCTCGCCTCTGTGGCCGAAGGCCGCGCCTTCGATGTCGAAGGCCTCGGCGCCCAGTTCCTCGGCGATATCCCGCACCCACTCGGTCTCGACGTAGAGGATCTGCGCCTCGGGGTCGAGAAACCGGCGGATGAACCAGGGACAGGCGAGCCGGTCGATTTTGGGGCGCTCGCGGGTCACCCAGCGGCTGGGGCCGTCCGTCAGGCCGTGCGGCCAGTCCTGGCGCAGCACCGATGGCCCGCCGGCGGCGAGGAAGCCCTCCGTGCCGCCCTCCAGGTACCGTGCCGCCAACCCCAAAGACCGCAGCTTGGCGGCGGCGATCTGGCTGACGTTGTGACCATGGACGCAGCACACCACGATTTCCGCGCTGGGATCGAGCCGCGCGCCCCAGTCGTCCGCCGCCATGTGGTCGCGCCAGCGGGATCCGGCGATCACCCGGGCGCTCTCGGCGTAAGCCTGGGGCCGACAGACATCGAACAGAAGCGGCGCGCTGGGCGTTCCGATGCGCGCCTTCAGGTCATCGGCGCTGATCGCCGTGGCGGGGGTCGGCATGAGCTGTTCTCCAAGAAAGGTGCCATTGAATATTTTCTTATCTTGTGGGAAAGTACGCTTGGAACAAGCGATAAAAATTACCATGCCCATGAATGAAATTGATGGATAGAGACTCTCCATTCCTGCCCTCGACGGCGGCGCTGCGGGCTTTCGAGGCCGCTTCCCGCCGCCTCAGCTTCACCGACGCGGGAGCGGCGCTCGGGCGCACGCAAGGGGCGGTCAGTCACCAGATCCGGGAGCTGGAGACCCTTCTGGGCGTGAGACTGTTCGAGCGCGAGGCGCGCGGCATCGCCCTGACAGCGGCAGGGCGGACCTATCTGCCTTACGTTCTCGAGTCGCTCGAGCGGCTGCGGGCCGGCGAGATGGCTCTGCGGCCCCAGAGCGACGACCGTGTCTTGACCGTGAGCTGCTCGCCGAACTTTGCCGCCAAGTGGCTGGTGCCGCGGCTGGGCGACTTCATCGGCAGCCACCCGGACATCGATCTTCGCATCTCCGCCGCGCTTCAGCATGTGACCTTCGAGGCGGACGGCATCGACCTTGCCGTGCGCCATGGCCATGGCGATTGGCCGACTCTGGAGGTCGTACGGCTGTGCCGGGAGACGCTCTTTCCGGTCTGCAGTCCGCACTTGATGCCCCCGGTCGAGCGGATCGAGACCGTCCGCGATCTGGCCGGTTACGTCATGATCCATGATCGGGAGCGGGGCGCCTGGGCGCGCTGGCTCGACAGGCTCGGCGTCTCGAGGGAGGCATTCGATCTCGACCATGGCCCGGTCTTCAGCCAGACCAGCCTGGCCATCGACGCGGCGGTCGCCGGCCAGGGGATTGCCCTGGCCCGCAGCGCCCTGGCCGACCTGGACCTGGCCGCCGGCAGGCTGATTCGGCCGCTGCCCGACGAGACCCCGGCGGACTTCGCCTACTGGATCGTCTGTCCCAAGGCCAACGCGACAAGGCCCAAGGTCCGGCGCTTCCGCCAGTGGCTCTTGAGCCAGACGGATCTTTCGTCGACCTAAGGAAAATCTTGTCAAAGGGCCGGCTCTGCGGCCAGTGTTCGGCAGCTCCAACCGTCACTGTCGAAAGCAGGCCAACATCGAAAGCAGAAACGACATGGCCGCCAGGTCCGACAAGGGAACGGTCTATGAGTTGAACGGGCCCGAAACGGCGCCGGTCGTCGTGCTGATCCATGGGGTCGGCGTGCACCGCCAGAACTGGCGCTGGATGCTGCCCGCACTGGCGGCCCGCTACCGGGTCCTGAGCTACGATCTCTTCGGCCACGGCGAGAGCGCGCCGCCGCCCGGGACGCCGACCTTGTCGCTCTACTCGACGCAACTGGGCGACCTGCTGGACGATCTCGGCATCGAATCCTGCGCTCTGGTCGGGTTTTCAATGGGCGGCATGATCAATCGCCATTTCGCCCAGATCCAGGGAAAACGCGTTCGTGCGCTGGCGATCCTCAACTCGGTTCATGACCGCGGCGAGGCGTTGCAAAAGGCAGCGGAGGCGCGGGTTGCCCTGGCGGCCGAGGAAGGCGCCGGCGCCACCATCGACACGGCGCTGGAGCGCTGGTTCACGCCGGCATTCCGCGGCGCGCGGCCCGACATCGTCGGCCTCTTTCGCCAGTGGGTCCTGGCCAACGATCCGGCGATCTATGCCAAGAGTTGTCATGTGCTGGCCCATGGCGTCCCCGAGATCCTTCGCCCGGATCCGCCGATCGCCCATCCCACGCTGGTCATGACCTCGGAAAACGACAGTGCCAGCACGCCGGCTATGGCCGAGGCCATCGCGGCGGAGATTGTCGGCGCGCGAGTCGTCATCGTGCCGCGCCTCCAGCACCTGGGGCTGGTCGAGGAACCGGCGCTCTTCAGCGAGCCGTTGCTGCGGTTTCTGGACGAGGTCATGACCTGAGCCGCCGGCGCGACGAACGAGACCACCATTGCGGAAAGGAAAGACGAAGGTGCAGACATTGTCAGGCGGGCAGGCGGCGGTCGAATCCCTCAAGGTCGAAAAGGTCGGGCATGTCTTCGGTCTGATCGGCTCGGCGACCATGGAGATCTTCGACGCGCTCTACGATGCCACGGAGATCAACTTCATCGGCGTGCGCGACGAGCGCACCGGCACCCATATGGCCGATGGCTATGCCCGGGCGACGGGCCGGCCGGGCGTGATCCTGGCCGGGCAGAACGGTCCCGGCTCGACCAATCTGGTGACCGGTTTGGCCCAGGCCGCCGCGGCCTTTTCTCCCGTTGTCTCCATCGCCGGGGCGCTCTCCTCGGGCCACGTCTACCGCGATGCCTTTCAGGAGGTCGACCAGCAGGCCCTGTTCCGGCCGATCACCAAGAAGACCTGGACCGCGACCCAGACCGACCGCGTGCCGGAGCTGTTTCGCGAAGCCTTCCGTGTGGCCATGACGCCGCGGCGCGGCCCGGTGCAGCTCAACCTGCCCCGCGACGTCCTCTCGGGAACGGCCGACTTTCCACCCTTTCAGGCACCCGAGGGCTATCGCTCGCAGAGCCTGCCGGCCGGTGCGGCCGGGGCGATCGAGGCGGCCGCCGCCCTGCTGCGTGGCGCGCAACGCCCGGTCATCGTCGCCGGCGGCGGCATCAAGAACACGCGAGGACACGCCGAGGCGCTGGCGCTGGCCGAGGCCCTGAACGCACCCGTGGTCACCGCGCCGGGCCACGGCGACGCCATCCCCTTCGGTCATCCCCTGAACGCCGGCCAGATGGGCCCGCGGGGCAATCCCGTCGCGTCGCGCCTGGCCAAGGAGGCCGATGTCATTCTGGCCCTCGGGACCCGCCTGGGCTTCAACTCCACTTTCTACTCCTATGACAACATCAACGAGGCGGCCCGGATTATCCAGGTCGAGCTGGAGCCGACGGCGATTGGCCGCTACTTCCCCGTGGCCCTCGGCATCTGGGCCGATGCCCCGGCGGCGGCGGCACAGTTGCGCGCGGCGCTCGGCAATCTCGACTCCCGCGCCGAGGTCGAGGCCTGGACGGCGGCCTACAAGAGCGAACGCGCCGCCTATCTGGAAAAGCGCGACGCCGAGGCCGCGACCGAGGCCCATCCGATCCAGCCCTCGGGCCTCTTCAAGGAACTGCGCGAGGTTCTGCCCCGGGACGCGGCCATCACCATGGATGCCGGGACGCTTTGTCTTCAGGCGACCGATGCGCTGAACTACTGGGAGCCGCCCAGCCTCTTCACCCCGCTGGATTTCGGTCTGGTCGGCTTTTCCTTTGCCTGCGGTCTCGGCATCAAGGTCGCGCGCCCGGACCGCCCGGTAGTCAGCCTGATGGGCGACGGCGGCTTCGGCATGACCATCTCGGAACTGAGCACGGCGGTCCAGTACGGTATCAACACGGTGACCCTGGTCATGAACAATCAATGCTGGGGCGCGGAGAAGGCCTATCAGCGGGACTTCTTCGGCGAGCGCTACATTGGCGCCGACATCACCAGTCCGCCTTTCGACAAGGTCGCCGAGCTTTACGGCGCCGCGGGCTTTCGGGTCGAGCGTATCGCCGAGGTCGGCGAGGCGGTCCGCGCCGCGCTGGCCTGCGGCAAGCCGGCGGTGGTGGACATCGCCGTCGATCCGGCCGCGCTCTACAGCTTCCGCCGCGATTCCTTCAAGCACCGGGGCGGGTAGGCCGGAAGTCCCTTCTGACATCAGGCTGTCAGGAGCCCTGTGTTATCTCCCCCGGCAGACTGCGGGACCGATCTCGCCGTTTGATACCAACGGTCAGCAAAAAATGACCGTTGGCCGCTCACTCGCCGCGAGGGCTTTCCTCGCTTACGCTGCGGGCGCGCGGTCGCGCTTGCCAAAGGACCATGAGTCAATCTCAGGGCCCTTGGTCTAACCCGGAGGCATAATCTCAGTGGACCAGCTCTTTTTCTACCTTCCCGGCATCCTGCTCGCCTATGCGGCTTTTCTGCTCGCCATCATGAGCCCGGGCCCGAACATTCTCGCGGTAATGGGAACCTCGATGAGCGTCGGGCGAAAGTCCGGTTTGGCCTTGGCGATGGGCGTCGCCGGCGGGTCCTTCTGCTGGGCCCTTCTGACCGTGGTCGGGCTGTCGGCCCTGCTCGCGGCCTACGCCACCGCGCTCACGGTCATCAAGATCGCGGGCGGCCTCTATCTTCTCTGGTTGGCTTACAAGTCCTTCCGCTCGGCGGCGGCCGCGCACGACATCGAGGCCACCACCCTCGATGGCGCCCCGCGCGGTCCCCTGGGCTACCTGACCCGCGGCTTCCTCATCCAGATGACCAACCCGAAGGCGGCACTGGCCTGGGTCGCGATCATATCGCTCGGCCTGCAAGACGGCGCGCCGCTTTGGGTCGGGTTTTCCATCGTGGCCGGGACCGCGCTGCTGTCCGCGGCTATTCACGCTGTCTATGCGATCGCCTTTTCCAGCGTGCCGATGGTGCGGCTCTACGCGCGGGCGCGCCGTTGGATCCAGGGCGCGCTCGGCGCGTTCTTTGCCTTTGCCGGCATCAAACTCCTGACCAGCCGCCTTTAGGCAGGAGGGCCGGCGAAGGGCTACCGTCGACCGGCGAAGGGCTACCGTCGAACGGTGATGCCGTTATGAGGTAAGACAGAGTCGCCCATGAGAATCGTCGTCTGGAACTGCAACATGGCGTTCCATCGCAAGCTCGATGCCTTGCGCCGGTTGAAGCCGGACATTGCCATCGTTTGCGAATGCGCCGACCCGGCGCGTCTGCGGGCGCGGGTGGCAGGCGATTGGCTGGAGGAAGACCCGGTCTGGGTCGGCGACAATCCGAACAAGGGCCTGGCCGTCTTCGCCTTCAACGGCTATCGGGCCCGGCTCGCAGCGCCCCACTATCCGACCCTGCGCCACATCGCACCGTTGCACATTTCAGGACGCGACGAATGCAACCTGCTGGCCGTCTGGGCCCAGAACGCGAGCGGCGGGGTGACCCGCAAACACCAGGCCGGGCCAATGCGCCGGGCGCTTTCGAAGTACAAAACGTTTCTATCGGCGCGCCCGGCGGTCATTGCCGGCGACCTCAACAACAACGCCATCTGGGACAAGCCGGGCTGGCGCATCAATCACATGTCCCTGGTGAGGGCCTTGGAGAAGCGCGGGCTGGTTAGCGCCTATCACGGCCTTCGCGGCGAGGCCCATGGCGAAGAGACCGCCCCGACGCTCTACTGGCGCGACCGCACCAAGGACGGCCCGACCTATCACATCGACTATCTTTTCATCCCCAAGACCTGGGTCGGTGCGGTGCGAGACCTGACCGTCGGGTCCTACGAGGACTGGTGCGGCGCCGGCCTGAGCGACCACGTTCCGATCCTGGTCGACCTCGATGTCTGAGGCGTGGACAGGCGGTTCGCCCCGGCCGCTCACCGCCCTGGCCACTCCCGGTAGGGCCTCAGTCGAACACCATGATCGGGCGGACCTCGATCGACCCGAAGGCAGCGCTCGGGATGCGGGCGGCGTAGGCGACCGCCTCGTCGAGATCCTTGCAGTCGAGGATGTAGTAGCCGCCGAGCTGCTCCTTGGTCTCGGCGAAGGGACCGTCGGTGACCTCGGTCTTGCCATCGCGCAGCCGCACCGTGGCGCCGGAGGCGACCGGCTGCAGCGGATCGCCGGCGACCATCATTTCCTTGTCCCGGATGTCCTGCGTAAAGGCCATGTAGTCTTGCATCAGCTTACCCATTTCCGGCGAGCCGGGCTGCGGTTGTTTGGCTTCGTCGCTGTAGATCAGGCACATGAATTTCATCTGGTAACGCTCCCTGTTGTCGCCCCACCATCGGGGTCTCCTCTTATAGACGAACGCCAGCCGCCGTAACGGACAGCCTGGTGAAATTTTCTCTCCGAGACCCCTCGGCCTTGGGTATTGTTTACAAATGGCGGTTATCGCGGCCGCGACTTTTCTCCAAGTCTTCGATTTGGCACGGAAAGTCAGTGATCCGGGATCTCCTGGAGAGTAGCGTAAGGAACCGGTGGCCAAATTTTCCGGATACCTCGGTCCGACCGCCAAATCGAAGATTTGGGCCGAACCGGGTTCCGGAATAACGTGCCCTGGGCAGCAAGTGTAAAACAGACCCTAAGGATGGCTTCACGTGACCTATGACGAATTCAACGACTTTTGCCGCGGTCTTCCGGCCACCAGCCATGTGGTCCAGTGGGGCGGGTCTCACGTCTGGAAGGTCGGCGGCAAGGTCTTTGCCATCGGTGGCTGGGGCAATGGCGATCCGCGGTATGTCTTCAAGGTCAGCGACATTTCCTATGAAATTCTCCAGGAACAACCGGGGCTGCGCCCGGCGCCCTACTTCGCCTCGCGCGGCATGAAATGGATCCAGCACTATGCCAAGCCGGGTCTGTCGGACAGCGACCTGAAGGACTATCTGCGCCGATCTCACCGCATCGTGTCAGGGGGTCTCACGAAGAAGAAGCAAAGGGAGCTGGGCCTGGACCAGGCTTAAGTCACACGAGGCGGCGGCAAAGGGTGGCGGCAAAGGCGGAGCCAGACCCGGGACAGTCCCGGTTCGCGCCTCGAGGATGCGGCCCGGGACGCCCGGGCCTTCAGGGGAGGCGCGCTTGCAATGCTGATCGTTTTCGCGGGGCTGCCGGGAACCGGAAAGACCACCCTTTCGCGCGCCCTGGCGGCGCGCATCGGGGCGCTCCACCTGCGCATCGACACCATCGAGCAGGCGATCATGAACTCCAGCCTTGCGCCGGCCTCGGTGGAGGAGGCGGGCTATATGGCCGCCTATGGCGTGGCCCGGGACAATCTCGACCTCGGCCGGACCGTGATCGCCGATTCGGTCAATCCGATCGGCTTGACCCGGGACGCCTGGCTCGATGTCGCCAGAGCCGCCGGGGTCACGGCGTTCGAGGTCGAGGTCATCTGCTTCGATCCCGCCGAACACCGGCGCCGCGTGGAGACCCGCCAGAGCGACCTCCCGGGACTGCGTCTGCCGACCTGGCAGGCGGTCGAGGCGCGCGAGTACCACGCCTGGGACCGCGCCCTTCTGGTGGTCGACACCGCCGGCCGCGGCCTCGACCCGTGCCTCTTGCAGATCGTTGCGGCGCTGCCCTGAGCCGGGCCCTGTTCCCCTCGCCGCGCCGCAAACCGCCGAAATGACCGCAGCGGAGGGGGCAGGGGATGGCCGCCGGCGGCCGGCGATTAGGTCGCCATTTAGCAGAAAATTAATGTTTGCCGGCGAGGCCCGCGCGGCCGTGCGGCTCGACCTCAGGTTTTCCGCCATTCTGTCTCGCTGCCCGGCCGCCGGAGGCGGGAAACGAGGCGGCAGCCGGGCCCTTCCGGGCAATGCTAAAACTGCATAGCAGCTGAGATAATTCGGTATTTGTGCGGCGAATAAAAAGGTCCATCTTCCACTTATTAGCAACCGGCCAGAGGGCTTAGCCCGGCCCCCGAGGAGTGACCGCCATGAACCGCAATTCGCTTTTGAAGACCCTTCGCAATGTCTTCGCCGCGCCGGCTCCTTACACCAGCCGGTTCGATGGGGTTGACCCCAAGGTGATGCCCTTGCTCAGCACCCGCTACGTCTAAGTCCCGATAGCAAATCCGGGTCACGGATCCAGGATCGGATCGCAAAACACTTTTTTCGGAGTTTCGAGCCATGCCACACCTTACCCTCCTGCAAGCCCTTCGCCTTGCTTTCGCCGAGCCGGTTCGCCGTGTCAGCCACTACGACCGGGTCGATCCCAAAATTCTCCCTCTGATCAACACCCGCTACGTCTAAGCGGTAACACCTCGCCCTCACCTCTCCCCGGGGGCGATCCAGGGTAAGATGCGCCAGTCCGGCGGCTCCGAGAGGAGCCGCCGGACTTATTTTTGCGGTCTGGTTTGTTGGTCGTGGTCGGGCCCGGGATCCGGGTCGATGGCGAAGGTGAAGGCGCCGAAGCGTCGGCCGGCGGTGACCGGCAGGGCCTCGTGGACCAAAGAGCAGGAAAACACCAGGGCGGCGCCCAGGGCGGGCGCGTAGAGCGCGCGGCTGTATTCCGGAAAGCGCACCTGGCCGCCCTCGTAGCTCCCGGTGTTGAGATTGAGCGAGATGGCAAAGCGCCGCCTTGCGGTCTGCGGCGTCATGTTGTCCCGGTGGCGGCGGAAGTAGCCGCCGGTCTCGGCGCTGTAGCAGCCGACCCGGGCACTCTCGAAGGTGGTCATCCGATAGCTGAAGACCTTCTGGACCTCCGGCACCAGGCGGCGGGCGAAGCGCTCCTGGATGGCGCCGATCAGGGCCGGGTCGCCGACCACCACGTCGGCGCGTTTCTTCAGGTCGGGCAGGGCCTGGCGGCCTTCCGGCAGCGACAGGGCCACCAGATCGGCCTTTTTCTCGCCGGCCTCCCAATAGGCGATCAGGGCGCGGCAGAGTTCGGGCTCCAGGACCTTTTGCACCAGATGGACCGGGGCCTGGGCGCACAGCGTGTCGGGCGCCGTGCGGTCGTGGAGGTCGTGACAGATCGCCAGGGCCGCCTCTAGCCCCAGATCGCCGCCGCTCGCCGCGACCCGAAGATCGGCGTCGAGCACGATGATGCCGCCGGCGGCAAAGCCGAAGGCCGCCGCCAGGCGCTTCTCCGGGTCGAACAGGATGCGCGCGGCAGGGTCCGCCGGCGGGCGCGATGCCGGCGGTCGCGATGCCGGCGGTGCCCGGCCCAGGACCACACCGAAGATCGCGGCCTCGACGGCGGCGAAGGCCGGCGCCCAGCGGCCCAGGGTCTCGGCGATCCGGTCTGCGGTCTGGTCATCGGATGCCTCGCCGAGCCACAGCACCGCGACCCGACCGCTCTCGGCCTGATCGACAAAGTGAAACAGGCCGCCCTGGGGGTCCGGCAAGGCCAGCGTGGCCATGGTCTCGCCCGGACCCAGTTTGGTAATGGCCATCGGTGTCGATCCCCTGGCGATGTTCCGCGTCGCGATCTGGTATCACAGCTTCACGCCGGCCAGAAAGGCCTGCCTTGGCGCGGGCCCGCTTTTGCGCTTCGATGGCGCCCCGAGATGCCCGCCCACCAGAGGACGACACCCCATGACCGCCTGGCCCGATACCGCTTCGAACTCCCACTACCTGTACGAGCGCGCCCGCGAGGTGCTGCCCGGCGGGATCTCCCGCTCCATGACCTGGATGGATCCCTTTCCGATCTATGCCCGGGGCGGCGAGGGCCCCTATCTTGAGGACGTGGACGGCCGGCGGCGCTTCGATCTGATGAACAACTTCGCCGCCCTGATCCATGGCCACGCCCATCCCGCGGTGATCGAGGCGGTCGGAGCCGCGCTCGGCCGGGGCAGCTGCTTTTCCATGCCGACCGAGGGCGAGGTCGAACTGGCCGAGCTGCTTTGCGAGCGCATCGCGCGGGTCGAGCAGGTGCGCTTCTGCAACAGCGGGACCGAGGCCGTGATGCTGGCCCTGAAGGCGGCCCGGGCCAAGACCGGGCGCGCCAAGGTCGCCAAGGTCGAGGGCGCCTATCACGGCATGTACGACTATGCCGAGGTGAGCCTCGATCCGGGTCCGGACAACTGGGGCAATGCGCCGACGCCGCGGCGCTACTCCCAGGGCACGCCCGAGGCGGTGCTGGACGACACCCTGGTCCTGCCCATGAACCAGCCCGAGGCCGCCGAGGCGATCCTGCGCAGCGCCGGCGGCGAGCTGGCGGCGGTCCTGATCGATCCGCTGCCCAACGCCTGCGGCATGATCGAAATGACGCCGGCCTTCATCGCCTGCCTGCAGCGGGTCGCCCGCGAGCTCGGCGCCCTGGTGATCGTCGACGAGGTCATCGCCTTTCGCCTGGGCTATCATGGCGCCCAGGCACGCTACGGGATCGAGCCCGACTACTCGACCTACGCCAAGATCATCGGCGGCGGCTTCGCCGTCGGCGCGGTGGGCGGCACGGTCGAGGCCATGACGGTCTTCAGCCATGCCGCCGGCAAGCCGCTCAATCCCTCCAGCGGCACCCTGACCGGCAACCCGGTCTCGATGGCCGCCGGCCTGGCGACCATGGCGCTGCTCACGCCCGAGGCCTACGCGCGGCTGGAGGAGCTCGGCGATCACGCGCGCCGGGTCGCGACCCAGGCCTTCGCCCAGGCCGGCCGGGCCGGCCAGGTCACCGGGGTCGGCGGCCTGTTCCACCTCCATCTGCACGACCGGCCGATCACCGACTACCGCAGCGCCTACCCGCAGGACGGCGAGGCGGCGGCGGTCAAGGCGCTCCACCGCGGGCTGATCGACGCCGGTTTCATCCTGGCGCCCAAGCTCGCCGGCTACCTCTCCACCGTGATGACCTTCGACCAGCTGGACGCCTTCGGCGAGGCCCTGGCTGGCGTGTTGGCGGCGACACCGGCGCTCGACTGAGCTTTAGGCTTCAGGGGTTTGGCTGTGTCAGCCGCCGTTCAAGGTCCAGAGCGCGGCGGTCAGCAGGGTCGCGTAGGCGACCCAGGCCAGGTAGGGCAGGAACAACAGCCCGGCGACGCGGTCGCGGCGCCAGAACAAAACCGTGGTGGCGGCGATGGCGACAAAAAGGACCAGGATTTCGACCAGGGCCCAGCCGATCTCCCGGAGTCCGAAGAAGAGCGCCGACCAGCCCAGGTTCAAGGCCAACTGGAGGCCATAGAGCGCCAGTTCGCGGCCGGCGCCGGCCCTCCCGCCGCGCCGCCAGACCCGCCAGGCGGCGACGGCCATGGCGATGAAAAGCGTCGTCCAGACCGGCGCGAAGACCCAGTCCGGCGGATTGAAGGCGGGTTTCTGCAGGTCCTGATACCAGCCGCCCACGGAGGTCGCGGTGATCGCGCCGCCGAGACCCGAGACCGCCAGGCCGAGCAGCAGGAACAGCCCGAGGGCCGCCAGATCGCGGAGTCTATGGCCGGGGGTCGTTGCCAGGTTGTCCAGGGATCAGCCGTCCGCCGCCGTCGCCGCCAGCGCCGCTTCGATGGCCTGCCGGACCTCGTCCGAACCGGGCGCGCTGGCGGTCGCGAACCAGGCGAGCAGCGCGCCGTCCCGGCCGATCAGGTACTTGTGAAAGTTCCAGCGCGGTTCCGCCGCCGGTCCCAGAGCCGCGGCGGCCCAGCGGTAGAAGGGATGCGCCGCGTCGCCCTTGACGGAAACCTTGCCGGTCATCGGGAAGTCGACGGCGAAATTGACCTCGCAGAAGGTCTTGATCTCGCTTTCCGATCCTGGCTCCTGTGCGCCGAAGTCGTTCGAGGGCACCCCCAGTACGACCAGCCCGCGGTCGCGGTAGTCCTGCCACAGGGTCTGAAGACCGGCGTACTGGTGGGTGAAGCCGCAGCGCGAGGCGGTGTTCACGACCAGCACCAGCTTGCCCTCGAAGGTCTTCAAGGGCAGCGCGCCGCCCTCGATGGCGCTGAAGGCGAAGTCGTGGGCCGTCACGGTGACCTCCGGAGCGGTTGCTTGCTCCTGTGCAGCTGGGGACGACAGGGACAAGACCGTCAGCAGGGTGGCGAGAACGGCGAGGGGTCTCATGGCCAGCGCTTCTCTCAGGGGATGATGACGGTTCGACATCCGGAATTCTATCACATGCCGGGTCGTCTGCGTCGTTCTTTATCGGTGCCATCGGACCGTGGAGCCGATTCAGGCGGAACTTATGGTCCCGGAGGGGGGCATCCGTTCCCAGGTTCTGCCAATAAAACTGCCCTGCGGCCAATGCGGCCGCAGGGCAGAGTCAGTTGTTATGGCCGGGGCCGATTCTTACGGCCCTGGCGCGGGATTAGCCGTAGCGATAGGGCACGCCGACTTTGTCCATGACGGCCGAGTAGTCCTTGTAGGCCTGAACCACCTTGGCTGTGCGCGGGCTGATGGAAGCCAGGTCATCCCAGAATTCTTTGGCGTCCTCGACCACCTGGTTCCATTCCCCGGCCGGAATCTCGGTCAGCTCCATCTTTTTGCCTTCGACCCGAAGCTTCGCCTCGCCCCCCCAGTACCAGACCTGGCGGTAGTAGTGGGACTGATCGCAGGACATCAAGAAAAGCTGCTTCATGGGATCGGGGACCTTCGCCCAGCTATCGGTGTTGGCGAAGTAGGATCCGCACCAGGCACCCGTCACGTTGTTCAAGAGCGCGTAGTTGCAGACATCGGCCCAGCCGACTTCATAGGCCTCGGTGAAGCCGCACCAGGCAACGCCGTCCAGCTCGCCGGTCTGGATCGCCACTTCGATATCGTCCCAGGGCAGGGTGACCGGGATCAGACCGTAACGCGACAGGAAGCGTCCCGCGGTCGGCACCCCGAAGACCCGCTTGCCGCTCATATCGGCGAGGCTGCGGATCGGCTCCTTGGTGAAGATGTGAAGCGGGTCCCAGGCGCCCGCGCTCAGCCACTCGACGCCCTCGACCTCGTCATAGGCTTCCTTCCATATCTGATCGAGGCCGTAGTAGCGAAACAGCACCGGCATATCGAGGCTGTAGCGCGTCGAGAAGGGGAAGTAACCGCCGAAGACGTTGATATCGACCGGCGAGGCCATGGTGGCATCGTCGCTTTGCACCGCATCGATGGTCCCGTTTTGCACGGCCCGGAAGAGCTCGTCGGTGGGGACTAGCTGATCGGCGTAGTAGAGCTCGATCTCCATCTGGCCGTAGGCCGCCTTGTTGAAGGCCTCGATCTGCGGCTTGATCACGTGGGCCCCCAGCGGTGCGCCGGAGTAGGTCTGCAGGCGCCACTTGAGGGGGTTCGTCGCGGCATAGCCGTAGGGTGCGGCCAGCGTGCCGGCGGCGACCGCACCGGCGGTGGCGACGGTTGTCGTCCCCGCTGCCTTCAGGAAATCACGGCGTTTCACGCCTTTCTTCGCGGCCTTGGCGGCTTTGCCATTCTTATCGACCATTACTACTTCCTCCTCTGCCTTTGTTGTTACAGTTTTGGTTGTTACAGGAATGCCTTCCAAGTCATTTTGGCCCGAGTCGCCTTGGCACGCCCAAGGCGGCGTCAGGCATCATGTGTTTCATCGCCCTCCGCGCACAAGCTCCGGCAGCCACAGGGCAATCTGTGGGAAGGCAATCACCAGCGCCAGTCCGAAAGTCATCACCAGAACGAAGGGAATGATCGAGCGATAAATATCGGGAAGCGTGATGTCTCGTGGGGCCATGGCACGCATCAGGAAGAGATTGTAGCCGAAGGGCGGCGTCATGTAAGCGATCTGACACGTAATTGTGTAGAGCACGCCATACCAGATCGGATTGAAGCCGAGCGCCACCACCAGCGGCACATAGAGGGGCGCGACGATCACCAGCATCGCCGTATCGTCCAGGAACATGCCCATCACGATGTAGGAGAGCTGCATCATGATGAGGACTTCCCAAGGGGTCAGTTCCCAGCGCGTGATGAAGAGCGACTCGATGGCCCGAACCGCGCCGATGCCGTCGAAGACCGCGCCGAAGCAGAGCGCCGCCAGGATGATCCACAAAAACATGCAGGAGATCCCCAGGGTCTTTCTCAAGGTCGCTTCCATCACCTTGAAGGTGAGCCGTCGCTTTATCAGTGCGGCGATCGTCGCACAGGTCGCGCCGACCGCCGAGCTTTCCACCAGGCTGGTGATGCCCATGACAAAGAGGCCGGTCATGAAGAAGAAGATCAGGAACGGAAGGATCCCCGCGCGCAGGAGCCTCATTTTTTTCGCGAACGGAATGTCCCGCTCTTCTTCGGAGATGGCCGGGCCCAGATGCGGCTGCAACTTGCAGCGGACGACGATGTAGATCACGAAAAGGCTGGCCATCATGAGGCCCGGGATGGCGCCCGCCAGCCAAAGCTGGCTGACCGGCTGGCGGGCAATCATGCCGTAGAGCACCAGGACCACGCTTGGCGGGACCAGAATTCCCAGGGAACTGCCTGCCTGGATGACGCCGGTGATCATCACCTTGTCGTAGCCGCGCTTCAGCATCTCCGGCAGGGCGATCGTCGCGCCGATGGCCATCCCGGCCACGCTGAGGCCGTTCATGGCGGAAATCACCACCATCAGCCCGATGGTTCCGACGGCGAGCCCGCCCTTCAGACCACCGAACCAGACATGGAAGGCCTCATAGAGATCATCGGCAATCCCCGTCTCGGAGAGGATGTAGCCCATGTAGACGAAGAGCGGCAGGGTCAGCAGCGGATACCAGTTGAAGAGCTTGAAGGCCGCATTGAAGGGCATCTCGAAGGCGCCAGTGCCATAGAGAAGCGCCGCCGATGCCGCCGCGACGAAGCCGATCGCCGCGAAAACCCGCTGGCCCGTCAGCATCAGGACAAGCATCGAGGCGAACATCGTGATCGCGATCATCTCATGGGTCATACGGTCGGCTGCTCCCCTTCATGGGTAATCGCCTGACCTCGTGCCTTTGCGATGTCCTTGAAGAGCATGGAGACCGCCTGGAGGAGGATCAGCACGATGCCGAAAACCATGATGCACTTGATCGGCACCATGGAAGGATTCCAGATCGAGAACTTCTTCTGGCCCGTTTCGATCGCATAGATCGTGCTGGAGATCGAACCGAACAGCAGGCAGGTCAGATAGAACAGCAAGCAGCCGCTGGTGGCGACATCGAGCTTCGCCTTGGTCTTCTCCGAGCAGCGGTCGTAGATCAGATCCATGCGGACGTGATCGCCAAGCTGCATGGAGTAGGCGCCGCCCAGAATGTAATAGGCGGCCATGGTGAACTGCGCCATCTCGATGCACCAGTGCAGCGGGATGCGGATGATGTTTCGCGTCACCGCATCCAGCAGCAGAACCCCGATCATGACGAAGATCAAAAGCATCGCCAGCCGCCCGACCTTCTCGGAGACGAAGTCGACGTATTTCACATAGAGAAGAAACGGCTTCGGCATCCGCCCGACGCCCCCCTGTCCAACCTGCTCCAGCCCTGCCGCCCGTCCCAGACCGGGCGGCTATTTGGTCGGGAAGTCTAGGCAGCTTAGGGGTCTCTGTTCAACCGGGCTGTTCGGCGGGATGTCTGGAGTCCAACTGGAACTCCAGCGGGCGGGTTAGCCCGACAGTGTCCCCTGGCCCCCGTTAGCGACGAAAAGAGTCGGACCGGACGACTGAGCCGATGAAGTTGCAAATGAGCCTCTCGGCATGAACCAGCGTGATGTTGCCGTGATCCAGTTCCGGGGCGATCTCAACCAGGTCCATCCCCAGCACCCGGCCGCATAGGGAAGACCGTAAGGCACCCCAAGGATCGCGAAGTCCGCATCCAGATTGTCCAGATCCAGCGCCAGGGGGAACCCCAGAAAACTCTGGGTCGACCTTGTGGGTGGTTCGGTGAGGTACTGTTTCATCGGGCCCGCTTCCAAGAATGATTGCTGTTCATCGGCTCGCATGAACTGCCTGACGAACGGGACTGTACCAAGCTTGGGAAGGGCGACGGATGGGCGTCGTGTCCCCAGGATTCCTCATTCCCGCGGGCGTTCGCTCTGATTTTGTGAGAGTTTGGCGTCCCCTAGGGGACTCGAACCCCTGTTTTCGGCGTGAGAGGCCGATGTCCTAGGCCACTAGACGAAGGGGACGCTGTCTTGCGGGCCAGTGACTGGCAAGGCGCGGGTTGTAGCGGATCGCTTGGGGAGATTCAAGGGCCTTATCCGGGGTTCCGCTCGGCCTTGGGCAGGTCCGGGTCGATCCAATGCCAGGGCTGGGCCGAGGCGGTCCAGATCGAGCCCTGGGAGCGGAACCAGCCGGGGTCGTCGAGCACGCCGACCTTGACCGACTTGAACTGCGGGTGGGCGCTGTTGTGGCCGAAGAGCTGCACGCCGCAGGCCGGGCAGAAGTGGCGATGGACATCGGCGCCGCTGTGCCCCTTCACGGCGAACGAGCGGGTCGCGCCCTTGGTGACGGTGACGGCCTCCACCGGGTAGAGCAGGCCGTAGGCCGGGCCGCCGCCCGAGGCATACTGGCAGTCCCGGCAGTAGCAGGCACCGGCGACGATCGGGTCGCCGCCGACGGTGAAGCGCACCGCGCCGCAGAGGCAGCCGCCCTCATGGATTGTCAAGGCGATTACATCCTTTCCGTCAGATCTGGTTCCGCCCGCCGCCTGCTCATGATAGCCGGGGCGGCTCAAGGCGGCCCGGGCCGGGCGACGATGCGGCCCCGCTCGGCGCCGCTGGCGGGGTCGATCAGGACGACCTGTTCGCAGCCGTCAGCCGCGCCGGTCAGGCGGATGACCATAAGATCGTCTTCCAGCCGGGCCTCGGCGATCGCGCAGCCGGGCGGCACCTCGAGATCGCGGGCGCCAAAACCGGCGGGCTCCTCGCCGAAGCCGGCCAGCAGGCCATAGGCGACCAGTACCAGGGCCGCCATGATGGCAATCCCCATGCCGACGATCAGGGCGATCAAGGCCTTCATGGCGGGCGTCATGGGCATCTCCTCTGGGGCGGGCCCCTCGTCGGGTGCAGGGGTCGAGGGGCGGCGCTGGCGCTCGCGTGCCTCGATCCGGCTCCTGTATAGAGGCCTTGCCAAGCGCGCTCAACCGGGCCAAGACCGCGAGCACCGCTGGTGGCCTTTGTCCAGGCCTCGGACAAAGCGAGCGGTGCGAGTGAGAGTCGAGACCCATGAGCAGAGCCGAAGTCCACGAGCTGACCGTGGCGCCGGAAGAGGCGGGGCAACGGCTGGACCGCTGGCTGGCGGCCCGCCTGGGCCAGCATTCGCGCAGCCGCCTCAAGGCTTTGGTCGACCAGGGCCAGGTGCGGCGCGACGGCGCGGCGGTGAGCGCGCCTGCGGCCAAGGTCCAGGCCGGCCAGGTCTTCGCCGTCACGGTGCCGGCGGCCGCGCCGGCCCGGCCCCAGGGCCAGGCCATGGATCTGGAGATCCTCTACGAGGACGCCGATCTGGTGGTGCTGAACAAGCCGGTCGGGCTGGTGGTCCATCCCGCCCCGGGCAATCCCGACCGCACCCTGGTCAACGCCCTCATCGCCCACTGCGGGCCGTCCTTGACCGGGATTGGCGGGGTGCAGCGGCCCGGCATCGTCCATCGCCTGGACAAGGACACCAGCGGCCTGATGGTGGCGGCCAAGACCGAGGCGGCCCATCGCGGCCTGGTCGAGCAGTTCGCCGCGCGCAGCGTCGAGCGCAGCTATCTGGCCCTGGTCTGGGGCATCCCCCAGCCGCCGCGAGGCGAAATCGAGGGGGCCATCGGGCGTTCGCCGCGCAACCGCAAGAAGATGGCCCTTGTCAGCCGGGGCGGCCGGCCCGCCGCGACCGGCTACGAGCTGCTGAAAAGCTACGCCGGCGGCCGGGTCGGCCTGGTCCGCTGCCGCCTGCGAACCGGCCGGACCCACCAGATCCGGGTGCATATGAGCGCGCGCGGTCACGGCCTGCTGGGCGACCGTCTCTACGGGCGTCAGGGCGCCTCGCGGATTGCCGCCCTGCCACCCTTGGCGGGTGCGGCGGTCAAGGCCCTGGCGGGCCAGGCGCTGCACGCGGAAAGCCTCGGTTTTCGCCACCCCAGCCGCGCGGAGACCTTGAATTTCAGGAAGGAATTACCATATAATCTAAGGGCTTTGATCTCTCTTTTAGAATGATTCAAAGAAAAAAATCGGTCCCTTGTGAGTGGCAGATGGGTTAATATTGCGTCTGCCATGCGTATCACTGACCGAGGACGAGAGATCGACCCACTGGGAGACGCAATCGACCTGGCATTCTGGGTCGGACATTGTCGGGGCCGGGCATCCAGGGCCGGGCATCCAGAATGGGTCTCTCGAACGTAACAATGGTCGTGAGTGTCACCGTCTGTAGGTGGCACAGATCGCGAGTGGCGCGTTTTAAGAGTTAGGTCGGAGGGTTTTATGGCGAGAGGCAACATTCCTGTTCTGGTCGGCGAGGGAAACCTCAGCTCCTATCTGTCGGAAATCCGTAAGTTTCCGATGCTGGAGCAAAACGAGGAGTACATGCTGGCCAAGGCCTGGCGCGAGCGCGACGACGTCGAGTCGGCGCACAAGCTGGTCACCTCGCACCTGCGCCTGGTGGCCAAGATCGCCATGGGCTACCGCGGCTACGGCCTGCCGGTCTCCGAGCTGATCTCCGAGGGCAATGTCGGCATGATGCAGGCGGTCAAGCGCTTCGATCCGGAGCGCGGTTTCCGGCTGGCGACCTACGCCATGTGGTGGATCCGCGCCTCGATCCAGGAATACATCCTGCATTCCTGGTCCCTGGTGAAAATGGGCACCACCGCGTCCCAGAAAAAGCTGTTCTTCAATCTGCGTCGCCTCAAGGGCCAGATCAAGGCGCTGGACGACGGCGATCTGCAGCCGGAGCAGGTGGCGGAGATCGCCACCACCCTGGGTGTGCCCGAGAAGGATGTGGTCTCCATGAACCGCCGCCTGGCGGCGCCGGATCACTCCCTGAACGCGCCCCTGCGGATCGACGGCGACGGCGAATGGCAGGACTGGCTGGAGGACGAGACCCAGAACCAGGAGGTCCTGCTGGCCGAAAGCGAGGAGCTCGGCAAGCGCCGCAAGCTGCTGGAGGCCGCCATGGTCACCTTGAGCGAGCGCGAGCGGCATATTCTGAGGGAACGCCGCCTGAAGGAAGATCCCACGACCCTGGAAGACCTCTCCCAGGAATACGACATCAGCCGCGAGCGGGTCCGCCAGATCGAGGTGCGCGCCTTCGAAAAGCTGCAAAAGGCGATCCGCAACGCGGCCATCGAGGAACGTCTGGCGGTCTCCTGATCGGAATCAGGGACGGACGTCGAGGGGCTCGAAAACTTCCCGGCCGTCCTATAAAAGGACGGCATGACCGAACGCCCCTCGATCTCGCCGCTCTGGTGGCTTTGGCTGCCCGTCGCCCTGGCTCTTGCCCTGGCGATTTCCGGGCAGCTTTGGCCGGCCTTCTACCGGGTCTGGATCGGAAGCGAGGCGCGCGGTCTCCTGGAGTTGTCCCACGTCCTGATTCCCGCCGCGGGCCTCGTGGTGGCACTCTCCATCCTGGTCATGCCGGCCCTGTGCGGCCGCCCCTGGCTGCGCGCCTGGTTCACCATTGCCGCGCTGGGCTGTCTTTACGTGGCTGGCGAGGAGAGCTCCTGGGGTCAGCACTATTTCGGCTGGGAGACGTCGGAGGGCTGGCGGGGCGTCAACGATCAGGGCGAAACCAATCTGCACAACGTCAGCGGCTGGTTCGACCAGAAGCCCCGGGCCCTGCTCGAGATCGGGGTGGTGCTGGGGGGCATTGTCTTGCCGCTGGTCGGCCTCTGGCGCCCGGCGCTCTTGAGCGGCCTTATGCAGCGACCCATCGCCGTGGTGATTCCGCCGCTGATTTGCCTGCCCGCGGCGATCCTCGCGGAACTGGTCGCCCTGACCGAGAGGATCCCGCGCGCCTTCGAATCGCGGGCCTTCCTCTTCGATCGCACCAGCGAGGTCCAAGAGCTGTTCTTTTATCTGTTCGTCCTGTTCTATCTCATCGCCCTGCGCCGCCGGCTCGCCGACCGGGCTGCCGCGTCTCTGGAATGAGAGCCTAAGGCCGGTTGCCAGTCTCCAGCGAATAGGCCGGGTCGGCGTCTTCGTCTTCGTTTTCGCCGTCGCCGAGCTCTGCTTCGCTTTCATCGTAATCGGCCGAAATGACCCCCTCGCCCCACTCGTCGATCAAGAGTTTCTGGCGCCGCCGGAGCGCCCGGATCTTTTGGTGCGAGGTGACGCGGTAATAGGCGCTGATGACCGAATCGGTGCCCATGAAGATGCCGATCCCCAGAGCGGACAGACCATAGGGCAGGATCCAGGTGAGGCCGTCATGGAGCAGCAACGTTACGGCGGCGTAGTCATGGCCCTTGTCCCAGAGTGACGCCAGGACCGGCAGGGCGCCGCAAAGATTGGCCAGGCCGATGGTGATGGTGCAGTGCTTGTCGGTCTCGCGCTCGAACAGGTAGGAGGCAAGGGTCGGCAGCATGATCAGGAACGAGATCAGCATGGTCGGCCAGACCACCACGCTCATGGGCAGCAGGGCCAAGAGCCAGAGGGTCATGGACTTGCGCTGATTCGGCTTGCGCCGACCCTTCCCCTTCGCTTTGCCGGGTTGAGTGTCTTGGGATTCCTGCGCCACGGCTGCTTCTCCTCAGGTCACGTGGGCCACGACCATGATCAGGATCGCGATCCCGGCGCAGGCGGCTGTAATGATACTGGCGATGGGTCGGGACACCCGGCGGACGAATTTCGAATCGCGCAGGCCGCCGACCCTGATCCACTCGATCTGCTGCGAATGGAAGGCGAACTTGTGGCGTGCAAACTGAAAGTCATGGTTGTCCTTTTTCCGGGCCTTCATGTTGTCGACCGTGTCCAGAACTCCGGAGATACTGCCCTGTTTCGTCGCTTTCTTCACCGCGACTTCCAACTGCTCGCGGACCTGCCGGTTGTGGTAGGTCGCCACGACCAGCGTGGCCCGCTCGGCACACCAGGCCGCCAGGGCCGGCAGGCTGTCCGGACCGTAGACTCTCTGGATTTCACCCATTAACTGCATCACCGCGACCGCGCGGGCCTTCTCGTCGCCCTGTTTAGCAAGTTCGTAGATGATCGCCTCGGGCATTCGGCGGTGCGTCACGGCACAGAAGGCAACAATGTGATTGTCGATCAAACTGTCGATCTGCGGGTTCCGTTCGACGACGGCGTTCAAGGCCGGAAGGATCTCGCTGGCCTCGGAGACGTAATCGGCGACGAGCAGCGGGCTTTGGCAGGCCCAGCCGGGATTGGTCATGTAGAGCACGCGCTCGGGCCCAAACGCGAGCTTGGCGCGTTGTAGCAGACGCCGGGCGGCGTCGACGTCGCGTTTGATGTGCGGCAGGTCGGGCCGGGGCTTGAGCTGAACGTGAGCCCAAAAACCGACCAGCCTGGAGCCGACGATCTCAAGGTAAATCTTGCGTTTGTCTTCGTCGGCATTGTCGATGGCATAGGCCTTGCCGATGCCGTCCGGGCGCGCGGAAAAATCCCGGAAGCGGATCGGAGCCGTGGGGTCCAGTGCCATCAAGACCATCGAGAGCAGGACATCGTCCAAGCTGCTGTCGACCGAATCGGTCTTCGCCGACTCCATCGCCTCGATCAGGTTGTCGGCCAGCGCCTCGTTGCTCAGGCTGCGCCGGACCCAACGCTCTATGGAACCGTCACGGGCCAGGGGGAGCGCGGCCTCCCAGTCGCGGCCCAGCGCAAAGGACAGGGTTTGAGCGGTAAAGTAGCCATTTTCCCCGAACATATAGGCGCGCTGCGCTTTGCGCGGCAGTATCGCCTGCTTGGGGCTCAGATGGCGCCCGGAAATCCAGGCCTCCAGGTCATCGATCGTCCAGCGCTCGAGAGGATCGTCGCAGAGCATGCCGCGCAGCACTTCGATGATCTGGAGCGAGGCGCGTATCTTCTGGGTCATCACCGCATAGGACCCGCGGGAGATCTTGGCCTCGACCACCTCCTCGTCGGTCATCTCGCCCACCGGGTTTCCGCCGGTCAAGAGAAAGGTGACCAGAATGCCGAGGGAGTAGATATCGTCGGCCGGCGTCCCGTCGCCGCGCCCGGACGGATGAGCCATGGCGCTGTCGATCGGCTCCATGTAGATCGGCTGGTGGTAGCCCGGCTGCGTGCTGGCGCATTCACCGAGGATGACCTCCACGCCCTTGGCGCCGGAGGTGAAAACATTATCCGGTCGAATTGCCCGATGGGTCACGTAGCGGTCGTTGAACTCCCGTAGCGCCGAGGCCACCGGCTTCAGGAGCGTGTCGATCACTCTGTCTTCGCGCCAGCGCTCGATCGTGCCGTTGGGATCGTCGACCAGGCGGCCGCCCCAAGGCTGCTCGAAAATCAGGACGGCCCGTTTCGCATTGGCCGGGGGCCAGTAGACGACGCCGGCCTGGAGCGGGACAACGACTGGAATTTTCGGCATGCGCATGAAGGTCGGAATGTTGTCGATGCGCGGACAGTGCGGGGTATCGCAAATCAGGGCGAAGAGCGGCCCCGAGGAGCCATGGAGATCGACCACGTTGTAGGCCGGACGCCCGGGAGAATCGTACTGCGGGAGAGGCTGGTGCGGGACGATCTGAAACTGTCCGCGCAGGACAATCCGATCGTCCCCGTCCTGTGCCGGTGGGGCGTTTTCCTGCTCTTGCGCTTGGGGTGCTGCGGCCATGAAATCCAGAGAACTTTTGAACGAGGTCGAGCCAACGCGACGGCGCCGGAAACCGGGCCGCGCACTTCATTCAGCAGTAAAGCGATATATGGCAAAGAGATCGTTAAGACCGCACGCGTCAGGCCCGCAAAACCGGCGTTTGCATGCCTAGAGCACTACTTCGTTACATGGAATCATTTGATGGGTCATAGGCGATCATTCGGGAAGGCGCGCTGTGCGGCGCGATGCTCCCGGTCTTGGAGATTGGGCATCGGGCAAGCCGCGGAACGCACCCCCCAGTGGCAGAGGGGGTTCGCCTATGGCCCACCGAAGGCCGGGTTCTTTTGTCTTCTGGCCGCGTTCCGCTTCTCGACCGATACGCGTATCGCTCTTCGAAGCGCGCCTTGCCAGAAGGCAAAATAATCCCGGTCAAATGGTTCCATGTAGCAAAGTAGTGCTCTAGCCGGCGAAGGGATCGCGCATCAGGATCGTGTCGTCGCGTTCCGGGCTCGTGGAAAGCAGGGTAACCGGCACACCCACCAACTCCTCGATCCGGCGCACGTACTTGATCGCCGCGGCCGGAAGGTCGGCCCAGGACCGGGCGCCCTGGGTGGATTCCTGCCATCCGGGCAGGGTCTCGTAAATCGGCTCCGCGGCCGCCTGTAGGGCTGGCAGGGCGGGCAGGTAGGACACGGTTTCGCCCTTGATTCGGTAGCCCGTGCAGACCTTCAGCTCCTCGAGCCCATCCAGCACGTCCAGCTTGGTAAAGGCGATGCCGTCGATACCTCCGATCGTCACGGCCTGCCGGACAAGGACGGCGTCGAACCAACCGCAACGGCGTTGCCGTCCGGTGACCGTGCCGAACTCACGGCCGCGCTCGCCCAAGCGTTGCCCGACCGCGTCGGTCAACTCGGTCGGAAAGGGGCCGCTGCCGACCCGGGTGGTGTAGGCCTTGGTGATGCCGAGGATAAAATTGAGGGCCTGCGGGCTGATGCCGCCGCCGGCCGCGGCCTGCCCGCCCACCGTGTTGGACGAGGTGACAAAGGGATAGGTCCCATGGTCGATGTCGAGCAGCGCGCCCTGGGCGCCTTCGAAGAGAATGCGCTTGCCGGTCTGATGCAAGCTGTGCAACCGCTCCCAGGTCCGGTCCGCATAGGCCAGCAAGCGCGGCGCCAAGGCTTCCAGGTCCGCCAGGACCGGCTCCAGTTCGAAGCGTTCCTCACCGAGGCCGGCGAGAAACACATTATGGTGCTGGATCAGGTCGCCGAGGCGCTGGGCCAAGAAATCGCGATCCGCCAGATCGCAGAGCCGGACCGCGCGGCGCCCGACCTTGTCCTCGTAGGCCGGCCCGATCCCGCGCCCGGTGGTGCCGATCTTGGTCTTGCCCTTGGCTGCCTCCCGCGCCAGATCGAGGGCGCGATGGGAGGGCAGGATGAGGGTCACGTTCTCGGCGATCCGCAAGGTCTTGGGCGAGACCTCGACGCCTTGCCCGGCCAGGCGGTCGATCTCCGTCAGCAAGGCCCAGGGATCGACCACCACGCCGTTCCCGATGATCGAAAGCTTGCCCGGGCGCACCACGCCCGAGGGCAGCAGCGAGAGCTTGTAGGTCTGACCGGCGATGACCAGGGTGTGGCCGGCGTTGTGGCCGCCCTGGTAACGGACCACGACATCCGCGCGTTCGGACAGCCAATCGACGATCTTGCCCTTGCCCTCGTCGCCCCACTGGGAGCCGACCACCACAACGTTTGCCATTACCGTTTCGCTCCCTTTGCGTCGCTCTCGTCTTCTGGTTCCGTCTGGTCTGAAAGCGCCATTATCCGGCCGCCTTGCCAGATGTGCGAACAGCCCATCCGCCTTGCTTCCTCGTCGGCCGGCCGCCCGTCGTCCAAAGCGGCGACCGTCCGCTGTCCGGCCTCGCGCAGCCGCCGGCCCTCCCGCGGATCGGTTCCGCTGGGCAGGAACACCATGTCCGGAGGCGCCGTGGCCGGCACCGCGCGCATGACGCTGTCCATGAAGATCGTAAAGCCCGTCGACGAGGGCCTGGAGGCGGCGTCCGGGGCCGGCGCGACCGGCGTTTCGTAGCGGCCGCCGCGGCCGAGTTCGCCGCGCACGCCGCGGGCGAAGTAGGTAAAGCTGATGCCGGTCTGGTACTCGAAGCCGCGATGCTCGACCGGATCGAGTGTCATCGATAGGCCCGGCTGCAGCGCCAGAACGCCAGCGGCCACCGCGGTCAGCCGGTCGACCTCTTGCTTCGCGGCTGGGGGCAGGTCGAGGCCGGCCAGCCGCTCGAGAGCATCCTCGGCCGGCCCGGCAGCGCGCAGGAGTGCGAGAAAGGGCCCGGCCTCGGCGCCGGCGGCGGCGCTGACCGCGGCCGCGTCCTTGTGATCGAGGGCGCCGCGCAGCGCCTGGATGATGTCGGGGGAGAGGCCGAGGGTCTCGGCGATGGACTGGACCAGGGGCGGCAGGTTGAGATCGACCGAAAGGTCCCGCACGCCGAGCGCCAACAAGGCATCGGCGCCAAGCGCGATCACCTCGGCGTCGGCGGCCGGCTGTTCGGCCTCGATCAGCTCCACGCCGACCTGGGTGAACTGGCGTTCGGGACGCAGCTGGCTGCCCCGGACCTGAAGCACTTCGCCGGCATAGCAGAGCCGCAAGGGGCGCTCGCTCATGGCCAGGCGGCTGGCGGCGAGACGCACGACCTGTGGCGTGATATCGGCTCTCAGACCCATCATGCGTTGGCTGACCGGGTCCATCAGGCGGAAGGTTCGCGGTGCCAGCGCAACGCCTGTGCCCGACAGGAGAGCGTCCTCGAACTCCAACAGGGGTGGTTTGACCTGGTGATAGCCCTGGGCGGCGAAGCGTTCCAGCAACCGGGCCACACAGGCGGCCTCGTGACTGGCCTCGGGCGGCAGGAGGTCCTGCAACCCGGTCGGCAAGAGACTCCATTCGCCAGCGCGCTTGTTGCTCATGACTTGCTCTGGAAGGCCACTGTCAGACGATGCCGGCTGGGGCGATGGTCGTTGGAGCCATGACGGGTACCGCACCATCGCCGACGCTCGGTTCCTGTCCCCAGGTGACTAGCGGTTTTGTTGTTTTGCGGCAAAGGAAAAAGAGTGGCCCCGCCGGTCCAGGGGGCGGCAGCTTTTTGCGTGACCTCGGCTGGCGGCGGTCTATATCTAGCAGTTAGCGCCAGTCGGTGAGCCGCCCCTGGCGCGCGGCGGGTGGCTGAAAGGAAACTCCAAGCGTGGCGGAATCGAGGCAAAGTTCGGCTGTAGCGACGAGTCACCGTGGATTCGACCGCTTTTTGGGCGTGTTTCTCGGTCTGACCGCGGTGCTGCTTCTGGCCGGCTGGACCCTGCCCTTGATGACCGTCGAGACGCTTTTCATCTTCGACGATCAGATCACGATTATCGGGGCCCTGGTTCGGTTGCTGGAGAATGGCGAGCGCGCGCTCTTCGTCCTGGTCGGGCTCTTCACCGTGGTCATCCCGACCGTCAAGCTCGCTATGGCCTTGCTGGTCTGGTGGCGCGTGGGGCGCGGCGATCCTTGGCTGGCGCGCTATTCCGGACTGATGGAGCGCGCCGGCAAGTGGTCGATGCTCGACGTCTTCGTCGTCGCCATCATCGTGGTCATTATCAAGGTTTCGCTGGTTTCGGACGTGACCCTGCACGCCGGACTCTACATCTTCTGCACGGCGGTGCTGGCCTCGATGCTGGTCGTCGCCCGCATCACGACCCTGGCGCGCCGGGCGCTGAGCCGAACTAAGCGGCCCGCTGCAGACCCCGGCGCCTGACGATGCGAATGGCACGGTCGGCGATCATTTCGCCCAGTTCATTGACCGTGACAAAACGGTAGAGGTCGCGCCCGTGCTCGGCCAGAAGTTCGTTCAAGGCCTCGGCTTCGACGCCGGTGCAGTGCGGGAAGGGATTGCGGTCGTTCATCGTTCGTCTCCGATTGCTGCAATGCAATATTTATGGTGCATCGCACCATAAATCAAGAGAAATCCTCGCTCAATATCTCGTGATGGCAGGCGAAAATTGACTTTTGACCGAACGCGGTCGCCCATGATCGAAAGGCCCGACAGCGACAGCGACAGCGACAGTGACAGCGACAGTGACAGGGGGCAGGGGCGACCGTCATGCATTGTGTGACCTACAACATCCAATACTCGCGGGGCAAAGACGGGCAATACGATCTGGCCCGCTGTATCGGGGAAATCCGAGGCGCCGATATCATCGCCCTGCAAGAGGTCGAGCGGCACTGGGAACGCAGCGATATGGCCGATCAACCGGCCGAGATCGCGGCCCTGCTGCCGGGCTACCACTGGGTCTTCGGCCCGTCATTCGATGTGGCTCTCGCCAACCCCGGCCGGCCGCCGGGCCATCCGGTCGACAACCGGCGCCGGCAGTTCGGCGATATGCTGCTATCGCGCTGGCCGATCCTGTCCTCGCGAACCATCCTTTTGCCCAAGACCCGCTATCCTGACCGCTTCAACATGACCATGGGCGCTATCGAGGGCGTCGTCGACTGTCCGCTGGCGCCCTTGCGGGTCTGGTCGATCCATATCGGTTACCTGGCGGCCGAGGAACGCCTTGCCCACCTGCGCGAGCTGTGGCGGTGGCAGACCCTGGGCGCGACCGAGGGCGGCGCCTGGTCGGGACCCGGGGCGATCGGCGGCGACGACTGGACCGGCGGCGCGCCGCCGCCGCCGATGCCGGCGGCTACCCTGTGGCTCGGCGACTTCAACATGACCCCCGACTCGGCCGAGTACGATCTGGTGACCGGCGTGCCGCCCGCGGGCTACGGCTTCGTCGATGCCTGGGCGCGGGCGGGCGGCGATGCGGGACCCGCGGTGACCTGCCCGGAATCGGTATTCGAAGGTCTGCGCGCGCCGCGCCGCATCGACTACGCCTTTGTCAGCCCCGATCTGGCGCCCCGGATCGAGACTTCGAGGATTGACCGGGCGGCCGTTGGCTCGGATCATCAGCCGGTCTGGCTGTCCCTGACGGACTGATCCACTGGTCTCGGGCAAGGCCGACGCGAACAGAGGCGAGGAGGCAGGGACCATGAGCGAGCGAGTCGTGACCGTGGCGGCCACCCAGATGGCCTGCGGGCCGGAGCGGGCGGCCAATGTCGAGGCCGCGGAAGAGCTGATCCGCGACGCGGCCGGGCAGGGCGCCCAGATCATCCTCCTGCAGGAGCTCTACGAGACGCCTTACTTTCCCATCGACGAGCGCACCGCCAATTTCGAACTGGCACTGCCGGCCAGGGACCACCCGACCCTCAAGCGGATGAGCGACCTGGCGGCCGAGCTCGAGGTCGTCCTGCCGGTCTCATTCTTCGAGCGCGCAAACAACGCGCATTTCAACGCCCTGGCCGTGATCGACGCCGATGGCCGGCAGGTGGGGCACTACCGCAAGAGCCACATCCCGCACGGCTTTGGCTATCAGGAGAAGTTCTACTTCAACCCCGGCGACACCGGGTTCCAGGCCTTCGAGACCCGCTATGCCACCATCGGCGCCGCCATCTGCTGGGATCAATGGTTTCCCGAGGCGGCCCGGGCGATGTGCCTGAAGGGCGCGGAGATCCTGTTCTATCCCACGGCAATAGGCAGCATTCTCGAGGGCGAGGCACCCGACAGCCAACCGGCCTGGCAGCGCGCCATGCAGGGTCACGCCGTCTGCAACGCCGTGCCCGTGGTCGCCTCCAACCGGGTGGGCCGCGAGCAGGGTGACCGAGGGGCGATCGACTTCTACGGCACTTCCTTCGTTGCCGACCATTGCGGCGCGCTGCTCGGCCAGGCGGGCCGCGACCAGCGAGAAATTGTGGTCGCGCGGGTCGATCTGGCCGAGACCCGTCGTCACCGCGCCGGCTTTGGGTTTTTCCGCGACCGCCGGGTCGACGTCTACGGCGACCTCTTGGCGCTCGGCGGTTCATGACGGCGTCGTCCTTGACCCGGTTGGCTGGCCACCGGACAGTGCCGATCCAGGCACTTGATCGCCGAAACTGCCCGGATCGCCGAAACTGAACGAGAAGATCCTCCCATGACCCAACCCCGCCCGGCCCAGGTCGGCATGCACCAGGATGAGATCGAAACCCCGGCGCTGGTCGTCGACCTGGATGCCTACGAGGCCAACCTCGACGCCATGGCGGCCTGTGCCAAGCAGGCGAAGATCGCCCTGCGGCCCCACGCCAAGACCCATAAGTCGCCGCTGGTCGGTCTCGACCAGGTCGCCCGCGGCGCCGTCGGCGTCTGCTGTCAGAAGGTCGGCGAGGCGGAAATCATGGTGCAGGGCGGCCTGCGCGACGTCTTCGTCTCCAACCAGGTGGTCGGTGCGACCAAGCTGGCCCGTTTGGCCGCCTTGGCGCGCCGGGCTCGGATTTCGGTCTGTGTCGACGATCCGGCCCAGGTGACGGCGCTCGGCGAGGCGGCCACCGAGGCCGGCTCGAACCTGACTGTCCTGGTCGAGGTCGATGTCGGCGGCGGACGCTGCGGCGTTGCCCCAGGGGCGGCCGCGGTGCCCCTGGCGCGGGCCATCGAGGCGGCGCCGGGGCTTATCTTCGGCGGCTTGCAAGCCTACCACGGCGCCGCCCAGCACATTTACGAGGATGGCGCCCGCAAGGCGGCGGTCGAGAGCGCGGCGGCCAAGACCAAGGCCAGCCTGGCGGCGCTCGCCGAGGCCGGGATCGCCTGTCCCCTGGTCACCGGCGGCGGCACCGGCACCCACCTGCACGATATCGCGGCCGGGCCCTGGCAGGAGTTGCAGGCTGGGTCCTACGCCTTCATGGACGTGGATTATGGCAAGGTGGCCACCGCCGGTGGCGCCGGCGCGCCGCTTTTCGCCAACAGCCTCTTCGTGCTGGCCACGGTGATGAGCCAAGCCAAGCCGGGCATGGCGGTGGTCGATGCCGGTCTCAAGGCGCTGGCCTTCGATTCCGGCCCGCCGGCGCTGTGGCAGCGCCCGGGGGTGACCTACGCCGGGCCCTCCGACGAGCACGGCACCCTGAGCCTCGAGGAGGGCGTCGAACTGGCCCTGGGCGAACGGCTGTTCCTGGTGCCGGGTCACTGCGACCCGACCGTGAACCTCTACGACTGGTATGTCGGCCTGCGCGGCCAGCGGGTCGAATCGGTCTGGCCGGTGGCGGCCCGCGGCGCCGGGAGCTGAGCGTCTGCCCGGGCCGTCCCACTCGAGCCGACCTGACCTGTCGGCCTCGGCAAGGCGGCAGGTTGGCAAGTCGGGTGCAAGTGCCTATCTAGAGGCGGTCTTCCTGCAACTGCCGGGCACGCCCCCATGGACCTCTATCCGATCCTCAAGCATCTGCCGCTCAAACGGTTCAAAGATCCGCCCAAGCGGGTCGCCCTTTTGCGCCTGAATGGGGTGATCGGTGGCCGCGGGCTCATGCGCGAGGGCCTGACCGCGGCGGCTCTGGAGGAACAGCTCAAGAAAGCCTTTGCGATCCCGCACTTGGCGGCGGTGGCGTTGGCGATCAATTCGCCCGGTGGCTCGCCGGTCCAGTCGGCCCTGATCGGCGGCCGTATTCGCCAGTTGGCGGCCGAAAAGGAGGTCAAGGTCCTGGCCTTTTGCGAGGACGTCGCGGCTTCCGGCGGCTACTGGCTGGCCTGTGCCGGCGACGAGATTCTGGTCAACGAGTCGTCGATCATCGGGTCCGTCGGGGTCGTCTCGGCCGGCTTCGGCCTGACCGGGCTGATCGAGAAACTCGGCGTCGAACGACGGCTCTATACCGCGGGCGACAGCAAGGCCCTGCTCGATCCCTTCCTGCCGGAAGACCCCAAGGATGTGAAACGCCTGAAGGGGATCCAGGTGGAAATCCACGAGTCCTTCAAGAACTGGGTCAAGGCGCGCCGGGGCGACAAGCTGAAGGGCAGTGACAAGGCTTTGTTCAACGGCGAGTTCTGGACTGGCGCCAAGGCCGTCGAGCTGGGCCTGGCCGATAGTCTGGGGTCGGCCGATGAGGTGCTGCGCGCCCGCTATGGCAAGACGGTCAAGATCATGCCGGTCAAGCACCGCGAGGGCTTCCTGAAGCGTCGTTTTGGCATCGCCCTGCCGGGCCTGGGGCTCGGCGTAGGCGGCGGCGCGCAGGGCGGCCTGCCTTCGCTCCTGCCGGCGAGCTGGGCCGACGACCTGTTGGCCGCTGTCGAGGAGCGGACATTCTGGGGGCGTTTCGGGCTGTAAACGCCCCTGCTAGTCCGAACTTCCCAGCCTTGGTTAACCAATCGTTAAGGCCTAGCCTCTCTTATCGATGCAACGCCCGGCCGGTTGCCGGCCGTTGCAGGGAGAGAGTGCCATGGCGAGCCTAACCGCGAGACCGCAGGCGGATGCGACCGCGTCGCTCGATGTCGCCGAGGCGCCTTGCCGCCTGCCGGGCCGCCTGACCGAATTTCATCGGATCAGAACGATCTCGGTCAGCTTCTCCGATCACTGCAATGCGCGCTGCCGCTACTGTCACCAAAGCGCGCCTGGCTTCACGCCGGGCGAGCATCTCAGCCCCGCCACGGCGGCCAGGATTGCCGACTACTGCCGCCACAACAGCGTCGAGAACCTGATCTTTTCCGGTGGCGGCGAGCCGACCATGAACCCGGACTGGATGACCATTGCCCGTGAGCTGATCCCGCTGGTCCCGCGCTGCAAGATCATCACCAACCTCGCCCGTCGCTTCGACGAGGCGGAAATCGCCACCCTGGCAGCGATCCCCCGCCTGCATGTCTCCATCGACGCCTTCGACCGCGCCCTGCTGCGCGACGTGCGCCAGGGCACCGATGTGCTTTGGGTGAACTACAACCTCTCGCGCATCCACGCCCATGTGATCCGTCACGGGCTGACCATGCCCGAGATCAAGTTCCACGTGGTCCTGTCCGCCGAAGTGGTGGCCGATCTGCCCAATCTGGTGTCCTTCGCGGCGATCTTCGCCGAGGAAATTTCCTTCATCGACGTGGTGCTGCACGAGGCCCTGCTGAACAACGTGACCCCGCTGATGTCCCTGACCGGCGCGGCCGCGTCAAAGGCATCGGAGGCGATCCGCGAGACCCTGCGGCTCGCCGCGGTCAACGATATCAAGGTCAATTGCCCGGACTTCATCCTGGAGAAGTTCGACCTCCTGGCGCGCCAGGGCTGCGACAACCGGGCCTGGACCACACGGGTCGGCGACGGCGACGAAAGCCGCGCGGTCTTTACCACGGAACTCGACGCGGACCAGACCCGCGACTGCGACGATCCCTGGAGCCATATCATCGTGACTTGCGACGGCCGGGTCATTTCCTGCTGCGGCATGGCGGAGGTCTACGGCCGCCTGGACGACGAGACGACGATCGACGATCTGATGCAGGGCGCAAAAGCACGGGCCCTGCGCGCCAGCCTGCTGAGCGGCGATCTGCCGGGCAAATGCCGCGCCTGCGGCTACGCCGGGACCACGACGACCAAGACCCTGCAGGACCGCGTGACGGCGATGCACGAGGAATGGGCCGGGCGCAAGGCCTGAACAGGCGCGTCGCGATTTACGGCGGCGGGCGCGCTGTCGCCTTCTCCAACACATAGACCCGAAGGGCGCTCGAGAGGTTGCCGCTGCGCTCGGCGTCGACCCGCTCGATGAGGGCGTTCAACGAGAGGCCCTGGTCGCTGGCGGCGGCGCGCAGTGCCTCCCAGAAGGCCTCCTCGAGCGAAACCGAGGTGCGGTGGCCGGCGATCGTGACCGAATGCTTGCGCAGGCGGCTCTTCACCGGGGCTTACTTTTTCGTGCCCTTCTTGGCCAGCTTGCGCGGGCCGATCATCTCTTCCGGTTTGACCTTGCGGTCGAACTCCGCCGGGGTGAGCAGGCCGAGCGCGTCGGCGGCGGCCTTCAAGGTGGTGTTCTCGGCGTAGGCCTTCTTGGCCACCTTGGCGGCGTTGTCGTAACCGATGTGGGGGTTGAGCGCGGTCACCAGCATCAGCGATTCGCGCATCAGGGCGTCGATTCGCTGCGGATTGGGCTCGATGCCCTCGACACAGTTGGCGCGGAAGGAATCGCAGGCGTCGCCGATCAGCTTGGCCGACTGCAGCAGCGAATAGATCATCACCGGCTTGAACACGTTGAGTTCGAAATGCCCGGTGGCGCCGGCGACGGTGACCGTGGTGTGGTTGCCCATGACCTGGGCGCAGACCATGGTCATGGCCTCGGCCTGGGTCGGATTGACCTTGCCCGGCATGATCGACGACCCGGGTTCGTTGGCCGGCAGCAGGATCTCGCCGAATCCGCAGCGCGGGCCGGAGCCGAGCAGGCGGATATCGTTGGCGATCTTCATCAGCGAACAGGCGACCACGTTCAAGGCACCGGAGGCCTCGACGACCGCGTCGTGGGCGGCCAGGGCCTCGAATTTGTTGGGCGCGGTGACGAAGCGTAGTCCCGCGACCTTGGCGACCTCGGCGGCAAAGAGCTTGTCGAAGCCCTGGATCGCGTTCAGGCCGGTGCCGACCGCCGTGCCGCCCTGGGCGAGTTCGAGCAGGTGGGGCAGGGTGGCCTTCAGCCGCTTGACCCCGTTCTTGGCCTGCTGGGCGTAGCCCGAGAATTCCTGACCCAGGGTGAGCGGCGTCGCGTCCATCAGGTGGGTGCGGCCGATCTTGATGATTTTCCCGTAGGCCTTGGCCTTGGCGTCGAGCGCCTTGTGCAGCGCGGCCAGGGCGGGAATGGTCTCGCCGGCGATCAACTGCGCGGCGGCGATGTGCATGGCGGTCGGGAAAGTATCGTTGGAGGACTGTCCCATGTTGCAGTGGTCGTTGGGATGCACCGGCTCCTTGCCGCCACGCCGGCCGATCAGGATCTCGTTGGCGCGCCCGGCGATGACCTCGTTGGCGTTCATGTTCGACTGGGTGCCCGAGCCGGTCTGCCAGACCACCAGGGGAAAGTGATCGATCAGGGACCCGGAGGCGACCTCCAGCGCGGCTTTTTCGATGGCCCGCCCGAGCTTCTTGGGCATCACGCCGAGGGCCATGTTGGCGCGGCAGGCGGCCAGCTTCTGCACGCCCAGGGCCTTGACCAGGGCTTCCGGCATGCGCTCGCCGCCAATGCGGAAGTTCTTCAGCGAGCGTTGCGTCTGGGCCGCCCAATAGGCATCCGCCGGCACCTGAATCGTGCCCATGGAATCGCTCTCGGCGCGGGTCTGGGTCTTCTGGCTCATGAGGGTCTCCAACTCGGGCGGGAAAAAAATAGAATCCATTGGCAGTGTAGAAGCAGAGGCACCGCCGGCCAAGAGCGCAGGCCGCCGAGGTCGCGGCCCGGCGTCAAATAAAGCAGGGAAGTTCTCAGGTTTTCTTCGTGCTACAATTTCATTATCGTCAATGCTGGCCTTTGCATGTATAGATGTTGCCGGCGCCGGTCGGCGTGAAAATCCCTTCCGCGACAGTAATCCCTTCCGCGACAGTAAAGGAGCAAGCGATGAGACGAAGGCCCGCCACGGTGCTCGGTCAAGGCCGCAATCTCTTGTTGGCCTCCTTTGCCTGCCTGCTTCTGCTAACCGGTTGCACGGTCAAGCTGGCGCCCGATTTCGACCGTTCCATCGTCGACGGACTGATCAAAACGAACGAGCAGACCCTGGTACATTTCGCGGCGGTTTCGTCCGGCGTGGAGGCCGCGACCTTCGACCGTCGAGAGGCCACCTACAACAGCCTCATCGGAAAATTCGATGCCCTGCGGCTGCAGGTCTTGAGCCGCCCGACGCCGCGGCCGATGGTCGCCAAGTGGCTCGGAATTGGATCTTCGGAGGACTCCGAGCCCAATGAGATCGAGGTGCTCAAGGCCCCGACCGACAAGATCCTGGAAAAGGTTATCGATACCCTGACCAGGATGAAAAGCAACGATCGGGCCAAAGGTCTGAAAGAAGGCATCGTGAAGGGATTCAAGGGGTCTTATGAGATTTCCATCGATCAGGCGCTGACCTACGAAAAGGCCCTCGAGCGCTAAGAATTTCGAGAGATCAAGGAGTGCAGCCATGCCATCCATCACTGATGCGATCGATGTCGACGCGTTGATCAAAGATCTGCTGGGTGCGCTCAGTGGCGCGATCAACGACGATATCAAGAACCACGTCGAATTCGCCGAGCGTCAGGCCAAGGCCCTGGCCAAGCAGGCGGCCTGGATCACCGAAGGCACCATCAAGGGCGAACTGGACGAAGAGGATCGCGACTGGTTCCTCAACGATCTGGCCACTCTCGCGGCGAACTTCGCGCGCACCGTCGCCGCCTTGACGATCCTGACCATCGAGAAAGCCTGGAACGCCATCGTCGGGGCCGTCTGGTCGGCGATCAACGGCGCGGTCGACAGCGCGTTGGGTTTCGCCCTGCCGATCCCCAAGGTGCCCGGCCCGGCCTAGGGTCTGTTGACAATCGCATTCCAGGGAATGTCATTCCGGAACCCGGTTCGGCCCAAATCTTCGATTTGGCTGTCGAAGCGAGGAATCCGGAATCTCGGGCCGACGCCTGATCTCATTTCCGCCGAGCTCCCGGCTCGCTGACTTTTCTTCCCAAATCGAAGATTTGGAGAAAAGTCGCGGCCGGAATGACCTCCACTTGTCCGCAGACCCTGGCGCCTTTCTTTGGCTTGGCGCCGATCGCGAGTCCTCAGTTCTGCAGGATCTTCAAGGAGCGCGAGCGGAACTCGCGGCGGTAGAGTACCAGCACCACCAGGATGCTGGCGAAGACCAGCAGCAGGGGGTGGACGAACCAGCCGAGGAAGGCGAGGCTGAAAAAGAGCGCGCGCAGACCGCGGGTGAAATGCTGGGCCGCCAGGTTGTTGACCGCCGCCGCGCGCGCCGCCTCCTCGAGCGCCTCGTCGGAATGGTCCGGTGTCGCGCCGATCAGGACCGAGCAATAGTTATAGAGGCGAAAGGCCCAGGCGAACTTGAAGAAGGCGTGGGCCAGCAGCACCACGAGGCAGAGCAGCTTGACACTCCAGGCGAGCGGCGTTGCCTGATTGGCGATCGGCAGGGCGTGGATCAGGTCCATGGCCTGGTCGGTCGCCCCCAAAAGGGCGAACACGCCGCCGGCCGCGAAGATTGCCGCCGAGGCGAAGAAGGCCGCGCCGTTCATCTGGTTGCGGGCGATCTGGATATCGCCGATGCGGTTCTCGCGCTTGGTCATCTCGGCCATCCAGCGCTCGCGGTAGCGCCCCATGGTGACGCCGATGGTGCGATCGCGGACCCGGCTGGAATCGGCGATCAGCGTGAAGCCGGACCAGAGCGACAGCAGCACCGCCAGCGCGATGTAGTCGAGTGCCGTCAGACCGTAGAAGGAAAACACCTGGCCTCACCCCTCCTCGGACTGGGTGAACTCGATGGCGCAGCCAAAGGCATCGCCGGGCAGGACCTGGAGCCGCCCGGCATAGCGCCGGAAGGGCACGCCGCCCTTGTCGAGGGCGGCTTCGCAGGCCGCCAGATCGGCCACCGCGATCCCATAGCCGCGCAGCAGCGGCGTCGCGGCCGGCTCGCCCATCCGCCGTTTCGGCAGGACGCCGGGAAAGCGCTGCTCGAAGCCCTCGGGGGTCAGCAGGGTGACGTGGCCGCGCGCGGTCAGGATCTTCAGGCCCTGGGCCAGCAGGCTGGCGCTGCCCTTGCCCTGGATGGCCTCGAAGGTATCGCCCAGGTCGTGCGGGTCCTCGGCCACCAGCAGAACCTCCTCGCAGCGGATCGCCGTGTTCGGGTGGACCTGATAGTCCGGCTTCCAGAAGTGCTGCGGGGCCTGTTGCTGGCAGCAGAAAAGCGTGACCTGCGGCATACGCGGGTCGGTGACGAAGGCAAGGGAGAAGCCGACCGTCACCTCGCTGCCGTCGGGGAGTCTCGCCTGGCGCTGAAAATCGAAGGGCTCGTAGGTCGTCAGGCTTTGCCCGACGAAGTCGCGCACGTCGGCGCGGGCGTCTTGGCTCTCGAAGACCAGCATGGAACAGCCCTCGCGCTTGGCCAGGAAGTCGCGGTTGGCGGTGCCAAAGGAAAAATGGCCGCTCTCGGCCTCGACGATCAAATGGGGCCGGTCGACCGTGAGCAGCTCCAGGAAATTTCCCTGGAGCTGGGCGAGCGCATTGGCGGTGCCCCAAGCGTGCTGGGCTTTGGGGGTGATGGTGAAGCCCATGGCGCGGTAGCGCGCCGCGGCGGCCTCGAGATCACGAACCATCAGCACCAGATGGTCTATTCCACGGTTCATCGGCCCCTTTTCTCCTTTTTTGCGGGTTTGCGGGCGGCGGCGCGGCGCGCGGCCTCGTGGCCGGTCCGGGCCCATTCCAGCAGCGCATCGGGATCGGTTCCGCAGGCCTCGGGTGCGCGCCAGTAGGACATCGCCACGGTGCGGCCCTTGCGCCGAAAGGTGAAGGGCTCCGATCCGGCGGCGCGGAACCGCGCCTCGTTGTCCGGGTCGGTCTTGAAGTAAAGGACCTCGTCGGCGAAGAGAGCAAACATCAAGCCGTCGAGAAAGACCCCGTAGCCGCCGAACATGCGGCGCGCCTCCACCGGCCCCAGAGGCATCATGCGCAGGACCGCGCTGCTCACGGCGTCGGGCAGGGGGCGGCTCATGGCTTCGCGAGCCCTTGGAGAAAGCCGTCCATGGCGCCGATCGCCGCGTCCCAGTTGCCGCTTTCCGTCGCGCCAGAGCTTTTGCGCGGTTTTAGCCCATGATCGCCATCCGTGGCCCAGTGAAAGCCGATCGTGCGGGCCAGGTCGTAGGCGCCGACCTCGGCCTCGCCGCCGAAAGGATCGCGGGTCCCCTGAACGAACAGGGCCGGCGTCTTCAGGTCGGCCAGATGGGCGGTGCGCAGGCGCTCGGGCTTGCCGGGCGGGTGAAAGGGGTAGCCGAGACAGACCAGACCGGCGACCCCGGCTTCGTCGGCGACCAGGCTCGCCATACGGCCGCCGAGCGACTTGCCGCCGATGACCAGATTGCGGGGCGTCAGGCCGCCGGCCTTGCCCGCCCCGGCGACCGTCTCGATCACCGCGCGCCACTCCTCGAGCAGTCGTGCCTGGGGCGCGGGCGGGGCCTTGCGGCCGTCTTGGCGGCGCCGCGCCATATAGGCGAACTCGAAGCGCAGGACCCGCCAGCCCTGCGCCGCCAGCCCGCTGGCGAAGGCGGTCATGAAGGGCGTGTCCATCGGCGCGCCGGCGCCGTGCGCCAGGATCACCGTCAAGGGAGCCTTCCCGGGTCCATCGATCAGATAAGACGTCGAAGATGTCACCGGAAAGGCGCTCCGTGCGGTCTCGCCGCAATGTGGTCCTTGGATAACGAAGTCTTAACCCAGGCTTGGGAGCATGACCAGCGCGCGCCGCCCTCCGTGGTTTTCTCTTTCGGGCGGGTCGCGCCGGAAAGGACCGCAAGATGGACGAACTGACGCAGCGCGACTTGAGCAACATTCCGGAGTCCCAGCTCAGCGAGGAAGAGCAGCGGGAACTCGAGCGCCGCAAGAAGGAGTTTCTCGCCCTGTTGCGGCGCAAGGGCGGCCTGCCCTCGGCCGAGCCCAAGCCCAGCAAGCCCAAGGCACAGCCCTGGGATCCGCGCGCGATCGCCCGCGCCCGGCGCTAGGTCTTACCGACTCACCTGTAGAGCATTGGGGTCCTGGGGGCCGCCGTCACTTTTTGCGAAAGTTGTCGAGCGTAACGACCGTGGCGCCGTCGCCCGAGGTCGTCCCGTCGTTGGCCATCCCATCGGCGGCCGTTGCGGCCCCGTTCGAATCCGGTTCCGCGCCATCGTCATTGCTGGATTCTTCGCTGTCGAGCACGTCGCCGGTCCCGCTTTCGCTCCCGTCTTCGTCGCCCTCGTCGCCATACTCGAACTGAAGGCCGAAGCGCACCGAGGGATCCGCGAAGGCGACCACGGCCTCGAAGGGAATGCTCAAATGGTGGCGGATGTTGTTGAAGCTGAGGGAAACCGCGAAGCGGTCCTCCTCGATCACCAGATCCCAGTACTGGTGCTGCAGTACGATGGTCATCTCATTGGGATAGGTCGCGCGCAGGCTATCGGGCATCTGGACGCCGGGGCACTGGCTGCGAAAGGTGATATAGAAGTGATGCTCGCCCGGCAGGCCGTTTGCCAGGACTTCGAGCAGAGCCCTCCTGACGACACCCCGTAGCGCATCTTCCACGAGACGATCATAGCGCATCAAATCTTCGGCCATGGCGCCGCTTTTTCCCCTTCGACTTTGCGGCGCCTCGGACTTAGCCGCCGGCAAGATAAGTGGGGCACTTCTGTTGCCAGGTGTGCCCCGAACCCCGCCTGAAAGTCTGACCGATCAGGGCTTAAAGTTGGCTAACCCGACCGCATTACGCGGCGAGGCGTGCCTCAGCATAGTTGTCATTCGCAACTACATTGTTGGTCCGATAACGGCGGGACCATACCGGGCACCGAATCTACCTTTACCACGCGCGTCGATCCTGTTTCGCCCCCCTGGAGCCGCCGCCGGCCTGAGACCCGCGGCGGCGAAGATGGTGGAGGCGCCGGGTACTGCCCCCGGGTCCGCAACGCTTATTCCATAGGCTCGTTTAGCACCATAGTCGGCAAGCCGACCCCTGTAATATAGGGATGGAAGGTTAAGGAAGAAAGGTCCTTGGTTCGCTTCCCACGGCCAGGCGAATTAACCGAAAGGAGGCATCGGACAGGTCCTTGCGAATCGACTCCCTGGTCTACAATTGACTAGTCTGGCGTGAAGGGAGCAGATGCGGCGATGCGCCAATACCTTGAGCTGATGCGCCAGGTGCGCGACCGGGGCGTCGATCGGGACGACCGGACCGGCGTCGGCACGCGCGGCATTTTTGGCCACCAGATGCGCTTCGACCTGGCTGCCGGGTTTCCGCTTTTGACCACCAAGCGCCTGCATCTGAAGTCGATCATCCATGAATTGCTCTGGTTCCTGCGCGGCGAGCGCAACGTTGCCTCGCTCAAGGCGGCGGGAGTCTCGATCTGGGACGACTGGGCCGATGCCGAGGGCGACCTGGGACCGGTCTATGGGGTGCAGTGGCGCAGTTGGCCGACCCCCGACGGCGCCGGCATCGACCAGATCGCCCGGGTGGTCGAGCAGATCCGCGCCAACCCCGAGTCCCGCCGGCATATCGTCTGCGCCTGGAACGTCGCCCAGATCGACCAGATGGCGCTGCCGCCCTGCCACTGCCTGTTCCAGTTCTATGTCGCCCAGGGCCGGCTGTCCTGTCAGCTCTATCAGCGCTCCGCCGACGTTTTTCTCGGCGTGCCCTTCAACATCGCCTCCTATGCGCTGCTCACCCTGATGGTGGCCCAGGTGACCGGGCTCGAGCCCGGCGAGTTCATCCACAGCTTCGGCGACGCCCACCTCTACAGCAACCATCTGGCGCAGGTCGACGAGCAGCTGGCCCGCGAACCCCTGGCCCCGCCGCGCATGGCGATCAACCCCGCGGTGCGCGACATCTTCGCCTTTCGCTACGAGGACTTCACCCTCGAGGGCTACCGCGCCCATCCGCATATTCCCGCCGCCATCGCGGTTTGACGGGCGACCCATGGAAACGGCACTGGTCGTCGCCATGACGCGCAACCGGGTTATCGGCCGGGAGGGGGCCATGCCCTGGCGCCTGTCGGGCGAGATGCGCTACTTCAAGTCCCTGACCATGGGCAAGCCCCTGGTCATGGGGCGCAAGACCTTCGAGTCGATCGGCCGCCCGCTGCCGGGCCGCGACACCATCGTGGTGACCCGCCAGGACGGACTTGCCATCGAAGGCGTGACAGTCGCCGCCGACCTGCCGAGCGCCCTGCTCATCGCCCGGGACAAAGCCGAGGCGCGCGGCGCGGCGGAAATCATGGTCGCCGGCGGCGGCCAGATCTATGCCCAGGCCCTGCCTCTGGCGGACCGGCTCTATGTGACGGAGATCGACGCGACGCTCGAGGGCGACACGCTTTTTCCGGAGATCGATCCGGCCGACTGGCGCGAGGTCAGCCGCGAGTCCCAGATCGAGGACCAGCCCGGCGGGCCGGCGCTGCGCTACGACAAGGTGGTGCTGGAGCGGCGGGGCTAGATGTGGGCTTTCGTTCCCTGCGGGCTACTGCATCACGATCTTGGGTGCCTGGCGTTCGCTCGCGCCCAGGCGATCCTGGATCTTGCCCCAGACCTGACGGGCGATATCCCGGTAGATCTGGGCATTGGGCGAGTCCGGCTGGCTGACCACGATCGGCCGACCGGCATCGGAGGTCGAGCGGATCTCGATGTCCAGCGGCAGCTCGCCGAGGAAGTCGACGCCAAGCTCCTTGGCGGTCTCGCGTGCGCCGCCATGGCTGAAGATGTGCGCCTCGTGGCCGCAGTTGGGGCAGATGAAAAGGCTCATGTTCTCGATGAATCCGAGCACCGGCACATCGACCTTGCGGAACATGTTGAGACCCTTGCGGGCGTCCAGCAGGGCGATGTCCTGCGGCGTCGAGACGATGATCGCGCCGGTCAGCGGGACCTGTTGGGAAATGGTGAGCTGGGCGTCGCCGGTGCCGGGCGGCATGTCGATCACCATGACGTCGAGTTCGCCCCAGTCGACATCGCGCAGCATCTGCTGCAGGGCCGACTGCACCATCGGCCCGCGCCAGATCATCGGCGTGTCCTCGGCCACCAGAAAGCCCATGGACATGCACTTGACGCCGAAGTTCTCCATCGCCACCAGGGTCTTGCCGTCCGGCGAGGTGGGCCGTCCGGAGATGCCCATCATGCGCGGCTGCGAGGGGCCGTAGATGTCGGCATCGAGGATGGCGACCGACAGACCTTCGGCGGCCAGGGCCAAGGCGAGGTTGGTCGTCGTGGTCGACTTGCCGACGCCGCCCTTGCCCGAGGCGACCGCGATGATCGACTTGATACCGGGCAGCCCACCGCCGGCCTGGGGGGGCGCGGACGGCGCGGCGGCCGGTTGGGGCGCGCTTTGCTGGGGCGCCGGCGCCGCCGCGGGCGGTTGGCTTTCGGCGGTCAGCACGGCGGTCACCGAGACCACGCCGGCCAGTTCGTGCACGGCGGCCTCGGCGGCCTGACGCAACGGCTCGAGGGCGGCGCCCTTTTCCGCCGGCACCTCGATGGCAAAGCCGACATTGCCTTCCCGCAAGACGACGCCGCTCACCATGCCGCGGCTGACGATGTCCTGGCCGCTCTCCGGTTCGATGACACTTCGCAAGCGCTCAAGGATTGAATCCTCGGTTATCGCCGCCATGCTTGAAATTCTCCCTTTTTTGGCCAATATGGCCTTCATGATCGAAGTCGGACCCGCGCGCGCCCAAAGCCGGCGTGTTATAGGACCCTAGATGCGCGCTGTCAGCCGTGAATCCAATCCTTGCCAGAACCCCTGGCGACAGGGTAGGCCCTGCGGACTAAGCGCGCGTTGTGATCGACAGCTAGACATGACTGACAGATAGCAGGATTGGAAAACCTCATATGCCTTGGGAAAACAAAGGCGGCCCTTGGGGCGGTGGCGGCGGCTCCGGTGGCGGTGGCGGCGGTCCTTGGGGCGGCGGCGAAGGCCCGGGCGGCGGACAGCGCCCGCCCGATTTCGAGGATCTGATCCGCAAGGGCCAGGATCGCTTCAAGAAAATGATGCCAGGCGGCGGGCGCGGTGGCGGCGGTGGCGGCATACCCAAGGTGGCGGTGCTGCTGGGCCTGGTGGTGCTGCTGGGAATCTGGGGCTTTAGCGGAATTTACCGGGTGCAGAACAACGAACAGGGCGTGATCCTGCTCTTTGGCCAGCACGTGAACACGACAGAACCAGGTCTCCACTGGTACTTCCCCTTCCCGATTGGCGAGGTCCTCTTGCCAGGGGTCACGGACGTGCATCAGATCGATGTCGGCTTCCGCTCGGTCGGAAACGACTCGAGCCAAAGCCAGCGGCGCGACGTGATCGAAGAATCGATCATGCTGACCGGCGATCAGAACATCATCGATATCGATTTCTCGGTTTTCTGGAAAATCTCCGATCCGGCGCTCTATCTGTTCAAGATTCGCGACCCGGACGCCACGGTGAAGATTGCCGCCGAAAGCGCGATCCGAGAAATCATCGGCCGCACCGACATTCAGCCGGCCCTGACCGAGGCCCGTCTCGATATCGAGACCCAGACCCAGGCGCTGTTGCAGCAGATCCTGGACGAGTACGAATCGGGTATCCTGGTCACCTCCCTGAAGCTGCTCGACGCCAAGCCCCCGGGGCCGGTGATCGACGCTTTCGATGACGTGCAGCGCGCCCGTCAAGACCGCGATCGTTTGCGCAATGAAGCCGACAAATATCGCAACGACATCCTGCCGCGCGCGCGCGGCGAGGCGCAAAGGACGATCCAGAACGCCGAAGCCTACAAGGAACGCCTGGTCAACGAGGCCGAAGGCGAGGCCGAGCGCTTCTTGTCGGTCTACCGCGCCTACAAGGAAAACCCCGAGGTCGCCCGGCGGCGCATGTACCTGGAGACAATCCAGGAAGTCATGCGCACCTCCGACAAGGTGATCATGGATTCCTCCATCGGGGGCACCGTGCCCTATCTGCCGCTCAACGAGCTGCGGCAAAACAAGACCACGCCGTAAGGGAGCGCAGAGACATGGGTAATTGGAAACTTCTGGTTCTGGGCGTGGTGGTGATCCTCACCGGAATGGTGATCAAGGGGTCGGCCTTCACGGTTCGCGAGACCGAGCAGGTCATGGTGGTCCAGTTCGGCGAGATCAAGGCGATCTATCAAGAGCCGGGTCTGCACTTCAAGGTGCCGTTGGTCCAGGACGTGCAGGTCTATGAAAAGCGGGTCTTGAACCTCGATCCGCCGGTCGAAAACATCCTTCTGGCCGACCAGAAACGGCTGTTGGTGGATTCCTTCGCCCGCTACCGGATCAGCGACCCCAAGCTTTTCTTCCAGCGGGTGCGCACCGAGGAGACCGCGCGCGAGCGTCTCGGCGTCATTATCAACTCGGCGCTGCGCGAGGTGCTCGGCAAGACCACCCTGACCACCCTGCTATCGGCGGAACGGCTCAACTTGTTGAGGACCATCGCGTTCAACGTGAACACCCAGGCCAAGGATCTCGGTATCGAAACCCTCGACGTGCGTATCGGCCGCGCCGACCTGCCCGAGCAGGTCAGCGCCCAGGTCTTCGAGCGTATGAAGGCCGAACGCGACCGGGAGGCCACCGAGTTCCGCGCCCAGGGCTTCGAACTGGCCCAGCGGATCAAGGCCGGGGCAGACCGCGAGGCGACGGTGATCACGGCCGAGGCCCAGCGCGAAGCAGAAATTCTGCAAGGCCAGGGCGAGGGTTTGCGGACCAGCATCCTGAACAAGGCTTTTGGCGAAGACCCGGATTTCTTCAATTTTTACCGCTCCATGCAGGCCTACGCCGTGTCTTTGGGCGGCGAATCGACCTATATGGTGCTGTCCCCGGAAAGCGAGTTCTTTGAGTTCTTCAATGAAACCGCGGCTTCGCCACCGGCTCCGGCCGCCCAGTGATCCGTTCGTGGACCGGCCCGCATCCGGCTGAGTCGAGTTAATCGTGCCGAACCGGGGGGAACGTGCAGGATTTTTTGACCGCGTTGGCGTTGCTCTTGGTGATCGAGGGTCTCTTTCTGGCGCTCTTTCCCAGTCGCTTGCGCCAGATCCTGCAGATGCTCGATCAAATGGCGCCCGAGGCCCTGCGATTGGGCGGCCTGGTCGCCGCCGGTGTCGGCGTGCTGCTGGTCTGGCTCCTGCGCGCGTGAGGCTGGGTTTGCCCGTTGTCGCTTGGACCCAGTTTGTTGCCTTGGCCGTTGAATTTGCCCCATTCCCGCCCTTTTTTGCGCCTAGTGGAAAGGGTGGTAACATGACCGTCAGGCTGCCTTGAAAGGACCGGGTGTCTGTCCCAGATCACTCAGGAAGCCAAGCCGACCGCCCGGGGATGGCATGATAGAAGCATCCCTGGGGGCTGGCGGTCCGAGCGGAGCCGAACGAATGAACCGGAGAGCGATGAGATGATGCGAAACGCGAAAATTGCTGTTGCGCGCCGGGCCGAGACCCATCCGACCGCGGACCATTCTCGGAAGATCCTGTGGATTGGATTGGCGTCCCTGGCGATGTTCTTGGCGGCGCTGGCGACAAGCCTGCCGGCCGCTGCCCGGGGCGCCCCGGAATCCTTCGCCGACCTCGCCGAAGAACTGCTGCCCACGGTGGTCAACATCTCCACCTCCCAGACCATCGAGGGACGAGACGATGAGGGCCGCGGCAGCGAAGAGCTGGAGGAGCTGTTCCGCGAGTTCTTCGAGCGTCGTGGCCAGGAGCCGCCGCAGCAGCGCCGGCGCGCCAACTCCCTGGGCTCCGGATTCATCATCGATGCCACCGGCTATATCGTGACGAACCACCATGTCATCGCCGACGCCGATGAAATCCGGGTGCGCCTCAGCGACAACACCGTGCTCGACGCCACCCTGGTCGGCAGCGACAAGGACACCGATCTCGCGGTCTTGAAGGTGGAAAGCGAGACACCGCTTCCCGCCGCCAAGTGGGGCGACTCCAGCAAGACCCGTATCGGCGACTGGGTGGTGGCGATCGGCAATCCCTTTGGCCTCGGCGGCACGGTGACGGCGGGGATCGTCTCGGCCCGCCAGCGCGACATCAACCAGGGCCGCTACGACGACTTCATTCAGACCGACGCGGCGATCAATCGCGGCAATTCGGGGGGGCCGATGTTCAACCTCGATGGCGATGTGATCGGTGTGAACACGGCGATCTTTTCGCCCTCCGGCGGTTCGGTCGGCATCGGTTTCGCCATTCCCTCGACCTTGGCTAGCAACATCGTTGCCCAGCTTCGTTCCGGCGGCGAGGTCCGGCGCGGCTGGCTCGGGGTGCGGATTCAGACCGTGACCGAGGAACTCGCCGAGGGCCTGCGGCTCGGACAGCCGCGCGGCGCGCTGGTCAGCCAGGTCACCGAGGGCGGACCCGCCGAGGCCGCCGGTATCCTGCAGGGCGACGTGATCTTGACCTTCAACGGGCGGCCGGTGGAGGAAATGCGCAAGCTGCCGCGGATGGTGGCCGAAACCTCGATCGGGTCCGATGTCACGGTGACGGTCTGGCGCCGGGGCGAGGAGAAGACCTTCGACGTCCATCTCGGCGAGCTCGACGCCGATGTCGTGGCCGCGGCGCTGCAGCCCGACAGCGGGAACGAAGACCTCGGCGACGAGGGCCGGGTTTCGGAGCTGGGGCTGGGCCTGGGCACGATCACCGACGAACTGCGCCAGCGCTTCGATTTGAGCGAGGAGACCAAGGGCGTGGCCATCACGGCGGTCGATCCGGAGAGCTCTGCCTCGGAGCGGGGCCTGCAGCCGGGCGATGTGATCGTCGAGGTCGATCAGGAGCCCGTTCTGACCCCCGGCGATGTCGCACAGCAGGTCGAGGCCGCCAAGTCGGAAGGCTACGACGTGGTCACGCTTTGGGTCGTGCGGCGCGGCGATTTCCGCTGGGTGGCGGTGCGCCTGAAGGAAGGTTGAGGCTGAGGCTCAGGCTTGTGCCTGCGCGGGCTCGGGATCGATAAACTCGTCGCGGTGATAGCCCTGGACATAGAGCAGGGCATCGAGCCTCGCATGGTCCAACGTGACGTCGGCGGCTGCCTTGAGGATCGGCTTGCCGCGATAGGCGACACCGAGACCGGCGGCCCGCACCATGTCGACGTCGTTGGATCCGTCGCCCACGGCCAGAGCAGCTTCAGGCGCGATGCCGAGATCGGACGCGAACTCGCACAGGGCGCGCGCCTTGGCGTCGGGTCCTTGAATCGGCTCCACCATGCGGCCCGTGAGTTGCCCTTCGGCGATCTCCAACCGGTTGGCGCGCAGCGCATCGAAGCCGCAGCGCCGGGCGATGATCTCGGCAAAGACGGAAAAGCCGCCGGACACCAAGGCGCAGGTGGCGCCGTGACGCCGCATCGTCGCGACCAGGGTCGAAGCGCCCCGGTTTAGGGTCATGATGGCGGCCAGATCGGCCAGGTCGGGTTCTGCGTATCCGGCAAGCAGGGCGACGCGCTGGCGCAGTGCCGTCTCGAAGGGCAGCTCGCCGGCCATGGCCCGTCGCGTGATGGCCGCGACCTCCGCGCCAATGCCCCGTCGCGCGGCCATCTCGTCGACCATTTCCTGGCCGATGATGGTGGATTCCATGTCGGCGACCAAAAGGCCCTTGCGCCGCCCCGCGGCCGGCTGCAGCGCAAGATCGAAGGCGCCGCCCGCGCCGGCGTCACTCAGGCAGGCCCGCGCCTGGGCAAGGTCGAGACCGGTCATGGCGACTTCGCAGGCGGTCTCCGGGCAGAGCCACAGCGCGGTGCCGAGCGCGGCTCCGGCGCCGTCCAGTGCCCGACACAGCCGATCGACGTCGCGCGGCGCCAGGGTGCTTGTTCCCGGGTCCGCTATTACGCTAAGCATCAGTTCCATGGCCGCACCTTATAGAGGCTCCCTTTGGCGGCCAAAAGACGAAAGGACAACTCCGTGAGCCCTGACGCTGCATTGGCTGGAGCCGATGAGCCGCCATTGGTGGTGATCGTCGCGGGACCGACCGCCTCGGGCAAGTCGGCCTTGGGGCTGGCGCTCGCCGAGGCGTTCGGCGGGACCGTCATCAACGCCGATTCCATGCAGGTCTACCGCGAACTGCGGATCCTCACGGCGCGTCCCGGCGAGGCCGATCTGGCGCGGGCGCCGCACCGGCTCTATGGCGCCATCCCCGGTGCCGAGCCCTGTTCGGCGGGCCGTTGGCGCGACCTGGCGCTGGAAGCCATCGACGAAGCCCTGGCCGGCGGGCGCCTGCCGATCCTGGTCGGCGGCACCGGTCTTTATCTGCGCGTCCTGCGTGACGGTCTGGCGCCGGTGCCCAAGATCCCCAAAGCGCTGCGGGCCGAGGCTGCCGACCTGCTTCTCGCCGAGGGACCCGGCGGGCTGCATCGCGCCCTCGCGGTGCTGGACCCGGCCATGGCGGCGCGCCTCCACCCCAACGACAGCCAGCGCTTGACCCGGGCCTGGGAAGTGGTCCGCGCGACCGGCCGCTCTCTGCTCGAATGGCAGGACGATCCCCAGACCCAGGGACCTGCCCCCTACCGCTTCATGACGGTGGTGCTGATGCCGCCGCGCGAGGTCCTGCGCGACGCCTGCGATCGCCGTTTCCTGGCGATGCTGGAGGCCGGTGCCCTGGACGAGGCGGCGGCGCTGAAAAATCTGGAGTTGCCGCCCGACTGTCCGGTGATGAAGTCCCTGGGCGTGCCCGACCTCTTGGCCTGCCTGCGCGGCGACCAGACCCTGGCGGAGGCGACGCTGGCGGCCCAGGTCAAGACGCGGCGCTACGCCAAACGCCAGGTCACCTGGCTGCGGCATCAGGTTTTGGGTAATGATCCGACGATAAACGCCTATGAGACGCAATTTTCGGAAAGTATATTGCCTGAAATATTTACAAATATTCGTCAAAATCGGTTGACCGCTCTGTCATGAGCGACTAGGGTGCGCCGCTCTGGGGGTCGGAGGACACCCGGAAGGGGCGCGTTTGCTGGATTCTGGCGCGCTCTCGGGTCGGTGAGCGAACAAGTAGGTGACATGATGGCGGCTACCCAACTATCGGGATCGGAAATGGTGATCAAGGCCCTGATCGATCAGGGCGTCGACCTCGTCTTCGGCTATCCCGGCGGCGCTGTCCTGCCGATCTACGACGCGCTGTTCCAGCAGAACGAGCTGCGCCATGTGCTGGTGCGCCAAGAGGGCGGCGCCGTCCATGCGGCCGAAGGCTATGCGCGCTCCACCGGCAAGGTCGGTGTGGTGCTGGTGACCTCGGGGCCGGGCGCGACCAACGCGGTCACCGGTTTGACCGACGCCTTGATGGACTCGATTCCGGTGGTCTGCCTGACCGGCCAGGTGCCCACGCACCTGATCGGCAACGACGCCTTTCAGGAGGCCGATACCACCGGCATCACGCGGCCCTGCACCAAGCACAACTACCTGGTCAAGTCGATCGAGGACCTGCCGCGGGTCATGCACGAGGCCTTTCATGTGGCGCGCAGCGGCCGCCCCGGCCCCGTGGTGATCGATCTGCCCAAGGATATCCTGCAAGGCAAGGGCGACTGCTACAGGGGGCCGGGCGAGTTCGGCGAGAGCCGCTACGCGCCCAGGACCAAGGCCGAGGACGGCAAGGTTACCGCGGCCCTCGATATCATCGCCAAGGCCAAACGGCCGATGATCTATGCCGGCGGCGGCGTGATCAACTCCGGACCCAAGGCCGCCAAGCTGCTGGGCCGTTTCGTGCGCATGCTGGGGGCGCCCTGCACCAACACCCTGATGGGTCTGGGCGCCTATCCGGCGAGCGATCCGCTGTTCGTCGGCATGCTGGGCATGCACGGCACCTACGAGGCGAACATGGCGATGTACAGCTGTGACGTGCTGGTGAACATCGGCGCGCGCTTCGATGACCGGGTGACCGGGCGGCTCGACGAGTTTTCGCCCAATTCGACCAAGATACACGTCGATATCGATGCCTCCTCGATCAACAAGAATGTGATGGTCGACCTTCCAATCATCGGCGATGCCGGCGAGGTGCTGGAGGAAATGGTGGCGCAGTGGGAAGCCCGCAAGCTGACGCTCGACGGCAACGCGATGAAAGTCTGGTGGGCGCAGCTCGAGAAATGGCGCGCGGTCAATTGCTTGAAGTACGAGCAGAGCGGGCCGACGATCAAGCCGCAGTATGCGATCCAGCGGCTCTATGAGCTGACCAAGGACCGTGACACCTACATCACCACCGAAGTGGGGCAGCACCAGATGTGGGCCGCCCAGTTCATGAAGTTCGAAGAGCCCAATCGCTGGATGACCTCCGGTGGGCTCGGCACCATGGGCTACGGGCTGCCGGCGGCAATCGGCGCCCAGATGGCGCATCCCGACGCGCTGGTGGTCGATGTCGCCGGCGAGGCTTCGATCCTGATGAACATCCAGGAGATGTCGACGATCGCCCAGTACCGCCTGCCGGTGAAGGTCTTCATCGTGAACAATCAATGGATGGGCATGGTGCGCCAGTGGCAGGAACTGCTCCATGGCAAGCGCTATTCCGAGAGCTACATGGAATCCCTGCCGGACTTCGTCAAACTGGCCGAATCCTTCGGCGCGGTCGGCATGTGCTGCGAGGATCCCGCCGAGCTCGACGACAAGATCATGGAAATGATCGAGACGCCCAAGGCGGTCATCTTCGACTGTCGGGTGACCAAGGACGAGAACTGCTACCCCATGATACCGTCGGGCGCGGCGCACTATGAGATGCTGCTCGGACCCGAAGACAAGGCCGACCGGCCGGTATCCGAGGAGGGCATGGTGCTGGTCTGAGGCGGCGGGCCTGGGTCCGAACAGATCCCGCCGGCGACGCGGATCCGACAAGCTTAACCCTGAAAACGCGCGAAACGAAAAGGAGAGCGTCCCTCCAGCGGGACGCTGAAAAAAGACCATGGCAGCGGTGGATACGGCAAGCGAGAAGCGAATTTTCGCGGTGATGGTAGACAATGAACCCGGCGTGCTGGCGCGGGTCATTGGCCTCTTTTCGGGACGCGGCTACAACATCCAGAGCCTCACGGTGACCGAGGTCGATATGGAGCGCCACATTTCGCGCATCACCATCGTCACCAGCGGGACGCCGCAGGTGCTCGATCAGATCCGCGCCCAGCTGGAGCGGCTGGTGCCAGTCCACCAGGTCAGCGACCTGACCGACTATGGCGCGGCGGTGGAACGCGAGCTGGCGCTGGTCAAAGTGGCCGGAACCGGCGAGAAACGCGTCGAGGCGCTGCGGATCGCCGACATCTTTTCCGCCGAGGTGGTCGACGCGGGGCTCGACTACTTCATCTTTCAAACATCCCACCGACCCGACAAGCTCGACCGTTTCATCGAGCTGATGCGGCCGCTCGGACTCGTCGACCTCTGCCGCACCGGCGTGGTCGCGATTTCCCGCGGCGCGCAGAAGATGTAGGCGGCGGGGGCTGGATTTTCCAACCGTGCAGCGGTAAGTCTGCGCGCCCGGCGGCAAGAGCAAGCCGGGATTCAACACCAAAGGAGAGGCCGAGATGCGGGTCTATTATGATCGTGATGCTGACGTCAATCTGATCAAGGGCAAGAATGTCGTCATCATCGGTTATGGCAGCCAGGGCCATGCCCATGCCAACAACCTGAAGGACAGCGGCGCGGCCAACGTCCGGGTCGCCCTGCGGGCCGGCTCGGCGAGCGCCAAAAAGGCCGAGGACGCCGGGCTCGAGGTCATGGCGGTGGACGAGGCGGCGCGCTGGGGCGACGTCTTGATGATGCTGACGCCCGACGAGCTGCAGGCGGAGATCTACCGCGAAAGCCTGGCCGACAACATGAAGGAGGGTGCGCTGCTCGCCTTCGCCCACGGCCTCAATATTCACTTCAACCTGATCGAGCCGCGCGGCGACATCGACGTCATCATGGTGGCGCCGAAGGGACCGGGCCACACGGTCCGCTCGGAGTACGCACGCGGCGCTGGTGTCCCCTGTCTGCTGGCCGTGCATCAGGATGCCTCGGGCAATGCCCAGGAGATCGGCCTGTCCTATGCGTCGGCCATCGGCGGCGGCCGGGCCGGGGTAATCGAGACCAGCTTCAAGGAGGAATGCGAAACCGACCTGTTCGGCGAGCAGGTAGTCCTCTGCGGCGGTCTCACCTCGCTCATCGTGGCCGGCTACGAGACCCTGGTCGAGGCCGGCTACGCGCCGGAGATGGCCTATTTCGAGTGCCTGCACGAGGTCAAGCTGATCGTCGATCTGATCTACGAGGGCGGCTTGGCCAACATGCGCTATTCGATCTCCAATACAGCCGAGTACGGCGACTATCGCAGCGGCCCTCGCGTGATCGACGACGCCGTCAAGGCGCGCATGAAGGAGATCCTCGACGACATCCAGTCGGGCCGTTTTGCCCGCGATTGGGTCGCCGAGTGCCAGGCCGGCCAGCCTTCCTTCAAGGCCCTGCGGCGTCGGTCCGCGGAGCATCCCATCGAAGAGGTCGGCGCGCGCCTGCGCGGCATGATGCCCTGGATCGGCGAGAACGCGCTGGTCGACAAGGCCAAGAACTGAGCGATCGCTGTACATAGAGTCTCCGGCCGCGGGCGGTCCAGCCCGTGGCCTGGAGGCAGCGGCGCGTAAAAGGAGGATACGACCCTGTCCAACCCCTGTTCGGTCCTGTCCAAAAGCGCTACCGCCGACATCCGCTTCGATCCGGCGCCCTATCTGGTGATCCGCGAGGCGCTGCCGCCCGACCTCTATGCCGAGCTGTCCGCGCGCTATCCGGACATCGCCACGGTCGCCGGGGCAGGGACCTTGAAGAACAACACGCTCTATCTCAAATCGGCCCTGGAGGTGATCGACAATCCGGTCTTTGCGGACTCTTGGCGCGCGTTCTTCGCCTATCATTGCTCGCGCGAGTTCTACCTCGAGGCCATCCGGCTTTGGCGCGCGGTGCTCGATCGCAGCCACCCGGGGGTCGCGGCCAGCCATGGCAAGGCCCTGGAAGACTTCACCTGCGGCATTCGCCGGCCAGGCTCGGAGGATAACCCGGCCAACAAGAACGAAGACATCCAGCTCGACTGCCAGTTTGGGGTCAACAGCCCCGTGAGCCAGGTCACCTCGGTACGCGGGCCTCATACCGACAGCTGCTACAAGCTCTTCGCCGCCCTGCTCTATGTTCGCGCCGAAGGCGACGATTCCAGCGGCGGTGAGCTCGAGCTCTATCGCTACCGCGATCCCGCCCTGCGGTATCGCAGCGATCAGCCGGTGGATCCGGATTTCGTCAAGAAGGGTCCGATGCGGGCGCTGACGCGCATCGACCCCAAGCTCGTGGAGAAAGTCGAGACTATCGCCTATGAGCCCAATACCTTGGTGATGTGGCTGAACACGCCCCATTCGGTCCACGGTGTTTCGCCGCGCGGTCTGACCGACTGGCCGAGGCGCTATGTCAATTTCCTCGGCGAAAGCTATGTCGGCCCGCCGGAGGGCTTCTTCATGACCAAGAAGAAGCTCAGCCTTTGGCCGGCATGACATCGGGCGCCCTGCCGGGCCGAGACGAGCCATGTCCTTTTCACCGCTGATGACGCTGCTGACCGCCTCGTTGATCGAGGCCCTGCCGCCGAGCCCGACGGTGATCGAGCTCGGCAATCAGCGCTTCCGGCCCGGCGACAGGGTGCTCGAGCGGGTCTGCGACCGACTGGCCGACAGCCCACGGGTCGATCAGGCGGCGCTGGCCGGACTGCGCCAGTCCGGCAAGAAGGAGCGTCTGGACAAGACCGAGGCCTTCTATCGGGCCCTCGGCTTCGCCGACTACAAGGCGATCGACGTGAACGAAAAGTACGGCAGTCTGATCATGGACCTGAACCGGGACCTGGAACAGGACTACGGCTATGCCGAACGGTTTTCCCTGGTCACCAACAACGGCACCGGCGAGCACGTTTTCAATCAACACAGCGTCTTCAAGAACGTTCACGCTCTTTGTGAAACCGGCGGCCTGATGGTCCACGTGATGCCCTTCGTCTACTACGTCAATCACGGGTTCTACTCCTATCACCCCGGTCTCTATCACGACCTGGCGCGGGCCAACGGCTACCGGCTCTTGCTGCTCGGCTTCGCCGAACGTGGCGGACGGGGCGTGCTCTGCGCACCCGGCGGCCCGGCCCGCGACGCCGCGCAGGGCGAGATTCCCGGCCCCGTGCTGCTGGACGACCGTCAGTTGAGCCTGCAGGACATGCTGGGCAAACCGGATTTCCGCGCCTTTTCCCTGCTTGGGCGCCTGACCCTCCTCAAGCGAGCGGTGGAAGCGCGCGTTTTTGGCCGAGTCGGAAACAGCTCGACCACGTCGCCCGCCCTGAGCCGCGCGCTGGCACGCCTGATTTCTACCACCTCTACAAGAAAAATTATGGTCTTTGCCGTGTTTCGCAAGGACCGGGACCAGCCCTTTCAGATCCCTTTTCAGGGGCTCTACAACGACGACATCGGCGATGCGGCCATCGCCGGCGACTATGCGCACGATTAAGCGCGACACCGCCTCGCGGAAGTGCGCCAGGGCCCACCTGCTCTCATACTTTATGACTTGTTAACCAATTTTGACTAGTCTCCACCTTGAGATGTAGAGTGTCGACCTGAGGGGCATCCCGCCGGTCTCATTCTAGTGAGAAATGCGAGCCGGTTGCGGATCGAGCCTTGACGGCATCGGTTGCCGCGCCTAGTCCATTGCAAGAGCGTCCGGGTTCCGGGCGCGAAATCTAAGGGGATCTTACGAGCCATGTTTTCCGGTCTTCTCGGTATGCTATCGGCCGATATGGCCATCGATTTGGGAACGGCGAATACCCTGGTCTACGTGAAAAGCCGCGGGATCGTTCTCAATGAGCCTTCGGTCGTGGCGATCACGGAGATCCGTGGCAAGAAGCAAGTGCTCGCGGTGGGCGACGAGGCGAAGATGATGCTGGGCCGCACGCCGGGCAACATTCAAGCCATCCGCCCCTTGCGCGATGGCGTGATCGCCGACTTCGAAGTCGCCGAAGAGATGATCAAGCACTTCATTCGCAAGGTTCACAATCGACGGTCTTTCGCCCGCCCGCAGGTCATCATCTGCGTGCCTTCGGGGTCCACCGCGGTCGAGCGCCGGGCCATTCAGGAATCGGCGGAAAGCGCCGGTGCCCGCCGGGTCTTCCTGATCGAAGAGCCCATGGCGGCCGCGATCGGTGCCGGGCTGCCGGTGACCGAGCCGACCGGCTCGATGGTCGTCGATGTCGGTGGCGGCACCACCGAGGTCGCGGTCCTTTCGCTCGGCGGCATCGTCTATTCGCGCTCGGTGCGCGTCGGCGGCGACAAGCTCGACGAAGCCATAATCGCCTACATTCGGCGCAATCATAACCTCCTGGTGGGCGAGGGTTCGGCCGAGCGCATCAAGAAGGAAATCGGATCGGCCTGCCCGCCGGAAGACGGCGAAGGTGGCACCATGGAGATCAAGGGGCGCGACCTGATGAACGGCGTGCCCAAGGAAATCATCATCACCGAGCGTCAAATCGCCGAATCCCTGGCCGAGCCGGTCGGCGCGATCGTCGAGGCGGTCAAGGTGGCTCTGGAGCACACCGCGCCGGAACTGGCCGCCGATATCGTCGACAAGGGCATTGTCCTGACCGGCGGCGGCGCGCTGCTGGGCAACATGGACTACGTCTTGCGTGCCTCCACCGGCCTGCCGGTTTCCATCGCCGACGACCCCTTGAGCTGCGTCGCCCTGGGCACCGGGCGCTGCCTGGAGGAAATGAAGACCATGCGTCAGGTGCTGACCACCAGCTACTGACCGGTTCCGGCCTCCCAACCGGACCTTCCCCGGGCAAGGCGCGCGCAGATGTCTGAACCAGGGAACCGAGGGGCCGAAGATAGAGGATGCTTTTGGGGCGGTTTTTCTTCTAGAATCAGGCAGACTCACCTCTACGGGAGTTCTGGCGCGCCAAGAAATCAAGGGTTTCTTTAGTGATTTTCTGTATTGACTTAGAATCCGCGGATCCTGATAAGGCGATAAAGTGGCCGGGAATCGCGTGATTGGGCTAACCTTAGCGCGCCCGCCGCTGGGGGTCACCGGTTTCCAGGTGGCGCGGGGGGGCACTGAGAAGGCAAAGGCGCGGGAGGAATAGTGGCAAGGATGCCAAATTCCACGACGGGTGTCGCAACGCCTCTCAGGGCGTGGGCATCGCGCGCGGCCTTCATCTTTTTTCTCGTCTTCGCGTTCGCGCTGATGATCATGGGTCGCTCCGACGTTCGCATCGTCGAGCAGGCACGGGTCGCGGTGGTCGATGGCGTGGCGCCCATTCTGGATCTCCTGACCCGTCCCATCGACAGCCTGGGCGATATGATCGCCAGTGCCGAGGAATTGACCAATCTGCGCCGTCAAAACATCGCCCTGCGCAGCGAGAACGAACGTCTCACGCTCTGGCAGAGCGCGGCACGGCGATTGGAATCCGAAAACCTGGCGCTGCGCGAGCTGGCCAACCTCGCCCCCGATCCCGCCCTGCACTACGTCTCGGCGCGCGTCGTGGGCGATCCCGGCGGCGCTTTTGTCCGTTCGGTTCTGGTCAATGCCGGTGAAGTCCACGGCGCCGCCAAGGGCCAGGCGGTGGTCACCGGGGCGGGACTGGTGGGCCGGGTGGCGGAGGTCGGATCCCGTTCGGCGCGGGTTCTCTTGTTGACCGATATGAATTCGCGCGTGCCGGTGACGGTTGGCGGGCGCCGCGACAGGGCGGTTCTCGGCGGCGACAATACCGCGCATCCCAAGTTGCTCTACCTCGATCCGCAAGATGAAATCTCCGTCGGCGATCTGGTGGCGACCTCTGGCCACGGTGGCGTGTTCCCGCCCGGTCTGCCGGTTGGGGTGGTCTCCGCCGTCGAGGAAGGCTCGATCCAGGTTCAGCCCTTCATCGATTGGGACCACATGGAATTCGTCCGCATGATCGACTACGAACTTCCCGGGCTCTTGCGCTCGATGGTTCAGCCGCGTCGTGGCGACGGACCGGATGCGGCGGCGGGGGCGCGGTGAAACAGGGTCTTTGGCACCGTCTCGACTACCTGGCCCGTTCGCTCTTTCCGTTTCTGGTGACCCTCTTCTTGGCAATTCTCAGCACGGTGCCCTTCCGCCTGCCCGAGTTCTCGGCCATCATGCCGGCGATGACCCTGATCGCGGTCTTCTACTGGCTGGTTCACAAGCCGCAGTTGCTGCCGGTCTGGGCGGTTGGTACCATCGGGCTGCTGCAAGATCTGCTCTCTGGCGGGCCGCCGGGCGTGTCCATCGTGGTTTTCCTGCTGTTGCAGGTCGTGGTGGACCGTCAGCGCAAGCTCTTCCTGTCGGCCTCCTTTGTGCTCATCTGGGCGGTTTTCATGGCCCTTGCGGCTGCTGCGTTGGCGCTGGCCTGGGGCCTCACCTGTCTGGCCAGCACCGCCTACTTCGATCCACGGCCGATCTTTTTCCAGTACCTTTTGACCATTGCCGTCTATCCTTGCTTTGCCTGGATCATGATCCAGGGCCAGCGCATCTTCGAGGCTTGAGAGCGGGCATCGCCCTTCATGGCACAGAACCACGAAGAAAACGAACGCTACCGGGTCTTTGCCCGCCGTGCTCTGCTGGTCGGCGGCGCCCAGTTGGGTCTGATGTCGCTTCTGGCGGGGCGGATGTACTACCTGCAGGTCGTCGAGGCCGACCGCTACAAGACACTGGCCGAAGACAACCGCATCAACCTGCGTCTCCTGCCGCCGCCGCGCGGCCAGATCGTCGACCGTTTCGGCCGGGCCCTGGCGCGCAACCAGCAGAACTTCCGCGTCGTCCTGGTTCGCGAGCACAGCCCCGAGGTGGAAAAGACACTGGATCTGCTGGGCGAAGTCATCGAACTCAGCGACCACGACCGCAAGCGCGTGCTGCGCGACGTCGGGCGTCGGCGGGGCTTCGTGCCGGTCCGGGTTCGCGACAACCTGACCTGGGCCGAGGTGGCCCGCGTCGAGGTCCACAGTCCCGACCTGCCGGGGATCTCGATCGAGGCCGGCGAGACCCGGGACTATCCCTTCGGCGAGCCCATGGCCCATGCCATCGGCTATGTGGCGGCGGTCGCCGAGAAGGACCTGACCGGCGATCCGCTGCTGGAGCTGCCGGGATTTCGGATCGGCAAGAGCGGGACCGAGCGGCAGTACGACCTGTTGCTGCGCGGCACGGCGGGAACCAGTCAGATCGAGGTCAATGCCTTTGGCCGGGTGATCCGCGAACTGAACCGGCAGGAAGGCAAGCCCGGCAACGAACTGGTGCTCACGCTCGACACCGGTCTTCAGGGCTATGTGCATCAACGCCTGATGAGCGAGCGCAGTGCCGCGGCGGTGGTCATGGATGTCCAGAACGGCGATGTCCTGGCGCTGTCATCGGTGCCCAGCTACGACCCCAACCTGTTCAATCTCGGAATTTCGAACAGCGACTGGGCCGCCCTCAACAACAATCCCCTGCATCCTCTGACCAACAAATCGATCAACGGTAACTTCGCGCCGGGCTCGACCTTCAAGATGGTGGTGGCACTGGCCGCCATGGAGGCCGGCATCAGCCCGGCCTACCGCGCCTACTGCCCCGGCTTCATGAAACTGGGCAATGCCAAGTTCCACTGCTGGAAAAGGCCCGGCCACGGCTGGCTTGAGATGACCGGAGCGATTCAGCAATCCTGCGATGTTTTCTTCTACGACGTGGCGCGCAAGGTCGGGGTCGACAAGATCGCCGAGATGGCGCGGCGCCTGGGGCTGGGGGCCGAAACCGGGATCGACCTGCCGCACGAGCGCGGTGGCACCATACCGACCAAGGCCTGGAAGGAGGCGGTGATCGGCGAAGCCTGGCAGGGCGGCGAGACACTGATCACCGCGATTGGCCAGGGCTTCGTTCTGACCACGCCGCTGCAACTTGCCACCATGACCGCGCGGCTCGCCACCGGCCGGGCGGTCGTACCCCGTCTGGCCCGCGGCATTCGTGCCGAGGAGCCAACGGAAGGCGCCGAGGCCGTGGCAGAGCCGCAATTCCCGTCCCTTGGCATCAACGAGCGCTATCTGAGCGTCATCCACAAGGCCATGGACCTGGTGATCAACCACAAGCGCGGAACGGCGCACAAGTACCGGATCGAACAGGAAGGCTGGGAGATGGCCGGAAAGACCGGGACGTCTCAGGTGCGTCGCATCTCCCTGGCCGAACGCCGCGCCGGTGTCACCAAGAACGAGCAGCTGCCCTGGCGGCGGCGCGATCACGGTCTCTTCGTTTGCTTCGCACCGATCGACCGTCCGCGCTATGCCTGCGCGGTGGTGATCGAGCACGGCGGCGGTTCGAAGTACGCGGCGCCGGTCGCGCGCGACATCATGTTGGAGACCCAACGCCGGGACCCTGCCGGTCAACCCGCCGTTCCGCTTCTGGCGGCGGTGCCCGGAGGCGACGAGGACGATGCCTGAGCCATGACACTGGGAAGCTTCCAAAGGGCCCCCGAGCTGACGCTCGGCGACAAGATCTGGCAGGTCAACTGGGGTCTGGTGATCCTGGTCTCGATCATCGCCACTGTCGGCGTCGCCATGCTCTATTCCGCCGCGAACGGGTCCTTCAGCCCCTGGGCGTCGCGGCAGGCCGTCCGTTTCGGAATTGGGCTGGTCGTCATGCTGGTCCTGGCGCTGATCGATATCCGCATCTGGTTTCGCTTTTCCTATGTCATCTATCTCGGCGCCCTGTCGCTGCTGGTCCTGGTCGAGGTGATGGGGAGCGTGGGCATGGGCGCGCAGCGTTGGATCGATCTGCGGGTCATCCAGCTGCAGCCCTCCGAGGTCATGAAGGTGGCGCTGGTGATGGCCCTGGCCCGCTATTTTCATGGTATCGCGCCGGAGGATATCGGCCGGCCCTTCGTTTTGGTGCCGCCGATTTTCGTCGCCCTCGCCCCGGCCGCCCTGGTGCTGAAGCAGCCCGATCTGGGCACCACCGGGATGCTGTTGATGGGGGGTGCGGCGGTCTTCTTCTGTGCCGGGGTTCGCTGGTGGAAGTTCGCGGTGGTCTTCGCCGGCGGACTGGCCGCGATACCGATCGGCTGGCAGTTCCTCCACGACTACCAAAGACAGCGGGTCCTGACCTTTATCAATCCCGAAATCGACCCCTTGGGCGCCGGTTATCACCTGTCCCAGGCCAAGATCGCGCTGGGCTCCGGTGGGCTTTCCGGCAAGGGCTTCCTGCAGGGCAGCCAGTCGCATCTGGGGTTCCTGCCGGAAAAGCAGACCGACTTCATCTTCACCATGATGGCCGAAGAGTTCGGCATGATCGGCGGCCTCGGACTGTTGGGCCTATACATCCTGGTGCTGGTCTACGGTTTCGCCATCGCCCTGCGTTGCCGTAACCATTTCGGCCGCCTGCTCGCGGTCGGGCTGACGGTCAACTTCTTTCTCTACGTTTTCATCAACGTCGCCATGGTGATGGGCCTGATCCCGGTGGTCGGCGTGCCGCTGCCGCTGATCTCCTACGGCGGCACCGCCATGTTGACCGTGCTGGCCGGCCTCGGTCTGGTCATGAGCGCCTATATCCACCGCGATATTCGCATCGGCCGGCGCGGCCCGCTGGAGGACGACTAGTGCGCGGCCTGACCGCCGGCCTGCTGGCCCTGCTCCTTGCCGGAGCCGCCCTCGCGGAGGTCCGGCCGCTTGCCGATCCCGACAACCCCGCCCAGGTGGCGCTCGGCCAGCAGGTCTATGACCGGGCCTGCGCCTCTTGCCACGGCAAGGCGCTCGAAGGCCAGCCTAACTGGCAGCAGCGCAAGGCCGACGGCCGCCTCCCGGCGCCGCCTCACGACGAGACGGGCCACACCTGGCATCACCCGGATGACCTGCTCTTCAAGATCACGAAGATCGGCCCCGCCGGGATGCTGGCGGACTATGAGAGCGACATGCCGGGATTCGCCAATCAACTGACCGATGACGAGATTTGGGCGGCTTTGGCCTACATCAAGTCGACCTGGCCGCCGGTCCTGCGTCAGCGCCACGAAGCCCTCAACCGGCAGTCTCGGTAGCTGGCCGTAGGCCTCCAGCCGGACAGCGTTGGCTCCAACGCCAAAGCAGCAATAGGGCGCCGGTTGACGTGCCGACGGTGATACCCCACCAGACACCGCTGGCCCCGCCATCCCAAAAGGCCGCCGAGCCCCAGGCCGTGCCCAGGCCCACCACCCAAAAACCCAGGATCTGGTAGAGCATTGGGACACGGGTGTCCTTCAATCCGGCGAGGCCGCCGTGCAGGGCCGCCCGGGCCGCGTCGAAGACCAGAAAGGCGGCGGCAATCTGCAGCAGCAGGGTGCCTGTGGTGACAAAGGCGGCATCGGGTAGACCGTCGGGATCGGTGAACATCGACATGATCTCGGGACCGAAGAGGAACAGGACGAGGCAGATCGGCAGCATGGTCGCGATGGCAAGCTGGACGGCGACCCAGCCGCGCAGACGGACCTGGTCGGGCTGACCCGCGCCGACCGCGTGCCCGACGCGAATGCTGGCGGCGAAGCCAAGGCCGACCGCCAGCATGTAGACGACACCGGCGATCTGCAAGGCCACGGCATGGGCCGCCAAGGCGGCCGGGTCATAGTGGCCGACCAGAAAGGTCGTGGCGGAGAAGAAGCCCATCTCGACAACCAGCGAAAGACCGAGTGGCAGGCCGACCCTGAGAATTTCGCGGTAGCGCGGCCAGTCGGACCGCCAAAACCGCCCGAAAAGCGCATAGCGGCGAAAACGGCGGTCGCGCAGGGTCATGATTAACAGGGCAAGGAAGATGAACCAGTGGACCGCCGCGCTGGCGACGCCGGCGCCGATGAGGCCCAGGCCAGGCCAATCGGCAAGGCCGAAGATCAACAAATAGTCGAGCAGCGCGTTCAGCAAGATGCCGCAATTCGCCACCGCCATGGGAACGCCGGCCCGTCCATGGGTGCTGAAGAGGTTCCACAGAACGACGGTTCCCAGCGAGGCCGGAATGCCCAGCGAGAGCGTCCGGATATAGGGCGAGCTCAAGGCGGCCAGATCAGGGTCCTGGCCGAGCCAGACCAGTACGGTCTGGGTGTGCCACAAGGCAAAGAGGGTGATCGGCGCCATGGTCAGGGCTACCCAGAAGCCCTGCCGGATGGTTCGGCGGACCAGCCGGAGCGAGCGGGCGCCCAGAGCCTGGGCGGCAATCGGCGCCAAGGCGCCCAGGGTGCCGAGGTCCAGGGAATGGATCAGCCAGACCCAGTTGAGACCGAGCGCAGCGGCGGCCAGCTCGCGCTGGCCGAGCCAGCCGATCATCAAAAAGTCCGTGGCCGTGATCAGCACGAACGAGAGCTCGCCGAGCGCCAGGGGCAGGGCCAGGCGGGTCATGCTTCCGGCCTCCTGCGGCCAGGGCAAGCGGCCCACACCGGCGCTGGAGCGACGAAGAGAGGCAAAGAGCGAAATCAAAACCCGCATGACTGAAATCCCGAAACGAAAGAAACCCGAGGGGCGAGGGGGCTGGCCGCGCGGCGCGGCGAGCAGCCCCAACCGGCGCGGGACGCGGGAGCCAGGGTCTTCTCGGAAAGGGGGAACTGTTAGGCTAGATCGGGAAGAGGCGGGCGCGCGTCACCGTCCGGCGAAAGCCGGGCCGAAGCCGATGTCGGGCGTTCGGGTCATTCGTATGATGATCGGGGCACGCATGGCGCTCTCTTAGGCCGGCGGGGGGGGGCCTGTCAAGTGAGGTGCCCCAGGTAGGGGTGCCGGACTTAAAGCCGGTAGCCCGGCTCCTCCTCGTCGAGGATCGCTTTCAGTTCGGCGAGGTGACGCGCCGCCTGGCCGGGATAGTGTTCCAATTCGCGGGCGGTTTTCTCGGCCAGCGCGTCAGGCATCCGGCGCAGGGGCCGGCCGGTCTGGAGGGCGCGGATATAGGTCTCCGCCGCCCGTTCGAAGTAGTAGAGGCGATTGAAGGCGTCGGCGACATCGGAACCGATGACCAGCACCCCGTGATTGCCCATGATCATCACCTTCTTCGCCGGGTCGCTCAGCAGGGCGGCGCAGCGCTCGCCCTCCTCCTCGAAGGCGACGCCGCCGAAGCCCTCGTCGATGACGGTGCGTTCGAAGAAGGTCGCCGTGTTCAGGTCGATTGGCGGCAGGCTGCTGTCGGCGAGGCTGGCCAGGACCGTGGCGAAGATCGAATGGGCATGCATCACGCAGCGGGCGTGGGAGCAGCGCCGGTGGATCGAGCCGTGCAGCCCCCAGGCGGAGGGATCGGGCGCGTCGGGTCGGACCATGGTCGTTGGGTCGTTGGCGTCGAGCAGCAGTAGATCGCTCGCCCTGAGGCGCGAGAAATGCCGCTGATTGGGATTGATGAGAAAGCGCGAGCCGCCGTCGTTCACGGCCAGGGAGAAGTGATTGGCGACCGCCTCGTGCAGGCCCAGACGCGCGGTCCAGCGGAAGGCCGCGGCAAGATCGATCCGCTCGGCCAGATGGGCCAGCCTGTCGGGTTCGCGGGAAATCATTGACGTAGCCTTCATGGAGCAGCACCTCCAAACCGGATCGCCGAAGTCTGCCGCTGCCCGATGGCATTTGCGAGTGAAAAGTAGCGGTCAGTGACCCTTGCCGAGCCGCTTGGCGAGCGCGCGCAGATAGCGGTGGTCCCGGTCTTCGAACTCACCCTCGGCGATGTCGGTCTTGTAGCCTTTCAACTCGTCGCGAAACTCCTCGGAGTTCGATGACCGGGCGAGCAGCTTTTCGATCAGCGCCAGGGATTCGGCGTTCTTCTTCGACTGATCGCCGGGCAACGCTTCCGCCGGCTCCGCGGCGGCCGCCTCGTCGTCCTCGTCCTCGTCATCATCGTCTTCGAGGTCGTCGTCGTCTTCGAGCTCATCATCGTCTTCGAGGTCGTCACCCTCCTCGACGCCATCGGTTTCGTCGTCATCGACTTCATCGTCATCGACTTCATTGTCGTCCGATGGGGCCGGTACCAGCAGGTCGGCCCAGGCGATGCCGGCGCCGGCGATCTTGGCGTGCAGCTTGCGAGCCGCCGCCAGCGCCTCGGCATCCTGCTCGTCTCCGAGGCGGTTCAATAGATCGATGACTTCGTCGCGGTTCAGCGGGTCGCTCATGGGCAGCCTCTTTGGCAGGAAGGCGGTTCGTGGATCCGCCTTGATACAGGATGCGCGGCAAAGGTCAATTTCGAGATGGCCAGGGGTCCGGGCGAAATTCCGGGCAAAAGAAAACGACCGGGCCTGTCGCCAGGCACCGGTCGCTCCTCAAGCTCCTTTTCGTGGGGCCGGGCGGATCCGCACGAGATCCTCGACCAGGCCGTCCATGCCGTTGGTCACAACGACGGTGCCGACCTTCTCGGAGACCTTTTCCAGCGCCTCCAGCTCCTTCAGGCGCAGCAAGATGGGGTTGTCCTCCATCAGCTTGGCCGTGTTGAGCAGCGAGCGCGTCGCGGCGGTTTCCTCCCGGCGCTTGATGACGTTGGCCTGCGCGGTCTTCTCGGCCTCGATCACCCGGTTCATGAGGTCGCGCACCTCGCCGGGAAGGATCACGTCCTTCACGCCGACGGCGGAGACCTCGAGCCCGGCCGCGCCCAGCTTGGGCAGGACCAGGGCGGCCAGCACCTCGTTGATGCCCTGCTTGTCGCCGAGCACCTCCTCGAGGGTCCGGGTGCCGATGACCTGCCGCAGGGCGAACTGAAGCTCCTTGTAGAGGAAGTCCTTCAGGTTCGCCGTGAGGCGCACGGCCTTGATCGGATCGACGATCCGAAAGACCGCGGTCACGTTGGCCCGGATGCCGATCCGGTCCTTGGTCAGCAGCTCCTGACCGGTCACCTCCAAGGTCTGGAGGCGCAGGTCGAGAGCGACCACCTGAACCCGGCGGACGGCCTCGTAGAAGCCGTAGTGTCCGGGCGTCAGGGTCCGCGACAGTTCGCCGTCGAGGTAGAGCAGACCGACGTGGTCGCTGCCGATCTCGGTGAACTGCACCAAACCGCGCTTGCCCAGACGGGCGAGCGGCGCGATCAGGTTTCGCGGCACCTCGGTCTCGCTGGCCGCGTCGACCCGCTCGATCCGGATGACCTGCAGGCGCTTCGGGTAGAAGGCCCGCTGACCCGGCCCCACCAGGTCGACCAGCTTGCCGTCGGCATAGACCAGGGCGACCTCGCTGTCGCCGGTGCTGGCCACCGCGAAGGCGGCTTCCACCACCAGCGGATTGGTCAGCCATAGCGCGGCGAGCGCGGGATCGCGCACCGGCATCTGGCGCAGGTCGAAGACGCGAACCTCGACCTTGCCCCGGCCCCGAAGAAAGCGGTGCCGGCCCGGCGCCAGAACGCACCGGAAGACACCGTCGCGGAAGAGGTAACCGAGCTCGGTCTCCGCGATCAGAAAGGTCTTGGTCAACATGGGTCTAACTCCTGGTCGTTACTTCCTGCTGGACGCTAAATGTCCAAATCAAAATCGCTTTCAAGGTCGGCCGGCCGGGCGCCGACGTCGCGGGAGCGGGCTCCGTCTGCCGGTCTTTTTCAACCACCGTGGGGCCGGCCGGGGCTCAGGCCCCGCGGTCCGTCAAACGACGGCGCAGGAGGCCGGCATGCCGGTCGGCGGACCGCTGGTTGTCCAAGCCCGGGGCAGGCGGACACAGAGCCGCGCGGCGCCTGGGTCCTCACGGGAGCGCGGGCCGAAGCCCACGACCGCCATGACGGCCCTGGAGCCCGGCCGGCTTTCCTCTTTCGATGTAACAGCGGTTCGCGCTGTTCGCGGTGAATGGGAGGAGTTGAACCTCCGACAGCTCGATTAAAGGTCGAGTGCTCTAACCCACTGAGCTACATTCTCGGGCCCCTATGCAAAGCTCTTGCCTGGGGAGGCCGATGCAATACGCGGTTCGGTCAGGAACCTGGCCCACGTCTCGGCACACGCCTTGCCCATTACAGGGGCAGAGCGCGCCGGCCCGCCATGAAAGACGGCGCCTCAGAGACCGCGGGCCCAACGTATCAAACGAATCGTTTCGTATTCGAAAGGGGTGCCGGGGTCGGCTAGTTTTGGGATGCTTGGAACATGGCTCTTGCCCTCCTATGGGTCGCTGGACCGACCGGGGCAAGACGCGGGGCACGAAGGCGGGGCGTCAAATCCTGGCGGTGGTTCTCTCGCTGCGCCGTGAGGCGCTTGGCATGAATTTGATCATCGTTTCCACTCGCTGGTGCCGAAGGTCGTCACATGACGACGGGTGGGGTGATACTTCCGATTGTTGGCCGCCGTCAATAAAAAATGAAAATTGTAAGAAACCTTCGCGAGAAACCGGGGCGGGCGCAAAGATCGGGATGGCCTTGTCGTCCGGCCGGCAACAATCAAACCCGGCGATCCGGCGGGCCCGACGCGCCGGGAACGAAGATTTGACAGTGCCCCGCGACATTTCTCATGCTTTCCGGCGCGACGAAGCCATCTAAGATAAGGTGCGAAACGAGACCGGTGAAACGAGGAGAGGGTATGGCCATCAAGAAGCTCGCGAGCGACCAGGTCGGTCTGCCGGACTTTCCTCCGGTGGCCCCGGCCGACGGCGATGTCTTTTCCCTGTCGTCGCACCGGCGTGCCCGTCAGGCACTCGAGTTCGGTCTGTCGGTATCCTCTCCGGGGTTCAACATTTTCGTCGTCGGCGCCGACCGCAGCGGGCGCATGACCGCGACACTGGGTTTTCTGGAGAAGGCCGTGGCCGAGCGGCCGTCGCCGCCGGACTGGCTCTATCTCAACAACTTTCGCGAGCCGCACCTGCCCAAGCCCTATGCCCTGCCGGCGGGCCAGGGCCGGCGCTTCAAGGCGGCGATGGAGACCCTTCTGCCGCAGCTGGGCGAATCCCTGACCAAGGCCTTCGGCGCATCGGAATTCGCCAAGCAGGTCGAGGCCCAGAACGACCGGGTGCAGCAGCAACTGGCCGAACAGATCGAGGTGCTGCGCGACGAACTGCGCGGCCAGGGGATGGATCTGCTGCAAAACCCCCAGGGCATGTCGATCATCGCAACCGACGAACAGGGTCAGCCGGTGCCCAGCGAGGCCCTGACCGCCGAGCGACGCGATAAACTGGAAACCCTGGCCAAGGGGGTCAATGAAAAGCTCCGCGACCTCAAGCGCTATGCCGCGCAGCAACAGATGCAGTTGGCCGAGAACCTCCAGGACATGACCCGCCAGGTGGCCGAGAACGCGGTCGGCGGGCTGATGGAAGAAGTCGAGGCGCGGTTTTCGGATCATCCGGAGATCACGGCCTGGCTGGAGGAGATGCGCCAGGACCTGCTGGAAAATATCGGACTGTTTCACCCCCGGCCCGACGGCTCGCCCCATCCCCCCGGCGCGGCGCCGGAACAGCGCTATGCCGTCAATCTGCTGGTCGACCGCACCGAAGACCCCTATCCGAACGTCGAGCTCGAGCCGAACCCGACCTTCGAGCGGCTTTTCGGCTATGTCGAGTACCGCCAGGCCGGCGGCATCCTGGAGACCGATTTTTCGATGATCCGCACCGGCTCGCTGCACCGGGCCAACGGCGGCATTCTCGTACTGCGAGCGGAAAGTCTGGCGGTCATGCCGGGCATCTGGCCGGCGCTGAAGGCTGCCCTGCGCGACCGCGAAATCGAAATCACCACCCAGGCCCACCAGGCGGCACTGCCCATCGCCGGCGCGCCGAAACCCACGCCGATCCCGCTCGACGTCAAGGTCGTCCTGGTCGGCTCGCCGCGGTGGTACTACACCTTCTTTTCCGTCGATCCGGACTTTCAGGCCCTGTTTCGCATCAAGGCCGACGTCGATACCGACCTGGAGGCCAGCGACGGGAACCGCGCCCACTATGCCGGGCTGATCGAAAAGATGGCCGACGACTACGGCAAGCTGACGGTCGAGCCCGATGCGGTGCAGCGGTTGCTCGCCATGGCGGCGCGCTGGTCCGGCGACCGGAGGCGGCTGACGGCGCAGTTCGAGCGGGTCGAGGACTGCCTGCGCGAAGCCGCCCACCTGCTGGACCCGCCCTGCAAGGGCAGCGTGACCCGCGTCGCCGTCGAGGCCGCGATCACCGCCCGGCGCGAGCGCAATGCCCGGGTCGAGGACCGGCTGCACGAGCAGATCGCCGAGGGCACGATGATGATCGATGTCGCCGGCGAGGTGATCGGCCAGGTCAACGCGCTGACCGTGCGCGACACCGGCGACCACGCCTTCGGCACACCCAGCCGGGTCACCGCGCGGGCCTCGGTCGGGCGGCGCGGGGTGATCAACGTCGAGCGCGACATCGCCCTCGGCGGGCCGATTCAGCAGAAGGGCGCCATGGTGATCCAAGGCTTTCTCGCCGGTCACTTCGCCAGGCGTTACCCGCTCTCCTTCAACTGCTCGATCACCTTCGAGCAGAGCTACGGCGGCGTCGAGGGCGACAGCGCCTCCCTGGCCGAGCTGGTCGCGATCCTGTCCGAGCTGTCGCGCCTGCCGGTGCGCCAGGACCTGGCGATCACCGGCTCGGTCAACCAGCGCGGCGACAGCCAGGCCGTCGGCGGGGTGCATCACAAGATCGAGGGCTTTTTCCGCACCTGTTCGGACCGTGCGCCGCTGACCGGAACCCAGGGCGTGGCGATTCCCCGGGCCAACGAGGCGAGCCTGGTGCTGCGCGGTGCGGTGGCCGAGGCGGTCGCCGCCGACAGCTTTCACATCTGGTCGGTCGACACGGTCGACGAGGCCGTCGAGCTGTTTCTCGGCCGCCCCACCGGCGCGCCCGATGCCAAGGGCGACTACCCGCCGGAGTCGGTCTATGGGCTGGTCGCCGCCGAGCTGCAGCGCTTCGACGCCATCCTGCGCGGCCGGCGCGAGGACGCGGCGGAAGACTAGAAGGACTGACGGGCCATGGCTTTGGACGCGGCGGCTTTGCGGGTCTTCGAGGCGGTGGCCCGGCTTGGCAGCATGAACCGCGCGGCGGCCGAGTTGAACACCGTGCAGTCCAACGTGACCGGCCGCGTGCGCCAACTCGAGGCGGAGCTTGGCGCGCCGCTGTTTCGCCGGCACAGCCGCGGCGTCGCCCTGACAGGGGCGGGCGGGCGGCTCCTGCCTTACGCCACCCGCATCGAGGCCCTGCTGGCCGACGCGCGCCGGGCGGTGGCGGACCAGGGCGAGCCCCAGGGGCAGCTCATCGTCGGGTCCCTGGAGACCACCGCGGCGCTCCGCCTCGCACCGCTGCTGGCGGCCTTCGCCTGGGCCCATCCCCAGGTCGATCTCAACCTGCGGACGGGCACCACGGCGGAACTGATCGAGCAGGTGGTCGGCCACAGCCTGGAGGGCGCCTTCGTCTGCGGCCCGGTCGATCACCCAGAGCTTGAAGCCGAGTCGATCTTCCGGGAAGAATTGGCGCTGCTCTCGGCGCCGGGGATTCGCCGGCTGGAGGACCTTCTGAGCCAGGCGCGGCTCAAGATCATCGTGCTGCGCAGCGGCTGTTCCTATCGCCGCCGCCTGGAAGAGATCCTGGCGCGGCGCGGCCTCCTGGCGCCGGCGCTGCTGGAATTCGGCACCCTGGAATCGATTTTCGCCGCGGTCGGCGCCGGCCTTGGCGTGACCCTGCTGCCGCGCAGCCTGGCCGGTCCGGTCATCGCCGAGGGGCGGGTCGCGCTGCACGACCTGCCACCGGCCGATGCGCGGGTCGAGACGCTCTTCATCCGCCGCCGGGACGGGTATCTGTCCAGCGCCCTGACAGCCTTCCTCGCCTGCGCCCGGGCGTCGGTGCGGCGCGCCGATGCGGCGGAATAGAACGGCTATCTGATTGTCCGATAATAGCGATCTCATATTACCGTTTTTCGAGAGAGCCGCCGGCGCCTAAAGTCCGCTGACACTCACGGGAAGGTAACCGGCATCGTGGAGGCTTCAGCTCCAGACCGCAGGCCTGTCAATCCGATGCTGCTCGCCGTCGGCGGCTGCATCGCCATGGCCGGCGCCATGGGTATCGGGCGCTTCATCTACACCCCGATCCTGCCGCCCATGGCCCAGGATCTGGGCCTGACCCAGGGCCAGGCCGGCCTGATCGCGGCGGCCAACTTCCTCGGCTATCTGGCCGGCGCGCTGGCGGCCGCCCTGGGACGCCTGCCGGGAAGCCCACGAGGCTGGCTGCTGGCGGCCCTGGCGGTCAGCGCCGCGACCACCGGGGCCATGGGATGGGACGCGGTCTTCGGGCCGCCGGGGGCCGCCTGGGGCTTGATACCTTTCCTGCTGTTGCGTTTTCTCGGCGGCGCGGCCAGCGCGCTGGTCTTGGTCTTCGCCTCGACCCTGGTTCTGGAGCGCCTGGGCGCCGCCGGGCGCGGCGGTCTCGCGGCGGTCCACTTCGCCGGAGTCGGCGTCGGGATCGCGCTCTCGGCCCTGCTGACCTGGGGCCTGGTCGCGGCCGGTAGCGGCTGGCAGGCCCTGTGGCTGGGCGGCGGGGGCCTGTCCCTGGCGGGCCTGGTGGCGGTGGCCTGGCTGGTCCCGGGCGCGGCGCGCGGCGCTGGTGGTGCGACAACCGCACCAGCGGGCGCCGGCGCGCGGCTCTGGCCGCTGGTGACGGCCTACGGCCTTTTCGGCTTCGGCTACATCATCACCGCGACCTTCATCGTGGCGATCGTGCGCGCCGCGCCGCGCGATGGCGGGGCCGATCTGGCCGCCATCGAACCGCTGGTCTGGCTCGTGGTCGGGCTCGCGGCGGTGCCCTCGGTGGCGCTCTGGACCGCCCTGGGGCGACGCTACGGCGTCCTGCCGGTCTTCGCCGCCGCCTGCCTCGTCGAGGCGGCCGGGGTGCTGGCCAGCGTGCTCTGGATCTCGGCGCCTGGACTGCTGCTCGCCGCCGCCCTTCTGGGCGGGACCTTCATGGGGCTGACCGCGCTCGGCCTGATCGCCGCGCGGGAGCGGGTCGGCGGCGCAGGATCGGGGAGCGCGCCGCGCCGCGCCATTGCCGCCATGACGGCCGCCTTCGGGCTGGGCCAGATGATCGGCCCGCTGGTCGCCGGCTACGGCTTCGATCTGACCGGCAGCTTCCTGCTGCCGTCCTTGATCGCGACCGCCGCGCTGGCCGCCGCCGCCGGCCTGGTCCTCCGGCTCCAACGCTAAAAAAGGGGACAGTCCCCTTTTTGGGTTTGGCGGTAGATCAAGGGGTTAGCGAACGCGAGTTAGGCTGTTCGGGTGCCTCATCCCAAAGGACCTTGAGTTTGCCTCATGGTCCTTTGGCAAGCGCAAGGGCGCGCCCGCAGCGTGAGCGAGGATAGCCCCAGCGGCGAATGAGCGCCCAACGGTCATTCTTCTTGACCGTTGGGATCAGGCGCTCTCGGCCCTGGCCATCTCGATGTAGAGCTCGCGCAGGCGCTGGGCCACCGGGCCGGGGACGCCGTTGCCCAGGATGCGGTCGTCGATCTTCACCACCGGCTGGACGAAGGACGAGGCTGAGGTGCTGAAGGCTTCGGCGGCCTCGTAGGCCTCCTCCGGCGAAAAGGCGCGTTCCTCGATCTTGTAGCCGCCCTCGCCGGCGAGCTTGAGGACCGCCTTGCGGGTGATGCCGTGCAGGATGTCGTTGGAGAGATGGCGGGTGACGATCGTGCCGTCCAGGGTCACGATGTAGGCGTTGTTCGAGGTGCCCTCGGTGACCAGGCCGTCCTCGACCATCCAGGCATCGTTGGCGCCCGCGTCGAGTGCCGCCTGCTTGGCCAGGGAGGAGGCGAGCAGCGCCACGGTCTTGATATCGCGGCGACGCCAGCGGATATCGGGCAGCGTGATCACCGAAATGCCCTTGGCCGCGGCCGGTGTGTCGAGGACCTGCCTGGCCTGGGTGAACATCACGAGCGAGGGCGTCGCGTCCTTGGGCAGGGCGAAGTCGCGGTCGGCCGCGCCCCGGGTCACCTGCAGGTAGACACCGCCCTCGACCAGGCCGTTGCGCGCGATCAGGTCCTTCTGGATGCCGGCGATCTGCGCCAGCGGCACCGGGCAGCCCATCTTCAGCTCGCCCAGCGAGCGCTCCAGCCGGGCGATATGGGCGGCGTTGTCGACCAGCTTGCCGTCGATCACCGAGGAGACCTCGTAAACCCCGTCGGCGAAGAGAAAGCCGCGGTCGAAGACCGAGATCTTGGCCTCTTCTTCCGGCAGGAAGTCCCCGTTGACGTAAACGATGCGCGACATGGCTGTCCCCTCTGTGCGGGCCCCTTCGGCGGCCCAATGGTCGGCACCCTTCAAGCCACAGACGCGCAAGGCGGTCAAGGGGGCCCCGCCTCGCCGGCCCACGATGCCGCGCGATTGACCCCGCCTTCGCGCCCGTGCTAGCCCAGGTGCCATGTTCACCAAGCTCTTCTTTGGCCTGAAAGAGGCTGGCGTGCCGGTCTCCCTGCGCGAGTACCTCGATCTTATGGGTGCGATGGAAAAAGGCCTGGCCGGCTTCTCCGTGGACGATTTCTATTACCTCTCGCGCAGCCTCCTGGTGAAGGACGAGCGCAACCTGGACCGCTTCGACCGGGTCTTCGGCACCGTCTTCAAGGGACTGGAGCGCCCCGCCGACGCGCAGGAGGACCAGGTCGAGTTGCCCGCCGAATGGCTGAAGAAGCTGGCCGAACGCTTCATGAGCGAGGAGGAGCGGGCCAAGATCGAGGCGCTGGGCGGCTGGGACAAGCTGATGGAGGAACTGAAGAAGCGCCTGGAGGAACAGAAGAAGCGCCACCAGGGCGGCAGCAAGTGGATCGGCACCGCCGGGACCTCGCCCTTCGGCGCCTATGGCTACAACCCCATGGGCATCCGGGTCGGCCAGGACGGCAACCGCAACTTCTCCGCGGTCAAGGTCTGGGACCGGCGCGAGTTCCAGGACCTGGACGACAGCCGCGAGCTGGGCACCGGCAACATCAAGATGGCGCTGCGCCGTCTGCGGCGCTTCGCCCGGGAGGGCGCGGCCGAGGAGCTCGACCTGGAGGACACCATCCGCTCGACCGCGCGCAACGCCGGCTGGCTCGATCTCAAGATGGTGCCCGAACGCCACAACGCGGTGAAGGTCCTGCTGCTGCTCGACGTCGGCGGCTCGATGGATTGGCACGTGCAGACCTGCGAGGAGCTCTTCTCGGCGGTGCGGGCCGAGTTCAAGCACCTGGAGCCGTACTATTTCCACAACTGCCTCTACGAGCGGGTCTGGCGCGAGAACCGGTCCCGGCGCAGCGAGATCACGGCGACCTGGGACCTGCTGCACAGCTACTCCTCCGACTACAAGCTGGTGATCGTCGGCGACGCCGCCATGAACCCCTACGAGATCGTCCAGCCCGGCGGCTCGGTGGAGCATTACAATGAGGAAAGCGGCGAGGTCTGGATTCGCCGCCTGCTGGCCACCTTCCCCCAGGCGGTCTGGCTCAATCCCCTGCCCGACAGCTCCTGGCCGCACTACGCCTCGCTGCGCATGATGCGAACCCTGATGGAGGATCGCATGTATCCCCTGACCCTCGACGGCCTCGACCGCGCCATGCGCGAGCTGGGCGGGTAGGTCTTCGGCGGGCTTCTGTCCAGCGGCCCCACCCCCACCCCCCAATACTGCCCGTCAAGGGGGAGGGCGTTTTCGCGCCGCCGCCCGCGGATACCTCCCCCTTGACGTGGGAGGTCGCGAGCGTGAGCGAGCGGGCGGGGGTGATGGTCTTGCCGCCTGGCCAGTGTGTCCCGACGGATACAACCCGGCGTGTGCCGAAGAGGCCGCCACCGGACTTGCGGGCGCCTTCGGTTGCTGCGCTCAATAGCCGCCTTTCGCGAATTCGTTCGTCGGTCTTGGGGGAGCCCGCCATCGTCCTATCGCCGCGCCTGACCGGAAACCTGCTCACCTCGCTGTCGATCGGCGTCTGGGCCTCGGGCTTTCCGGTCACCGAACACCTGCTGGAGACCTGGGGCCCGCTGCCGCTGGTGCCGGCCCGCCTGCTGATCGCCTCGGCGGTCCTGATCGGCATCATGCTGGTCACCGGGCGTGGCGGCGAGCTGCTGCGCGTGCCCTGGCGCCGGGCCGTCCCGATCGGGTTCTTCGGGGTCGCCTGCTCGACCTGCTTTCTGATCCCGGCCCAGGCCTATTCCGATCCGGTGACGGTCTCGATCATCTCCACCGGGGTGCCGCTGGCCGCCGCCATCATGGCCATCGTGGCGGGCGACGAGACGATCAACGGGCGAATCCTGGCGGGTGTGGGGCTGGCGATCCTGGGCGGCGTGGTCGCGACCCTGGCGGCGGCCCGCGGCGGTCTCGGCTTTCGCGGCGGCGAGGTCATCATGCTGGGCTCGGTGGTGCTCTTCACCTGGTACAGCCGCTCGCTGGTGCGCCGCCTGCCCGAGCTGTCGGACATCGCGGCGCCGGCCGTGACCCTGGGCTGCGGCGGACTGCTGATCCTGCCCTTCATCCTGGTCGCCGGGCATTTCGATCTGATCGACAGCCGCACCGATTACACGCCGGGCACCCTGGGCCCCCTGTTCTGGATGGGCGGCATCGCGGTCGGCTTCACCATGGTGATGTGGCGCGCCGGCATGCGCCTGCTCGGCGTCACCGTGGCGGCGATCCATCAGAACTCCGTGCCCTTCTGGGTCATGCTCTTCGTCCTGCTGGCCGGCGGCGAGGTCTACTTCGGCCAGCTCTGGGGCGCGTTCTTCCTCATTGCCGGCGTCCTGCTGGCCCAGCTTCCGGTCGGCGCCTGGTGGCCGGCCCGGCGGCGCGATGGCCGGACCTGATCCAGCCATGCCCCAGACACCCTACCTGCGCGGCGTCCTCCTGATCCTGATGGCCGGGGTCTGTCTCTCGACCGCCGGGATCATCGTGCGAAACATCGAAAGCGCCGGCGGCTGGCAGATCCTCTTCTACCGTTCGCTCTGTTTCTGCCTGACGGTCCTGACCTACATTCTTTGGACCCACGGCAAGCAAACGGGCCAGGCCTTCAAGGCGATCGGCTGGCCGGGCCTGCTGGCCGCGCTCAGCCTGGGCTGCGGCTTTACCTTCTATCTTTTCGGTCTGTTGATGACCACGGTGGCGAATCTCGCCTTCATGCTCAGCGCCAGCCCGTTCTTTGCCGCCGTTTTCGGCTGGTTCATCCTGCGCGAGCGCATTCCCTGGATCACCTGGGCCGCCATCGCGGTCGCCATGGCCGGCATGGCGGTGATGTTCGCCGACGGCATCGAGACCGGCCTGTGGCTCGGCAACCTGGTGGCCCTGGGGGCACCGCTGACCTTTGCCCTGATGATCGTGCTCTACCGCAAGGCCGGCGACCGGGACATGACCCCGGCGACCTTCCTGGGCGGCGTCGTCGCCGGGCTGATCGCCTTTGTCATGGCCGAGAGCCTGCGCCTCACCACGCCGGACCTGCTGCTCGCCATGCTCTTGGGGTTTGTCCAGGTCGGGCTCGGCTTTCTCTTCATCACCCTGGGCGCGCGCTGGGTGCCCGCGGCCCAGGTCGCCCTGCTGGCGCTGGTCGAGACGATCCTGGCCCCGCTATGGGTCTGGGCTTTCCTGGGCGAGGCGCCGAGCGCGGCGGCGCTGATCGGCGGCCTGATCGTCCTGGGCGCGGTCGTCGCCCAGGGGTATCACGGCATCAGGCGCGACATTCGGCGTGGCAGCGCGGCGCCGGCCGAGTAGAAAAGGGCTCTAAACGTCCTCCGCCAGGTGCCACAGGCAGTCGCCGCGCTCGCAGCGCGCCGGCTGGCGCCGGCAGATCGCCATGCCGGCGGTTTCGAAGTTATGGGTGACGGGCGGCCTGCCGGGGCTTTCCGGGAAGTGGATGCGCGCCGCCGGCTGGCCGGCCTCGACCTCGGCGCCGAGCGCCACCAGGGGCTCGAAGAGGCCGGCTTCGCTGGCATAGACATAGTGCTGCAGGGGGTCGACCGACAGGAAGCGGGGCGCGCCCGGCGGGCCGTCGGGCACGATGTCGCCCTGGAGGGCCCCGACATGACCCAGCAGGTGCTTGAGGCCATGGTCGGCCAGCGCCAGCAGTTCGGGTTGGACCATGCCGGCGCCGCCCAGTTCGGTGGTGATGCCCAGCGCGCCCTGGCGCAGCGCCGCCGAGGAGGAGTAGTAGCCGGGCCCCGGGCCGGTCTTGAGGAAGACCGCATGGGGCATGCCGAAGGCGGACAGGTAGTCGCGCAGGCGGGCGCTGCGTTCGGGCCCGCCGCCGTCCGCCGCCAGCATGTTGGCCTTGTGGTAGAGCAGCGAGGAGCCGCCGGAATGCAGGTCCACCAGCAGGTCGGCGCCCTCCAGCAGGACCGTTTCGATGTAGTGCGCGATGACCGGCGTCGGCGTGCCCAGGGGGTCGCCGGGAAAGCTGCGGTTCATATTGCCCTGGTCGATCGGCGAGGTCCGCAGTCCGGCCAGGGCGGCCGGGTAGTTGGCCATCGGCAGGATGACGATCTGGCCGCTCACCATGGCCGGCTCCAGGTCGATGATGAGGCGCGAGAGCAGGACCTGGCCTTCGTACTCGTCGCCATGGTTGCCGGCCATCAGCAGCACCTTGGGCCCTTTGCCGTTCCTGATCGAGGCCACCGGCATGGGCAGCCAGCCATAGGCCGAGCGATGCACCGAATGGGGCAGCCGCAGATAGCCGGTCTGCTTGCCCTCGGCCGCGAAATCGACCTCGGAGTGAATCGGGTTCTGAATGCTGGTCACCTCTGCGCCTCCCCTTGTTTGGGCGCCATTGAAGAGCGCCCCGGGGCGGCTGTCGAGCCTTACTTTCATGGCGGGTGATGACGGGCGGCCACGCAGAGGCTAGAATAAAAGAAATGGAGCCGCGCCGCCGCCACAGGGAGTTTTGTGAGATGATCGTCGAGCAGATCTGGACCGCCAACGCCTGGCGCAACTTCAACTATCTGATCGCCTGCCCGGAGACCGGCGAGGCTCTGGCGGTCGACCCGCTCGATCACGAGAAGTGCCTGGCCAAGGCCAAGGAGATGGGCTGGACCATCACCCAGGTTCTCAACACCCACGAGCATGGCGACCACACCGGCGGCAACGGACCCGTCATCGCGGCGACCGGCGCCAAGCTGTTGGCCCATCACAACGCCAAGGACAGCATCGCCGGGGTCGACGTCGGCCTGAAGGCGGGCGATCTGGTCAAGGTCGGCCGCTCGGTCGAGCTCGAGTCCCTGGATACGCCGGGCCACACCATGAGCCACGTCTGCCTGCTCTCGCGCACGGACCAGCCGGCGCTGTTCTGCGGCGACACCCTGTTCAACGCCGGCGCCGGCAACTGCCACAACGGCGGCCACCCGGCGGAGCTTTACGATACCTTCGCCGGGCAGTTGGCGGGTCTGCCCGACGCGACCATGATCTATCCGGGGCACGACTACATGGCCAACAATCTGCAGTTCACCCTGGACCGCGAGCCCGACAACGAAAGCGCCGGGCGTCTGCTCGACGAGGTCGGCAATCAGGATCTGAACCAGGCGCTGGTCTCGACCCTGGCCCTGGAAAAGGAGATCAACACCTTCTTCCGGCTGCACAGCCCCAGCGTCATCGCCCGCCTGCGCGAGGCCTTTCCCGACCTGCCCGACGCGCCGGACCCCAAGACCGTGTTTCTCAAGCTGCGCGAGCTCAGGAACGCCTGGTGATGGAGGAGACCGGCCAGGATCGGGACCGGGCAGGGGCCGATCCCGAGGGTTCGCCGAGAGCCCGTTTCCAGGTCGGCCAGCCGATCCACCACAGGCTTTTCGGCTACCGGGGCGTGGTTGTCGATGCCGATCCGATCTTCAGCCTCAGCGAAGCCTGGTACGACCATATGGCGCGCTCGCGACCGCCCAAGGACCGGCCCTGGTACCATGTTCTTAAGCACGATTCGGATCATATGACCTACGTGGCCGAGCAGAACCTGGAGCCCGACCTGACCGGCGCGCCGGTCCGTCATCCCCTTTTGGGCCAGTTTTTCAGCGCCTTCGAGCAGGGCCTCTACAGGCGCCGGCAGGCCGCCAACTAGCCAGCAACGCCAATTCCTCCCTCCGGCATTTGTATCAAATGCTATTGATACTTAACGGATTTTTTCGAAGTCCCGGCTAGCCTCTCAGTATCATTGCGTCGTTGAACTCTCGTGAGCAGGAGGCTCGCCATGAAACGCCTTTTATCTATTTCTACCCTGGCCCTGCTGGTTTCGCTCGGCGGTCTCGCCGGGCCCGCGGCCGCCCAGGACAGTCTAGGCCTGGACCAGTTGATCTGGACCCAAGAACCTGTCGCCCAGACCGCCGCAGTCGAGCAGTCGACCTTGATCCAGGATATCCAGATCGGCCTGACCAAAATGGGCTACAATACCCGTGGCACCGATGGCCGCTACACCTATGACACCGAGGCGGCGATCACGCGCTATCAGGTCGAAAGCGGCCTGGCCGCGAACGGCGATGTCAGCCGCTCGCTCTACAACCATATTCGCCGCAATCAGTAGAATTTCGACACTGCGCTCGCGCGGTCGGCGGGACCGCGATCAGGGCTGCGACACCACGCAGCCCTGCCGGCGGCGGACCAGGGCGATACAGGCCTCCCAGGCCGCGGTCAGGGTTTCGAAGGGGCCGGCTTCCAGGCGGTGAAAAACGCCGCGGTAGCCAAGGTTCAAATCCACCAGGATCATTTGCCTGGATCCGAGAATTTTCGGATGGGCGGTCTGGAGGTCTTGCCAGGCCGTCGAGGCCGTCCCGGGATCGGCCAGGGTCGCCAGCTGAATCCGAAAGCCCCCGACAATCGGCAGCGCCGCGCTTTGCAGGGACACGGGGTCGCTGTCGACCGCCGCACCGCCCTTGGCCGCGGTCAGGGCCGCGGCCAGGTCGGTCGGGCCTTCCTGGCTGCCGGCAGGGGCCCGGTTTTCATGGGTCAGGGTCTCGCCGCTGTAAGCGGGCGTGTCGGTCTCGGCGCCGAGACCCGGCCGGACCGGGCCACCCGGGCTAGCCCGACCCGCCAAGTCCCGCAGCCAGAGCGGTGAGTCTTTGCCCGCCGCGCCCTTGGCCGCCGTTCTCGAGGCAGCGGGTTCTTCGACCGCGGCGGTGGCGGGGGGCGGCGCGTCCAGGGACAGGTCGGCGCAGCCGGCGATCAGCAGCCCAACGCCGAGGAGGCCCCAGCCCCGTCGCCCTGTCATGATTCCAGCCCCCCGATCAGCCTTGCTGACGCGCCGGCATTCTCGGGGCAGGAGGGGGCCGACGCAACCCGGCTGTGGCTCTCTCGCGCGGGGGGCCCTGCGGTCAGGCGCGCTGGTAGACGACTTTGCCCTCGATGATCGTGGTGTCGATGCGGGTCTCCAACAGGGCCTCGGGCGGGGTGGTGAAGATATCGCGCTCGCAGATGGCGATGTCCGCCAGCTTGCCGGGCTCCAGCGTGCCCTTGGCGCCTTCCGAGAAGCTGCCCCTGGCGCCGTTCAAGGTCGCCGCCGAGATCGCCTCTTCCAGGGACAGGCTCTCCGCCGACCCCAGCACGCGGCCGCGGTCGGTCTTGCGGGTCACCATGCAATAGAGATTCTTCATCGGCGAGAAATCCGAGACCGGCGTGTCGCTCGACGCGATGGGGCTCAGTCCGGCGGTCTCCCAGGATCGCATGGGGTAGGAGAGGGATGGCCGCTCTTCCCCCAGGGCTTCGACATAGAGTTCGCCGAACTCATAAAGGAAAATCGGCTGCGGCGCCGGGATCATGCCGAGCTCTTGCATGCGCTCGATCTGATCCGGTCGGGTGAAGCCGCAGTGCTCGATGCGGTGCCGCCGGCCCTGGCTGCCGCCCTCGCCAACCGCCTTCTCGACCGCGTTCAGGGCCTGATCGATGGCGGCGTCGCCGATGGCGTGCAGCGCCACCTGGTAGCCCTGGCGGTGGTAGAGCTCGACCCAATGGTCGAGATCCTGGTCCTCGTAGACGAAGAGGCCCCGATTGTCGCAGGCGCAGATGTAGGGCAGCGTCATGGCCGCCGTCTTGCCGCCCGCGCTGCCGTCGGTGAAGAGCTTGACCGGGCCGATTTTGAAACGCTCGTCGCCGCTCCCGGTCATCAGGCCGGCCTCGAAAGCCTCCTGCTGGATGCCCTTGGGGCCGCCGCAGAGGGCCAGATAGACTCGCACCGGCAGCCGTCCGCTGTCATGGGCCGCCTTGTAGCCGCGGTAGTCGTCGAAGTTCTGGCGCAGCCCGAGGCCGGCGTCCATCACCGAGGTGATGCCGTGGGCGAGGAAGGTGCGGCCGGCCGCCTCGATGCCGTCGACCAGTTCGTCGATGCTGTAGGCCGGCAGTCGCGACTTGACCAGGCCCTGGGCGGTCTCGTGCAGCAGGCCGGTGGGCTCGCCGTTCTCCTTGACGATTTCACCGCCCTGGGGGTTCGCCGTGTCGCGGGTGATACCGCAGAGCTCGAGGGCCTTGGAGTTGGCCACGCCCATGTGGCCGCAGGTTCGGGTGATGTAGACCGGATGATCGCCGGTGGCGCGGTCCAGGTCGTGGCGCGTCGGGTGCTGGCCGCCCGGCAAATGATAGTGGTCGTAGCGCCGGCCGAGGATCCACTGGCCCGGCGGAGTCTGGCGGGCGCGCTCGGCGATAGCATCGGTTAGCTCCGCCAGGTTCGAAACCCGGGTCGGGTGCAGCACGATTTCATTCTGCTCCAGGCCAAAGGACAGCAGGTGCTGGTGGCCATCGTTGATGCCCGGAATAGCCGCCCGGCCCGCGAGATCCATGACTTCGGTGTCCGGCCCGCGCAGGCCCTCGAGCGCGTCGTCGGTACCCGCGGCCAGCACCTTGCCGTCCTTGATTGCGAGCGCATCGCAAAAGCCCGCCTTGAGGCCCTGAAAGATAGACCCGCCCGTCAAGATTAGATCCGCCCGATCGTCCGCCATCGACGCCTCCCAAGGATGAATGCCGCTCCGGCATCCCAGCCGATCCGCCGGCCCCTGGCAAGGCCGGCGCGCGGGATTGCCGCGGGGCCGGGCCAAAGGTATCACTCTGTCGGATCGATTGAGGTCGTAGAATTGACCTAGCATCGAAGGAACTGTTGGCATGAGCTCACGCCGTTTTGCGCCGCCTTCTTCCATCAGCCCCGAGGCCCAGGCCTTCATCGCCGCCCAGCCGGCGCCGCAACCCAGGCGGATCACCCTGGAGACCATCGAAGATATCCGGCGCGAGTCCCGCGAGGCTTACCGCGTTGCCAACGATGCGGTCTGCCGCGACCTCGGCACGACCCTGGAGGAGACCGAGATCGAAGGGGTCGCGGTGCAGGTTGTCGTGCCGAGGGGCTATAGCGCAGCCCGGGACGGCCGCGCGCTGCTCTATTTCTTCGGCGGCGGCCACGTGCAGGGCAGCCCGTCCGAGGATCGGGCCATCACCGCGCGGCTCGCCGATCACCTCGGCCTCAAGGTCTACGCGCCGCACTACCGATTGGCGCCCGAGAATCCCTACCCCGCCGGGCTCGACGACGCCTCGGCGGTCTACCGGTCCTTGATCGGAGCACTTGGCTCGGCTGGGCTGGCGGTGGCCGGCGAATCCGCCGGCGGCAATTTGGCGCTCGCCACGATCCTGCGGGCGCGCGATGCGGGCCTCCCTCTGCCGGCGGCCGCGGCTCTGCTGTCGCCTTGGTCCGATCTGACGGCGGTGGGCGACAGCTACGCCACCAATGCCGGCCTCGATCCGACCCTGCACCCCAGCGCGGGTGTAGCGAGTGCCGCGGAGGCCTATGCCGGGGACCGCGACAAACGCGAGCCGCTGGTTTCGCCGCTCTACGCCGATTTCGCGCCCGGCTTTCCGCCAACCCTCATCACCACCGGGACCCGCGATCTTCTACTCAGCGACTGCGTCCGCCTCTCGACGGCCCTGCGCGGCGCCGGGGTGGCGGCGCGGCTCCATGTCTGGGAGGCCATGTGGCACGTCTTCGAGTTCTACGCCGCGATCCCCGAGGGCCAGCGCTCCCTGCGCGAAATCGCCGCGTTCCTGGAGGATCATCTGGGGCTCATGGCAGACAACGCCTGAGCAAAGAAAAAGGGCGGTGGATCGCTCCACCGCCCCCATTCGACAAACGGGTCTGAACGTTGGTCGGTATCGGCTTAGAAGCCCATGCCGCCCATACCGCCCATGCCGCCCATGTCGCCACCGGGCATGGCGGGCGCCGCCTCTTCCTTCTTGGGCGAGTCTGCGACCATGGCCTCGGTCGTGATCAGCAGGCCCGCCACCGAAGCGGCGTCCAGCAGAGCCGTGCGCACGACCTTGGTCGGGTCGATGATGCCGGCCTTGATCATGTCGACGAAGGTGCCGGTCTGGGCGTCGTAGCCGTAGTTCCGGTCGTTCTTCTCGCGCAACTTGCCGATTATGACCGAACCTTCATCACCGGCGTTCTCGACGATCTGCCGCGCTGGAACTTCCAGAGCGCGACGCACGATATCAATGCCCACCTTCTGGTCGTCGTTGGCGTAATCGAGGTTCTTCAAGGCGTCCTGCGCACGCAGCAGGGCACAGCCGCCGCCCGGCACGATGCCTTCCTCGACCGCCGCGCGGGTGGCCGAAAGGGCGTCGTTGACGCGGTCCTTGCGCTCTTTCACCTCGACCTCGGTGGCGCCGCCGACGCGGATCACCGCGACACCGCCGGAGAGCTTAGCCAAGCGCTCCTGCAGCTTTTCCTTGTCGTAGTCGGAGGTGGTCTCTTCGACCTGCTGGCGAATCTGAGCGCAGCGGGCCTTGATGTCGGACTTCTTGGCCGCACCCTCGACGACAGTGGTCTCTTCCTTGGTGATGATCACCTTCTTGGCGGTGCCCAGCATGTCGAGCGTGACATTCTCGAGCTTGATGCCGATGTCCTCGGAGATCACCTGGCCGTTGGTCAGGACGGCGATGTCCTCGAGCATGGCCTTGCGCCGGTCGCCGAAGCCCGGCGCCTTGACGGCCGCGACCTTGAGGCCGCCGCGCAGGCGGTTCACCACCAGGGTGGCCAGCGCCTCGCCCTCGACGTCCTCGGCCAGGATCAGCAGCGGACGGCTGGACTGAACCACGGCTTCCAGGATCGGCAGCATGGTCTGCAGGTTGGAGAGCTTCTTTTCGTGGATCAGAATGTAGGGATCCTCGAAGACGACCTGCATCTTGTCGGCGTCGGTGATGAAGTAGGGAGACAGGTAGCCGCGGTCGAATTGCATGCCCTCGACCACGTCGAGCTCGGTCTCGAAGGACTTGGCCTCCTCCACCGTGATCACGCCCTCGTTGCCGACCTTTTCCATGGCGCGGGCCAGCATGGCGCCGACCTCGGCATCGCCGTTGGCGGAAATGGTGCCGACGGATGCGATTTCCGCGGAAGAGGTGAGCTTCTTGGAGCGCTTGGTGAGCATCTGCAAGACGGCCTCGACCGCCAGGTCGACACCGCGCTTGAGGTCCATCGGGTTCATGCCCGCGGCCACGGCCTTGCCGCCTTCGCGGACGATGGACTGTGCCAGGATCGTCGCCGTCGTGGTGCCGTCGCCGGCCACGTCGTTGGTCTTGGAGGCGACTTCGCGCACCATCTGGGCGCCCATGTTCTCGAACTTGTCGGAAAGTTCGATTTCCTTGGCGACGGTCACGCCGTCCTTGGTGATGCGCGGCGCACCGAAGGATTTGTCGAGCACCACGTTGCGGCCCTTGGGACCGAGGGTCACCTTGACCGCGTTGGCCAGGATGTCGACGCCGCGCAGCATGCGTGCGCGGGCGTCTCCGGAAAATTTGACGTCTTTAGCAGCCATTGGTTGGTATCCTCTTTAGCTGATCAGCTTGAACTAAGCGGCTTTTTTCTTGGAAGACTTGGTCTTCTCGATCACGCCCATGATGTCGGACTCTTTCATGATCAGCAGATCCTGCCCGTCGATCTTGACTTCCGTGCCCGACCACTTGCCGAAGAGGACGCGGTCGCCAGGCTTGACGTCCAGTGCGATGATCTTGCCCTGGTCGTCGCGGGCGCCGGAGCCTACAGCCAGGATCTCGCCTTCCATCGGCTTCTCCTGAGCGGTATCCGGGATGATGATGCCACCGGCCGACTTTTCTTCGGCCTCGATGCGGCGAACCACCACGCGGTCGTGTAGAGGTTTGAATTTCATGTCTTTTCCCCTGGTTTCTCTCGAAAATAGGCAGCCGATGCGGCCCACGCGCCCGTCGCATGTGCGTCCGGGCGATGGTCAAACCCTGCATCGACTAGGTTGGCCGCGCGCTGGCTCTTCGATGTTCGCTGGAACCGGCCCGCCACCCTGTTATTAGCACTCTCGTTCGATGAGTGCTAACGACGACGATGTAATGGAAAGACGGGGAAAGTCAAGGGTAAGGGGATAAATAATTCGTGCCGGATCGGGCAGATAACACGGCCCAAGACCCATTCCGCGGCGGCCGCCGTTCGACAATCCCTTTGACCGCGGCGGCTTTCATCGCTTAAGGGTCGAGGGATTGCAAGCGAAACCACGCCCGGGGAGGCGTTTTATGGCCTGGACCATCGGTGTCGACGTCGGCGGCACCTTCACGGACTTCTATGGTTTGGACGGCGGAAGCGGCAGCGTGCGGCTCCTGAAGCGGCCCTCGACGCCGGACAACCCGGCGCGCGCCATCCTCGACGGCCTGAAGGAGCTGGGCGCCGACCCGGGCCTGTCCCTGGCGGAGGTGGCGCGCTTTGCCCATGGCACCACCGTGGCCACCAATGCCTTGATCCAACGCCGCGGCGCGCCGGTCGCCCTGATCACCACAAAAGGGTTTCGCGATCTGCTGGAGATCGGTCGCCAGACCCGGCCCCATATGTACGACATGCAGCGCGACGCCCCGCCGCCCCTGGTGCCGCGCGAGACCCGCTTCGAGGTCGGCGAGCGGATGATGGCGACCGGCGAGGTTCTGCATCCCCTCGACGAGGCCGATCTCACCGCGGCCGTGGCGGCGATCAAGGCGTCGGGGGTCCAGGCCTGCGCGATCTGTTTTCTCTTTGCCTACCTGAATCCGGCCCACGAAGAGGCGGTCGCCCGGCGCCTCCGTGAGGCCCTGCCAGACTTGGCCGTGTCGCTCTCCTCGGCGGTCCAACCGGAGTTTCGCGAGTACGAACGCTTCGCGACCACCGCGATCAATGCCGCCCTGCAGCCGATCATGGCCCGTTACCTGAGCGATCTGGAGGCAGCGCTGGCCGACGCGCTGCCCGAGGCCCGGGTCGGTATCAACCAGTCCAACGGCGGCCTCATGTCGCCGGGGCGGGCCCGCGACTTTCCGGTTCGCACCGCGCTTTCGGGCCCCGCGGCAGGGGTCGTGGGTGCGTTGGCCGTTGCCGGGCAGGCGGGCCCGGCGGGCGAGGGACGGCCCAACGTCATCACCCTGGATGTCGGCGGCACCAGCGCGGACATGGCCCTGATCCGCGACGGCCAGGCGGCGATGGCCTACCAGCGCGCGGTCGCCGACTTCCCGATCCGCCTGCCCATGGTCGATATCGACACGATCGGGGCCGGCGGCGGTTCGATTGCCTGGTTCGACCGCGACGGACTGATGAAGGTCGGGCCTGTCTCGGCCGGCGCCGACCCGGGCCCGGCTTGCTATGGGCGCGGCGGCAGTGAGCCGACCGTCTCCGACGCCAACCTGATCCTGGGCCGCCTCTCGCCATCGCTGATCGACGGCGAGATGATGTTGGACGAGGGCCTGGCGCGCCAGGCCTTCCAGCCGGCCGCCGAACGGGTGGCGCTGAGCATCGAGAAGACCGCCCACGGCGCCATCGGTATACTGGTCGCCAATATGGTGCGGGCGATCCGCACCCTGTCGGTGGAGCGCGGCCACGACCCGCGTGACTATGCTTTGATGGCCTTCGGCGGCGCGGGTCCGCTCCATGCCCGCGACGTGGCGGCCAGCCTGGGTATGAGCGAAATCATCGTGCCGGTGGCGCCCGGCATTCTCTGCGCCCAGGGTCTCATCGTGTCCGACCTGAAGGAGGAATTCACCCGCGGCGCGCGCTATCGCCTGGCGCCGGAGAATGCCGGCGCGCTGGCCGAGAACGCCGGTGCCCTGATTGCCCTGGCCGAGGCCTGGTTTGCCGAGGAGGAGGTGCCGGCGGTTGGCCGGCGCCTCGATCTGCGCCTCGACCTGCGCTACGAGGGCCAGAACTTCGAGCTCTCCGTCCCCTTTGCCGCCGGGGCAGGGCTCGACCCAGCGATGCTGCCCGGTCTGGCCGATCTGCGGGAGCGGTTTTTCGTCGCCCACGACGCGGCCTACGGTTACCACAATCCGGACGACCCGATCGAAACGGTGAACCTGCGGCTGACCGCCTTCGGACGCCTGCGGGCCGAGGCGCCGCTCCCGGCGTCGGCCGCGCCGCCGCCGCTGCCGGCCCCCAAGGGCCGACGGCCGGTGATCTTCGAAGACCCCGCGGCACCCCAGGAAACACCGCTCTATGACCGGGCGGCGTTGCAGCCCGGCCATGTGCTCGCCGGGCCGGCGATCGTCGACCAGCTCGACGCCACCACCCCGCTCTATCCCGGCGACCGCGCCACGGTGGACGCCGCCGGAAATCTCATCATCGAGGTGCGCCATGACGCTTGACCCCCAGGCCGATCACGACATCGACCCGATCACGCTGGAGATCCTCAGCAATCAGCTGCGCTCGATCACCGACGAGTCCTTCGTCGCCCTGATGAAGTCGGCCTATTCGACCAATATCAAGGAACGCAACGACCACTCCACCGCCGTCATGGACACCCGCGGACGCCTGGTGGTGCAGGCCGAACAGTCCCTGCCGATCCATATCGCCTCCATGGCCGGCCTGATGGCCTGCCTGGTCGCGAAGTATCCGCTCGACGAGATCGAGGAGGGCGACATCTTCGTCGCCAACGACCCGCATGTCGCCGGCGGCACCCATCTGCCCGACATCAACATGGCCATGCCGGTCTTCTACGAAGGCGTGTTGACCGCCTTCGTCTGCAACATCGCCCATCACGCCGACGTCGGCGGGATGGCGCCGGGCTCGATGGCCGGCGGCATGTCGGAGATCTATCAGGAGGGGCTGCGCATTCCCCTGGTGCGGCTTTTCGTGCGTGGCGAGCTGCAGCGCGACCTCTTCGAGATCCTGCTGCTGAACGTGCGGGTTCCCGAGGAACGGCGCGGTGACTACTACGCCCAGATCGCCGCCTGCCGCCTGGGCGCGCGACGCCTGGCCGAGGTCCTGGACCTGCACGGCCCGGCCCGGGTGACCGGCGCCTTCGAGGAGATCATCGCCCGCACGGCCAAGCGCATGCGCGCTGGCATTGCCTCGATCCCCGACGGCGTCTACCGCTTCGAGGACGTGATGGACGACGACGGCTTGGGGACCAGGGAGATTCCGATCCGCCTGGTCGCCACTGTCGCCGGCGAGCGGGCCCATTTCGATTTCAGCGAGACCGCCGACCAGGTCGCTGGCAACATCAACGTCACCCTGAACGCGGCCCAGGCCAGCGTCTGCTATGCCCTGAAGGCACTGCTCGATCCCGAAGCACCGAACAATCAGGGGGTCCTGGAGGTCGCCGAGATCACCACCCGCAAGGGCTCGCTGCTGGACGCGGCCTTTCCGGCCCCGGTGGCGGCCCGGGCCAACACCTGCCAGCGCATCATCGACGTGGTCTTGGGCGCCCTGGCGCCGGCGCTGCCGGACCGCGTGATCGCCGCCGCCAACGGTGCCAACACCACCGCCGTCTTCGCCGGCACCGATCCCCGCAGCGGACGGGCCTATGTCTATCTGGAGACCCTGGGCGGCGGCATGGGCGCGCGGGCCGGCAAGGACGGTAAGGATGGCGTCCAGGTCCATATCACCAACACCTCCAATCTGCCGGTGGAAGCGATCGAGATCGAGTATCCCCTGCTGGTCGAAGAGTATGCCCTGGTGGCCGATTCCGGCGGCGCCGGCAAGTACCGCGGCGGCATGGGCCTCAGGCGCGTGGTGCGGCCGGTCGGCCACGATTGCCTTTTCAACGGTGCCGGCGAGCGTTTCAGCCAGCAGCCCTGGGGCCTCTTCGGCGGGCAACCGGGCGGCAGCGGTCGCTTCCTCGTGACCAGGGCCGACGGAACCAGGGAACGCCTGGCCGACAAGCCCCTGGGCATCACCATCGGGCCGGCCGAATCCATCGTGGTGGAAACCCCCGGCGCCGGGGGCTACGGGCCGACGGACGAACGCGGCGCCGAGGCCCTCCAGACCGACCGGGTGAGCGGCAAGTTCAGCGCCGACTACATGGCAGGCAACTACGGTGACGAGGGGTCTTGAACCCCACGTCCTGCTTTGGGATTTCGGCGATACGCTCGCCGACGAGCGCTGGATGCTGCAGCCACCGCCCAATGTTCCGGACTGGTCCCGGCACTGGGAGGAAGCGGCTGAACGCCACGGCGAGGCGCGGATTTCCGGCGCCCTCTCCGCGGTGAGAGGCCCGAGACATAGGTGACGACTCGTAGCGGACACGTAGGTAACGCTTCTTGCCCTCTGGCGGGAGGTGTTGATGCCACAGAGCGCTCGTGTTCTTGCCTCATGCCGCGGGCAGGAGCCGACCGCGCCACGCGTCGTACCAGTTGAGGAGTTCTTCCTCCGGCAGAGGCTTGGTAAAATAGTATCCCTGCGCCTCGTTACAGCCCTGCTTGCGCAGTTGCGCGAGCTGCTGCCCGGTTTCCACGCCTTCCGCCACGACGCGAATACCAAGGCTGTGAGCCAGGGAAATGGTCGCATTGACCGCGGCGGCATCGGCCGCATTGTGCAGCATGCCGGCGACGAATGAGAGGTCGATCTTCAGGCAATCGGCGGGCAGCCTGGTCGCAAGGGCCAGAGATGAGTATCCGGTGCCGAAATCGTCGATCGAGATGGTGACTCCCAGCTGGCGCAGCTTGTTGAGTTGGGCAACGGCCAGGTCGAGGTTTTCCAGGGCGGCTGTTTCGGTGACCTCGAGGTCCAGTAGGGCGGGATCGAGGTCGTAGTATTCGAGGAGTCCCGCGATTACCGCGACCAGATCTTTTTGTTTCAGTTGGACAGCCGAGAGATTCAGGCCCAGGGGAATAGAGGACAGAGCGCTGTCCTTCCAATCCGCCAGGGTTCGGAGGGACTGATCGAAGATCCACACCGATAGCGGGATAATTTGGCCGGTGCTCTCGGCCACGGGAATGAACTCGCCTGGGGATACGGCGCCGAGCCGGGGATGGTGCCATCGGACGAGGACTTCGAAACCGGTGACCTGGCCCCTGGTGAGGTCGACCTTGGGCTGGTAGACCAGCGAGAAGTCGCCTGCCTCGATCGCCAAGGGCAGCTCTTTCTTCAGCAGCAGTGTGCGCTGCACCTCGTCATTCAATGTCTGGTCGAAGAAGCGAAAGGCGCCGCGTCCGGCCATCTTGGCACTGTAGAGCGCGGCATCGGCCTTTTGCATCATCACGTCGGGGTCCGCCGGATCCTGCCCGCTGGAGACCGACACACCGATGCTCGCCCCGGCTTCGATGCGGTGGCCGGCAATCTCGAAGGGTCGGGACAGGGCCGCGATAATCTTTTCCGCCACGTTGGACGCATGATGCTCGTCGCTGAGGTTCGTCGACGCGATGGCGAATTCGTCGCCGCCGAGCCGCGCCACGACATCGGAGTTTCGCACGGTCTCGCCAAGCCGTTCGGCGATCTCGGCCAGAAGGGTATCGCCGACCTGATGGCCGAAGGTGTCGTTGACCCACTTGAAGCGATCGATGTCCAGCAGGTAGAGCGCCAGGATCGTTTCCGAACGCGCGGCCTGCTCGAGGCCTTCCCGCAGCTTCTCGGCAAAGAGGCTTCGGTTAGGGATCTTGGTCAGCATATCGTGCTGCGACAGCCAACGATAGCGCCGCTCGCTTTTCTCCGCCCGCGCCAGGGCCATGGTCAGTTGGCCCTGCGCCTGTTTCAGGTCCCAGGTCAGCGCCTTTTGCTTGCGGACCTCTTCCTCGATCGCGGCCTTGGCCTGGCGGAGATCCTCCGCCTGTTCGATCAACTGTCGTTTTTGCCGCATCGCCTCGGTGGCATAGCGAAGGCAGCGTTCAAGCCGACTGACCGTGAGATCCTTTTTGATCAGATAGTCGGCGACCCCGGCGCGGGTTGCCGCCATGTCCACATCCCGGTTCTCGTTGCCGGTCAGCAGTATGAAGACGCGGGTCTCGTCGTCTTGGGCGGCGTCTTCGATGATCTGGAGTCCGTTCCCGGCGCCGAGGAGGTAGTCAACGATATAGATGTCGTGCGCGTTGGCGGCGACCGCGGCTTGGGCATCTTCCCAGTTCGTGGCGAAATCCAGGTGCTGCTCCGTGCCGAAGATTTCCGTCAGCAGCCGCTGGCTGTGAATGCGGTCGATCTCATCATCGTCGACCACCAAGATTCTGGGCCAATCGGCGTCACGTTGATCTTCTATCAAGCAGGCCGATTCCACTTTTCCGAACATTCTTCGGGTTCCAAATCAACTCCGGAGCGAAATGAGTAGGCACTAATATTCTTGACGTTTCGTTTACACGCTGCGTTCAGATGCGGCTGGGAGCCCTCGCTTGCCACGGCCACCGAACAGCCGAAAATCGGCATCGGGATACTGCGATTTCGCGGTCTTTTTACTTGAGCCTGCTGAAAACCTTGTCAAGTCAGGGGCAGACGTGGACCTTGCCGCCGCTTGGCCGATAGCGCGGGGACTAGGGTTGCCGGCTGGGCATCGGGATCAAGCGGCTTAGAAGTTAGGTTGGAGTGTTGCCTCTACTGCATCTACAGGTTTAAATAGACGACCAATCGGCCATGCGATCGAGCTGCCGGAGGATGCGGCCAGGGTAACCCCGAGCCGCCACTCGATGCGTCTTGCATTGGCCTGGCCTTTCGGGTCGACTGCCCCGGTGGGACGGTACGATCCGATGGAACAGGTGACAGAATTCACGATCGCCGCGCGGACCGAAGGCGATCCGGTGCTGGGCGAGGGTCGGGCCTTCGAGGCCGCGGCGACACGGCTTCGCGAGCGTTTGGCGGCCTCGCCTCATGATGAGATCGATCAGGCCCTGGCCCAGGATGCCCTGGGCCGGGCGATGCCGCCCCTGCTGCCGATTTACCAGACCCTGGCCGCGCAGGCCGGGGACGACGCGGCCCTGCGCCAAGCACTCACCGGCTATGGCCTCGCGCCCCGCGCTTACGGGCGCGGCGTCGGCGTGGCGGCCGGCCGCGAGCCGCTGCTGGCTCGCACGTTGGATCTCGAACCCCCACACTGCGAAGGTTGCCTGCTGCGCTCTGACTGGAATGGCCGGACCGCGATCGCCATGACCGATTCGATCTGGGGTGCGCTCGACGGCATGACCCTGTCCGGTCTGGCGGTGGCCGCGCTCTATCCCTCGCGGCGCGCCTTCGGTCTCGGGTTCGACCCGGCCCTGGTGGTGCGTTTCCTGTTGCAGAGCTGTGCCACGGTCGCCGAGGCCCTGCCTCTATTGCACGGCCTGCCGCTGTCCGAGACGACGGACCTGCTGCTGGTCGATGCCACCGGCGACTACCGTCTGGTGCATCTCGCGCCCGGCGAGGCGCCCTCGATCCTGAAAAGCCGTTTCGTCACCAATCATGGCATCAGCCTCGACATTGCCCCTGGTGGCGATGCGGAGGGATCACCCGGCATCGGCGTCGAGGCGGCGGACCTGGAGGCCATGGTCGAGGCCTTCGCCGATCCCCGGCGGCGCGGCCAGTCCCAGCGGGCGACCCTCTACAGCGTCTATTACCGCCCCCTGGCCGGCCGGCTGGAGCTACGCTGGCCGCAGGACAGCTGGCATCAGTCTTTCTTCGCCTTCGACGCCGGCGAGCGACGCGTCGGACTGGAACTGGCCGCCTAGGTTTCCTTATCAAGGTGCTGGATGAAGGGTGAGTGGCTGGGCGCGTCGGGCTTCGGGCGGCCTGCCTCGTCCCAATCGTCCCAGCGGATGAAGGACAGGGGCGCCAGGGTCTCCGGGCTCTCCAGGTAAGCGCGCAGCGCGGCCTTATGGCCCGGTTTCTCCATTGTGTCTTTGGCAACCGGGGGCCAGTTGGGGGTTGAAGGACCGCGGCTCGGAGGGGCTCCTAGAGACGGTCCAGCGTGCGGTGCTCGGTGGCGCCGAGCCAACTGTGGCCGAGCCGCCGCCGGGTTGCCTCGGCGCCCTCGTTGTCGCCCAGCGCACGCTGGGCTTCGAGCAGGCCGTAGTGGGCCCAGGCGTTGCCGGGATCCTCCTCGACCAGTTCCCGAAACAGGGCCGCGGCTTCCTCGGGCTTTCCACCTTGCAACAGCACGGCGCCCAGGGACTGCGCCACCGGATAGTACCAAAAGGCCGGCTCCATGTAGGGCAGTTGATCCTGTACCACCATCGCGGCGCGGAACTGCTCCGCGGCCTCTTCGGTCAGGCCTTGGCTCTGGAAGACCCGCGCCAGCATGACATGGTAGGCCAGTTGCAAGATGTCGTTGGCCGGTACGCCGCCTGCTTCCAGGTCCTGGAAGTCATGGGTGCCGCCGATGTTGGCCAGGGCATCTATCTCGTCGTTGGCCTTGCCGGTCTCGCCTTGCCGGGACCAGGCGAGGCTGCGGGCGTAGTGCCATAGGGCTTTGACGAAGGGGAAATCCTCGGCCGGCGCTGGCAGGGCCAGGATCGTGGCGTCGTCGGAGAACTGAGCATGGGCGAAAGCCGGCGCCGCCATGATCAACTGGACCCAGGCCAACTCGCGGGCGACCGCGGGGTCGATCACCTCCGCAAGCTTGTCGGCGGCACCCAGGGCGGCCCGGTCGGCCCCGGCCATCTGCGCCGAGGTCAGAATGAAGTGAATGTTGTGTGGGTAGTAGCCACCGGGATAGAGCCCGGCGACCTCGATGCCGGCGGCCCTTGCGGCCGCGAAGTAGGCTTCGTCGGCAACGACCGCGGCCTGGTTGGTCAGGATCGAATCGCGGTAGCGGCCGACCCTGGCAAAGATGTGCGCGGGCATGTGGACCAGGTGTCCGGCGCCCGGCATCAGGTCGGCCAGACGGTCGGCGTAGACCTCGGCCCGCTCCGGTCGGGTCGAGGCCTCGACCGTATGGATGTAGAGGTGGATGGCCGCCGCATGGTCGGGATTTCGGTCCAGAACGGTTTCCAAAAGGGTCAGGGTCTCGGCCGTCCAGCCCTTGGGCGTGGCGCCGTCCGCCTCCCAGTAATCCCAAGGCGAGGCGGTCATCATCGCCTCGGCGGCGAGGACGGCAATATCGTCGTCTTGGGGAAAGCTGGCCGCCAAGACCGACATGGCCGTGGCGTAGGCTTGATCGAGGGGACCGCGGGCGACGGTCGGATCGGGGCTGTACCGCTCGGTCAGGGCGGCGATCAGCGCCTGCTCCTTCGGGCCGGTCCGAGGCGCCAGTGCCGTGGCTTGCTCCAGGGCCCGCCAGGCAACCGCGGCGGCCTCCGCCGGCATGGGCGCGTTGATGTTGGGGCCAAGAACCAGGGCCTCGCCCCAGAAGCAGAGCGCGCAGGCCGGATCCACCTGCTGGGCGGCGCGAAAGGACACCAGCGCTTCGGCGTGATTGAACGCGTAGGCCAAACGAAGGCCTTGATCGAAGTAGGACTGGGCCAGGGGATCTGCCGTGGTGATGGGAAAGCTCCGGTTGCCGAGGGTCTTCCACAGCCGTGGGAGCGCGCTGGCCGACAGTTGGCCATCGCTGTCCGTCTCGACCCCGGTCGCCGGCTCATGGGCGGTCGCGCCGGAGAAGATACCGACGGCGGAGGACAGGAGAAGGGCGCAGAGGGCCGCGCCAAAGAATGATCGAAGCGGGGTGGTCATAAGGCGTCATCCCTTTGTTGATCCGCGGCCTTTTCGGCGACGGGCATGGGGTGCACGGCGGGAGCCTGGGGGGAGAGGCCGTGGGGGGAGACATCGGCGGCCCCCGCCGTGCTGCTTAGAGACTTGGGGAAACTACCTAGAAGCCAGCGTGAAGCAGATCACAGTTTCCCAGCCGCGCCATCTTGATAGGATGGCCGCTCGTTTTGTGACGCAATCGCTTTGTGCCGTAAGAAGGAGATCGCGCGGATGCTGAAGATCTGGGGCCGCACCAACTCGATCAACGTGCAAAAGGCCATGTGGGCCATTGGCGAACTGGGCCTGGCGCACCAGCGGATCGATGCCGGAGGGGTCTTCGGCGGCCTCGATGACGAGGCCTATCTGGCGCGCAATCCCAACGGCAAGATCCCGACTCTCGACGACGACGGCACGGTGGTGTGGGAATCCAACGCCATCGTGCGCTATCTCGCCGGACGCTATGGCGCGGGCGGGCTTTGGCCGAATGACCCGGCGGCCCGCGCCCGCGCCGATCAGTGGATGGAATGGCAGGTCTCGACCCTCTATCCGGCCTTCGGCACCGCCTTCTGGGGCCTGGTGCGCACCGCGCCGTCGCAGCGCGACAAGGCGGCCATCGAGTTGGCCGTCAAGCACAGCGGCTGGCTCTTCGAGCTGATCGACGAGCAGCTCGAAGGGCGTGAATATCTCGCCGGCGAGACCTTCACCATGGGTGAAATCCCGGTCGGCGCCACGCTCTATCGATACTTCACCTTGGAGATCGAGCGTCCCGAGTTGCCCAACGTGGAGGCCTGGTACGCCCGGCTGCAAGAGCGCGAGGCCTACCGAACGCACGTCATGGTGTCCTACGAGGACCTGCGGGTGACCGAAGGCTGATCCGCCGCCCAACAGGAAACGAGAGAGCATGTCAGACGCCAAAACGGTCGACTTTTATTTTTCCTGTCCCAGCCGCTACTCCTATCTGGCCTCGACCCAGGTGGCGGCGATCGAAGCGCGCCACGGCTGCCGCTTTCGCTGGCTGCCGGTTCGCAACGGGGCGGTTGTCGAGGCCCGCGGGCCGTCGCCCTTTAACCGGGAGGTGCCGCCCTCGGGCCAGTACGACTGGCCCTACCGCGAATATGACGCCACCTGCTGGGCGAACTATTACGGCGTGCCCTATGTCGAGCCGGTCAACTTTCGCAAGGACCCGCCATTCATTGTGCGGTCCTGTTATGCCGCCGAGGCCCAGGGGCAGCTCGTACCCTTCGCCCGGCGGCTGTCCCAGGCGATCTTCGTCGAGAGCCGGGCGATCGACGAGGCGGTTCTGGCCGAACTGGCTGGTGAACTGGGGCTCGATGGCGCGGCCTTTCGGGCCGCCTTCGACGACCCCGCCGTCGCGGCCCGCGAGATGGCGGTGCTGGAGGAAGCGACGCGGATAGGCGTCTTTGGCGTGCCGACCTTCCTTTTCGAGGGACGGCTCTTCTGGGGCAACGACCGTCTGGTGCTGCTGGAGCACGCCCTGAGCGGTGGCGCCCTGCCGCCGGGTTTGGCCGGTTAGAGCACTTCTTTGTTACATGGAAACATTTGATGGGTCATAGACGGTCCCCCTCTCCCACTGGGGGTGCGTTCCGCTGTTTGCCCGAAGCTTTTAGCATCGCGCCGCACAGCGCGCCTTCCCGAATGATCGCCTATGACCCATCAAATGTTTCCATGTAACAAAGAAGGGCTCTAGACCTCCACCGGGTCGAGGGGATAGATCGGCCGGCGCAGGTGCTGGAAGGGCCTGGTCGTGAGGTCCGCCGAGCAGAGCGCGCCGCTGTCGCAGACGATGACCTCGCGCGCGATCGGCCCGAAGGCACCAAGGAAGTGCTGCATCGACTTGACCCCGAGAAAGGCCTTGGTCTCCGGTACGATCTCGGCAACGCGGAAGAGGCCGCGATCCAGCATCTGGGCGTTGTTCGAGATCACCAGAATTTCGATCCCGCCGACCTGGAAGGCCACCGACTTGCCGATGTTGCCCGAGGTTCCGGTAAACATTGGCCCCTCGTAGGTAAAGCGCCCGTTCGTGATGGAGTTCACCTTGCCGGTCAGGGTCAGCGGGCCGCCGCCGAGGCGCGGGTCGGTCTTGCCGCCGAGAGCCAGGGTCAACTCGGCGCCAACCCCGGCCTCGGCCAGCTCTTTCGCGGCCTCGGGATCGTAGAGCCCACCGAAGGCGGCGTTCTCCAGGCCGGCTTCCAGCATCAGGCCCAAGAGCCGCGTGGCATCGCCATAGGCGCCGGCGCCCGGGTTGTCGGCATAGTCGGCGATCACCACCGCCGGCGTGCCGGGACCCAGGGCCTTGGCATTTTCGACCGCTTCCTCGGGGCTCACGATGACCACCGATTCCTCGTCGCGCCGGCGCCAGATCTCGGCCATCAGACCGGCGGCCAGTTCGCCCCAGCGCGGCGAGTCGCCGTCGCCGGTCACCGTCACGCTGGGCCCGGCATCGTGAATGTCGGCATCGGCAAAGCCGGAGTTGATCGAGACGCTCAGGACACCGGGCTCTTCGCGCTCGATGCGGCGCGCCTCGGCCAGCAGATCGGGCATCGGCCCGCCACCAGTGGTGCGTCCGTCGTCGCACCCCTTCAGCATGGGCAGACGGGCGACCGCGGTCACCGGCCTGACCTCGCCGGCCAGGGTCTGCGCCATCATCACGCCGGCCTCCTGGCCGCGCTCGCGCAGGTCGACGTGGGGGTAGGTGCGGTAGGAGATCAGCGCGCTGGCCAGGGCCGCCATGTCGTCGGTGACATTGGCATGCAGGTCGAGGGTGACAATGATAGGTATCTTGGGTCCGACCTTCTCGCGCAGCTTGGCGAGCAGCGCGCCTTCGCCGTCGTCGGCGGTTTCGGTCACCATGGCGCCGTGCAGGGCGAGCAGCAGGCCGTCGAAGGGGCCGTCATTGCTCAGGCTGGTCAGAATGGCGTCCGTGACCATGGCCTCGGCCTCGATAGAGACCAGGCCGCTGGGGCCGGCGGATGCCGCGATCGGCAGTACGATCTCCCAGCCCTCCTGGTCGGCGGCGTCGATAAAGCCGGCGATCTCGGTGTTGGTGTCCTTCAGGACCTCGGGCACGCGCCCGCCGACCAACAAGCAGCGCTCGCGGAAGGACTGCAACCGGGTCGGCCGCTGGCTGAAGCGGTTGGTCTCGTGGGCGAACTCGGCGATCAGGATGCGGTAACTCATGGCGCTTCCCCTCTTGCGCGGATAGGCTTGCCTTGGGCTTAGAGCCTCGGGACCGTTTCGGCCTTAGGACTGGCGCAATGTCCCATGGATCGACGATTCTGACCACTGCGCCGTGGCACTGTAGAAAAAAAACAGCGAAAGGGGGGCAGGCATGAGTTTTGGGGTGTCCCATGCCCGCTGGGAGGCGGCCCCGCCGCCGGCACAGGCCGATGCGGTGGTGATCGGCGGCGGCATTGCCGGGACCTGCACGGCCTTTTACCTCGCCGGGGCCGGCCTTTCCGTCGCGCTCTGCGAGAAGGGGCGTATCGCCGGCGAGCAGTCGTCGCGCAACTGGGGCTTCGTGCGCCAGCAGGGCCGCGACCCGCGCGAGGTGCCGGCGATCATGAAGAGCCTGGCGCTCTGGCGCGGCCTGGAGGCCGAGGTGGAGGCCGATCTCGGCTGGTCCGAGGCCGGCGTGCTCTATCTCGCCGACAGCGACGAGGCTATGGCCGGCTACGACGACTGGCTGTCCACCGCGCGCGAGCACGGCATCGACTCGCGGGTTCTCTCGGCCAGCGAGGTCGGCAATCACCTGGGACTGAACGAGCACCCCTGGAAGGCCGCGCTCGCAACCCCGAGCGACGGACGGGCCGAACCCTTCAAGGCGGTGCCGGCCATCGCCGAGGCCTTCGAGCGGCGCGGCGGCACGGTTCTCACGGGCTGCGCCGTGCGCGGCATCGAAAGCGGCGGCGGCAGGGTTCTCGGCGTGGTCACCGAACGCGGCGCCATCAAGACCGGGCAGGTGGTCTGCGCGGCGGGTGCCTGGTCGTCGCTGTTCAATGCCAACGCCGGCTTGCGCCTGCCGCAGCTCAAAATCCGCGGCTCGGTGGGGCGCACCGGGCCGCTGCCGGCCTTTGCCGAAAGCGCGCTCTGGTCGAGCGAGTTCGCCCTGCGGCGGCGTCAGGACGGCGGCTACAATATCGCCCACGGCGAGGCCATCGACTTCGACCTGGTGCCCGATGCCTTCCGCTTTCTCTGGCCCTTCCGGGGCAGCGCCAGGATGAACGCCGGCGCGCTCAACTGGCACCTCGGCGAGCGCTTCTGGACCGAGTTGAGCACGCCACGGCGCTGGCGGCTCGACCAAGAGAGCCCCTTCGAGGCGGCCCGGGTGCTCGACCCGGCGCCCAACGCCGCGCTCCTGGACCGGGCCCTGGAGAGTGCCAGACAGCGCTTCCCGGCCCTGGCCGGGGCCCAGTTCGTCCAGCGCTGGGGCGGCCTGATCGACGTCACCCCCGATGCCATCCCAGTGCTTGGCCAGGTCGAGACGCTCCAGGGCTACTACATCGCCACCGGCCTGTCTGGCCACGGTTTCGGCATCGGCCCCGGTGTCGGCGAGCTGATGGCCGAGCTGATCCTCGACGGCAAGCCGACCTGCGATCTGACGCCCTTCCGCTATGGCCGCTTCTTCGACGGCACCGACCTGACGCCCCGGGACCCGCTGTAGGTTCTCACGGCGCCGCGCACGCGGGCGCGAAGCGCGGTCGGCGACGGGCCTTGGCGCCAATGGGCTGTTCTGGGTTAGTCCGAGTCCGTGGGCGGGTGCGCGATCCGCGGTC
>JAJFGK010000076.1 GCA_021776195.1 Kiloniellaceae bacterium | reverse complement strand
CACCGGAGGCCGCGATCTTTTACCCGCTGGCTGCGTTCCGCGCTGCTTGTGGTGCGCAAGCACCACGGCGCACCACGCGCCTTGCCAGCGGGTAAAATCTTCGCGGTCATATGGGTTCCTATTCACGCTCATTGGTATTAGTCCCGTCCGCCCCAGGCGCCGAGCAGCTTGGGCAGGTCGCCGAAGCGGGCGACGGCGCTGAAGACGACGACGGCCAGCAGCATGAAGAAGACGGCGGCGGTGGCGATCACCGGGGAGTAGCCCGAGCGGAGCTGCGAGAAGATCTTCACCGGCAGGGTCACGGTGGTGAACTGCCCGACGAAGAAAGAGATGACGAACTCGTTCATCGACAGCACGAAGACGAAGGCGAAACCGGCGAAGAGATAGGGCGCCACCAGGGGGAGCACCACGGTCAGAAAGATCCGCCGCTGATCGGCACCCATGGTCTCGGCGGCCTCGACGATCTCCTTGTCAATGGACTCCAGCCCCAGCGAGATCATCACCAAGGGCAGGGTCATGAGGAAGACGCCGTGGCCGATGACCAGGTTCTCGATCTTGCCGGTCCAGCCCACCGCGGCCCAGAAGGAGAGCATGCCAATGGCGGTGATCACCGGCGGCAGGGCGAAGGGCATGAGGCCGAGGGAAAAAAGCGCCTTGGCGTAGGTCAGCTTGAAGCGCCAGAGGTAGTAGGCGATCGGCAGGGCCAGGGACAGGGCCACGAAGCCGGCAAGGAAGGCGACGGTGAAGGAGGTGGCCAGCGCGTCCTGCCAGATCGACTTGACGAAAAGCTCTTCGTACCAGCGCAGGGAAAAGCCGCGCGGCGGAAAGAACAGAACCTTCTTGGCGTTGACCGAAACGCCGACGGTGATGGCCAGCGGCGCGCAGAGCAGCGCGATCACCAGGCCAAAATAGAGATGGCGCAGGCGGCTCATCGCGCTTCGCCCGGTTGCCGGCGAAAGCGCAGCGAGAAGGCGACCAGGATCACCGTCACGGTAAGATAGAAAATGGCCAGCGCCGCGCCGAAGGGCACGTTGCCCCGTTCGAAGACTTCCGAGGCGATGTGATTGGCGAACATCCAGTGTTCGGGCTTGCCGAGCCATTGCGGGGTCACCAGAGCGCCCATGGTGAAGACGAAGAGGATGATCCAGGCGGTTACCAGGGCCGGGCGCAGCATGGGCAAGACGACGGTGAAAAAGGCGCGCAGCGGCGAGGCACCCATGGTCTGGGCGGCTTCGGTGATCTCGCGGTCGAGCCGGGTGCAGTGCGGATACATGACCAGCACCGCAAATGGCAGGTTGAAGTAGGTCAGGCCGATCAGCACCGACCAGTAGCCGCGCGACCAGGAGACCGGCTTGTCCATGAGGCCCAGGGCGGCGAAGAGGTTCGTGATGCCGGCCGGGAAGGACAGCAGAACGGACCAGGAGAAGGCGACGATCACCTCCGAGAGCGACAGCACGCAGAGGATAAAGACCAGGGCCAGGACTTGCGGCCGGCGGGGGTAGCGGCTGAGGATGAAGGTGAAGGGAAAGGCGATGGCCACCGATGCCGTGGTGGCGATGAGGGAGAACTCGAAGGACTGCCAGAGCGTCCGCAAATAGACCGGCTTGTTGATGCGCAGGTAGTGGGTGAACTCGAAGCCCGGTTCGTAGAAGGACTCGGTGCGATGATAGAAGGATACCGCCACCATGATGCCCAGCGGAATCAGGAAAAAAATCACCAACATCAAGGCCGGGTAGTGGAGAATAAAGCGGCCTGGCACTCGTGGCGCCGCCCGGTCCTTGGCCCGGTCCTTGGCCCGGTCCTCGGCCGGGCCCTCTGCTGGGGCGGTCATTTGCGCACCACGACGCAGGCGTCGGCCGGCAGCTCCACCATGGCCGCATCGCCCTGTCCGACCTCGGGTCGGTCCTTGGGTGTCGCCGTGGCGATCACGGTGATGCCGTCGCAGTCGACGTAGGTCTCGACGCTGGCGCCCACGTCGCGCACGAAGGTCACGGTGCCGGGCAACCGATTGGGACCGGCGGCGGACCCGGGCAGTACGTGAACGTCCTCCGGGCGGACCGACAGGACCAGATCGTCGCCCGGCTGGCTACCCTCGGGCAGGGCCTCGACCGCGAAGCTGGCTGCCCCCAGCGCTACCGTGGTCGCACCGGTCGCCTGCACCCCGATCAAATTGCTGGTGCCGATGAACTCGGCGACGAAGGCGTTCGCGGGGGTGCGGTAAATCTCCAGCGGCGGGCCGATCTGCTGCACCCGGGCGGTCGACATGACCACCACCAGATCCGACATGGTCATGGCCTCGCGCTGGTCGTGGGTTACGATGATGGTCGTGATCCCGAGGCGTTGCTGCAGCATCTTCAGTTCGACCTGCATCTCCTCGCGCAGATTGGCATCGAGCGCCGAGAGCGGCTCGTCGAGGAGGAAGAGCTTTGGCTCGAGCGCCAAGGCACGGGCGATCGCGACCCGCTGGCGCTGGCCACCGGACAGTTGGGTGATATGGCGGTCGGCGACGCCGGGCAGGCGGACCAGCTCCAACAGGTCTTCGGCGCGTTTTGCCCGCGCCGGTTTGTCGGCCCCGCGGATCTTCAGGCCGTAGGAGATGTTCTCGCCCACTGTCAGGTGCGGAAAGAGCGCCAGCGACTGAAAGACCATGCCGATGTTGCGCTGATGGGTCGGCTTTTGGGTGATGTCCTCGCCGCCCAGCAGCAAGCGGCCCCGGGTCGGGCGTTCCAGCCCGGCCAGAAGGCGCAGCAGGGTGGTCTTGCCGCAGCCCGAGGGGCCCAGAAAGGAGACGAACCGGCCCTCGGGCAGCGACAGGTTGATATCGGTCACGGCGGTCACCGGACCGAAGCTCTTGGCGACGTCCTGGAGTTCCAGGCCGCTCACGGCAACTCCCCCCAACGGTTCGAGACGCTATCGCCGGCGCCGGCGAACGTTACGAGCCCGCGCCGGTGATGATCTCTTTCCATTTCTCGGCGATCCAGTCGCCGTTCTCGACGTAGACGTCGTAGGCCGGAACGATCGGCGGAATCGGCGAGGAGGCAAAGAAGAACTCTTCGTCGGTCAGGTCCGTCATCTCCCGTGGCACGGTGGGCGCGGTGCCCAGCTTGCGGGTGATCTCGGCCTGGGTCGATGGTTCGCAGCACCAGTTGATGAACTCGTGTGCTTCGGCGACTTTGGTGGAGCCCTTTATCAGCGACCAGGATCCCGAATCGATCACGCCGCCTTCCTTGGGGAAGGTCGAGAGCACCGGAAAGCCGTCGCCCGCCGCGATGTTGGTGACGTCGTGGTAATACTGGCCGGCCGGGATTTCGCCGCTTTGCAGTCCCTGTTGGAACTGACCCTCGTCGCGGTACCAAAGCGTCACGTTGTCGCGCAGCTCGGCGGCCTTGGCCATGACCTTCTCCAAGCCCGGCTTGGTCTTGAGAATGTCCTGCCCGCCAAAGAAGGTGACGGCGGTGATGTCGAGCAGATAGCTCGAGTCCGCATCGGCGCCCCAACCCAGGGAGTCCTTGTACTTCGGATCCCAGGCGTCGGCCCAGGACGTCGGCGCATCGGGGAAGGTATCGGTGTTGGTCACGAAGGTGGCGAACCAGGCGAGGACCGCCACGGCCCGCACCATACCGTCGCTGTCGCGGGTCACCAGAGCAGGGTCGAGGTTCTTCAAGCTGCCGAGCTTGCTCTCGTCCAGCGGCTGCATCAGCTCCTGGAAGCGCCGGGCCGCCTGGCCGCCGCCCATGGAGATATCGGTCGGCGGGCTGCCCGACTCGAGCCCGGTGCGAATGACCGTAAACCAGGAATTGCCGCCCTGCTGGCTGATCGATTCGATCTCGATACCGGTCTCCTCGGTGAACTTCGGGTAGATGTGCTCGGAGAGGGAATCCTCGAAGTAGCCGCCATAGGACGATACCTTCATCGGGGTCGCGGCATGGGCGCGGCGCAGATAGGTCCCCATGGCGAGGACACTCGCGGCCGCTGTGGTTCCGGCCAGAAAGCGCCGCCTCGTCGTGCCGCGCCGGATTGGGTTCGGTTGCTTGATCGCCATCAAATGGCCTCCTTGTCCAATGAGTTACTGGCCCTTCTCAAGGAGAGCCTTACCGAAATGCTATCAGCCTTGTCGGAAAAGTCCAAGTCGCCAGGCAGATGCCTGTCTCGCGCCCTGGATGCCAGTCCTGTCCCCGTCAGATCCCGTGGTAGGCACGGAACCAGGCCACGAAACGCGGCAGACCTTCATCGAGCGTGGTGACCGGCTCGAAACCGAAGTCGCGCCGGCTGGCGTCGATATCGGCGAAGGTTTCCAGGACCTCGCCTGGCTGCATGTCCACACCCCTGGTGATGGCCTTGCGTCCGCAAGCCGCCTCCAGAACCGTGAGGAAGCGATCCAGCGGCTCGGCGCGATTGTTGCCGAGGTTATAGAGACGGTGCGGTGCCTCGGCGTCTTGCGGCGGACGTTCGAGGACTGCCAGGACCCCGGACAGGATGTCGTCGATCCAGGTGAAGTCACGGCGCATCTGTCCCCGGTTGTGCAGGCATATTTCGCTTCCTTCGAAGATTGCCTTGGCGAAGCTGAAATAGGCCATATCGGGGCGTCCCCAAGGCCCATAGACGGTAAAAAAGCGCAGTCCTGTCAAGGGGATGCCATAGAGTCTGGCGTAGGTCTCGGCGATCAGCTCACCGCTGCGTTTGCTGGCGGCATAGAGCGACAACGGTTTGTCGACCGGATCCTCGACAGAGAAGGGCACTTTCCTGTTGGCACCGTAGACCGACGACGAGGAGGCGTAGACGACGTGGCGCAGATCCTGCCAATGGCGCGCGGCCTCCAGCAGTACGACCAGCCCCTGGATGTTCGCCTCGACATAGGCGACCGGATTTTCCAGCGAGTAACGGACCCCGGCCTGCGCCGCGAGGTGGACCACGTTGGTGATTCCCGGCTCGGCCCGCGCCAGTTCGGCCATGGCTGTCCGGTCGGCGAGGTCGATCCTGTGGAATGAGAATCCGCGATCGGTCTCCAGGCGCGAGAGGCGGGCTCGTTTCAACGCCGGATCGTAGTAGGCATTGATACAATCGATCCCGACGACCCGCTCTCCCAGGGCCAGAAGGGCCTGGCTGACATGGGAGCCGATAAATCCAGCGGCACCGGTAACGAGAATGCTCATGCCGCGGGGTGATAGTCTCCAAAGGGCCGCAAAGCAATGGGCTTTGCAGGTTGGCCCCCGACCAAGGCCTTGTTGCCGGTGCAGGTTTTGGTAGCGGGAGTAATTCGGCCAACTCGCTACCTATGCGTAAGTATTGCTACCGTAAACAATTAATGAACGAGAACTCGAGTTTGTTTTATAAACTTAATATTGCATCAACTAAGATTAGTGATACTCGGTGGGCATAACTAATCTGATCCGACGAGGACTCTCAGAAGAACTATCAAATCGACACTAAACTGCAGAACGTCGCGACTCGAGCCGGTTCCCTCGTTCCGCGATGCCGCAACAAACCGAGGGATTCACAGCAGAGCAGCTACGGAATTCATGCCATGGAAGCGAACGACTCTCTCTTTATGCTCAGTCTCGAAATGATGCCCCTCAAGACCAAGGGGCTCTTGAAAGCCCGGTTGGTCAAGAACTCCCGTTTGGAGGGGATGGTCGAACTGTTCAACGATACCAGCATGGGGAGCGGTCAGATCCCGACCAGCCAGTTGAACAAGGTTTTTAGTTTCGACGAACACAATGAGAACGACCTGACAATCATCAAGAAACTGAGCGCGCTGCCGAGCTACGATATCTATTCACTGCGCATTCAACTCCGTCAACTGGGAATCGACGTTGACCAGGACCGCCACCTGCGGCTCTCCGAGCAGCGGGCGAAAGAGTTGAACAGCTACATGATGGTTTTTCTGAAGCCTCTGATGGCGACGATCTACCGGGGTTCTATGAACATCGCCGACGAGTTTATCGATTGGAACCAGGTGTTGGCCGAACCGCCCGTTGCGAATGCGTGGGAGAACCTGCGGAATCTGGCCAAGGCTCTGGGTGTCGAGATCCAGGCCATACCGGAGTTTCTCCGTGACTACGGCGACGTTTACCTGTCGCTGGCCTTCTACCAGCACTGCCACGAGCACAACAAGATGCGGCTCAACGAGTTCTTCAAGAGCCTGACGGCAATCCAGGCAACGCCCTATCTCATGTCCGATCCGACCCTACGCCAGGAATGCGCCGCAATTTCCGCCAAATTTCAGCTCATCTGCTCCGATGTCGATGGCGTCCTGGATATCTTCAAGACGCGTACCGAGGACATGTGGGAAAACATATCCGACAATCGCTTCCGGGAAATGGAAAGAACCATCAAGGACTATCAAGTCAAGATCGGCGGCGCGCTCTGTGCCCTCTCGATCAAGATGAAGGCCTGGCAAAAGGCCTTCCCCGATCAAGACGCCTGGTCGCTTTCCAAGCGCGCCGAATTCATCATGTCGGATATGCGCCAGGGACTGCAAAAAATCGAGCCCATTCGCTATGACGATGCGGCGTGAACGATCGCAAGGCGTGACGCCGGGCCATCCCGTCTTCTCCTGATCCTCTACTCTAAACGAGTCAACCAGGCCCGCGTCCCGGGCCGGGTCGCAAATCAGGCCGTTTTTACGTGGTCCATTAAACCGGACTAATCGTATAACGGTAGTGTGTCTGGGCGACCATAAACTTAATATTGCATCAATAAATTTGGACGACACTGTATCCCGTCCGGAACCGGGTGCGGGCGAGCGCATTCTACAAGATGCACTCGATTTCGAGCCTCGAGCTAGGAGCGCCGCCCGGCCCTCTTCTCTGGAAATCGGGCAAGAGCCAGCCTGCGCGAGGAAACCGAGGCATCGTTGCGTAGGGCGGAAGGATCAGGAAGTGTCGGCATTGAAATCGAGCGTCGGGGTTGACCGCGGGTCCAGGGACGCCGCCGCGGAAAACGATTCTCTGCACATGCTGAGTCTGTCGATGATGCCGCTCAAGACCGAGGGGCTGAAAAAAGCCCGGCTCATCAAGAACTCGCGGTTGGAGGGGATGGTCGAACTGTTCTTCGACGCGACGATGGGCAGCGGCCAGGTCAACACCAACCAACTGAGCAAGGTATTCCAGTTCGACGGCACTAATGAATCCGACCTGACCATCGTCAAGAAGCTCAGCAATCTATCGAGTTACGATATCTTTTCTTTACGGATCCAGTTGCGCGATCTGGGAATCGACGTCGATGAGGAACGGAGTTTGCGGCTCTCTCCGCAGCGCGCGCAGGAGCTGAACGGCTACATGATGGTCTTTCTGAAGCCCCTGATCTCGAAAATTTATGAAGGGGCGATGGATGTCGCCGGGCAGTTTGTCGATTGGCGACAGATTCTGCTCGACCCGCCGGTTCACAGTGCCTGGTCAAATCTGCGCCAACTCGCCAAATCGCTCCAGGTGGAAGTGGAGGCGATTCCTCAGTTTCTGAGGGACTATGGCGATGTCTACCTGTCACTGGCCTTCTATCAGCAGTGTCACGACTACAACAAAGTCCGGCTCGACGACTTCCTCGCGAGCCTGTCGGCCATTCAAGCCAGCTCCTACTTGATGAGCGACTCCACTCTGCGCCAGGAGTGCGAGGCGGTGTCCAGTAAACTGCAGGACATCTCGGCGGAAGTGGACGGCGTGCTGGAGGTCTTCAAGGCGCGCAACCAGGACATGTGGAATGATATCTCCGACGAAAGCTTTCGTCAGATGGAACAGGCCATCAAGGACTACCAGACCAAAATCGGCGGCGCGCTTTGTGCCCTGACCGTGAAGATGAACGCCTGGGTCGAAGCCTTCCCCGATCAGGACTCCTGGTCTCTCTCCAAACGCGCGGATTTTATTATGACCGATATGCGCCAGGGCCTGAAATCGATCGACTCGATCCGCTATGAGGACATGGTCTGAGTTCCACCGCTGGCCGGTCTCGACCTTCAAGCCCCGGCAGGGTCTTCGCGCATCATAGAAAAGCGGTCTCGAAAGGCGTTGCGCTGAGCGCCTCGACCCCGGTCTCGGTGATCAGCAGGGGCTGCTCCAGCTTAACCCCCTCCCCCCCGCCGACGGCCCCGATGTAACTCTCGCAGCAAACCGCCATGCCGGCTTCGAACTGTCCGTCGAACTGGAACTTGGCGGCATCTTGGATTGGGTAGATCATCGGCCACTCGACCCCCAGGCCCACGCCATGGGCGATATCGGCATAACGGTGTTCGACGAATGCCTCGGGCAGGGGCCAGGCTTTCTCGGTCATCTCGCGAAAGCCGAGGCCCGGGCGCAGCAATTCGATGTTGTGCTGCAGTTGCCGAAAAGCCGCTTCATAGAGCCGGCGCTGCCCGTCGTTGGGTTTGCCGTCGCCGACCAACCAGGTCCGCGACAGGTCGGTGAAGATCCCCTGCCGGCCGATAAGATCGGTATCGAAAGCGAGCAGGTCGCCGCTCGCCAGCACTCGGTCCGAGGTCTCCTGGAACCAGGGATTGGTGCGTGGTCCCGAGGTCATCAGGCGGGTTTCTTGGTACTCGCCGCCGCGCGCGATGTTCTCCTGGTTCAGCAAGGCCAGGAGATCGCACTCCCGAACGCCTGGCCGCACCGCCTGGCGCAGGCTTTCGACGGCGGCGTCGCAGGACGTCAGGGCCTGACGAATCAGTCCGATCTCCTTAGGCGACTTGATCGCACGGGCGAGATCCAGGACCGGCTTGGCATCGACCAGTTGGACGCCCCTTTGTTCCAGCGCGCGCAGCGGCAGGAGGTCGGCCCGGTCCAGCGCCAGCCGCGCCTCGGCGCCACAGGTCTCATGCAGCAGTTCGGCGACTTCCGCGGCGAGGAGACCGGCGTGCTCGGCGGCGCGATCGCCCGAGCCGAAGTGATCCCAGGCCATGGCCGGCCGAACCTCGTCGATGGTCTCCAGCCCGGCGGCCAGGTGACGGGCGGCGCCGACCTCGAACAGCACGACCGGGCCGCTGGCCGGCACAAAGGCGTAGCGGCAGGGCGCGTGCATGGTCCAGACCTGCATGTTGCGGCTGCCGGTCGCGTAGCGGATGTTGATCGGGTCGAAAAGCAGCGCCGCGCCGATGTCCTGCCGGTCCAACTCGGCGCGGGTTCGCGCCAGGCGGTAGGCTCTGACCTCCTGGTCGTGGGTCATCTCGCGCTGTCCACTAGCTGTCCGCCTCCGGCTTGGATTTCGTCGGCTCCATGAGTTTGGGCGCGAGATAACCAGCCTGGCTCATACCCATGAGGATCACCATCTCCGTCGGGACCTCCCAGAGAACGCCGTCGAGGAAGCTCTTGACCACGAAGAGCACGAGGATCAGGACGGTCCACAGGACCATTTGGGAGCGGGCGATCGACAGCTCCAACGCACCGCCTGGCCCGATATCGGTGATCAGGTGGTACAGCCTGGGTCGGGTTGGCAGTGGCGCGGCGACCTCCGGAAGGGTGGCGCCGTCCTCCGGGGCGGGTTTTTGACCCCTGACATGGGAGACGCCACCGGTGAGCAGCGATATCCCCATTAGGAACAAGAGTGTCTCCGGGATCTCGGGAACCTCGAGCTTCCTCATGCCGGAGGCGAAGACCATGGAACCGATGGCCAAGGTCCAGGCCGCGATCTGGCTTCTGGATAACGAGAGTTTGCCGTTCTTTTCGCACAACAGATAGATCGCGTTCCCCTTGACCTGTTGGCATAGCGCCACGATTGAAATGAGCGTGATCAGCACCAGGATCATGGTCCAGATATAGACCTGGAAGACATTGGCGACGTTGATCGGCTTCAGGGTCAGAGCGTCAAGGGAGCGGGGCTTGCCGTCGTCGTCCAACTCGGTCCAGCTCACCATGGGAACGACACGGGCGACCGGTTTGAACCAAGCCATATCGTATGCGCTGATGTCGTAGAGCAGGATGGTTCCTGTCGTTGCGACCTTCTGGCCGTCGATTTCGTGAATCCAGGATTGATTGACGGCATGGCCGATAAGCGTGGTCTTGTGCCCGTCTTTCCCCGAGGGGTAGACGCTGACCTTCTTGGCGAATGGACCTCTGGTTCCGATCAGGGTGAGCGCCGGCCTGCTGGTCTCGGGTATCGGATGTTTGACGAAGACCCGCACCGCGTGACTGATGAACTGTCCATCCTCCATGAAGAGCTGAATCGGGGGTTCCAAGGTGGCCTCGGGGTCGGCTGCCCGGCTCGGCCGACCATCCAGGAACAGCGCGATGAGGAGGAGTGCCGCAAGCCGTAGAATGGATTTCATGAGCGAATATTCCTTGGAACTAGCCTCCAGGCGCGGTCGGCCCCCGGGCGATCGCTGGCCCGCGGCATTGACCACTAATGCCGCCAACCCCATATCTAACCCTGGATGTCCTGTTTCGATCAATGGATCATTCGATGCGATTGCTGCCGTCCTGCTTGGTAATGTCATTCCTGCTGGCTTGGCCTTGGGCCCCGCCGGCGGTGGCGGCGCCGGAATCGATCCTCGGCTTGAAATCGCCAGGCGCCCTGCGCGTGTTGGGCGGTCGGGTGGTCGGGCCGCCCGGTTTTGCCGGGCGCGGCGTTACTATCGGTGACCGACTGGTATTGGCCCCCGGCCGGTCCGCCGCGATCGGATACCAGTCAGGTCGGGCGCTGCTTGAAACCAATGTCTTGGGCTTTGCCGGCGAGGCACGACAGCGCGCCGGAAGCCGGCCTACGGCCGTCCGGCTGAACGGCGCAACGGCCTCCATCTCGCAACGGGTGGATCTGGGAAGCGGCTTGGGTTCGGGCCTGACGGTCGAGCCCGCCCTGAGCGACGAGGATCGTGTCGCCGTTGCCGCCGGCTTGCGGCGGATCTTCGACCGGCAAGACCGGGCCAAAGACAGATCCGACTAGGGCTTGTTGATAATCAGGATTCCCAAAACGGTTTGTTTGTGATTCAAGCTCCTTTTGCGGGAGGATTGAATGACAGAGTCACGTTTGGTCATCAGCGAGCGCCAGTGGGCTTTGATTGAACCCCATTGCCTTGGCAA
>JAJFGK010000075.1 GCA_021776195.1 Kiloniellaceae bacterium | reverse complement strand
GACAACCGCCAGGCTGTAGACCGTCGAGGTCGCACCTTCGTCGTCCTGACCCACATCCGAGCTCGACACGAACAGCGTCGCGCCCAGGACCGTCACCGAACCAAGGCTCCCGCTCTCGTCCTCGCCGGCGTTCTCGCCCAGGCTCTCGTCGACCACAACCATCGCATCGCCGTTGATCTCAAGCGTCGCCGTCGGGCCGTCGTCCTCGAACTTGATCACGTCGCCGCCGAGGTCGGCCGTCGCAACCGCCGTGTCACCGTCGCCGTCCGTCACCGTCAGCACCGCATTCAACGCACCCGCCAGCAAGGCGACCGCCTCGTCATGCGAACCAGCCGAGCCGTCGCCCGCCGTCGGGTGGGTCAAGGATTCGAACTGCGTCAGCGTCACGTCGCCGCTCGTCGCGTCGATCGACACCGAGAACACGACCGTGCCGCCAGCCGTCTGGCCCTCGACCGTCTGGTCGTCGATCGACACCAGGGAGATCGCATCGCCTGCCGTCGTCGTCAGACCCGTCGGGCCACCGACAACCGCCAGGCTGTAGACCGTCGAGGCAGCGCCGTCGCCGCCCGCGGACACATTCGCAACGAACAGCGAACTACCCAGGACCGTCACCGAGCCAAGGCTCCCGCTCTCGTCCTCGCCGGCGTTCTCGCCCAGGCTCTCGTCGACGATGATCATCATCCCGCTTTTCTCAAGCATGAGATCAACCGTCGGCGAGTCGTCCTCGATCGTGACCGTCACGGTGGTGGTGTCGGTCTTCGGCTCGACGCCTTCGGGCAATTCGGCCCCGTCGCTGACCGTGACGCCGAGGTCGAAGCTGAGTTCGCCTTCCTGGTTCACGTCGTTCAGGTGGTCGACTGGGCCGCTCAGCTCCACGGAGATGTTGCCGGTGCCGTCGATCGAGATCGTGATGATCGTGGTCGCACCGACCATGCCGACCACGGCGCTGGTGCCACCGCCGGACCAGACGATCGGCTGGCCGCCAGAGGTCAAGGCCGCCGTCGGCTCGCTCAGGGTGAAGGTCAGGGGATCGCCGTCTGGATCGACGACCGTCACCGTGCTGTTGCCGGTGGCCGAATTGGTCTCGTCTTCGTTGCCGACCTCGTCCGGGTTACCGATCCCGGCCAGGCCCTCTTCCGACACCCGAATCGCGGCCGGGTCGACGGTGACCTCCGGGCCGTCGTTGTTGCCCTGGATCTGGATGACCAGACTCGTGGTGCTCTGGTCGCCGTCACCATCGGTGATGGTGTAGGAGAAGAAATCGTTGAGGAACTCGCCAACCTGCAGGCCGATCACGTCCAAATCGGCGTCGTTCAATTGGTAGCTGTAGTTGCCATCGGCATCGACCGTCAAGACGCCGTGAGTGCCCTGGATGGTGCCGCCGACATCGCCCGTCCAAGCAATTGTGACAGGGGCGTCAGCTCCCTGGATGTCTTCGTTGCCGTCCGTGCTGTTCTCATCGCCGTCCGGCACGTCTTCGCCGGTGATGACGTTGCCCGTCGCCGGATCGGAGCCCATGGCCTCGTGCTCACCGAAGGCCACCATGCCGGCCTGGACCGCGTCGAAATCCTTCTTGGCGAAGGGCTCGGCATCCTTGATCTGGAAGGTCAGCCCATCCTCGCGAACAACGAAGTCGCCGTCGCCGTCGACGATGAGCAGATCGAGAGACAGGAAGTTGCTGTCGCCGTTGGTGTCGTGGTCGATCACGTCCAATAGGACGACTTCATACTGGTTGTTGTCGAGGTCGAGCGTGACCGTGAAGACCGTCCGCTCGCCGGCCGTGGCGGTCAGTACCGAGCCGTCGGCACTGACGCTATAGACTACGTTTTCGCCGCGCGACTGCAGCCCCGCGGGTGCATCCTGCACCGCGAATGTGAGGCCGCCGTCTTCGCCCGGACCGTCGGCGCCGAAGCCATCGCCGAAGACCCCGATGAAGCCCGTGGCGGTCGTGTTGTCCGGGGTCATCTCGTTGGTATCGCCGTCGTCGACAAGGCCGTCTTCGTCGACCATGACAGTCGAAACCTCGATGCCGAACTTGCCGTCCGGCCCGTCGTCCTTGACGTTGAAGGTGACGTCGAGCGTCGCCGTGTCGCCGTCGCCGTCGGTCACCGTGATCGCGAAGGTCAGGTCGATCGGGTCGTTCTCGCCAGTTTGGCTTGAGCCCTCGCCGGCGTCCGGGTGCTCAATGGCACGGAACAGCGTGAAGACCGCCACGCCATCATTGTCCTCGAAATCGAGATGGAGCGTGAAGACCAGGTTCTCCGGCACCACCTCGCCGTCCAGGTCGGGCACGGTGTTACCGACATAGCCGATCAGCGTCTTGCTCGCAGCGTCGTAGAAGGTGTTGACCACCTCGTCGGTGTCGCTGGTCATCAGCACCAACGGCCCGCCATCGTCGCCATCGGTCACGCTGGTCAGGGCGACGTCGAAGCCCATGCCCTCGAGTGCCGCGCCGTCGACGCCGAAGTCGAAGGTGAAGGGCACGAAGCCGGAGGGGAAGCTGCCATTCTTGGCCAGGACCTCTTGCGGGCCGTCGTAGTACTGCTCGCCGCCGAACAGGTCCTCCTCGTAGACCATAGTCTGGGGCGATTTCTCGCCGCCGAACAGCCCGATCGAGGGGCCGTCGTCCTGGATCTCGATGGCCAGCGCGTTGGGCGTCAGGACAAAGTCACCGTCGTTGTCGGTCATGCCGACGAAGAAGGTGCTGTTCAGGATCACCGAGTCGTCATGATCGCCGGTGTCGGGGTGGGCGATCGCCTTGGTGGTGCCGAGCCAGAGCTCGCCGGTATCCGGGTCGAGGTAGAGCACCAGCACGATCTCGCCACCCGGGCCGCCCTCGCGGCCGACCACCAGGGTCGGGTCGCTGGCATCGCCGAAGAGGAAAATTTCGTTGCCGTCGGTGGTGAAGAGACCGCTGGATTCGCCGCTAAAGAAGTCGGCCGTGTTGTTAAGGATCGAGATCGAATCGTGGTCGATGCCATCGGCGCCCGGGTCGACGGCGGCAAGGGCGGCAGAGCCCACCGCCACCTGGAGGAAACCGATACCCAGCGCGGCCACCGGCGCCGGAAGCGGTGTGCCCGCACCGGTCGAGGCGAGATCGACGAAGCCGTGGCTCGAGAAGTTGCCGAAGTCGAGCGTCGCATCGGTAATCGTCCCGCCCGGCCCCATGATCAGAACCGAATTGGGATCCAGGATGTCGATGTCCGTACCGAATTCGCGGAGGATCTCGAAGGCCGCGCCGCCCGGCAGCACCGATTCGGCGTCGTCCACATAGCGGTCGTGGAACACCATCACCAGGCCGCTGTTCACCGCGCTGTTGACGTTGGCCAGGTTGGCCAGGAACTCGGCGCCATAGTTACTGTTGTCCGGGTTCTGCAGGAACAGGATGTCGATGTCGGCCAGTTCCGCCGGCGACAGGTCGGTGATCAGGACCGGGATGTGCCCGGCCGCGACGATCGCGGCGATCTGATCGGGATCGCCCTGACCGTCGCTCATGTCGTAGTAGCCGACCCGCAGCGGACCGGCATCGCCGGTCAGCGACGCGGCATAGTTCACCACGTTGGGCGCATAGATCGTCGCAAAATTCGAAGCACCGCCGAGGTAGAAGTCCAGGGGAATAGTCGAATAAATGACCGCGCCCGCGCCGAACTCGTAGGACATCGTGACCACGCTGTTCGGATCGCCGGTCGAGAGGACCGCGGAGACGGCGGCGCCCAGGCCAACCAGCACGTCGTCGCTGTCGGCATCGACGCCACGGGTCTCGTCGAGCACGACCGAGCCGGTCAGGCCGGAAAGCTCCGGCACGTCGTCGACGATGCGCAGGGTCAAGACCGCGCTGCTCGTGTCGCCGTCCGCGTCCGCGATGGTATACTGGAAGTTGCCGTCGGCGACATTTTCGCCCTGGATCGGCGCATGCAGGAAATTGTCGAACTGGGTGAAGGTGAAGTCGCCGGTCGCCTGGTTCATCACGACCTGCCAGACCACGACTTCGACGCCGTCTTCCACGCGAACATGGGTCCAGGTGATGGTGTCGCCCGCGTCGGTACGGGTCGCGTCGCCCAGGCCGCCCAGATAGACGAAATCGGTCACCGGCGGCGAGCCGGCGCCGTCATTGCCGAAGACGTCGTTGGGCAGCACGTTGCCGCCGGTCGAGATCGGCGAGAAGGGCGGGTTGAAGAGGCAGGGCCCCGGGCCGAAACCGGCGAAACCGTCCGCCTCGCTCAGGATCGTCGCCTCGGGCAGCGTGTCCGGGCCGTCGTCCACGGCTACCGGTTGCCCGTCAATAAAAACAATCTGACCGGTCGGCTCGATGAAGGGAAACTCCAGCTCTGTGCGCCCGATCACCGGACTCTCGTTGAGCAGGTCCAAGAGGGAGAGGTTGGGACCGGTGAAGACGTTGTTGCCGCCGCCCGCCACGTCGGTGCCGCCGGCAGCGGTCTCAAGGGAGGGTCCCGGTGCGTCGGGATCCTGCAGCGAGGCGATTGCCTGGCCGACCAATGCTTCGGCGGAAATGACGGTGTCGCCAATCAGGAAAGTGATCGGCTCGACCCCCTCGGCCTCCGCCAGCTGCAGAAGGTTCAAGAAGACGATGCGCGAGCCATCCGCGAAGATCAGCACGAAGTTGTCGCCCTCGATGGCGACCTGCGCCGTGGAGGGATCGAAGTCGATGACGATCTGCTGGCCCGCCTGGACCGCGACCTGAACCGTTTCGCCGGCTGCTGGCTTGGAGACCGTAATCGTCTCGCCGGCCTGGCCTGCCAGTTGATCGCTGCCCTCGGCGCCGTCCAAAATGGCCTCATCTGCTGAGGTCACATCCTCGGCAAGAACCTGGGGCTCCTGCCGCTGGTTCTCGGTGGCGTCGCCGTCGATTTCGCGGATCACATCATCGGTCATGGAATTTTCTCCCAACAAATTTCGCCTACGCACAGGCGGTTCTGGACACATCCTGTTGCCCGGTGCCCATTCTCCCGATCGGCGACAAAGAAGCAATGATGGAAATTCAAAAACCTATATAAAATAGTATGATATTATTCGGCATTTGAGCTTTTTTTGTTACAGATTAACGGCCCGCGCCGACCCCTCCTAACGCTTTGATATAATAAATATTACTTTCGTCACGGGGCCTCGGAGACGGCCAAAATCCGGACCCGAAGGGCGACAAAACTTCACAGGCCGGGAGGCGATTCTGGGAAAAATCGAATTTGATATATTTTTCAATCGTTTAACAGAAAATGTTTCGCAACCCAATTGGACCGGCTGCGCCACCAATTGTAACAAGTTCATCACAAAGTTCGGAGGCCGTCGCGAGTCGGCGGGCGGGCGATGCCGACCGGGGCCCTGCCGCGAAGCTCAAAAAGCCCTGTAGCCCAGGACCGGCAGAGAGGTGGCGATGAAGATGGCACCCGTGGCAATTCCCACGCCATAAGGCACCGGCTCGCCAGCCAGAAGAACGGTCGGGAGCTTGATGTCGCTTCCGGCCCGGATGGCCAGCAGCAATCCCGGTAGGATCCGCCGCAGGACGATCAGGAAGATCGACAGGGCCCCGCCGGCCAGGGCGACGAATAGCAACAGATCCAACAACCGCTCGAGCCCGGCCCAGAGCGATACGGCCGCCAGCAGCTTCACGTCTCCCGCCCCCAGGGCCTTGACCGCATAGAGCCCGAAACCGACCACGAAAAACCCGAGGGCCGCGCCCAGATGGGATAGCCAATCGACAGGAAAGGGCGATACCGCTGCCACCAGGAAGAACAGGCCGATGAGGACGATGGACAGCAGATTGGGGATGACGAAACGCCAGATATCGCATATCGCCGCACTCAACAGCAGCACGATGTAGAGGTAAAACGCCGCCTTGGTGATCAGGAAGTAATAGGCTTCCATCGCCGACCTCGATTGTAAACGGACAGGCCGTCCGCCCCGTGGCTCGACACCCCCGCCGGGCCCCACCGGGCCCCACCGGGCCCCACCGGGCGATGGACCGAACCTGCCCGAGCTTGGGGACGCGGGCCAGGGCCCGAACAAGACGTTCGAGCCAGCCTCCGGTTTATAGAAAACACCGGTTAACAGACCCGAAAGACACGCTCTATCGACCACTTGGACGGTTTCGCCGTTCCGCCCGGACAGGACCTCGGTCTAATCCCCGTCAGATTGGCCCTTTTCAAGCTCCCGGAGGTTTTTCAAGTAGTTGAGATTTCGCCACGCTCGTTCATTGAAGCTGGGATCCACCTGCATAGCGCGCAAAAGGTAGGCCTCGGCGCTTTCGTAGTCACCCCGCAGCAGCGCGATGTAGCCGACATTGTTGAGGGCGCGACCGAGATTTCCATCCTGTGCGCCGGATAAGGCCTTGAGGTACTGGCCCTTGCGGGCGAAGGCCAGGCGCAGGTTGGTGCGGGCCAGATCGAATTCGGGATCAAGACGCAGTGCCGTCCCCAGAGATTCGATTGCCTCGGCCAAACGGTCCTGCATGAAAAGCGAAAAACCGAGGTTGTTGTGCAGCATTGGCTCGGCCGGACGAAGGGCCAGGGCGTGGCGGTAGCTCTCTTCGGCGTCGCCCCACTGCCCGCGCGAGTCCTGATAGGCGCCCAGTCCGTTCCAGGCTCGCCACAAGGTCGCATCCGCCGACACTGCCTCGCGTAAAGATTTTTCAGCGCTCTCCCCGTCGCCAATCAGCAGCAGAGTGATGCCGCGCCCCTGCTTGGCGCGCGCCGCGACCTCCGGCTGCCCGACCAGCTCGGTGAAAGGTGCCAGCGCGCCGGCCGGGTCGCCGCGTGCCAGACGCAGTTCCGCGACCAACAGCTTACCTTCGACGGACCCGGGGTCCGAATTGAAGACCCGCTCCAACAGCCGTTCGGCATCGTCGAAGCGCTCTTCTTCGATGGCCTTGTTGGCCATGCCAAGCGTTTCCGGCCCAGCCTCGCCAATCTGCTGGCGAACCAGGGTATTGACGTCGACGGACGGCTCTTCCTCGGTCTCCCCCCAATCGAGCGCGGAACAGCCGGCAAGCCAAACACAAAGGGCAATGACCCAGACACGACCAAGCTGCGGAACGCAAAGGGTCATCGTCGGGCGAGTATCAACCGGCCGGTTCCTCGCTGGCAGGATCGAGCTCGGCGGAGAGGCGGCGATCGAAATTGATCAAGTCGCCCCCCAGATCGATACGGATATCGCTGGCGAGATCACGGCTCGCAATCAAGGTCACCTCTGTCGGCAACAGCGATGCCACGCCCATGGCATAGACCTGCCAGCCCTCACGATAGGTAATCACCGTGGTGATTTGGCCGAAGGTTGGCGCGTTACTCAGCCGGTCGACCGGCAGGCCGCGCGCGCGCAAGAATCGACCCAGGCGGGTTGCCATGCCGTCGACGCCCAAGGCATTGGCAACCTCGATCGAAGGTGTGCCGTCGGCCGCCGCGGCGGGACCCTGGAGCGCGCCGTCGTGGGCCCGGTCGAGGGCGACGATTGGGCCGCCGGCGATTGGGCTGCTGGCGACCGACGCATGCGCCACCCCAGCGCTCTCCACCAGGCCGCCGCTTCGGGTGTAGCCCGGCGCCAACTCCTGAGCCAACGCCCGGGTCGCAGCCGCCAAGGGGCGCGGATCGATCTTGTCTTCGGCCCAAACCGCGGATCCCAGCGGCTGACCGTCGAACCGGGTCGCGATACTCGAGGGCTGCCACGGCGCGGCGGCCTCGGCGCCGGAATCGAATTCTATCGCATTTGCCTCCGGCACCGACGCCAGGACAGTTGGCGCCAGGACAGTTGGCGCCACCGGCGGCAACCGAGAGGGCTCTACCAGCGGCTCCGCCTCGGCCAGTTCAACCGGCTGAAGGTCCAGGGACTTCTCCGGTGGGACCACGACATCGCCAAGACGTTCATCGCTGCCCAGGTCTAGGTCGGCGGGGCCAACGGCTGCTTCCGGCAGCGACTGGTCGGTCACGCTGGAGTTTCCGCCGGCCGATACGAGCTCCGGTCGAACGCCGGTCTCGGCGATCTCAGAGGTCAGTGCGACGCTGGGCCGCGTCACCAGCGTCTGTACGATCGCATCGGTGCGCTCAATCCAGGGCTTGGTTTCCACTTGGGTCGTGGCGGCTGGGGTCACGATTTCCTGGACGTCTGCGACCTTATCGCTCTCGACCGGACCCGACCCGGCGGGAGTCCCCGCAACCGCGGAGCTCGCCACAGGCGTGGTCTTGGCCGAATTGAGGTCGCCCAGTTTGGACAGGGCGAGTTGCCGGTTGCCAGCGATGACCGCCTGATCCTCGCCGTTGCTTTCCACGTCGCGCAAATAAGCGAACGCCAGGTCGTAGCGACCTTGGAGCCAATAAGAGTATCCCAGGTTGTTCAGGGTCTGGGCCGAACTTGGGTTGACCGTCAGGGCCCGCCGATAGCTGCGCTCGGCCAGATCGTAGCGCGCCAGCTTATCGTAGCTCGCGCCCATTCCATTCAAAGATTCGACCGATTCAGGGTCGCGCAGGACTGCCTGTTCGAAGAACTGCAGGGCCAACCCGTAGCGACCCGAAGAATAGTGGAAGACGCCAAGCGCGTGACTGGACTGCTCCACCTTCTCGTCGCCCCACAGGCCAGTCGAGAAGTAGTCATCACTGCAGCCCGCGAGAGTCAATGGAACCGCGAGCGTGAAAAGCGCAAGCCACCGTTGTCTGGCCATAGTCGCGTTCCCCCATTGTTTTGATGCCGGCACGATACTCAGCCACCGCCCAAGGCCGGCAACAATACCCGAACAACCCGGATAATCGCCGGCAACAGCGCCACAGTCAACATTGACGGCAGGATTCCAATAACCAGTGGGATAGACAGCATGACCGGCAGCCGCATCGCCTTCTCCTCCGCACGAAGCATTCGGTTGGCGCGCATTTCGTCGGCGTAGACGCGCAGGGTCTGTGCGATGGAAGTACCCAGATTGTCGGACTGAATGAGCAAAGTGACAAACGAATTGATCTCGATAAGGCCAATCCGCGACGAGAAGCCCCGCATGGCCTCTTCGCGCGATTTGCCGGCCCGCAGCTCCAGGGCCGCCACCCCGAAATGCTGGGCCAGAATCGGATGCGCCGGCGCGATCTGTGCTCCGACGCGATTCATGGCGGCGTCCAGGCCCAACCCCGCCTCGACGCAGACCACCATCATGTCCAGGGAATCGGGGAAACTCTCCTGGACGGCCAGTTGACGCATGGCAATCTTGCGGTTCACCCAGGCCGTGGGCAAAAGAAGCCCGACCGCACAGACACCCACGCTGACGAATAGGACAACATTGAGGGAGAGCTCCGTGGGCGTAACCGCCAGCCAGACAAGAAACAACAACGGAAATCCGAGCGCTGTGGCGACCCGGATCGCATAGTAGTTACGGACCGCCGTCCGCCCGAAGTAACCAGCGTGGATCATTTTCTGGCGGATAGTGCTCTTCTTTTCGGCATTGCTGCCACTAAGTGCGGTCTCCAACTTTTCCAGCAGTTTGTTCCAGGGGCGCTCGCGATCCTTGCGGCGCAAGTCTTGTTGGACCTGTTCGGCGATTAGCTGCGTCGACTGCCCCGTCAGCCGACGTTCGACGGGGCTCGTTCCCCCGAAAAGGCCGAAGACCGCAATCACCAGGATTATGACCGCAAGAAAAATCAGACCATAGACAAGCAAAGCCGGATTGTTGGCGAGGTGCAGGAAGGTCTCGCTCAAATCTTCGAAAAGGGCTTTTAGATACTGCATGGAACGCCTTTTCTAAACTCTGAAATTCACCATCCGGTACATGATGTAGATCCCGAGAATCATCAAAGCTGTCGCCGTACCCGCGATTGGCAGGAACAGCGGATCGTTCATGACCGCGGCGTAGTATCTCGGCGCACTAGTCGACAACCCCAGCAAGGTGAGCACGGGCAAGAGGCACAAGACCCAGGCCGACATCCGGCCTTCGGACGACAGAGCCTTTATCTTCTTGAACATCCGGAAGCGCGCTCGGATTATGGTCGCTAGGTTCGAGAGGACCTCCGCCAGGTTGCCGCCGGTCTCATGCTGTATGTTGATTGCGACGATGACATACTCGAAGTCGGCGTGTTGAATCCGCGCGCCCATGTTGTCGAGCGACTGCCGTAACTCCAGTCCGTAGGTCATCTCGTCGACCGCGATACCGAACTCCGTACCGACCGGATCGGGCATCTCCTGGGTCACCAGGGTCATGGCCGAGGCAATCGGATGGCCCGCGCGCAGGGAACGAACCAGCGTGTCCAGGGTGTCGGGCAGTTGCTCGCCGAAGGCCTTCATTCGCCTGCTCTTCATCTCGCCGACCACGATCAGCGGAACGCCGACCCCGATCAGCAAGGCCAGAATGGCGCAAGCCAGGTTAGTCGACAGAGCGACGGGCAAGGCCGACCGTTGTAGAGCGAAGAACAGCGCGAGGAAGGAGGCCACCGCCAGAGCCCCCATGATCAAAAAAATTCGCGTCAGCGACATGCGAAGGCCGGCACGCATCATCGACTCTTCGAGGCCGACCACCGGCCCGCTCAAGGGACCGAGGAACCTGATCTGACGCACCGGGCGGCGGCGCAACGCGTTGAACACGTCCAAGCCGTCCATGCCCGAGGCAAGCATGTTCATGCGCCGGTTGGCTTTGCTGTGCTCGCGGTTGTCCACGACCAGCAAAAAAATGCCCTCGGCGACCAAGACGGCGCAGATGAAAATCGCCCCATAGACCAGATAGATTGTGTCGAATGGCATGACGAGTCTTCCCCGGCTATTCGAGCGGACGGTTAGGCGCGAAGATCCCCTCGTCGATCGAAATGCCGCGGGTTGAAAAGTCTTCGATGAACTTCGGCCGAATGCCTGTCGCGACGTAGTCCCCGTGGATTATGCCATCTTCGTCCGTGGAGCGTCGTTGAAACTTGAAGATCTCCTGCATCTGGATCACGTCGCCCTCCATCCCGGTGATCTCACTGACGCTGGTCAGCCGTCTCCTGCCGTCGCTGAAGCGAACCAACTGGACAACCACATGAATGGCCGAGGCGACCTGTGCACGCATCGTTCGTGCCGGCAGGTCCAGGCTCGCCATGCCTATCATCTGTTCGAGTCGAGACAAAGAATCGCGACAGCTGTTGGAGTGGATCGTGGTCATCGACCCATCGTGGCCGGTGTTCATCGCCTGCAGCATATCGAAGGCCTCGCCGCCGCGGACCTCGCCGACGATGATCCGGTCCGGCCGCATGCGCAGGGCGTTCTTGACCAGTTCGCGCTGGGCAACCTCGCCCTTGCCCTCAACGTTGGGCGGACGTGTCTCCATTCTCGCCACATGGACCTGCTGCAATTGCAGCTCGGCGGCGTCCTCTATCGTGATGATCCGCTCGCGTCCATCGATGTAAGCCGACATGGCATTGAGCAGGGTCGTTTTACCACTGCCCGTGCCCCCGGAAATCAGGACATTCCGCCGGATCTTGACAACGCCTTTCAAAACATCGGCGATGATACCGGGAAGCGATCCGACCTCCTGCAGTTTTTGCATATCGATCGGTATCTTGGCGAACTTGCGGATCGACAGCAAAGGACCATCCACCGCCAAGGGAGGGATGATGGCGTTCACGCGCGACCCGTCCGGCAGGCGGGCGTCGACCATCGGGCTCGATTCGTCCACGCGTCTGCCAACCGCCGACACGATCTTGTCGATGATCCGCAAAAGGTGGCGCTCGTCCTTGAACTGCACCGGAGTCAAATGCAGCTTACCGGCCCGCTCGACAAAGACCTGATTGCTTCCATTCACGAGTATGTCCGTGATCGAAACGTCTTTCAGCAGAGGCTCGATCGGCCCAAGTCCGATCACCTCGTCGAGAATGTCGTCGACCAGACGGGCCTGTTCCGACAAGTTTAGTGGCTTGTTTTCTTCCAGCAGAAGCTCGCGCACAATCTCGCCAACCTCCTTGCGGAAGACCTCCGGCTGCATCTTGTCGATGACGGATAGATTGATCATGTCGAGCAATCGTTGATGCAGGTGCATCTTGAGCTCGGTATGCGCTGGAGTGAGACGCGCGGAAGTCTCCTCGTCGATCACCTCGCTCAACTGCGCCACCGCCGCGGATTCCGCTGGCTCCACCAGGGTACTCAAGCGATCTTTTTCTTCCTTGCGTACTTCCGGGGCCTTGATACGCGCGAACATAACGAAGATCCTTTCCTAATTGGATCGTATGGCCATACGTGGCGTTTGGCTATTGGCTGGATCGGCCTCCCGGGCCGACATTTCGCCCAGGACCGCATCCAACAATCCGGTTATCGCCTTTTCCACCTTCGTGCGTCCTTTGAGGCGAGATAGCGCGACCCCCTGATTGATCGCCTCGCTCACCAGCCTGTAATCGTTGGGGATCTGATAATCGACGCGGTGGCCAAGCGCCTTTTCCGCCTCGCCGAGCTGCACCGACCTGCCCCATTTCTTTTCGTACCGATTGAGCACGACCTTGACAGGGACATCGCCCAGTCCTTGGATCGCGATGGTGTCGAGTTGATGCTTGGCTTGGCGCACACCGGTAACCGACAGCTCCGAAACCAAAAGTATAGCGTCGGAACACTCCAGCGCTGTGTGCATGCCATCGCCCCAGGCCGGCGGCAGATCGAAGATCGTCAGGTCGAACTGATTGCGGCAAAGGTCGGCAATGCGCAGGACAGCTTCAGGCGTAAGGGTGTCCAGCGGGATGACATCGCGCGGCCCCGGAATTAGATTCAAGCCGCTTTCGTGCTTCGTAACCACCCCTTCAAGCAACGAGCTGTCCAAGCGGTCGACAGCGTCCAACAGGTCGCTGACACCGACCCGGTTGTCGAGGTCGAGATAGAGCGCCGCGGTACCGCCCTGCAGGTCGAAGTCAACCAGGGCCGCGGACTTGCCCTCCTTGCGCCAGCGCGTCGCCTGCACACAACCGGCCTGAACCGCCAGTGTGGTGGCGCCGACGCCGCCGCCGCCTTTCAGGATCGAGATGATCCTGCCCTTGTCCTCGGGCTCCTGCAGGACCGCCCGTTTCCGGTCCAGGGCCACGTTGATCGAAGCATCGATATCCGCGTGACTGAACGGCTGTGGCAGAAAATCGACGACGCCCATCCGCATCAACCGGCGAACGTCCTGGACGGTCGCCTCGGCCGCGGTGGAAATGACCGGAGTCCCTGGAAACCGCTTTTTGACGACTGCCTCGAGTTCCTCGAAATCCTCCTCGATCCGGGGATCGAGTTCCAACAGCAGAATGTCGAGAGACCTCAGAAAATCGATGTCCGGCTTCACATCCTTCAGGGCGCCGACATGAGCCTCGACCCTCGTCCCGTTCATCCCCTGGCACTCACGGTCCAACTGGAGCCCCGTGGCCTCGCTGCGCATGATTGCGACGACATGTGGATGCTGGTCGCTCATCATGTCAGCTCCCAAGCCCTGGCATCGGATTTGCCTTCATCCCGGTCCCCGATGCCAAGCGGCGCCTATCCGTACAGATGAAGTGATCGGGCATCGTTGAAATCACAGGATCGACCCGCTCGAAGGAGCCGGCGCAACCAACATCGCCCGCCGGGCCAAACCGCTGGCCCCCTCCTTCAGCCGACAGACACGCCATGGTCGCCGTCAGGGCGTCGCCGCTAAGGCCAGGCGACAGAAACGCAGGAGATCGACGGCCACCAGCGCGCGGGGCGGCCCTGCCGCATTCTCGCCCCGGGAACCGAGACTTGGAGAGCAAGGCATTCCGACAGCAGCGAACCCGAAACCTCTTCATGCCTATGACCTCACGATCCCTTCTTTCGTCCTCCCCCAACCCCGTGCCGCCGATCTATCGGTTCCTTAGCCATGGCATCGATAAACCTATCATGCCATCGCTGGACCGCCTTGACTTAATCTGAGGTGGACTCGGCCACCGGCGTCTCCACGATGTCCGCTTCGTAACGTTGCCGACCCAACAGCGCCCGGGCTGCATCGAGGTCGGGCGCACCGGCGCTAGCGCCCGCCGGATGTGGATCGACAACATGCAACGCATGGTTCTGATTCACGGAATTGCCGAAGTCGGCCCCCAAAGGCTCAAGGTGCCGACAGGCACCAACGGCGAGGGTGACGGCGGCAAGGGCCAGAATTGTGGTTAAGCGCATGGTCGAGCCCCCTTACTTGATGATATGGCCAAAAACGCCGTCGATGCCGCCGGCGCCCTGGGTCGCCAGCGCGCTGGTCCCTTTGGCGTTAGCGGTTTCCCCTAGAATCCGTGCCTGTTCCACCTGTGCCTCGAAGGTGCCAGCGGCGGCCGACGCGCCCCCGGACTGTGGGCTTTCCAGCCGTCCGAAAAGGAACAAGTCGGCATCGCTCGGCGGCACGAAGCGATCGGTCGGCAAGGCGATCGTCCCATCGGGTGCCGGCTGCACCAGGTGGGCCGTTACCGCAACAACCAGTTCCGACTCGGCACGCTGATAGTCGCTGCTGCGAAAGAGAGCGCCCAGGACTGGAATATCGCCCAGGTAGGGCAGTTGCTGCACGGCGTCCTGGAAATCATCCTGCAACAGCCCGGCGATGGCGAAGGACTGGCCATCCCGGAGTTCCACGGTGGTCGTCGCCCGATTGGTCGCCAGTCCCGGCACGCCAACACCGGCCACCACGGAAGATACATTGGCATCGATTGCGCTCACCTCGGTCGTCAGGACGAGATTGATGAGACCGTCCTCCAACACTGTCGGGGTGAAGCCCATGGAAATACCGAACTCGCGAAACTCAATACTGATCGAGTCGTCATTCTCGACTGGAATGGGAAACTCGCCGCCGGCCAGGAAAGTTGCCGTATCGCCCGTCAAGGCGATGAGATTCGGTTCCGCCAGCGTCTTGACGATCCCCTTCGATTCGAGAGCTTCGTAGAGAAAGTTAAAGTCCGTGCTGCCAATGTCGAAGTTTGCAAAGCCCGAGCCGAAAGAGTTGGGCGAGGCCAGCGTGATGAGGTTCGAGGCGCCCGATAGAAAGAGCGGATTGGCGAGAAAAGCCGGCCCGTTGGTGAAAAAGAAATCGGACCCATTGACGTCGAAGTTCAGGCCCAGTTCCTTGCCGGCCGTGCGCGAGACCTCCGAGAAGCGAACCTTCAGCATGACCTGTTGGCTGCCGCTGATCGACATCAGGTTGGTCACCGGACCACCGGAGGCGAACTGGTTGGCGATCTTCAAAGCGCGGGACACCGCCGACGAACTGGATAGTTTGCCCGATAGCATGATACCGCCATTGACCGGCCGGACCTCGATCTTCTCCTTCGGCATCACCTCGAAGAGCCGCGCCTTCAGCCCCCCGATATCCGCCGATACGATCAAGTCGAGAACGGCGATCAACGCCTTGTTCTCGCCGTAGAGCGTCAGGCTTGTCGACCCCAGGGACTTGCCGAGCACGTAGATCGAGCGGTCGGTCAGGGCCAGGACGTCGGCGATTTCCGGGTTGCCGACCAACAGGTCCCGGAGTTGCTGGTCGATGCGCAGAACCTGCGACTTGTTGATTGGGATTATGAACTCGCCGGCGTGTTTGGATTCGTCACTGACGACAACGGTCGTATCGGCCGCAAGGCTCGGACTGGCCGTGGTCAAACCGCCGGCGCAGATGAGACCGAAGGCCATCGCTGCCGATCCGAGAAGCCATCGTAAGCCAATTGTTATGTCTCTCATAAAATCCCCCGTGACATCGCGTTGTGTCAGCCGAATCCCAGTAACCGCCAAGCGCAGCAGAAAGACCAGTTCTTACTGCAGGTATTACTTCGTCTCAAAGAGAATAGCAATTGTCTGCTCTCGACCGCAATCAGGGCCCTCTTGCTGCCGCCGTCGTTTCTCGTGGCCTCATAGCGAGGCGCCACAAAGCGCCCGATAGGACGGAGCAATGGTGCTATGCCGACGACGCTAGTTTGTCGCGCCACCATCTCCGGTGACGGCCGGGCTTTCCGGCACCGTTGTCGGTTCACGGCTAAGGCCTTTCAGCAGATTGATCGGCACCACGTTCGCTGCCGCCCCGGTCTCTTCGGGCTGCACCTCGTAGCGGGTCGACTGGAGGGCCCGAACGATGCGTACCGCAGACAATGGATCCTTCTTGTTCGTCCTGGTCACGACCGTGCTGTCGCTTCGGCTGCCAACCACAACCGGTTTCGCCGGCTGGCTCGCCCTCACGACCTTTTTCGGCACGATCTTCGTCGGCGCTTCTTCAGCCACCGCCTCGGTCAACTGCATGCTGGTCGGCTCGGGTTGCTGAGGAATGTTGGCCTCGCCGACACGCAGATCGCGCAGGCTCACGGTCTGTGGCTGGATCGCCTCGACATTGGTTGTATGGCGCAGGGCCAGGGAAAGGGTCCCGACCTGTTGCGCCAAGACCAGTTTCTGGCTTTGAGTCGGCGTCACCTCGAAGGTCATGGCCCGCACCACGCCGGGCGACTGGCGATTCTGGTTCGCATCCTGGTCGATACCCAGGACCTTGATGTTCTGCAGCAAGATATCGGTGATCGGCGATCCGCCCCGTTCGCGGGTCAGGATCATATCGACCCTGTCGCCGGGCAGCACGAAACCGGCGACACCGGTCACGTCATTGATGCGGATCGTCATGGCCCGCATCTTGGGGGCAATCATCGACGAAAGAATGGCGCGGCCGCCAAAGCCGGAAACTTTCGACTTCAAGATCGGCTCGTTGGGCTCGATCGGCCGCATCACCACCCGTTCCTCCTGGCCGTCCAGCAGTTCGTCGATGGAAGTAAAGGATCCCGGCGGGACCGCTGCCGCGGGCCAATCGGCAAGGCGGATATGTTCGCGGCGCAGCACATTGCCGAACTGCAAGCCGGTCCCGGCGACAACGACCTTGGTGATCGGGATTTCAGGCGCCTTCTGCTCCTTGACGATCACCGGCTGCACCTGGTTCTCGAGCCAGTTTCGAGCAAGATATACGGATCCGACCGCCAGCAGGAGCGCCAAACCGAGCATCCATATGGCACGCATCCTCATGATTCATCTCCATGGACGGGAATCAACCGAAATAACCTTTTCGATCCCTCGATATTGTGGAACCGAGCGACCCTTACATCTTGTCAATCCTGGCAGTAGGCAACAGCCACCAAGAAACTTAGCAGACGCAAGATCCGATTAACAGCCTACATCGATTCCAGGACAGCACCGAGAAATCCGGCTCAGACTTACTACCCTCTGGCCCGGCTTGCGATGGGCCAGAGGGTTTCGATTATCAGGTCGCGTCTACGGGCAACTCGACGGAGTCGCAATGCAATCGCCGGCATTCGAAACAGCGAGCTTGATCTGGTCGCCGAGGAAGATTGTCGCACCCGCGATACCCGTGGTCACGATGGCCAGGATCAGGGCATACTCTGCGGCGGAAGCGCCGTCCTCATCCTTGAGGAAACGCAACGCTACATTGCGAAGATTTGTCATTTCTCAGGTCTCCCGTAAATTACTGGCCCGTCGCCAGATTTTCAAAACTTCTACTGTGCTGAGCCTGACCTGGCCACGGCACAGACATTGGCCACAATGACCATAGGACCCTCATTCTCATCAACGCCACGAACCGATCCAATAGGGAGGAAGCCATACTGTATCTCGGTTTGTAACAGTCACTCCATCACGCAGGAGACAGTTTATAAAATTTTCGTAACTTTTTGTCAATAATTTTTTAGTACCTTATAAAGGATAATTTCAACCGCATTCTCTTCGCTTCTAGCAGGGCTGCCGGTTTTCATAAGAAGTCGTCTCAATATACTGCGGAAATACAACAACCAATATGGTTACACAAACGTGTTGGATTTTACCAGTTTGACATGAGTTTGTTGGAGTTCGTCAATGTTTGGACGGGAGATGCCGCGGATTCTGATACAATGGTGTTGTGGTAGGTTCCGGTGGGGCCGTGATGCGAGCGAACACGCACATGGTGTTCGGGCTGCGAACTCCCCCGCACTGTGGGCCCCTCCCCGACACCTCTTGCAACAATTCATACTTCGATTGATCGCCCCTACGGCTAGCCAATGAGGCTACCCGATGTTCTATTCTTCGCCAGGCAAAGCAGACCGCAGATTTGTGGCGCTGTTAAGGCTGTGCTGGTCGAACTCGGTCAAGGCCGACCAAAAACGACAGCCGCTTCTGTAGTGCCCCAACAAGCAGCCAGATTACGATGACAGCAAGACCCGACGCATAGCCGTCTATGGCATAGTGCCAGGCTAAATGTACCGAGCCCACAAGAATAACCAAGGTGTAGAGCAGGAAACCGTACCCCAGCCATCGATTGACACTCCGGGCAACCAGGTAAAACAAGACTGTCAGTCCAACGTGCATTGACGGCATAGCCGATATTCCGGCAAAGGCCTTAGGCACGCCATCGAGATATGCATCCCATAGCCATCGTTGAACCTCGACGAGCCCAAAGCCGCCATCTTGGTCGAGTAGGTCCAGGTAGGCCAACAGTGGTTGATAAGGGCCGATCTCGCCGGTGACTTGGGCAAAGTACACAGGTCCGGCCGAAGAAAGGAGGGTCCCACCCGTCGTCCCTATCAACACCCAGGACAAGACGTAGGTCAAAAGGAACCGCATCCGCAGACGCGTGTTCGACAGACTAAAGGCCTGCCACATCATGAATCCCTGCAGGACCAAGATCCAGACCATGTAAAGATAATAGATCGATCGTGTCACCAGCGGATGCCCCAATAGGGGGTGCAGCCACTCATAGGGATGCCGGCCGAAATGGAGCAAACGGTCCCATTCGGCAAGTTGGGGATCCCATGAAAAGGGATGGATCAACGGTATCATGCTCTTGAGACTGCTGAAGGCCGAGAAGAACGGCGGCAAGAGCAAAAGAATAGGCAAGGCGATGGCCAGGCGCTCAGGGATCAGGACATCCCGCTTCAAATTATGCCAGCAGTATTGGGTCAGTTTTTCGGGGCGATCTCGCAGTATCGCGAATAAAAAATAACATGATACAAATAAACATACAAACCCAACAGCAATTTTTGATACATAATACGCTGCAGGGGAAAGTCGATCAAATGAATCCAAGTTGTGAAACTGGATCGCAAAATGCTCATACAAAAAATAGCAAAAAAATAAGCCAATCAACAAACTCTGATGCTTTAGGCTTCGCGCTAAGTACGTCGGAAAATCACGCCATTTTTGGGATCTAACCTCTCCAGCGACATCCGTGCTGTCCTGTCCCCGAGTCGCGCCATCTTCGGCCAGGGCTTCCGTCTTGTCGATTGCCGTCATGGTCTCGCCTCGTCCCTTTGCCGCAATCGTCTCGCCAGACCTCATCCTAGGCATTGCATATCAACCTTAAAGCCCGGTTACGAGGATGCCGGCCCAGAGGGCGCCCGTCACCCCTGGCCCCCGCGTGGCGGCGGTCTCCCAATCGTTCAGCCAATGCCACAGCGTCAAATCGCACTAGCGCTCGCCACGGCCGTCGCCATCGCCGTCGCTGTCCTCAACCACCACGTCCGCTTGGTCGCCGGTGGTTGGTTGGCTCGGTCCGGAAATCGCGACAAATGGGGTCGCCTCGGCCTCGACCGCCCCTCGCCGCAGGTTTTCCAATCGGGTCAGCAGGCCATCGACCTCGTCTCCAAGCAGGCCCAGAACGTCGCTCCGCTGGACGTTCAATCTCTCGGACCACCGCTCTTCGTGGACCAGAACGATCAAGCGGTGCGAAAGCCGCACGAGGGGTTGGACCACGAAGACGTAAATGATGACAAAGCAAAACACGACCAGGGCCACGGCGATGGCCGCAAAGGCCAGGACGCTCTCGCCCACGGCGGCCGTCCCCTGCCGAAGGGCGCCGTCGGGAAGCTCGACCGTCAGGTGAAACGTGCCAATGCCGAGGGCATCGGCGAGCACCGTTCTCGCGCGGGCCTGCCCTTCGAGGAATTCGAGCGATGCGGCCGCGCCCCTAGCGGTGTCTTCCTGCTGCGTTGGGGCCGGCGCCGCCTGCAGATCGAAAGTGAGCCCGGTTTTGCCCGCGAGCCGCGCCAGGAGATCGGCATCGAGAAGCCGCCCGACCACCAGTTTGCCCAGCGGTTGATGGCTGGTCTGGTGGGGGATGACCGGGAAGGCGGCGATCATGATCGGGCCGGCCTCGCTGCCCAGAAGCCCGACCGATTGCTCCGGTAGGGCACGGGTCCGCAAGGGCAGACCGGACTTCACCAGTCGAGAGAGCCCCGCGCTGGTATCGCTCAATCCCTCGACATGGCGATCCGAGATACCGGCCCAGTGCAAATCGCCCTTGGGGTCGTAGAGCCCGAAGAAATCGATCGCCTCGCTGGCGAGGCTCGCATAGACAAGATCGGACTGCGGCAGCTCTTCGCTCGGATTGGCCAGGAAAAGATAGCTTTCGTCCCAGCCGGCCCAGTCGCGGCCAAAGGCCTCGATCTTCTCGACTTCGCTCTCCAGCGCCAGGCGGACTTGGCGCACTTCCCGTTCGGCGGCCTTGCGGTCGATCGCCTCGAAGCCCGGCAGGAGGTTTTCCCCCAAGATCGCGATCTGCGCCAGCAGCGCCAGGGTGGCACCGGCCAGCAGCGTCAGCAGCACCTTGATTCCCAGGGGCATCGCGGGTCTTCACCTCGAGCGACAGTGGGTCGGGCGAATCGCCCGCAGGGACGAAGTCTAGCCCGTCCCGGCGCCATTCAACAGCGCCCGAGTCATTGGTAGCTGTCCTGCCTTGATGGCCTAGCGGTGCTTCCAGACAGGTTTGCGCTTTTCCGCGAAGGCGGCCATGCCCTCTTTCTGATCTTCCGTGGCGAAGGTGGCATGAAAGGTCCGGCGCTCGAAGCGGATCCCTTCGGCCAAGGTGGTCTCGAAGGCCCGGTTCACCGCCTCCTTGGCCATCAGGACGGAGGGCCGCGAAAGACTGGCGATTTTGCCGGCCGTTTTCATGGCCTCGGCCATGAGGTCGTCCGCCGGAACCACTCGGCTGACCAATCCCGCCCGCTCGGCCTCTTCGGCGTCCATCATCCGGCCGGTCAAGCAAAGCTCCATGGCCTTGGCCTTGCCCACGGCCCGTGTCAGGCGCTGGGTGCCGCCGGATCCTGGAATGGTTCCGATGGTGATTTCGGGCTGACCGAACTTGGCGCTGTCGGCGGCGATGATGACATCGCACATCATGGCGATCTCGCAGCCACCGCCGAGCGCATAGCCCGCCACCGCCGCCACCACCGGCTTGCGGCAGTGCGAGAGCCGTTCCCAGCCGACGGTAATGAAGTCCTCCAGATAGGTGTCCATATAGGTTTTGGACTGCATCTCCTTGATGTCGGCGCCCGCCGCGAAGGCCTTTTCCGACCCGGTGATCAGGATGCAACCGATCGCCTCGTCGCTTTCCAGATCGTCCAGAGCCGTGGCCAGTTCGGCGATCAGGGCGGCACAGAGCGCGTTTAACGCCTTGGGCCGGTCGAGCGTGATCACACCGACTTTGTCTTGTTTTTCGAGAATGATGTTTTCGAAGGGCATGGTGCCGCGACTCCGCGTTTGTTGTGAGGCCAGGGATTTGATCTGCAGCGGGTGTGTCGGCCGAAACGGGCCGGCGGCGCAACCTAGAGCACTTCTTTGTTACATGGAACCATTTGATGGGTCATAGGCGATCATTCGGGAAGGCGCGCTGTGCGGCGCGATGCTAAAGCATCGGGCAAGCAGCGGAACGCACCCGATGCTCGCCTATGGCCCACCGCAGGCCGGGTTCTTTTGCCTTCTGGCCGCGTTCCGCTCCTCGACCGATACGCGTATCGCTCTTCGAAGCGCGCCTTGCCAGAAGGCAAAATAATTCCGGTCAAATGCTTCCAAGTAACAAAAAAGTGCTCTAGTGGCCGGGCTGCGTCAGGTCCAGCCCCGATGGCGACGGTCGAGCCTCAAATCGACACGCGCGGATCAACCCCCGGCCTTGCGCGCGACCTCCATCTTGATCTGGCTGATCAGCTCTTCCAGTTTGGGCCGGTCCATGATGTAGAGATTGCGGCCCTTGCGCTTCACCAAGCCGCTCTCATAGACCTGACCCATCGCCCGCGCGACCGTCTCGCGCGTCGTCGACACCCGGCTGGCGATCTCCCTCAGCGGCGGCAGGGGCCGCACGATCCAGAGGCTGTGAACCGCGGCGTCGGGCCGCGCCATGCGAATCAGTTCGGCATAGACTCGTTGCGACGCCGCCAGGCTGGTCAACTCCATGATTCGTGCGTCGCCCATGCGGACCATCTGGGCCAGGCTCATCAGAACATTCAAAGATACCGAGGCATGGCGGTTCAGAAGGTCGCAAAACTGCGCGGCGCCCAGCACGGCGATGGTCGAGGGCTCGGCGGCAACGACCGAGGCTGATCGCGGCTGGTTATCGATCGCCGCCAGTTCGCCAAAACACCGTCCCTCCTCCAGGCTGGCATAGACGACCTCCTTGCCCGACGCCGAGACATTGACGATGTTCACCCGGCCGAGCGTAATGAAGAAGACCTCCTTGCTGGGACTGCCCGCTTCGACCAGCATCTGCCCGGCCTTGCATCGCCGCCATCGGCAAAGGCTCTCGAGTTTTTCAATTTCCGACTTCGGAAGATCTTTCAGAACTTCAATTCTCGCCAGCGTTTTGTCGTCGCCTGGTTCGCCCGCCATGGTCCCTGTCCTCTTCGGCACCTCACCTGTTTCGACCAATGTATGACGGCTTCCCGGGACCGACAATGGCCCGCTGGCCTGGACCTGTGCCGCAAGTCACAGTGCCCCGCCCTGCCCCTCTCCATCCCGCCCGGGCGCCGCTACTTGGCCTGGGCCACGAAAACGCCATTCCAATCCGGCCCGGGCGGATCCGCGCGAAAGGCCCTGACGCGGGAAAGATGGAGCGCCCAGAGATGGCGCAGATCGCGCTGTGTCGGCACCGCGCGCATCCTGGTCAATAACGCCTCGGCACGATCCCAGTCCTGGCCGCGGTAGGCGGCGAGCATCGCGTCGTTGAGATCGTTCAGCTTTTGGAAGCTCTCGTCGGCAGCGGTCGTCTTGTCACCCATCAAGGCGAAGATGCGCTCGGGCTCGGACTTGCCCTTGACGGTGATCAGGTCGAGCTCCAGCAGGGCGAAGCGACCGTCCAGTACGGCGACGGTCCGGGAGCCGAGGACGACGTCGACACCATAGTTCTTTGATTGTCCTTCCAGGCGCGAGGCGAGGTTCACGCTGTCCCCAAGGACCGAGTAGTCGAAGCGCTGATCGGACCCCATATTGCCCACCACGCAAGTCCCGGTGTTGATCCCGATGCCGGCACGCAAGGGCGAGAAGGGCAGGCCCTTCGCGGCGGCTTCCTCGCCGAAACGCCGATTGACCGCCAGCAACTCCACCTGCATCGCCAGGGCCGCCTCGCAGGCTCTGCTGGCATGCGCTTCGTCGTCCAAGGGCGCGTTCCAGAAAGCCATGATGGCATCGCCCATGTACTTGTCGATGGTCCCGTTCGTCGCGAGAACTGCCTTGGTCAAGGGGGTCAGAAATCCGTTCATCAGCCGCGTCAGACCCTGCGGGTCGTTCTTGTAGGCCTCGGAAATGGAAGTGAAACCGCGGACATCGGAAAAGAGGAAGGTCATGACCTTCGTCTCACCGCCAAGCACCAGCCGGTCGGGATCGCGCGCCAATTGATCGACCAGGGCCGGCGAAAGGTACTGACTGAAAGCGCCGCGCACCTGACGGCGGCGCGACTCTTCGCGGAAGTAGTTTACGAAGACCAGCATGGTGTAGATGGAAAGGCCCGCGACCAGGGTAAAGGAAACATCCAGCAACTGGCCCTGGCTGGCGAAGAGATACCAGGAAGCCGCCGCCAGACCCGCCGCCACGCCGGCACCCAAGAGCATCGCGAAGACGGCGCCCAGGACCGGCACGATAGCGATCATCAGCAGCCCCACGCCCAACAGCATGGTGAACTCCCAGGCCACCAGATCCGTCGGCCGCTTCAGGTAGCTCTCGGTCAGGATCGTCTCGAGGATCTGCTGATGGACCTTGACGCCGGCGAGCGAGGGATGGACCGGCGTCGACTTGATATCGAAAAGACCCTCGGCGGAGGTCCCGATCAAAACCAACTTGCCCATCAAGGACTCCGGGTCGGCCGTGCCGTTCAGAACGTCCCTGGCGGAGACCGAGTCCGCTGTGTCCGCCTTGCTGTAGCGAACCCAGACCCGACCACGGGCATCGGTCGGTATCTGCACGCCGGCAACCACCACGCTGGTAATCCCGACCTCGTCCGACTTGATCGCATAGGCCTGTTGACCGGTGGCGACGCGCAGCAGCTCCAAGGACAGGGTCGGCAGGATCTCGCCCTCGACCAGCATCATCAAGGGGACGCGACGCACCAGGCCATCGTTTTCCGGGACCAGGTTGAACATCGCGACCCCCTGGGCGGCCGTCTCCAGGGCCGGAATGTTCCGCACCACGCCGGGGAAGGAATGCAGATAGGGCGTCGGATCGCCGCCAATCTTGGCCACCGGCACCGTGCGGGCCTCACTATCGTAGCGATCGAGCTTGCGCCAGGTCCCCGATTGCCCGAGCACGACGCGGCTACCGGCAATTGCCTCGGCAAAGACCTTGTCGTTGTCGGGCATGGCGCGCAGCTGGTCCAAGAGATCCGAATCGATATCGGGTAACTGATCGGCATAGCGGCCGGGCGAGGTTCGGTCGGCCTCGGCGAAGACAACGTCGAACCCCACCGCCACGACGCCGAAGTGTTCCATCTGTTGCAGGAGTTTCGCGAGAATTGTGCGCGGCCAGGGCCACTGTCCCAGCTCGGCAAGACTGTCCTCGTCCACATCGACCACGACCACTTGGGTCTGAGTGACCTCGCGGGGTTCGATCTGCTGATAGAGATCGAAGATCTTGACCCGCAATATCTCCACGGGCGTCAGCCCGAAGACCTGATCCCACAGCCGAATCAGAACGAAGAGGGACAACAGGACCACGGCCAGGAAGCGGCCGATGCCGAATGCCCGGCACAGGGCAACGATTTGGCGGCCCAACCGCCTCAGGTACGTGGGTTTTCGGATACTCGCCATTTTGGCCTTGCCCTGCGACTCGGAGCCCAACTCTCTCCACCTTTACCGTAGGAGACCCGGGATTGACCAGACGCGAGGTGGTTCGGGGAAAGGCGGGAGTCGATGCTAAAGGTAAAGACTAGGCAGCCGTCGGCCTGGCGGGCAGATTGCGACCGTCGGGTTGGCGGATGCCACCGCGCAGAGCGCCGGCCGCGGTGTCGCCGAACAACACCGCATGGCTCGCCGGCAGCGGCCGCGAGTTCGGCATCGAAATCCACATGCGATAGAGCAGGCGCCTGCCGCCGTCTTTCGAGGGGCTGTCCTCATAGGCCGTGCGCGCGTGATAGAGAATGTGATTGTTGACGTACTGAATGTCGCCGGGCCGAAAGCGGTGGGTCAGGCAGAGCTCGTAGCCCAACTCCTGCAGCAGATCGAGCGCCTCCCACTGGGCGTCGGTCACCCGCGGCACCCGGTCGACCTTCTGGCCCGCCTCGACATAGGTGCGCGAGTAGTGGGTCGTGAAGTGGCCCTGCTCCAGGGCGAAGACAGGCAGCATGTAGTGGTCCTCGCCGCCGCCCACCTCTTCGCCGAGCCGGCTGCGCGGCAGGTCGAGGTAGAGCGCTTCCACAAGGTCGGGTCGGCGTTCCAGCATGGCATCGTGGATCGCCACGGCGCTGGCGATCTGCGACAGGCCGCCGGCCTTCGACTGGCCGGCGCAGAGCAGCGTCACGACGTCGGTGCGGTCGGTGTGAAAGCGCAGGGGCCCGGTGGTCTGGACCCGCGCCCGCGACGAGAGGAAGGGCTGCGCGTCGCCCTCGCCCGGCAGCGTCCCGCGCGCCAGGGCGGCCGCGCCCTCGTCGGTGATCTCGCCGATCAGCTCGCCGCCCGCCGACTGATAGACCGTGGTGCCGAGATGGCTCGCCAGGCCGTAATGGATGCACTTCAAGGTCTCGGCATCGTAGCGTTCCACCGGCAGGCCGCGCAGCAGGACGATGCCCCTGCCCTCCTCCAGTTCCCGTGCCAGATCGGCGAGGCGCCCGGCGAAATGGCCCAGGGGAAAGTCCTCGGCGGTCAAGGCGGACCAGGTCAAGCCGCGCGCCCGGACCTGGTCCAGCGCTCCGTCGATCGCCGCGATATCGGGCTCTTCCAGCGGCCAGATCCAGCTCCCGTCGCGCTCGAGCTCGGCGCCGGTCCAGGCCGCCGGGCCGCCCAGGGGTTCTCGCGCCTCGCGCTCTGCCATGGTCACGCTCCTCCACCCTCTCGCCAGCGACTGTAATCCAGCACGAGATCCAGCGAGAGACAAGATTGACCTTTTCGACATTGCGCCGGATCATGCCGTCCATGCCGACAAATCGCTACCATCGCTTCGATCACCCGGCGGCCTGGAAGGCGACCGACTTCGCCTCGAAGGACGACTTTTCGATCGACCTGACCCGGCGCCACATCGCCGCCCTGGAACGGGCCCTGGCCGGACTCAAAGGCGCCGTCAACGACCACGGCGCCATCACGTCCGCGACCTTTCCGCTCGACGAACTGGGCGAAGACCTCGAGGCCTGGCGGGCGACGGTCTTGCGCGGCCGGGGTCTTCTGCTGTTGCGCGGCCTTCCGGTCGAGCGTTACGAACTCGACGATCTGCGCAGGCTGTATCTCGGGCTGGGCTGTCACTTTGGCCGGCCGGTCTCGCAAAGCACCATGGGCGATCTGGTCGGCGACGTGGTGAACATCGGCGGCAAGGACCGGCGCGAGCGCGCCTATCGCAACAGCCGCGAGCTGGCGCTGCACACCGACCGCTGCGATCACATCGCCATGCTCTGCATCAGGCCGGCCGCCGAGGGCGGTCTGAGCGGCTACGCCAGCGCCTTGACCATCCACAATGAGATCCTCCGCGAGCGGCCCGACCTGCTGGGCCACCTCTACCGCGGCTTTCATCACCACCGCTTCGGCGAGCAGCAGCCCGGCGACCCCCTGGTCACGGCGGCGCGCATTCCGATCTTTTCCGAGACCGACGGGGTGCCCAGCGCCATCTACATTCGCGGCTACATCGACCTCGCCCTCGAAGAGGGCCACGCCGAGCTGAGCGCTGCCGAGCTCGAGGCGCTCGACCTGATGGATGAGATCGCCAACCGCCCGGCGGTGCGCCTCGACCTGCGCCTTGAGTCGGGCGAGATCAACTTCACCAACAACTGTCTGCTGCTGCACACCCGCACCGCCTTCGAGGACTCGCCCGATCCCGCCTTGAAGCGGCACCTGCTGCGCCTCTGGCTGCGCGAAGACGGCCGCCCCATGGCCCCCGGCGTCATGCTGCACAAGGGCACCGCCGGGATCGAAGCACGCCCGGACAAGACCACCTACTACACCCCGCCAGGCGAGGCGGCCGCCCCGTAGCAAGCGACTTGGTTTTCCGCAAGCGCCGGCTGCGATCGGCGGTCCAATGAAGGAGTGCCGCGATGGCCCGCCTGCCGATGCTCTCACCAGAGCCCGACGACCCGCGGCTGCGCGCCCTCTTCGACGAGGTGCGGGAACGGCGGGCGCGGATCCCCAATCTCTACCGTGTGCTTGGCCACTCGCCGGCCATGCTGCGGGCCTGGTTGGACTTGGCCTGGCCGCTTCGGCTCGAATCCACGACGCCGCGCCGGCTGCGCGAAATGATGATCCTGCGCGGTGCCGCCATCACCGAGACATCCTATGAGTGGGTCCATCACAAAGCCATGGCCCGCGAGGCTGGAGTCACCGGCATCGAGATCGAAGCCTTGCGGCGCGGCGAGATCGCCACGAGCTTCTCGGCACCGGAGGCCGCCGCCTTGCGGCTGGCCGAGGAGGTCACCGTCGGCCCCGCCGCGTCCGCGGCCACGATAGACGCGTTGAAGCCGCACTTCTCCGAGGCCGAAATTGTCGAACTCGTCCTCACCGCCAGCTTCTATGTCTGCGTGGGGCGGATGCTGAAGTCCCTGGGCGTGCCTCTGGAGACCGGGGAGTGAATCTGACGGCGGCGTATCGCGCGGTGCCAACATGGGCTATCATGACGAAAAATTCGGGAGCAACCGGAGGTCGCCACAGACCAGCCGGGGCCATTCGCCCGGACCATTCGCCCGGACCATTCCCCTGGACCATTCGCCAGGACCATTCATACGAATTCATTCACACAAACCCGAGGAGAAGATCATGGCAGAGAGCGTTTACAAGGTCATAGAAATTGTCGGTGTCAGCAGCGAGTCCTGGGAAAAAGCCGCCTCGGCGGCGGTCGAGAAGGCAGGCCAGTCATTGCGCGACCTGAGGATCGCCCAGGTCGTCGACCAAGACCTGCAGATCGACGGCGGCAAGGTCGTCGCCTTCCGGACCAAGCTGAAGCTGTCGTTCAAGTACGAGTAAAGCGGGCGAGATCCGAAGCCGAGGTGGCATTGGCGGTCTGGCGGGGCGGTGGTTCTTCGGCGGCAGGAAACCCCTACCCTTCCTATCCGTCCGTGAGCCGTCCGCCCCTGGCCCAGAGGCGGATCACCTCCGCTTCGATGCGGTCCCAGGGGACGACGCCGACGGTCTCGCTCCAGGCCGCGTGGTCGCGGGCCAGGCGATCCACGGTCGGGCGGTCGCGCGCGCTCAGGTCGTGCAGTTCGGTGCGGTCCCGGTCCATGTTGTAGAGTTCCCAAGGCCGGCCGCTGCGGCGCACCAGCTTCCACGCACCGAGCCGGATCGCCGCATTGCCTTCGTGCTCCCAGAAGATCGGTTGCTCGCGCGCCCAGTCCTCGCCGCGCAGGAGACCGAGCAACGACTCGCCGTCGGCCGCCTGGATCGCGTGGTCGGCGTGCTCGCGTGGATAGGCGACGCCGGCCGCCTCCAGCAGCGTCGGCAGGATATCGACCACATGGCAGGGAGTCGCGCTGACCTGGCCGCCTTTGGTCAGGCCGGCCGGCCACTGCACCACCAGCGGCGTCGAGATGCCGCCTTCGTGGACCCAATGCTTGAAGAGCCGGAAGGGCGCGTTGGAGACGTTGGCCCAGGGCAGGTCGTAGCTCATGAAGGTCTGGGCATCGCCCGGGCGCAGGTCCGGCAGGTTGCCCGTCGTGACCCGGCGACCGCCCGGCAGATCGACCGGATAGTGGCGGGCCCAGCCGTCCTCGGACATGAACTCGGCGCAGCCGCCATTGTCGGACAGAAACAGCACCAGGGTGTCGTCTTCGACCCCCAGGCGCCTGAGGGTCGCCATTACACGGCCGATGCCCTGGTCCATGCGATCGACCATCGCGGCATAGACGGCCATGCGCAGGTCCTGCCAGTCGGGGTGCGGCGCGTCCTCCCAGGGCGGCGCGTCGGGATCGCGCGGCGAGATCGGCCAGCCGCGGTCGAGCAGGCCGCGGCCCAGCATTTCCTCGTGACGCGCCGTGCGGATCGCGTCCCAGCCCTGGCGATAGCGGCCCTCGTAGCGGGCGATGTCCTCGGGCCAGGCCTGCAAGGGCCAGTGCGGCGCGGTGTAGGCGAGGTACAGGAAGAAGGGAGTCTCGTCCGCCACCGCCGAGCCGATCATTGCGCCGGCCTTCTCGCTGATCGCATCGGTCAGGTAAAAGTCGTCGCCTGTGATTTCGACCCGGCGGTCGTCCTCTTCGATGTAATGGGGGAAGAAGAAGCTGCCCGCGCCGTCCAGGGTACCATAGAAATGATCGAAGCCCCGGTCCCGCGGCGTGGGATGCTTGGCATCGCCGTGTTGCCAGTTGTCGGCATCCATCGGATCGTAGTCGCCGCCGACGTGCCACTTGCCGGCCATCATGGTGCGATAGCCGCCCAGCCGCAGACACTCGGCGATGGTGACCGCGTCCTGGCGCAGATAACCCTGATAGGCGGGCCGGCCCAGGTCGGTGCCCATATGGCCGATCCCCGCCTTGTGCGGATAGAGGCCGGTCAACAGCGAAGCCCGGGTCGGGCAGCAGCGCGCGCAATTGTAGAGCGCCGTCAGGATCGCACCGCGCGAGGCCATGGCATCGATGTTCGGCGTCCTGATCTCCGAGCCCATGCAGCCGAGATCGGCAAAGCCCATGTCGTCGGCCAGGATCAGGATTATGTTGGGGCGTGCATCGGACAGGGTTCGGGGCCTTCACAAAGGGGACAGTCCGGCAGCGTCGCCGCGACCGTATTCAATTCTCCCAGGGCCTGACGCAGGATCTGTACAGCCCCGCTCAGAAAGAGGCTGGCCATGATGGCCGCCACCGCGAGATCGGGCCAGGCGGTGCCGCTGCCCCAGACCCCCAGCGCCGCGACCAGGACCGCGACATTGCCGATCGCGTCGTTGCGGCTGCAGAGCCAGACCGAGCGCACGTTGGAATCGCCATCTCGAAAGCGCAGCAACAGCAACACGCTGGCCAGGTTGGCGGCCAGCGCCAGGGCACCGACCAGCCCCATGATCTCGGCCCGGGGCGTGCCCAGAACGAAGACCGAATAGAGCGTGCTGCCCAGGACCCAGAGGCCGAGGGCGCCGAGGGACAGGCCCTTGAAGAGCGCCGCCCGGGCGCGCCACAGCAAGGGCCGACCAATGACGAAAAGACTGAGCGCGTAGGTCGCGGTGTCGGCAAGAAAATCCAGGGCGTCGGCCTGCAAGGCTTGGGAGCCGCCGAGAACGCCGGCGGTCATCTCGACCACGAACATCACCGCGTTGATCGCGATCACCGCCCAGAGCGCGCGCCGAAAGGCTGGCGACGCGCCGTCGAAGCTTGCGTTGTGTCCGCAACTTCCGCTCAAGAAGAAACTCCCTTCCTTGACAAACCCTAGTCCCAGTTCCCGCGACACTCAATCGACATAGTGAAGCGGCAACTCGGTTGTCTCCTTGAGCGTCTCCATGGCGAAGTTGGCGCTGACCTCGGCGAACTGGACCTTCTGAATCAGGCGCTGATAGACCGAATCATAGGCGGCGATATCCGGCACCACGATACGCAGCAGATAGTCGATGTCGCCCGACATCCGGTAGAGGCCGATGATTTCGGGAATAGCCGAGACCGCCTTGCGAAAACGTTCGAGCCAGGCGGCGCTGTGCTGATCGGTGCGGATCCGGACGAAGACCGTCACCGCGACGTTCAGGGCTTCGGCATCGGCGATCGCCACCCGGCGCTTCAGCACGCCGGCCTTCTCGAGAAGCTGAACCCGCCGCCAGCAGGGCGTCGAGGACAGGCCGACCTGTTCCGCCAGCGCCGCCATGGACAGGCTCGCATCGCGCTGCAAGGCGGTCAGAATTTTCTTATCGAACGCATCCATCGATATAATTTCCTAATAATCTCTACATTCGTAGCATAGAACTCCTAAAAATTCCTCTGTACTGTGAAATTGAGCAAAAATTTTTCCCGTCAGCGACGTTACGTTCTGTTCAGACAACCAAACCGGAGACCGCCCGTGACCTTGACTCGCCTCTTCACCGACCACCCCGCCAGCGTCGACGAGACCTATGGCGAGCACCTGGTCATGGCCTCCTCCTTTGGCTTTCGCATGGTCCTGACCGGACTGGCCTGTTTGGTCCACGCCTTGCTGCCCTTCCTCTTCGTCAAGACCGGCAGCGCGATGATTACGACACTGCACGACCAGATGGTGACAAACCGAAACCGCAAGGCCGGCGCCAACAAAACCTCCGTGCGGGAGATTGCAGACGCTGCCTAACGCGCTATGCTTGAAAGGGTTTTCTTCACCTTTCAGGGCTAGTCGCTAACCACGATGATCAAAAAACTCTTCCTCGACCATCCGGCTTCCGTTGGCGAAAGCTACGGCGAGCATGCCGCCTTCGCATCCGCCTTCGGCTGGCGCATGTTCACCGGGTCTTTGGCCTGTTTCGTCCATGCCCTGGTGCCGGCGCTCTGCCAGACCACCGGCAGCCGGGCGGTTCTGGGTCTCCACGAAACGCTGTTGGAAGCGCGCGCCAAGATCGTCGAGAAGCAGCGCGCCGAAGCCGAGAAGAGCGCCGAGCCGGCGGCCCGCTAGGCACCCACGAGGCGGTCCGCGGTTCCCAAGTATTCCAGGTAACACTGTCTCGCGTCATCCTTGACGTTGCCACTGGAGACAATTCGGGGTTCATTCAGGGCCGGGTTTCATTCAGGAAATGTCGGCTTTCGACATCGCCCGAACGGAGGTTGTCCACGTGTCGATCGTCGAGCCAGCACCATGAGGCCCGCCACGCCACGCGTGGCGCTGGGCGGGATCATGCTGGAGAGCAACGCCTTCGCGCCACCCGCCAGCGAAGCGGATTTTCGCGCCCGCTGCAATCTCACCGGAAACGCCCTGATGGCCGAGGCCCGGCGGAGCCCGAGCACGGTCGCCCGCGAGATGAGCGCCTTCGTCCAGACCATGGATCTGCTCGGGCCCTGGACGTCGATCCCCACCCTACTGACCGATACCGAACCCAAGGGTCCGGTGGACCAGGCCTTCTTCCGCGCCACCGTCGACGCGATCGTCACCGGCATTGCCGCCGCGCTGCCGCTCGATGCGGTCTATCTCAGCCAGCACGGCGCCATGGTGGCGAGCGAGGATCACGACCCGGATGGCGAGCTGATCGAACGGGTCCGGCAAGCGGTCGGCCCCGACGTCGCGATAGTCGTGACACTGGACCTCCACGCCAACGTCTCCGATCGAATGGTGGCCGCCGCCGACATCCTGATCGGCTATCAGACCAACCCGCACGTCGACATGGCCGAACGCGGCGAAGAGGCGGCCCTCGCGACCCGGACCCTGCTGTCCGGCGTCAAGGCCCGGGCCGCCTTCCGGCGTCTGCCCCTGTTCCCTCCCACGGTGACGCTGCTCACCGCCGAGGGACCCTATGGCCGGGCCATCGACTACGCGCAAAGGCGCAAGCGCGAGACGGGGGGCACCATCCTCAACGTCTCAATCCTGGGCGGCTTCGCCTTCAGCGACTCGCCCAAGTGCGGGCTTTCGATCGTGGTCACCGCCCGCGACGAGCAGGCCGAGGCCGACGCCCTGGCCGACGAACTCGCCGAAAAGGTCTGGTCGTGGCGCCAGGAGTTCCAGAAACCCTTGACCGCGCTGGATGACGCGGTGGCCCTGGCCGTCGCGCGCGGCCGCGATCCCAGCCTACCGGCAACGATCGTCGCCGAGGTGGCGGACAACCCCGGCGGTGGCGCCGGCGGCAACACCACCTGGCTGCTCGCGGCCCTGGTCGAGGCCGGCGCGCGCTCGGTTCTCATGGGATCCTTCGTCGATTCCGCCCTGGCCGGAGAAGCCCACGAGTTGGGCATCGGCGGGCGCTTCCAGGCGCGCTTCAACCGCGCCGGCGAGACCGAGCAGGCCAAGGAGTTCGCGGCCGCGGCCCGGGTGGTCGCCCTGGCGGACGGCGACATTGTCGGCCGGCTTGGCATCTACAAGGACAGCCAGCTCCGACTGGGGCCTGCCGCGCTGCTCGAAATCGGCGGCGAGGGGGGCGTTCAAGTCGCCGTCATCAGCGATCGTCAACAAACCGCCGACCCTCTGTTTTTCGAACAGTTCGGCATCGACATCGGCGCGGCGCGCACGGTCTGCGTAAAATCGCGGGGCCACTTCCGCGCCGGCTTTGCGCCCTGGTTCGGGCCGGCTCAGGTGATCGAGGTCGATACCCCCGGTCTGACCAGTCCGGTCCTCTCGCGCTTCGACTGGCGCCACCTGCCCCGGCCGGTCTTTCCACTGGACCCCGATGCCGACTGCCATTTCCCGGGCCCCGCGGGTTCCGATGCCAGCGCCTGATTTTTGGGCGCTGTCCGCGTCCAGGACCAATTTTGTCAGGAGAAATTGGCAGCGACCCGTCGGGCCTGCGTATTCTTAAGCTCCGACCGAGTCTTCTTGCTACGGTTCGCGCCAGAACACCTGAATAATGGGAGCTTGGTCATGGGAGAAGATTCGGTCGTCCTGGCCGGCGGCTGCATGTGCGGCGCGGTGCGCTACGAGGCAAGGGGGGAGGCCTTGGGAATCGGGCATTGCCACTGTCGTAGCTGTCGGCGGCATAGCGGTGCCCCGGTCGTCACCTACGTGGGCTTCAATGCGGACCGGGTTCGCTTCAGCGGGCGCGAGCGGAGCCTCTACAACTCATCGCCGGGCGTGCAGCGGGCCTTCTGCGGTCTCTGTGGCACCCCCCTGACGTGGGAAGGCTGCACCAGCGCCTCGAGCGGTGCGATCATCGAGTTCCACATCGGCACGCTTGACCATCCCGACGGCTTTGTCCCGCGGGACCACACCTACTATGGGGAGCGGATTGCCTGGTTCGATGTCGCCGACAACCTGCCGCGCTACCCCGGCGCGGTCACGAAAGGCAAAGACGGGGCCTAAAATCCGACCGCGCCGCCGTCGCTGCGCGGGTCGCCCGCCCCCTCCATGACCCCGTCCGGGCGCAGCACGATGGCTCCGCCGTGGCCCATGTCGTCCGAGAAGGGCGCGATGGTCTCGACTTCGTGACCGGCCGCCCTGAGCGCGGCCACCACGGCCGGGTCGAAGCGGGCTTCGAGTTTCAGGTTGTTCGCGCCCTCGCCCCAGGTCTTGCCGAGCAGCCAGCGCGGCGCGGTCAGGGCGGCCTGGGGCTCCTGGCCGAAGAGCATGATGCGGCTGAAGATCGCCGCCTGGGTCTGCGGCTGGCCCTCGCCGCCCATGCAGCCATAGGTCATGACCCGGCCGTCGTTCAGGGTCGCCAGGGCCGGGTTCAGGGTGTGGAAGGGCATGCGCCCGGGCGCCAGTTCGCGCAGGTGCCCGGGGGCGAGCTGGAACGAGGCGCCGCGGTTCTGCCACAGGATCCCGCTGTCCTCCAGCACCAGACCGGAGCCGAAGTCCCAGTAGATCGACTGGATGAAACTGACCGCCAGGCCGCTGGCATCGACCGCCCCCATCCAGATGGTATCCCCGCCGATACCGCCTCCAGCGCCGTCGGGGCGCGGCCAGGGGCTGGCCCGCTCGCGGTCGAGCCCCTGGGCCTGGGCAGCCAGCACCTCGGGTCGCAACAGGTTCTGCGGGTCGGCCCGCATCCGGCCGGGATCGGTCACCAGTTCGTCGCGCAGCACGACCGATGCCTTGGTCGCCTCGGCCATGGCGTGGAGGTAATCGACGCCCTCGGCCTCGGCGATGCCGAGCTGATCGAAGAGCCCGAGAATCATCAAGGAGGTGAGACCCTGGGTCGGCGGCGGGTGGTTGTAGACCCGCCCCACCGAGGTCTCCAGGACCAGCGGCTCGACCCGCTGGGCGCGATAGCCGGCCAGATCCTCGGCGGTCACCGGACTGCCGACGCGAGCGAGCTCTGCGGCGATCCGGCGTCCCAGGGCGCCGCGATAGAAATCGTCCAGGCCCTCGGCGGCCAGGGTCTTCAGACTGCCGGCCAGGGCCGGCAGCTTGAAAAGCGCGCCGCGCTCGGGCACCGCGCCGCCCGGCGCGAAGGTCGCCTTGAAGCCAGGCACATCGTTCAGCTCGGGGCCTTTTTCCGTGGTGAAGTGACGTTGACTTTCGGTGACCGGCGCGCCGTCTTCCGCGTAGTGGATCGCCTCCTCCAGGAGGCGTTCGAGACTGAGCGTGCCGCCGATTTCGCTGCTGACCGCCAGCGCCTCGCGCCAGCCGTCGATCGCACCCGCCACGGTGTTGGCCGCCAGGGGCCCGCGAAAAGGAATCGCGTCGCAGCCGGCCGCGCGATAGAAGGCCGGCGTGGCCTTGGCGCCGGCAAAGCCGCAGGCCCTGATGGCGATGGGCGCGCCCTGGCCCGGCAGATGGATCAGCCAGAAGCCGTCGCCGCCCAGCGCGTTCATATGCGGATAGACCACCGCGACTGTGGCCGCCGCCGCGACCATGGCCTCCACCGCGTTGCCGCCCTCGCGCAGCACGGTCAGGCCGGTCTGCGCCGCCAGGTGGTGGGGCGCGGTGAACATGCCGCGGCAAGCCCGGGGTGTCTGATGCATGGTCTTGGCCGTCCTCTGCCTCTAAGCTGCCGGCACTCTATCAAGGGTTCGAGGAAGCACCAACGCCCATGCCCGCTCGCAAGACCAGTAAGGCCGCCAGGACCGGTCAGAGCGAAACCGCGCTGCGCCGCCAGATCATCGCGGCCTGCCTCAGGATGAACGCCGAGGGCATCAACCAGGGCACCTCCGGCAATGTCTCGCTGCGCTGGAAGGACGGCCTGCTGATCACCCCCTCGGGCCTGGCCTACGCGGAGACCGAGCCGGCCGATATCGTGTTTCTGCCACTGGAGCCCAAGGCGCCAGCCAGAGGCCGACGCAAGCCCTCCTCGGAGTGGCGCTTCCACCGCGACATCCTGGCCGCCCGGCCCGAGGTCGGTGCCGTGGTCCATACCCATTCCACCTATGCCACGGCCTACGCCGTCGCCCGCAGGGCGATCCCGGCGCATCACTACATGATCGCCGCCGCCGGCGGCCCGACGATCCCCTGCGCGCGCTATGCCACGGTCGCCTCCCAGGCACTTTCCGACAACGCGCTCAAGGCGCTCCAAGGCCGCAACGCCTGCCTGCTGGCCAATCACGGCGTGATCGCCCTCGGGCCGACCCTGGAGAAGGCCCTGTGGCTCGCCGCCGAGGTCGAAGTCCTGGCCAAGCAGTCGATCCTGGCCCGGCTGGTCGGCACGCCCAAGGTCTTGAGCGATGCCGAAATCGGGCGCACCCTCGAGATCTTCAAGGGCTATGGGCCTGGGGATTAAAGGGGACGGGAAAGATGTCCATCACCGTTGACCCGCTGACAGCCTGCATCGGCGCCGTCGTCGAGGGCGTGGATCTGCGCGAGCCGTTGGACGACGCGGCCTTTACGGCGATCCATCGGGCCTTTCTCGAACACCAGGTGATCTTCTTGCCGGACCAGCCGATCGGCCCGCGGGCCCTGCTGGCCTTCGCCGAACGCTTCGGTCCGTTGGACGAGCCGCACCCGCTGTTGCCGCACCGCGACGAAGACCCGCGGGTGACCATCGTGCTGAACAACGCACAGCGCCCGCCCAACAATGACCAATGGCACTCCGACGTGACCTTCAAGGAGGCCCCGCCCCTGGGCTCGCTGCTGCAGGCCCTGGAGCTGCCGGCGCGCGGCGGCGACACGCTGTGGTGCTCCATGTATGCGGTGCATGACGCCCTGCCCGCCGAGCTGCGCCGTCGTCTGGCCGGCATGACCGCGCAACATTCGATCGAGGCCTTTTCCGGCGGCATCCACGATACCGAGGACGGTGCGCGCGTGCGCAAGGTGATCGCCGAGTGGCCGCCCTTCACCCATCCGGTGATCCGCACCCACCCGGAGACCGGACGGGATGCGCTTTTCGTCAACGAGGTCTTCACCACCCGCATCAACGAACTGGACGAGGCGGCCAGCGCGGCCCTGCTTGGCGAGCTCTTCGCGCTGGTGAAAAAGCCGGAGTTCCAGGTCCGCTACCGCTGGCGCGAGAACACGATCGCCCTGTGGGACAACCGCTGCACCCAGCACTATGGGGTGGCCGACTACTTCCCCCAGCAACGCCGCATGAACCGCGTCACCATCGCCGGCGACCGGCCCTTTTTTCGGACCGAAAGCGCGGCTCAGAGCATCTCGTCGTTGAGGTAGTACCAGCGGTACATGACCCGCTGACCGAGCCGGCGGAAGGGCGTGAGGATGCCGTGGCTGGGCAACTGCGAGGTAAAGATCGGCAGGTCGAGTCCCTGACCCTTGCCGGCCACCATCTGGGCCATGCGGCGGCCCGCCTGGGCGGAGTACATCACGCCGTTGCCGCCATAGCCCATGGCATAGAAAATTTCCTGGTCGGGATCCGGCTGAAAAACGCGGGGCATCATGTCGTGGCTGACATCGACCCAGCCCCACCAGGAATAATCGAGATCGATGTCGCGCAGCGCCGGGAACTTGCGGTATAGGCCCGCCTGCAGCTGGGCGAGGTGCTTGGGGTTTTCGGCGTCTTCGCCGGTGATCGCGCTGCGGCTGCCGATCTGCATCCGGCCGTCCGGCAGGAACCGATAGTAGTGGCGCAGCGTGCGGGTGTCGGTCAGGGGCGAGCAGGTCTGGGAGCCGCAGGCTTCCTTCTCCTCGTCGCTCAGAGGCCGGGTGACGATCGAATTCGACAGAATCGGCATCAGCCGGTTTTTGGTGCGATTGCTGAGCCCAGGCGGCGTGTAGCCCGCCGTCGCCAGGGCCACGGCCCGCGCCCGGACCGTGCCACCGGGCGTTGTCAGGTGATGCACGCCGTTCCTGATTTTCCACCCCATGACCGGGCTCGCCGGATGGATCGTGGCGCCCAGCTTGCGGGCCAGGTTCTGATAGCCGAAGGCGAGCTTGGCGGCATGGATACAGGTTCCATCCGGTTCGTGCAGGGCGCCGGCGGCTTCCTGGTCCTTGACGTGGCCTTCGTGAAGTTCCTCGCGGGTGATGATGCGCGAGCCGTAGCCGAAGACCTCGTTCAGGAGCTTCGACTCCTGCTCCAGCTTGGGCATCACGCCGGCCTTGTGAGCGATATAGTAGTGCCCGCCCTCCTGGGGCTCGCAGTCGAACTCGCCGGACCCGATCAGGTCGCGGAAAAGTTCGAAGGCTTCGGTCACCTCGTTGTGCATCCGCTTGGCGACATCGACGCCCCAGCGTTTGATCCACTGGGAGCGCTTGAGCCGTCCGGATGAAATCTGCGCCTGACCGCCGTTGCGCGTCGAGCAGCCCCAGGCCACGGTATTGGCCTCCAGGACCATCGCCTTGATGCCGTGCTCCTTGGCCAGGTGAATGGCGCAGGAAAGACCGGTGTAGCCCGAGCCGACGACCACCACATCGGCGTCGGTATCGCCCGAGATCGGACCGTCGTCCGGCGGCGGCGGCCCCGCGGTCCCGATCCAGTAGGTCGGCGCATAGTCCCGATTGTGGCCCGGTCCGGCATCGACCAGCGGGTCATAGTGGGGATCGTAACTGGCCTTGGGCCAATGCTTCGGCCGCGCTCTGTCAGGCATGTTCGTTTCCTCGCCCCCGCCGGGACCGACCGGTTACACCCTCACTTCTTTTAGTCCCGCCACTTCTTTTAGTCCCGCCACCTCTTTTGGTCCCGCATCGAACAGCCTACCTTAGATCGCCTTCTCCAGGGCGACAATCAGACGGTCGACCTCATCGAGCGTGTTGTAGTGAACCATTGACGCCCGCACCACGCCATCCTCGACGTCCTCGTAGCCGAGCGCCTCGACGCAGCGGTAGCCGTAAAAATGACCGTTCGCCAAGGCGATCTTGTCATCGGCCACGGCGGCGGCGATGGCGGCCGATGGACGTCCTTCGACGGAAAAGGCGATGGTCGGCTCGCGCCTTGTGTGATCGCCTGTCTTCTCGCCGATCAGGCGCACCCCGGGCTTGGTCCGCAGGTAGCTGAGCAGGCGCTCCGAGAGCTGCTCTTCCTGGGCACCGAACAGGTCGAAAACCTTGGTCAGGCGGGCCCGCTGGTCGTTGTCCTGATCGCCGAGATGGTGGCTGTAGATCGCCTCGAAATACTCCAGCACGCCGGCGATCCCAGCCACCGATTCATAGGCCAGGCCACCGGTGTTGATGCAGGTCGCGCCCTTGCCTTCGTGGAAGAAATGATTCTGATTGGCACAGCGCGCGATGGCCTCGCGCTTGCCGTACATCACCGCCAGATGCGGCCCGTAGATCTTGTAGGTGCTGAAGAGGTAAAAATCGACGTCCCAGGCCTTCACGTCGATCAGACCGTGGGCCGCATAGGCGACACCGTCGACACAGACCATGGCCCCGGCCGCGTGAGCCTTGGCGGCGATAGCCGCGACCGGGTTGATCGATCCCACGACGTTGGAGACGTGGGGACAGCAGACCAGCTTCGTGCGCTCGTTGAGCAGCGCGTCGAGACCGGCCAGATCCAACTCGCCGGTCACCGGATCGATCTGCCATTCACGGATGACCAGGCCGAACTCGGTCAGCCGCCGCCAGGCGCCGCCGTTGGCCTCGTGATCCTGGTTGGTCACGACGATCTCGTCGCCATCGGCAAAGAGGTGACGCAGGGCCTGGGCCAGGACAAAGACGTTGAGGGTCGTCGAGGGCCCGATCACGATCTCTTCCAGATCGGCGCCGACGATCGCCGCGGCGGCTTGCCGGGAGGCCTCCAGACGCTCGGCGGCCAGGGCGCCCGGCGCGAAGTTGGGGTGCGGCTGGTTCTTGCACTCGGCCATGTAGGCATTCATGCGCGCGATGACCTGGCTGGGCATGTAGGAACCGCCGGCGTTTTCCATGTAGGTCCAGCCGTTCGCCATGGGCGGAAAGAAGGAACGGGCGAAATCGAGGTCGAGCGCGGCCATAAAGCAAATCCTGTCGGTGCTGAGAAAAGGGCGGGACCCGATGCTTAACCGATCAAGCCAGGGGCCGACAAGACCGGACTGTGAAGATGTGGGGTGGCTGGCCCTCGATGACCCCAAGCCACCTCACATTGCATCCGATCCGGCGCCCCGGCGGTAGGCGCCGGGGCCCGTGCCGAAGGCCAACTTGAAGCGCCGCGAGAAGGACGGCAGGGAGGCATAGCCGCAGCGTGCCGCGATCTCGCCGATTCCCAGCCCGGTGTCACGGAGCAGACGACTGGCCCTCATCAAACGCCAGTTGGTGAGGTAGGCGATGGGCGGCAGGCCGACCAGGGCGGTAAACCTCTTGGCGAACTGGGCCCGCGACATGCCGGCGGCCCTGGCCAGATTGCCGATTGTCCAGGCCAGGTGCGGCTCGTTGTGGATCGCCAGCAGCGCTTTCGAGAGCTGCGGATCTTGCAACGCGGTAACATAGCCCAATGCCACTCCGTCCCACGGCGCGGGCATGCGCCGGACCGTCTGAACCAGGACGATTTCGAGCAGCCGGCTCATGATCTCGCCCATGCCCTGGGCGCCGAGGTCGGCCTCCAGGGTCAGCAAACGCAGGGCCGCGGCCGCCCAGGGCTCGGCACCCAACTCGCGTGGCCGAATGACGATCATGTCGGGCAGCCCGGCGATGATCGGGTGATCGAGCAGTTCGTCGAAACCGCAGAAGCCGCAGAGGAGCCGCGCGCCGCCCTCTCCCATCCCGTGGGTCAGGACACCGGCGTCATTGACCGCGCCGCCCCGCAGAAGCTGTCCCAGCGGCACCGCCGGTCGATCTGGATCATCGCTCAAAACCTGCGCCACGCCCTTGGGAATGATGACCAGGTCGCCTTCCGACAGTCGCACCGGGTCCGGCATCGCGGCGATTTGGACCCAGCAGGCGCCGTGGCGGACCAGATGAAAGCGGATCCGGCGGCGCTCGGCCGGAACCTCGATAGCAAAGGCGCCCGCCAACTCCGCCCGGAAGTAGATGTCGCTGCGGAGCTTCAGCGTCGCAAAGATATCGCTGAGCAGATCCAGTTTATTCATCAAGCTCAAATTTTGAGACGATCGGATAAATTTTCAATACGAATGAAGAGTTACATGTGGGGCTCTCTCGATCAAGCTGCGGCCCAGGACGAACCCGATCGAGCGAGCCCACTCATGCAGCGAAGAGAGATCGAAGAGAACCGTGACCGAGTTCGGTCATGACCCTGGATCTGTTTATCGCTCTCGTCGGCTTTGCCTTCGCCACCTCCATCACGCCGGGGCCCAGCAACCTGATCTTGCTCGCATCGGGCGCGAACCACGGCTTTCGACGCTCGCTGCCGCTGATGCTGGGCATCAGTTCCGGCTTCTTGACCATGGTGCTGCTGGTCGGACTGGGTATCGGCCAGGTCCTGCAGACCAACCCGACCCTCTACGCGATCCTGCAGTTCTTGAGTGTGCTCTACGTTCTGTGGCTGGCCTGGAAAATAGCCAGCAGCCGCGCGACACCGACCAGCGATGGCGGTGCGGCCGCGCGGCCCTTCACCTTCCTGCAGGCCGCCTTGCTACAGTGGGTCAACCCCAAGGCCTGGACCGTCGCGCTGATCGTCACGGTGTCCTACAGCGATCCCGCGGCGCCCCTGAGGAGCCTGTTGCTGATGATCCTGGTGTTCGGGATCGTCAATCTACCCAGTATCGGCACCTGGGCGGTTTTCGGGACCGCTCTTGGGCGGGTCCTCCGCGACCCGGTGAACCTTCGTGCCTTCAACATCGCCATGGCGTTGCTGCTGGTCGCCTCGATGGTCCCCATCCTCCTGGGTCTTGCGACATGAAGGCGCCCGCTCCAGCTCCTTGACGAACGTCTCAGGCGCCGAACTTGTTGCTCTTCGGAAAACCGGTCGGCGGCAATCGGCCGGCCTGGCCGCGCTTGCCCATCCAGGGCATGAGGTCGTTTTCCACCCGGGTGCGGCCGGCCCCCGCGGCCCAGGAGAGGCCCTGGGCCAGTTGGAAGGTCTTCACGTCGGACAGGCCGCCGTCCTTGTAGCGCTGCAGGATGACGCCGCGGCCGCGGGTCATTTCCGGCAGCTCGCTGAGCGGAAAGACGATCAGCTTGCGGTTCTCGCCGGCCACCGCGACCATGTCGCCCTCGACCGGGGCGCAGACCAGGGCCTCGACCCCGCTGGCCAGGTTCAAGACCTGCTTGCCGTTCTTGGTCTGCGCCAGGACCTCTTCTTCCGGCACGATGAAGCCGCGGCCGTCGGCGCCGGCCACCAGGCGCTTGCGGCCCGGTTGATGGACCATGATGGCGACCACATCCTGGTCGTTCGGCAGCTCGAACATCAGCCGCAGCGGCTCGCCGTAGCCGCGCCCGCCGGGGAGCTTGTCGACCCCCAGGGTGTAGAAGCGCCCATTGGTGGCGAAGACCAGCAGCTTGTCCGTGGTGAAGGCCTGGACCGCGAAGCGGGCCCGGTCGCCTTCCTTGTGGCGCACCTCGGGCAGCTCTTCGTGGTGCCCCTTCAAGGCGCGGATCCAGCCCTTGGCGGAGCAGAGCACCGTGACCGGTTCCTTGTCGACCACGGCCTCCAGCGGGATCACCACCTCGGCCGGCGGGCCGGCGACCTCGGTGCGGCGGCGGCCCAGCTCGTCGTTGGCGCCAAAACGCTTCTTGATGTCCTTGATCTCGTCGGCGATCAGGGTCCAGCGCGCCTTGTCGTCCTTCAGGCGGGCCCGGAGCGCCGCCTGCTCTTCGGTCAGCGCGCCGTGTTCGCCGCGGATCTCGATCTCCTCGAGCTTGCGCAGCGCGCGCAGGCGCATGTTGAGGATCGCCTCGGCCTGGGTGTCCGAGAGCTTCCAGCGCGCCCTCATGACCGCCTTGGGCTCGTCCTCCTCGCGGATGATGCGGATCACCTCGTCCAGGTTCAGGTAGGCGACGAGATAGCCTTCCAGAACTTCCAGGCGCCGGACGATCTTCTCCAGCCGGTGCTGGGTGCGCCGGACCAGGACCACATGGCGGTGATCGAGGAATGCCTGCAGGACCTCGCGCAGGCTCATGACCCGCGGCGTGTTGTCGGCGTCGAGCACGTTCATGTTGAGCGAAACGCGGTTTTCCAGGTCGGTCTGACGAAACAGCGATTCCATCAGGACCTGGGGATCGACGTTGCGCGACTTGGGCTCCAGGACGATGCGCAGGTCCTCGGCAGATTCGTCGCGAACATCGGCCAGAAAGGTCAGCTTGCGCGCCGCCAGCAGCTCGGCGATGCGCTCGATCAGGCGCGATTTCTGGACCTGGAAGGGAATTTCGGTGATCACCACCTGATAGAGGCCGCCCTTGATCTTTTCGACCTCCCAGCGGGCCCGCAGACGAAAGGACCCGCGCCCCTTGCTGTAGGCCTCGGCCATCGCCGCGCCGTCCTCCACCAGAATTCCGCCGGTGGGGAAATCGGGGCCGGGCATGAACTGCAGCAGCTTGTCGATCCTGGCGTTGGGGGCCTTGATCAGATGCAGAAGGGCACCGCAAATCTCACCGACGTTATGGGGCGGGATGGCGGTCGCCATGCCCACCGCGATGCCCTGGGCGCCGTTGGCCAGCAGGTTGGGAAAGGCCGCCGGCAGCACCACCGGCTCCTCGGCCTCGCCGTCGTAGGTCGGTCGGAAGTCGACGGCGTCCTCGTCGATACCCTCCAGCAGAGCCTCGGCGACGAAGGTCAGGCGCGCCTCGGTGTAGCGCATGGCCGCCGCGTTATCGCCGTCGATGTTGCCGAAGTTGCCCTGGCCGTCGATCAGCGGATAGCGCAGGGCGAAATCCTGGGCCAGGCGCACCAGGGCGTCATAGATCGACTGATCGCCGTGGGGGTGGAACTTGCCGATCACATCGCCGACCACGCGGGCCGATTTTTTGAAGCCGGACTTGGGGTCGAGGCGCAGTTGGCGCATGGCAAAGAGCAGCCGCCGGTGGACCGGCTTCAGGCCGTCGCGCACGTCGGGCAGCGAGCGCGCCATGATGGTCGAGAGCGCATAGGAAAGATAGCGCTCCGACAGGGCATCCACCAGGCGGACGTCGCGGATACCGTCGTCCCGGGGCGGGGGAGAAATCGAACTCATGGTCCCTCCTGAAGAATCGGCCATATAGTAGTCAGGACGACCTGTACCGCAAGGGAATGTAGGCCCAATCTCGGTTCGGCGCAGAGATTCGGCACAGAGTCCTGGTGGAACGCGAACCGGAAGTTTGGGCCGTCACGGTCCCCGCCAAAGCCTCGAAAGCGCTCGCCCCCTCAGAAACGCTCGACCCAGGGACGGAGCTCGATTTCCCAGGCCCAGGCGGAGCGATGCTGACGGTAGACGTCGAAATAGGTCCGCGCGATCTCATCGGGGTGCAGGCGGCTGTCCGGCGCCTCGGGCGGGCTCTCGCCGATCCCGCCGTCGATCACGAAGTGCGCGATGTGAAGGCCCTGGGGCTGGAGTTCGCGGGCCATGGACTGGGCCAGGCCGCGCAGGCCGAATTTGCCCATCGCGAAGGGCGCCGACTGCGGATAGCCCTTCACCCCGGCCGAAGCGCCGGTCAGGAAGATCGCACCCTTTCCGCGCGGCACCATCAGGCGCGCCGCCGCCTGGGCGACCAGGAAAGCGCCGTAGCAGGTCACCATCAAGGTATTCTCGACCCCCGCCGGGTCGAGCTCGACAAAGGGACCGCGAACCCGGGCGCTGGCATTGTAGACCACCAGATCCGGCACCCCGAGGTCAGCCTCGAGAGCGCTGAACAGACCCGCCACCTGGTCGGGCCGGGCCGCGTCGCAGGCATAGGCCCGCGCGCCGGTCTCGGCGCAGAGATCGGCCAGCTTGTCGCTGTTGCGGGCCGCCAGAGCGACCGTCATGCCGGCGTCCGCGGCCTGGCGCGCCAAGGACGCACTGAGGCCGCTCCCGGCACCCACGATCAAAGCCACATCACCCTGTGCCATGAATTTCTCTCCTGCTCATCGGCCGTGCCCGCTCAGGGATCTTGAGGTGACGGCCCCTTGATATCGATGTCGCGGCTGGTCACGCGCACCAAGCCGACGGCATCGTCGAAAAAGCGGTCGAGCTTGCGGCGCATCTCCTCATCGAGCGCCACCAGCTTGGAGCGCGCATCTTCGGGGTTATCCATCTCCTTGACCAGCCCGTCGTCGATCGCCTCTTGAAGATACTTGCCGGCGGTATGGGCGCTCTTGATGGCGGTCATGAACCGCAAGGCATCGGTCTTGCGCACGGGACGGGGGTTGCGCCAGAGTTTGGTCAGGAGGTCCCAATAGTTGGCGGAATAGAACTCCGTGTTGCCATCGAAGACCGACAGCCAGGAGAGACCGATGCGATCGATCATCTCCAGGTAGGTGCGGCGCTGCACATCGTTGTATCTCAGCGAATCGGTCATTCGAATTCCCTTTTCGGAGGTGCGGCCCGAATCGGCTCATCCAGACGCGCGCATCGGATCTGAGCTGTCGCTTGGGGCTTGTCCACCGGGCGGACAGGTGGGGGTCTAACATGATAGATCCCCATTTACATCTAAAAATGCCGTGAAACGGCCAAATCCTTCAAATCATATTCTACTATTTCAGATCAATAAAACATTATTATTTATTGTAATATATGACTTAATTCTAAGTCATAATGTTTTTTGGAATTTGATTTCATACTTGACATCATATTTAGATGCACTTATACATTCACTATCGGACCTACAAAGCCCTCCCCGTTCGGTGACGTATCGGATTGGGAAGACGGGGGCGACGGAAGCTCGGCAGGCAAAGGAAATCACCATGTCCAGGACAATCGTAGAGCACCGAATCGGCAAGTTCCTCACCGGGGCGACCTTGGTACTGGCCCTGGCCTTGGGCGCCTGCTCCAACGGACAGTATGCCTATGGGCCCAAACAGACGGTCGGCGCCCTGGGCGGCGGCGCCCTGGGCGGTTTTCTCGGCTCCCAGATCGGCAGCGGCAAGGGCCAACTGGCCGCCACCGGTGCCGGCGTGCTGATCGGTGCCCTGGTTGGCGGCGCGATTGGCGGCGAGCTGGACGATGCCGACCGGCGCTATGCGCAACGCGCCCAGCACCGGGCAAGCGCCGCACCGATTGGCGAGACCATCGCCTGGAACAATCCCGACTCGGGCAACTACGGCACCGTGACCCCGACTCGCGAGGGCACCGGGAATCGTGGCGAATATTGCCGTGAGTACCAGACCACCATCTACGTCGGCGGCGAGGCCGAGAACGGCTACGGCGTCGCCTGCCGGCAGCCCGACGGATCTTGGGAAATTGTGCAATAGCGCTTGCTTGGGGATCGACCCTCAGGAAACAGATAGTGAATTGAGATAGCGAATTACGAACAGAACGCCTCTCCGGGCGGCCGGGTGAACAGAGCCTGCAAACCCTGAAGCACGTCGTCCGAGCCCCCGGAGAGGCCCCGATCAAAAGACATTTCCGCCACCGCCCCGACTAGGGGATTTCCGCAGTCAGAAAAAAATATGACAGGAGCGTGACAGCTTTCTTGTCGGTGCGCGACGCGGATCAATCGATCCTGCAGGGCGCGGAAATCGGGGATTCCGCCCTCTCCGCCCCAACTCAGAACAGGCGACCCGAAAGGCTCGCTGGACGGGCCTCACAATTTGTTCTATATTTGTTCTTCTCGACACTGGGCCATGCGCCCGCTAGATTTGGTGCTCTCGGGGGACGAGTGCCCAATATATAGTAGTTTTGCACAATTTATCCAATCCACAGCTGTGGATGGATCGGAGGGATTTGATGGACGGGTCGGCACTTTTACAGGAAGAATCAGGCCTTCACCAGGGGGGAGAGGTCCCCTCCCACCCTGTGGATAACCAGGCCCAGGAGTTTGGCGGCGCCAACGAGCCGGTGAGCCTCTTCGATACAGTGGTTCGGGACGAGTTCCAAAACGAACGCGGCATTAAAGTCCAGCTCGACCGGTCCCGAGACGATCTCTTGACCGAATTCGGCAAGGCGACCCTGCGCGATCGCTACCTGATGCCCAAAGAATCCTTTCAGGACCTCTTCGCCCGGGTTGCCGCGCACTACGCCGACGATACGGCGCACGCCCAGCGCCTCTATGACTACATCTCCAGGCTCTGGTTCATGCCGGCGACCCCCGTGCTCTCGAACGGCGGCACCAGCCGCGGCCTGCCGATTTCCTGTTTTCTGAACGAAGCCGGCGACAGCCTGGACGGCATTCTCGGCCTGTGGAACGAGAATGTCTGGCTGGCGGCGCGCGGCGGCGGCATCGGCAGCTATTGGGGGAACCTGCGCTCGATCGGCGAGAAGGTCGGCCAGAACGGCAAGACCTCCGGCGTTATTCCCTTCATTCGAGTGATGGATTCCCTGACCCTGGCGATCTCCCAGGGCTCGCTCCGGCGCGGCTCGGCGGCCTGCTACATGCCGGTCAGCCACCCCGAGATCGAGGAATTCGTCGAGATGCGCCGGCCCACCGGCGGCGATCCCAACCGCAAGGCGCTCAATCTGCACCACGGCGTGGTGATCCCCGACGCCTTCATGCGGGCGGTCGAGGAGGACGACGAGTGGGCCCTGCTCAGTCCGCGCGACAACACTCCGATTCGGCGCATCAAGGCGCGCGACCTGTGGATCCGCATCCTCACCTCGCGCATTGAAACCGGCGAGCCCTACCTGATCTTCGGCGACACGGTGAATCGGCAGATTCCCGAGCATCAGAAGCTCGCCGGCCTGTCGGTCAAGATGTCGAATCTCTGCTCCGAGATCACCCTGCCGACCGGCATGGATCATCGCGGCAAGGAGCGCACCGCGGTCTGCTGCCTCTCCTCGCTCAACCTCGAGCGCTTCTTCGAGTGGCACGACGCCGAATTCTTCATCGAGGATATCATGCGATTCCTCGATAACGTGCTGCAGGACTTCATCAACAAGGCCCCGGAATCGATGCAGCGCGCCAAGTACTCGGCGATGCGCGAGCGCTCGGTGGGGCTCGGCGTGATGGGCTTTCACTCCTTCCTGCAGGCCAACTCCATCGCCATGGAGAACGTCATGGCGAAGGTCTGGAACAACCGCATGTTCAAGCACATCCGGGCCCAGGCCGATGCCGCCTCGAAAACGCTGGCCGAAGAGCGCGGCCCCTGCCCCGACGCGGCGGAGTTCGGCATCATGGAGCGCTTCTCCAACAAGATGGCGGTGGCGCCCACGGCCTCGATCTCGATCATCTGCGGCGGTGCCTCGCCGGGCATCGAGCCGGCGGCGGCCAATGCCTTCACCCACAAGACACTGTCGGGGTCTTTTTCCGTTCGAAACACATACTTAGAAAAATTACTTGAGGAAAAAGGTCAAAACAACGAAGAAACCTGGTCCTCGATCACGATCAACGAAGGCTCGGTTCAGCACCTCGACTGCCTCAGCGACGAGGAAAAGGATATCTTCAAGACCGCCTTCGAGATGGATCAGCGCTGGCTCATCGAACACGCCGCCGACCGCGCGCCGATGATCTGCCAGGCTCAGTCATTGAACGTTTTCCTGCCGGCCGACGTGCACAAGCGCGACCTGCACCAGGTCCACTATCAGGCCTGGAAGCGCGGCGTAAAGAGCCTCTACTACTGCCGCTCCAAGTCGATGCAGCGCGCCGAATCGTCGGTGAGCGCGCGCCCGGCCGCCGCCGTGCCGCTCCTCGGCAAGGTCGGCGACAGCAGCCTCAACGGCCCCATCGACTACGATGAGTGTCTGGCTTGTCAGTGACTTGACGCCGAAACCTCTCAGATCGAAGAAAGTAAAAATCCCCGATGTCCCTGCTCGATAGCAATCCGGTCTACAAGCCTTTCAAGTACCCTTGGGCCTACGATGCCTGGCTGCAGCAGCAGCGCATTCACTGGCTGCCCGAAGAGGTTCCGCTGGCCGATGACGTGAAGGATTGGCAGCGCGTCCTGACGCCTGGGGAAAAGAGTCTTCTGACCCAGATTTTCCGCTTCTTCACGCAGTCCGACGTCGAGGTCAACAACTGCTACATGCGGCACTATTCGCGGGTCTTCAAGCCGACGGAAGTGCAAATGATGCTGGCCGCCTTCTCCAACATGGAGACGGTCCATATCGCCGCCTACTCGCACCTGCTGGACACCATCGGCATGCCCGAGACGGAATACTCCGCCTTCCTCCACTACAAGGAGATGAAGGACAAGTACGACTACATGCAGCAGTTCGGCTGCGAGACCAAGGAAGAGATCGCGATCACCCTGGCGGTCTTCGGCGCCTTCACCGAAGGGCTGCAGCTCTTCGCCTCCTTCGCCATCCTGTTGAATTTCCCCCGCTTCAACAAGATGAAGGGCATGGGCCAGATCGTCACCTGGTCGGTGCGCGACGAGTCGCTGCATACCCAGTCGATCATCCGTCTCTTCAAGACCTTCACCGAGGAGTTTCCCGAGGTCTGGAACGAAGACCTTCGGCGCAAGCTCTACAAGGTCTGCGAGACCATCATCACCCACGAGGACGCCTTCATCGACCTGGCCTTCGGCGCCGGCGGCATCGAGGGGCTCACGGCGGATGAGGTCAAGGCCTACATCCGCTACATCGCCGACCGGCGTCTGACCCAGTTGGGCCTCCAGCCGATCTATCGTACGGATGCAAATCCGCTGCCCTGGCTCGATGTGATGCTGAACGGCGTCGAGCACACGAACTTCTTCGAGAACCGGGCGACGGAGTACTCCAAGGCCTCGACCCAGGGAACCTGGGACGAAGCGTTCAGCTGAGGTCCTCGGCGGCCGGGCATTCGCGGACCGATTTCGCGGTCCTGCCGGCGGCTGGCCATGCGCTCTCCTCCCGTTCCCGACTTTACCCTTGCGTGTCACGCCGGTTAGCGGCACCACAATCGTCGTCGCCCGCCAGGGGCGGTGCTCCGCCTGGGGCGGTGCGACCAGGAAGAACGGCCCGACGCCATGCATGACGACGCCACATCTCAAGACGATCTGCTCGCGGTTCTGACCTTGATCGCCGAGCGCGCCGGCAAGGTGATCCTCGCCTACTATGCCGAGGGCGACGCGATCGAGGTCAGCGAAAAGGCGGATTCCTCCCCGGTGACCGCGGCCGACGAGGCGGCCGAGGACTTCATTCTCGAGGCCCTGGCCACGCTGACGCCCGACATTCCCGTGGTCGCGGAAGAAGCTGCCGCGGCCGGGCACATTCCTGATGTCTCGGCCGGTCGCTTCTGGCTGGTCGACCCGCTGGACGGGACCAAGGAGTTCATCTCGCGCAACGGTGAATTCACCGTCAACATCGCGTTGATCGAGGCCGGACAGCCGGTCGCCGGCGTGGTCCACGCCCCGGCCATGGCCATGACCTGGGCCGGGACCAGCCAGCCCGGCGGGCCCCGGCGCGCGGTCTTTTCCAACACCGACCAGCCGGCGATGGAGATCCGCACCCGCGAGGTCCCGCCCGGCGGGCCCGTGGCGGTCGCCAGCCGGCGCCACGGCAGCGGCGAGGCGCTGGAGGCCTTTCTCGCGGCGCACAAGGTGGCCGAGACGGTCAATGCCGGCTCGTCGGTCAAATTCTGCCTGCTGGCCGCCGGCCGTGCCGACCTCTACCCGCGCTTCGGGCGCACCATGGAGTGGGACACCGCCGCCGGCCACGCGGTGCTGAAAGCCGCCGGCGGCGCCGTCTTCGCCGCGACCGGCGAGCCCCTCACCTACGGCAAGCCGGGCTTCGAGAATCCCAACTTCTATGCCCTGGGCCAGCCTGGCAAAACCTAGGCCCGTGCCTCGTTCGGCCACGGACTATCCACAGGCGAGAATTCCCATCTTGATTTTATGGTTAACGAGGCGCAAAGTTATCCCACGTGAACGATTCATGCGTTCACGCCATAGCCGCCGCAATGCCTGTGCGGTGACCAGCCAGGTCAGCCCTCGGTTTTGAGAACCGGGGAGAGCAACTGGCAACAGAAGCAAAAGCCGCGGGGCCCCTTATGTGGGCCCCCGGTTGTGATTCAGGCCCTCGAACATTATTGAGTTCCGCCGGCTTGCCGTCGCTTTGGGACTCAGAAGAGCGAGGGATCCTCGACGATCGGCTGGGCCATGATCCAGAGACTGGTCATGGTGTAGAGGACCATCAGCACCAGCATGGGAACCTGGCTCGCCAGGGCTGCGCGCCGGTCGCCGTAGAGCCTGAGCGCCGTGACATGGGCGAGATAGACAGACATCAGATGTCCAATCAGGATCGCCAGTGCCGCCACGGTCCAGATCAGCTTAGGGTTCGCCAGTTCCAGATCGAGGGTCGCATCCGCCGTGCCGAAGAGGTCCCAGCCAAAGCCGAAGGGATCCGAGGCCAGGGGAACCATGTACTGGCCGAAAATCACCAGGTAGGAAAAATAGTGAGCCAGGTGATAGGCGATGGCGATCGGCACAAGAGTGAGCACGAAGGCTCCCGCGGTGACTCGCCATGACTGCCCGCCACCGGCCAGGCGGGCGGTCAGCCACGAGAAGCCCCCATAAAAAGCGAGAAAGACGAGCGGGAAGACGACCAGCGCCACGGTCTTGAAGACGCCCAAAATATCGAAACCGACGCCGCGCAGCCACAATAGCAGAGGCCTGACCGTCTGATCCTCGATCATCCAGGTGAGCAGTGCCGACCAGGGCGGTGTCTCGCTGAACCCATCGACGGTCACGGTGGCGAGCATCAGCACGACAAAGACGACCAAGGGACCGCCCAAAGGCCGTGTCACCAGCAAACCGACACCAAAGGGGCGCAGCAGGAGCCTTCGCGCGCCATCGGCCTGGTCCCGGCTAACCGTCGGCGCGAAGCGGGCCAGAAACCCGAAAAAGAGCGCAAATGCCTCGCCCCTGGCGAGCCAGGTCTCGCGACCGTAACAGATCATGCCGTACCAGGTGATGCCGGAATAGATCATTACTGCCGTGGCCAGGGACGAGGGGGACTGCGAGGCGTTCGGCACCAGCTCGAACCATGCGTAGAGCCAGAACAACACGACCGCGGGCCAGGCATCCAACCAGTCAGGATAGGGCCAGTGCCGTGAGAGGCTGCGGCCACCGGTCAGGGCCGCCACCAGGATCTCTGCCCAGGCAAAGAGAGTCCGCCAGGGATTGATGAGCGCCCAGAGGTCGCCGATCAGCGCTTGGGCGAAGGCCAGGCCGACCCACCAGATGACCCAGACGAAGGTCGGCGCGAAGTTTTCGATCGTCTTGTCGCTGCCGAGAAAACCTGTGGCCAGGACCAGGACGAAGAGCGCAACGCCAGCGACTTGAAGGGAGGCTCTGAGCCAAGGATGGGTCAACCAGTGCGAAAGGACACCAGGCAAGGCGCGGTGCCAGATCTCGGCCCGCCTCCCGGATCGACCCATGAAGATCGCCATCACCACGAAGGATATCGCGACCGCCGCGCCGGCACCGGCCAGATAGACCCAGAGAGGCAGGGGCAGATCGTGTCGCGCCCCGAAGGAATGGGCCTGCGCCGGGCTTCGCGTCAGCAGGATTGCGACAACGGCGCCACTCAAACAGGCGAGCCGGCGCAGCCAACCCCCCCTGCTTCCCTTCGCCGCCATCTGGCCCCCTCTTGTAAATTTTGATCCCAGCTCGGAGGTCGAGACCAAATGGATAGAGTTTAGACATATGGTACCCCGACGACCTATTGCCACGCTCACTCGGCAAGGCGCGCGAAGGGCCGTAATGCGCGCACCGGTCGCCGTCGCCAATGACGAGCGTTATGTGATGTCCTCCTGACCGCATTGCACAATCCGCCCGGCCAGCGCGGAGGCCCCACCCTGGTGTCCGGCTCCGGGCCAGGCTCCATTGCCGGGCTCCCTTTGGTCGTGCTACCAGCGCATATGGTCCTTCTCGACGAACCTCTGATTCAACCCGCCTCCCTGGCCGCCATCGCCATGGCGGGCGCGTTGCTGCGGGCCGGGCGGCTGGTCGCCTTTCCGACCGAGACGGTCTACGGCCTGGGTGCCGATGCGACCAGCGACGAGGCCGTGGCCCGCATTTTCTCCGCCAAGGATCGGCCCTCCTTCAATCCCCTGATCGTCCATTTCGCCATGCTGGCCGATGCCGAAAGGGAAGCGATTTTCGACAATCGCGCCCGCAGATTGGCCGACGCCTTCTGGCCCGGCGCCTTGACGCTGGTGCTGCCACGGCGGCCCGAAAACCGGATCTCACTGCTTTGCTCGGCCGGTCTCGACAGTCTGGCTCTGCGCGTCCCGGCCCAGTTGACGGCACAGCGCCTGCTCGAGTCCCTCGGGGGGCCAATCGCCGCCCCCAGCGCCAATGCGTCCGGGCGGATCAGCCCGACCAGCGCGGCCCATGTCCAGGCTTCGCTGGCCGGGCGGGTCGATCTGATCCTCGACGACGGCCCCTGCGCGATCGGCCTGGAATCGACCGTGCTCGACCTGACCGGCGAGGAACCGCGCCTGCTGCGCCCCGGCGGGGTCACGCGCGAGGCCTTGGAGGCAGTCGTCGGTCCCTTGGCGGCCGGGCCCTTGGCGGCCGGGCCCTTGGCGGCCGCTGCCGACGACCGGGTTCCGCGGGGCCCCGGCCAACTGGAGAGTCACTACGCCCCCGCCCTGCCCCTGCGCCGCGACGCCGCGACCGTGGCGTCGGACGAGGCCCTGCTGGCCTTCGGGCCCGCCGCGCCAAAGGGCGCCATGACCACCATCAACCTCAGCGCCAGCGGCGATCTGACCGAAGCCGCCGGCCGGCTCTTCGCGGCCCTACACGAGCTCGACCGCAGCGGCGCCCAGGCCATCGCCGTCATGCCGGTCCCCGAGGAAGGGCTGGGCCGGGCGATCAACGACCGCCTGCGCCGGGCCGCGGCGCCGCGCCCCAGGGCGGCCGACGCCGGCCAGGCACTTCCGCCCGAGAGACCCGAGCAATGACCAGCAACCGGCGCGCGGCCTATCAGCGCTTGAAACAGGCCCTGGAATCCCGGCTCGGCCCGCGCGCCCTGGTGAGCGATGCGGACGATCTGGCGCCCTACCTGAAGGAAAGCCGGGGATTGTTCCAAGGCGACGCGCCCTTTGTCGTCCTGCCGGCGACCAGCGACGAGGTCGCCGCGGCGGTCAGCCTTTGCGCCGCCGAGGGCCTCGCCGTCGTGCCCCAGGGCGGCAACACCGGCCGGGTCGGCGGCGGCGTTCCCTATGCCGAACTGGGCGCGGTGCCGATCAACCTGAAGCGCATGAATCGGATCCGCGAGCTCGACCCGCTGGACCAGACCGCGACCGTCGAGGCCGGCTGCGTCCTGGCCACGCTTCAGACCGCGGCCGAGGCGGCCGACCGGCTCTTTCCCCTGAGCCTGGGTGCCGAGGGCTCCTGCCAGATCGGCGGCAATCTGGCGAGCAACGCCGGCGGCATCCACGTTCTGCGCTACGGCAACATGCGCGACCTCGTGCTGGGCCTCGAGGTGGTGCTGGCCGACGGACGGGTCTGGAACGGCCTGCGCGCCCTGCGCAAGGACAACACCGGCTACGACCTGAAGCAGCTCTTTCTCGGCTCGGAGGGCACGCTGGGGATCATCACCGCGGCAACCCTGAAGCTCTTTCCCCGGCCCCGGGAGTCGGTTTCACTCTTCGTCGCGGTGACCGGTCTGGAGGCCGCCCTGGAGGTTCTCGCCCGCGCCCGGGCGGCGGCTGGCGGCGGCCTCGCCGCCTGTGAGCTGATCCCGCGTATCGCCCTCGACTTTTGTCTCGAGCACATCCCCGGGATCCGGGACCCCCTGGCCGAACCCCACGACTGGTGCCTGCTGATGGAGGCCACCGCCGGGCGCCCCGGCAGCGGTCTGGCGGAAACCCTGGAGGCCATGCTGGCCGAGGCCCACGAGGCGGGACTGGTTGCCGACGCCACCATCGCCGCGTCCGAAGCCCAGTCCGCCCAACTGTGGCGCATCCGCGAGGCCCTGGTTGCGGCCCAGGCCGCGGAGGGCGCGTCGATCAAGCACGACATTGCGGTGCCGGTCTCGCGCGTGCCGCGGCTGATCCGCGACGCCTGCCAGGCGGTCGAGGCCATGATTCCCGGCGCCCGCCCCTACCCCTTCGGCCACCTCGGCGACGGCAACATCCACTTCAACTTCAGCCAGCCGCCCGGCACGGACCCGGCCGCCTTCCTGGACCGGCGCCAGGCGGTCAACGCCAAGGTCCACGACATCGCCCAGGGCCTCGGCGGCACGATCTCCGCCGAGCACGGCATCGGCCGGGTCAAGCGCGAGGAGCTGCGCCGCTTCAAGTCAGCCGCCGAACTCGACCTGATGCGCCGCGTCAAGGCCGCGCTCGACCCGCAAGACACTATGAACCCAGGGGTTGTATTCGATTGAGTTCAAAACTTTAGTTTCCAGCAAGTAGGTGTCTGAAGCCATCCGGGCACAGCTTGGCGAGCAAGCAAATCCAATGGTGAGAAACTCCTTCAAAGGGTATCGGTCTGGGTTGCTTTGATCCATCTCATCGCCTGGGCAATCTTCGCTTATCAGGCATTTGGAACGAGGGTAAACTCGATCAGGGTCCCGAACACCTACCATGTCCCAAGCTTCGAATACTTAGACATTTATTTAATCAGGTGTCTGATTATGCTGATATTGATCAGGATAGTTTTTGCACTTACTTTTTACAAAAATGGAAATGCACGAATTATGTTCAGGACGAGTTTATCATTTTCTACACACCGCACTTACTCGATATGTGAAATAAAATTTAACTCCAAAATGATTTTATTGCTTGTTATTATTTCATTCTGTAGCATTATCTTCAACAAATACCTATATGGCCATCTCTATCAACTGCCAGAGTCTAAAGCAGTGGGAATTGTAGTCAGAGAAACGCTAACGCGATCGATGTGATGATGGCTCGTCGACAGGTAGGATGAGCCGGCGGCAAGGGAAGGTGATTGTGGGCTTGAATTGGTCAGAAGCTCGAAGGTTAGCGGCGATCTCGGTTTTCTTGCTTTTGCTGGCAGGTTGTGCCCAGCCGCAGGCGGTAATCGCGGACCTGGAAGTAGGCAGGGTCTTGGTGCATGGCAACGACCAAGCCCAGGTCGAGCGCGCGGCGCGCGACGGATGTGCCGTTCACGGCCGCACGCCAGAGGCGATCAGCAGCTCTTGTATCGGGACCGACTGCCACTATCAGCGCTATCTGTTTGCCTGCAAGGCGGGTGGTGCGGCAAGTGGCAGCACCGAGAATCCCACAGCGGCAGCGACCGTGGGGTCGGCTCGCACCACTCCCGGGGCTGGGACGGCAGCGACCGTCGGGTCGGCTCGCACCACTCCCGGAGCGGGAGTGAAAGCGGGCCGATGGAAAGGCGAGGGCACCGACAGCTGCGGCCAATCCTGGCAAATGAGCATTCTAGTCCAGGGCCTCGACGTGACTGGAGAGATGGCCAGGGGCGCTGCCAAGTACGACATTTTCGGTCAGTACAATCCGCAAAACGGTGTAGGTGCGGGGCGCATGGGCAAGACCCTAAAGAGCGGAGGCATTCCAGGCCCGCGGCTCTTCGAGTACCAATTCAGGGTCTATGAGGCGAATCGACTGGAGGGGAGCTTTGCGATCGAGGGCGGGGGCGGCCAGTACTGCGAGACGGAATTCGCGTTGCGTTAAACTTCCTCGGGTCTAGACGGTTCTTCGATTCTGTTGATTTCCGACCGCGACCTCCCTGCCCTTTGAACTCAGCTTTTCTTGTCCTTTTCCGAGATCGCCTGATCGAGAATTTTGTAGAAGCTTTCTTCATACTAGCGAAAAATACGTTCGGCAGCCTGGCGATCATATACTTGGATGGACCAAGTGTGTCCCCGTGTATGGGGTATGCTAGATGGAATCACAGACATCGCCCGGCACCTGATAGACGTAAAAGCGATCGCGCAGTCGATCCCCTTGGGAAGCTTGTCGAGGACCAGTAGATTTTCGGAGAAGCTTTCCCATTGTATATCGACGCCACTGTGCAGGGCCTCGAGCGGCAGCCCCTCGGCAATCGCGACGTCCGCCTCGAACCGTTCGGCCCCCGAGCCGTCGATCACCCTGCCCCCTCGATCACCAGATCGTAGCGCACGGGTCCTATTCCTTCTCGATGAAGGCCTTGACCCGGGCTGTCGTCTCCGGGTCGAGGAAACCCCGCACCGTGGCCTCGGTCTCCAGGGTCAGGGCCTGTTCCAGGCTGTCGGCGGTACCCAAGGCAGCGCGCAGCAGGACCCGCTTCATGTCGGCGACGGCGCGCGGCGGCAGGGCCAGGATGCGCCTCGCCAAGGCCTCGGCCTCGGCCGGGAGGTCGGCGTCGGGCACCACCTTCCAGGCCAAGCCGCAGTCGTGCAGATCCCGCGCGCTGTAGCGCTCGCCCAGCACCAGCATTTCCATCGCCTTGGTCAGGCCGACCCGTGCCGGCAGCAGCGCGGTCACCCCACCGGTGACGAACCAGCCCCACTTAACCTCGGGAAAGAAGGCCCGGGCGCTCTCGGCCCAGAGCGAGAAGTCGCAGTTGATCGCCCACTCGAAACCGCCGCCCACGGCCCAGCCGTTGATCGCCCCAATCACCAGCTTGTCGCCCAGCACGATTTCGCGGCTGACCTGCTGAATCGTCTCGATGTAGGCCCGCGCCTCTGCCTCGGTCTCCGGATGATGGTGGTCCTTCAGGTCGTCGCCGGCGCAAAAGGCCCGGCCCGCCCCGGTGAAGAGAATGACCCCGGTGGCCGGGTCCCGATTGGCCGCCGCGAAGGCCGCGGCCACGGCGGCGATCAGCTCGCCGTTCATGGCGTTCAGGGCTTCCGGCCGGTTGAGGGTGATCCGGCGCAGGCCATCATCCAAGGTGCTGATCACAGGCAAGGTCATGCGAGGTCTTCCTCGTCCAGGCGCAGGACCCGACGGGTCTTGCCTTCGGTTCGGGGCAGCGAGGCGGCGGGCCGGATCGTGACCCTGGCGGTGACGCCCAACGACGCCTTGATGGCGCCTTCCAGGTTCGCCGCCAGATCCGCATCGCTCTCCCCCGACAAACCGGCTCGCTCGACGACCAGCGGCAGGCGGTCGTAGGGCGGCGGTCCCGGCAGGGCGATGCGGTAATCGCCGCCGAGCCCATCGATGCCGTTGATCACCGCCGCCACCATGGTGGGAAAGACGTTGAGCCCGCGCACCACCACCATGTCGTCGCTGCGCCCCACGACGCGAAAGCGTGGCGCGCTGCGGCCGCAGCGGGCGGTGCCGAGGCCAGTCAGGGTGACGATGTCGCCGGTGCGAAAGCGCACCAGCGGCTGGCAGTCCTTGACCAGATGGGTCAACACCAGCTCGCCGGTCTCGCCCTCGCGCCAAGGCCGTGGGGCCGTGCTGTCCGGGTCGATCAGTTCGGGATAGAGCACATCGAGCGCGACGAAATGCAGGTCGCTGTCGGCTTCGCTCTGTCCGGCGAAATTGCACAGCACGTCGGAGACGCCGTAGTTGGCGTTGCGCGCCTGAAACCCCCAGGTCGCCTCCAGACGCGCGCGAAAGGCCGGGTCGTCCAGCCCGGGCTCGCCGCCGAAGAGGCCAAGCCTCAGTCCCAGGTCGCGCGGCGCCAGGCCGTCAAATCGCGCTGCGATCACCTGCTCCAGCACCGCCGGGTAGGAGGGCGTACAGGAGATCGCCGTGATACCCAATTCGCCGACGGTGCGGATCAGGGTCTCGGTGCCGCCGACCCCGAAGGGGATCACCGTGGCCCCGGTCGCCTCGAGCCCGGCGTGGTCGCTGTAGCCGCCCATCCAGAGCCTGTAATTCAGGCAGTGGATCACCCGGTGGCCGGGCCCGAGACCGGCGGCGCCTTGGGCCCGTCCGGCCACGGCCGCGGTCATCGCCGCGTCGGCCGGGGATAGCGCTAGATTCATGGCCTGACCGCTGGTGCCCGAGGTGCGATGGATCCGCTGGATGGCCGCCGGGTTGTGCCCCAGGTAGGACCCGAAGGGCGGGGTCGCCGCCTGATCGTCGCGCAGCATGGCCTTGTCGCAAAGCGGCAACTCGGCCAGCGCCTCGAGGCGCCTGTCGGGCGACGCCCCGCGCCAGAGGGACCGAAAAAAGGGCGAGCGCGCCGCCACCTTTTCCACCTGCCCCGCCCAGCGTGCGGCTTGTAGCGCCGCGATCTCCGCCAGCGGCAGAAAGTCGCCGCCCGGGAGGGCCCAGGGCTGTTCGGGGATGGGGGTGTGCTGGCTCATGGGAAACCATTCTAGGAGGCCGCCGTCCCGATGGCGATGCCAATGGCAGGTGAGCCGACCGGACCCGGATCGTGACGGAAATTCATAATCCCTTGGTCACAAAGCCGTGACGCGGGGCGGCCGGGGTCGGTCTGCCCTGCGGTCTTTGCTAGTCTGGATCGCACGCAGGTTCCCGAGGAAAGGAGCAAAGCCTTGAGAGTAGTTCTGTCATGCCTGACCCTCTGGCTGCTCGCGGCAGCCCCCGCCTGGGCCGGCGCCAAGAGTCCCGAGGCCCTGGGGCAGGCGTTCGTGGCGGCGGTCTTCGCCGGCGACCTCGAGGCTCTCGCCGAGACCTATGCCGAGGATGCGATCCTCTATCCGGTCAACGGCATGTCGGTCCGGGGACGCGCCGAAATCCGCCGAGCCTGGGACGACTTTTTCCGCGGCCGCAAGGTGGCGCGCTTCGAGACCAGCGATGTCCAACGCCAAACCCTGGGCCGCGATCTCGTTTCATCGGGCCTCTGGACCATGACCCTGGTGGGCGCGAACGGCACGATCCAGGATGTGGCGGGTCGCTTCATGGATGTCGTCCAGCGGATCGACGGGCTCTGGTACTATACCCTGGACCACGTCTCGCTGCCGGCGGAGGGCCGGAGCCCATGAGGAAAGTCCTGAAGCATCTGCGCTGGCTGGTGCTCATGGGCGTGTTCGTCCTGGGGCTCTATCTTATCGCCATGTCTTACCCTGCCTATGCCCTGTGGCAGGAGTACCTGGCGCTCGGCGATCTGTCGGGCGCGGAGTTCTACGAGATAGATTTCAAGTGGCGGGTGGTGGTCGGGGCGCCCTTGGTATTGCTCGCCAGTTTTCTGGCCGGGATTTGGTCTGGCAAGGCGGGGTCGCGTAAGTCAGGGCCGCACCAAACGGGGCCGCACCAAACGGGGCCGCGCTAAACGGGGTAGCGTTACACCAGGAGCCCAAGCAACGGCAGGTTCTTCTGACTCGCCTGGGCGCGGATCGCGGCCTGGTCTTCGGCGATGACCGTCGCGGCCAGTTCCTCGACCGACGGCTGGCCCTCGGCCTCCGCCGCGGTTTCATCTCGGGCGGCCTCGAGGGTCTCGGTTTGGGTGACAACGAGACTGGCGCGGTCCTGAAAGCTGGCCAGGGTGCCACCGATGTTGGCGCGAGCCGATTCCACCTGGGTTAGCGCGGCCTCGGCCGCGGCTCGTGCCGTGGTGGCATCGCCGCTGCTGTCCAGGGTCAGGGTGGACAGGCCCAGACCGGCAGCGGTGGCGTCGAGCAGTTCGAACTCGACGCTGTCCGTGTTGCCGACGCCGGTCGCAAAACTCACCGTCTCGGTGGCGTCCAGCAAGCCCTCGCCGTCGAAACTGGTGTCGGCGACGATATCGTCGATTTCAAGGCGAAGCTGGCTGAACTCCGCGTTGAGCACCGCGCGGCGGTCCGCACCGATGTCGCTGTCCTCGGCCTCCCGGGTCAATTCGACCAACCGGTCGAGGCGGTCTTCGATCTGGGCCAGGCCGCGGTCGGCCAACTGCGCCACCGAAGCGCCGCGGGAACCGTCGGCCTCGGCTTCGCGACTTTCGACCTCTTCTCGGGTGAGGAAGTTACTGGCCGCCTGATCCGCCGTGCCCTCGACGGCACGGGTCAAACGCTCGCCGGGGCCAGGCTGACGCGCGCTCAGACCAATCAGCGACTGACCGACGTTGAAAACCGTGGCGCTTCCCGCCGCTGCTATCTCTGTCATCGCTTAGGCTCCCTCCTCTCCGGCCCGAGGGATCTCGGGCCGGCGGCGGCCTCAAATCGACACTATGCCAAGACGCCCAACGCCAGCTGGATCTGCTGGTTGGCCTGGGCGCGGGCGAAGACCTCGCCCTGGTTCAAGATGCCGCTGGAGACGGAACGGGTCAGGGCGCCGGCCAGGTCGGCATCGGACAGCGACGAGTTTGCGTTGCTCAAGCCTTCCTGCTGGGTGGCAATCGCCTGGCCACGCTGTTCGAAGCGGGAGACCGTGCCACCGAGGTCCGCCCTGGCCTGGGTGACGCTGTCGAATGCGCTGTCCAGGCTGGCCAGGGCCGTCGCCGCATCGCCAGCGGTGGCGACCTCCAGGTTCGCGATACCCAGCGAGGCGCCGGTGGCATCCACATTGTCGAGCGAGATCGTGTCTCCCGCCGCCGTGCCGACCTGGAAGTCCCGGCTGTCGGAATTGTCCAGCAGGCTTTGGCCATTGAACCGGGTCTGCTCGGCGATCTGGGTGATATCGTCGCGGATCTGCTTGAACTCCACGTTGATCGCCTCGCGTCCCTTGTCGCCAAGGGCGCCGTTGCCGGCCTGGGCGGCCAGCTCGCGCAACCGGGTGAGACCGTCGCTGATGCGGGCCAGACCGCCATCGGCCACCTGGGCCACAGAGGCGCCCTGGGAAGCGTTGGTCGCGGCCTGGGACAAAACCGCCTGATCGCCTTTCAGGACGGTCGAGATCGCCAGGAGCGCCGCGCCGTCCGACGCCCGGCTCAGTTTCGAGCCGCTCGCAACCTCGCGCAGCGCCTGATCCTGGCTGCGCTGGTTGGCCAAGATACCGGCCGACCCGCCAATCGAAGAAATTTCTGCCATGACCTATCCTTCAATACAAATGACCGAGTGGCGGATTTCCGCGACTCTTTTATCTCATCACCAGAAACTATACCTGCGCAATATAAATATTCAGTTTACTGTAATTTCAAATTATCAAAATTTTCATCATTATTTATTTCAATTGCTCCCAAAATTCGTCTAAAATTTTTCATTAATTCGACCGAACACACGGCCTAAACCGGTTCGCGAGCCGGCCCCGAATTCGACCGATTCTAACCTTCTAGAGCACTTCTTTGTTCCATGGAGCCATTTGACCGGGTTCTCTTGTCTTCTGGCCGCGTTCCGCTGCTTGCCCGTTGCTTAAGCATCGCGCCGCACAGCGCGCCTTCCCGAATGATCGCCTATGACCCATCAAATGGTTCCATATAACAAAGAAGTGCTCTAGCCCTTTCTGCCGTGGCGGGCTTCGGTTATTCTCCCGCCGCCTTTGCGGGGCCGCTGCCGGGCCCTCCGAGCGCTTTTCGAATAGGCAGATGAAAAGGGTCGGCGAGTCCATGGGTTCCATGCGTTTTTCTTCGAGCGGCGTGCGCGTGATGCGCGAGTTCCCCTCGGAAGCCGAAGTTGCCAGCCACAAATGGCTGCTTCGCGCGGGCTACATCGTCCAGACGGCGAGTGGGATCTACAGCTTTGCGCCGCTCTATTTCCGCACCTATCGAAAGGTCTGCCGCATCGTCGAGGAGGAGATCGACCGCGAGGGCGGCTGCCAGGTCCAGCTCCCCCTGCTGCAACCGGCCGAGCTTTGGGAACAGACGGGCCGTTGGCGCATCTACGAAGAGGCCGGGCTCATGTTCCAACTGGAAGATCGCAAGGACGCCCGCTATGGCCTCTGCCCCACCGCGGAAGAGGTCGTCACCGACATGGCGATGAAGTTGATCCAGTCGCACCGCCAACTGCCGGTCAATTTCTACCAACAGCACACCAAGTTTCGCGACGAACTGCGGCCGCGCTTTGGCATGGTGCGGAGCCGCGAGTTCACCATGATGGACGCCTATTCCTTCGATATAGACGCCGAGGGCCTGGATGTCTCCTACAAGGCCATGGCGCGAGCCTATCATCGCATCTGCGCGCGCTGTGCCCTGGACTATGTCGTGGTGCAGGCCGATTCCGGGGCCATTGGCGGTTCTTCCTCGGAGGAGTTCATGGCGCGCTGCGAAATCGGCGAGGACACGCTCATGGTCGCCGGCAATTACGCCGCCAATCTGGAGCGCGCGGTCTCGGTCATCGAGCCCTCCTCCGCCGAAGACCCCTTGGCCCTCGAGGTTGTCGACACCCCCGGCGCGAACACCATCGCCAAGCTCGCCGAGAGCCTCGGGATTCCCCAGGCCAAAACGCTGAAAACCCTGATCTATAAGGCGGTGCACGATGACCGCGAAGAGCCCGTCGCCGTCTTGATCCGCGGCGACAAGGCGATCAACGAGGTCAAACTCCAGAACCATCTGGGCGCCATCGCGGTGGAGCTCGCCGCGCCCGAGATGGTCCAGGCGGTGGCCGGCTGCCCCGCCGGTTGCGTCGGGCCGACCACGCTCGAGGCGGGCACGCGGATCCTCGCCGACGAGACCGTTCGGGGCCTGACCAACTTCGCCGCCGGCTGCGGCGAGAAGGACAGGCACGCCATCAACGTCAATCATGGCCGTGACTTTCCGACCCCCGACTTCGCCGATCTGCGCACCGCCCAGGTCGGCGAGACGGCGCCGAACGGCGAAGCTTTTCAAGAGTTCAAAGGCATCGAGGTCGGCCATATTTTCAAGCTTGGCGACACCTACTCAATCCCCATGAAGGCCGGCGTGGCCGACAGCGAGGGAACTTTCCGCAATTTCCAGATGGGTTGCTACGGTGTCGGCTCGACCCGCATTCCCGCCGCCATCGTCGAACAGCACCATGACGACAAGGGCATCATCTGGCCGGTCGCGGTGGCGCCCTTCGACGTGCATCTGGTCGCCATGAAGTACCAGAACGACGAGGTCCGCGCCCTGGTCGATGCCGCCTGCGAACGTCTCGAGGCGCATGGCATCGATTATCTGCTGGACGATCGCAATGCCTCGCCCGGCGTGAAGTTCGGCGATGCCGACGCGATCGGTCTGCCGTTCCGCGTGACCTTCGGGCGCGGGCTGGCGAACGGCACGGTGGAACTGCACGAGCGCGCCAGCGGCAACAATGAAGAAGTTCCCCTGGCCGATCTGCCGGAGGTCCTCGCCCAGCGCATCAATGCCGCGCTGGAGGCCACCAGTAATCCCAAGAGGCGCTTCGGATGAATCTCTCGCTCTTCGATCTCACCGATAAAGTCGCCTTTGTGACTGGCGGCGGGCGCGGCCTGGGCCAGGCCATGGCTCTGGGGCTTGCCGCCGTCGGCGCGAAGGTGGTCGTCGCGGCACGCAGCGAGGACGACGTCGTGGGCACCGTGAAAGCCATCCGCGCGACCGGCGGCGAGTCGATTCCCGTGGTCTTCGACGCCACGGTCCAGGAAGAGTGCGATCGCCTGGTAACCGAGACCCTGGCGGCCTACGGTCGCCTCGACATCGCCGTGGTGAACCATGGCATCGGTCTCTCCGAGCCGGCCGAGGAGACCAGTTCGGAAACCTGGCTCAAGACCATTGAGGTCAACCTCACGGGCGCTTTCTACTGCTGCCAGGCGGCGGGTTGCCGGATGATCGCCCAGGGCCAAGGCGGCAGCATCGTCGTCACCTCCTCGACCGGCAGTCTGGTGGGCTTCGAGGGCTTGACCGCCTACGGCGCCTCGAAAGGCGGGGTCGACCAGATGGTCCGGCAACTGGCGCTGGAGTGGGGCCCGCACGACATCCGGGTCAACGCCATCAACCCGGGCTACACCGACAACGCGATGCGCGGCTCGACTACCCACGGCATCAACGATCCGCTGGACGACCAGATCAAGGCGATGACCCCGATGCAACGCCGCGGCGCGGTGCGAGAGTTCGTCGGGCCGGTGATTTTTCTCGCCTCGGAGGCTGCCTCCTTCGTAACCGGCATCACCCTGCCGGTCGACGGCGGCTACTGTGCGAAGTGATGTGAGCTTGGGGCGGCGTGGCTTGGACCGATGACCTGGCAGACGAGTTTGGCGGAGACCAAGGAGGCAACGGGCTGAGCGGGAGTCGTTGGTGGGTATTGAGGCGCGCTTGCCAGAGAACCATGAGTCAAACTCAGGGTCCTTTGGTGTTACGCGGCGTCGAATATCGCGCCATCCATCATGGCGCCCTCCAGTTTCGCCGAGGACAGATCCACTTTGGAGAAGTTGACCTGGGTCAAATCGGCCTTCTCGAAAATCGTCCCGACCAGCTTCGCCGACATCAGGTTGGTGGACCACATTTTCCCCGTCTCCTTGCCGAAGCCGTCCTTGAGGGGCACCGGGCCGAGCCTGGCCTGGGATAGGTCGCTGTTGGTCAGGTTCGCCTCGGTCATGCGGGCGCCCTCCAAGCGGCAACTCTTGAGATCGGCGTCTTTCAGGTTGGCTCCCGACATATCGGTCATGGTCAGATCGGCCCCGCACAGATTGGCGCCGACCAACAGGGTCCCCTTGAAAGACGCCCCGCTCAAGTTGGCGAGGCTTAGATCCACATTGCTCAAATCCTTGCCGTCGAGATTCGCGCGCGCACCCTCTGCACCGCTTGATTGCACCCACTGGCCGTGCCGTCTCAGGATCGTCTGCACATCTTCGGGAAGCTGGTTCGGCGGCACTCGGAGAGCCGAGACGTCCATAGTCGCGGAAGATAGGTCGACACCCACGACCTTGGTGTTCAACAAGCAGGCATCGTCGAGGCGCGCGCCGTTGACGGTGGCGTCGGTGAGGTCCGCCCCGGTCAGATCGGCACTCGTGAGATCGGCGTTGGTCAGGGTGGCCCCTGACAGATCGGCCTGCGACAGGTCGGCCCTGCGCAGCTTGGCACCCTTGAAGTTGGCGCCCTGGAGTTTGCTGTTGGAAAAGTCGGCGTCGTTCAATTGGGCCTGGGCGAGGTTTGCGCCATTGAGATTGGAGTGCGGCGCTTCGACGCCATCCATCTCGGCGCTCTCGAGATCGGCCGAGTCGAAGGTACCGAACTGACCGTCCTTGACCAGCGCGCCGCCACTGAGGTCCGCCCCCCCAAACTTGGCACCGGTCAGCTTGGCTTTGAAGAGACTGGCGCCACGCAGATCCGCGTTGGACAGATCGGCATCGGTCAGGTCCGCATTTGAGAAATCCGCGGAAAACAGATCCGCTTCCGCCAAAATTGCCCCCTTGAGGTAGCAATCCTGCAATTGGGCACCGGAAAGAACGGCGTCTCGAAGATTTGCGTACTCGAGACTCATACCCCGCAGGTCCGCGCCCCGCAGATTGGCGCGCGCGCCGCCGGTGCGCTTTTTGAGCCAGATCTTGTGACGCTTGATCACATTCAAAATTTGATCGGGGGTCAAGTCGTGGCCCTACTTTCTGTCCTGGATGCCGAGTTCAAATGCGCTTCAGATATGATATTAAAGGTAGAATGCCATAGAAAATATACTAATTCGAAATCCTTAACATGACCTTTCCGCACCCTTTCAATATCCAGGAAGAGAGAGGAACTTTCGATAACTAAACTGTAAATGACAAATAATCATAACGTGTAGTCAGAGGCGCTGGGATCAGACTCGCGGAGCCAACTGTTTGTGAGAACGAAGGTCCACCTGCCGCTAGAGTCTTTCTTTGTCATACGGGAAAGGTCACCGAAGAGCCAGGCATCGCGCCGCGGCCTTTACCCGACTTCGGCAGGCAAACGAAAGCGGTCGCGCGCCACTTCCGCGGTTGCGGTGATTTCTATCATCAAGTCGGGATGATAGAGCCGCGATATTTCGAGTGTCGTGGTTACCGGAAAGGGGGGCGCGAAAAACTCCGAGCGCACCGCACCGGCGGCCATAAAGGCCTCGATGTCGGTGGTGTAGTGATTGACGGCGATCACATCGGCCAGTGTCCCGCCACAAGAAGCCATAACGGCCTCGATGTTCTTCAGGGTCTGGCGAAGCTGCGCGGCCATATCGCCTGGCCCCACCACCGCACCGGCCCGGTCCAGCGAGACCTGGCCCTTGAGAAAGATCAGTTGACCCTCGCCGGTGGCCGCGGCCATGGAAAAGGCGCCAAAGGGCTGCCAGACGGTCTCGGGGTTGAAGAACTGCGCCATGAAACCATTCCTTTCTGCCAAACCTGCGCGCCGACGAGAAGATCAGGCTCATTCCGGCGCCGGTGCCACGCCCGGTCGGCCGGTCTGGCGTTTCAGGCGCGCCTCGCGCTGGGCGATGTAGAGCGACGAGCCAATGATCAGGACCGCGCCGATCAAGGCCGCGTCCTCGGGCACTTCGGCGAAGATCAGATAACCGGCAAGCGCCATGAAAATCAACCGGGTATAGTTGAAGGGCGCGACGAAGCTCGCCTCGCCGAGCGCATAGCCCCGAATGTCGGTGTAGCTGCGCGAGGTCGCGAAGATCGAGACCACGACGATCAGTGCGAGCTGCGACAGGCTGGGTGTGATCCAGACAAAGGCCGCGGGAATCGCGCTGATCAAGGCGGTCACACCCATGGTGGCCAGCATGATTCGGCTTGTTGGCTCGGTCTCCGAGAGTTTCTTGCCGATCAGGACCACCAGCGCGAAGAGCATCGAAGATCCGACCGCCAGAATCATCGCCCAGTCGACACCGGTCCCTTCCGGGCGCAGGACCACAAGTGCCCCAACGAAACCGATCGTGGTCGCCATCCAACGGCGCCAGCCAACTTTCTCGCCAAGTATCGGGACGGCAAACAGGGTCACGAAGAGCGGCGAGGTGAAGAACAGCACCGTCACCGTCGCCAAGGGTATGGTGGCGATCGCGTAGTAGCCGCAGTTCATCGCGATCGCGACCAGCACCCCGCGCACGACATGGAGCCGCCAGCGCGGCCCAAGCGAAAGCAGGCTGGCCTGGGCCCGGTCCCGACCCAGGTCAACGCGGTACTGGCGAACCAAAAAGGGCCAGATCAGAAAAAGACTGAGAAGGCAGCGGAGAAAGGTAATCTGTGTCGAGTGGATCTCGCCATCGAGCAGCTTTATGCCAATCGACATGACGGTGCCGCCGATACAAGATCCTATGATCCAAAGCGCGCCCTGCAGATTGCCGGACAGCGGCACCCGGGGGCTCATCGCAGGACCCGGTAGTGGTAACGGTAGACCGGCTCAAATCCGGCGGATTCATAGAGCCCGCGGGCCGCGGCATTGTCCGCTTCGACTTGCAGCGAGAACCACTGCGCACCAGCCTCGCGCAGCCAGGCCATCAGGGCGCAAAGAGTGGCGCCGGCATATCCCCGGCGCCGTGCCGTCGGGTCGGTGTGCATGCAATTGAACCAGCCAATCCTATCTTCGAGAGCTCCGAGACCGACCGCCACGACGCGCCGTTCCTCCACCAAAGAAGCAAAGCCCAGGGGACCGGCTATGCGCTGGAGTATCGCTTCACGGGTGGCCTTGTGGCTTTCGGCCGTCTCGCGATGCAGGCAGTCCAGCCAAGCCGCCGCATACGCAGGCTTCACCGCCACCTGTTCGGGGTTGGGGGCCGGGTTGGGGGCTGCCTCCCTTCCCCGCCAAAGCGGCCCGGAAGCCGGGCGACACAACACCAGACTCGCCCCTTCGCGCCGGAATCCCCGCCGCTCCAATAGGTCGTCGAGGTCGGGCGGGTCAGCGCCGTCAGTGATCTGGAAGCAAGGCGCGAGACCGGCCTCGCGGTAGCCGGCAATGGCCGCATCGACGCTGTCACAGAGGACGCGGCCACGCCAATCCAAGGGTAGTACCGAGTTGGCGCGGCGAGTCACGCCACGGTCCAGCCGGTAGCGCCAGCCGTCCACAAGATCGAGCCGTTCCGGTGGCCAGATCTTCTCGGCGCCAAGATCCAGTCGACGAATTGACTCGGGAAGCGTGGCCGAAATCATGCCGGACGATGCCGAGGGATTGGAATGCGCCCGGGGAACGCTGGCGAAGTGTCGGGTGACAAAGCAGACATGCCCCAGTGTGCGGCGCTTTCAGCGCCATGACCAGTCCTTGGGTCTATGCGAGAGGGTGAATGCTGGACCGATAGGCCGGGGTGTGGCGGGTCAACTACCGATGATGGCGCGCAGCCGCCTGCCGCTGCTCGCTTCCAGAATGGTTTCGGAGTTCCCCTCGTCCTGGTCCGGCTGTTCGACCGGGACCACCGGCGCCGACGCCTGCGGCCGCGAAACCGCGGCGTTTAATCCGAGCACCTCGGAGTTGGCCTGGAGCATCAAGTTATCGACCATGGCATCAACATCGTAGTCCTGCCGATTGAAGGACACCGCGAAGCTCTGGCCGTTCTTCTTCTTGACCTGGGCCCTGATGATTCCGACGCCGCGAAGCTGGATCAAAATGGTCGAATCGACCGCTGGCGTGATTTCCGCGCGAACCATGGCGCCACCGCCGGACAGGTCGATGACCTCACAGGCCTGCCAACGTCCACCGAAATTCATCCGGGCCTGCAGGTTCACGGAAACCCGGCGGTGGAGGCGCTGGTCGTAGGCTTCATCGAATACTTCCGGCACGGCATGAAGCTCGCATGTGATTGATTGCAGTCCGACTAAGTTAAAGAACAAACCTTGCGAAAGTCTTGATTTTGCCTATTGCGGAGTCCTGCGGCCGGCCGCTCCCTCGCCGCTCGCCGACGCAATTGTCAGGCCGAGTGCCGCAGGGTAGTGTCGGCTTGGCGCGGCTGCTTTCCCGGCTGCCCTGCGAGCCCTTGTGAATTGCTGATTGGCGGGAAGAAACAATGAGTTATACCGCCCCACTCGACGATATCAGGTTCCTCTTGAAGACAGTCGCCGATCTTCCGGGTCTGGCCCTCCTGCCGGGCTTCGAAGAGGCCCAGGACGACATGGTGGACGCGATCCTGGAGGAGTCGTCACGGCTGTCGAGCGAGGTCTTCGCGCCCCTTAACCATAGCGGGGATCGACAGGGCAGCACTCTTGAAAACGGGGTCGTGCGCACGCCAGACGGCTTTGCCGCGGCCTACCGACAACTGGTCGAGGGCGGCTGGATGTCCCTGCCCTTCGCGCCGGACTTCGGCGGCCAGGGTCTACCCTGGTCGGTCGCCATTGCGGTCCATGAAATGTGGCAGTCGGCCAATCTTTCGCTGTCCCTGGCGCCCCTGTTATCCACCGGGGCGATCGAGCTGATTCAGGCGCATGGCACCGACGAGCAGAAAGCGACCTACCTGGGGCCGATGATCGCGGGCGACTGGAGCGGCACCATGAACCTGACCGAGCCGCAGGCCGGCTCCGATGTCGGTGCCCTGAAGACCCGGGCGCGGCCAGAGAACGGGCACTACCGCCTCCAGGGGCAGAAAATCTACATCACCTGGGGCGAGCACGACTGCGCCGAGAACATCGTCCACCTGGTGCTGGCGCGTACTCCCGAGGCCCCCGCCGGATCGCGCGGCATCAGTCTCTTCATCGTGCCCAAGTTCCTGCCCAACGCCGATGGCACCCTGGGTGCGCGCAATGACCTGCGCTGTGTGTCCCTCGAACACAAGCTGGGCATCAAGGCATCGCCCACGGCGGTGATGGTCTACGGCGACAACGAGGGCGCGATCGGCTATTTGGTCGGCGAGGAAAACCAGGGCATGGCCTGCATGTTCACCATGATGAACAATGCCCGCTTGACCGTCGGCCTGCAGGGCGTCGCGATTGCCGAACGGGCCTATCAGCAAGCCCGCGCCTTTGCCGAGGAACGGCGCCAGGGCCGTCCGCTCGAGGGGCCCCGCGATGGCCCGGCGGTTCCGATCATCGAGCATAGCGATGTCCGGCGGATGCTCGCGACCATGAAATCAAAGACCCAGGCGGCCCGGGCCCTCACGCTCTACACCGCCGCCTGCCTCGACCGCGGCAACCGCGAACCGGACGAGGCCCGACGCCGCGCGGCGGATCTGCGCACTTCCTTTCTCATTCCCATCGTCAAGGCCTGGTGCACCGACGTCGGCTGCGAGGTCAGCTCGCTGGGCGTTCAAGTTCACGGCGGCATGGGATTCATCGAAGAGACCGGTGCGGCCCAGCACTATCGCGATGCCCGTATTCTGCCGATCTACGAGGGCACCAACGGCATCCAGGCGCTCGATCTGGTCAGCCGCAAGCTGTTGCGCGACGGCGGGTCCATGGCTGAAGTGTTGTTCGAGGAGATCGAATCCGACTGCGACGCCCTAGCGGCGGACGGCGACCCGCGTTTGACCGCCATGGCCACCGATCTGGAGGGGGCCCTTGCCCAGGCGCGCCAGGCGACCCAATGGCTGCTGGATCAGGGCGACGCGGCCCTGGCCCATGCCGCGGCGGCCGCGACGCCCTACTGTTCGGGCCTGGGGACACTCCTTGCCGGATGGATGTTGACGCGCAGTGCCCGGGCGGCCCGGCAAGCCCTGGCCGAAGGCACTGGCGACCCCGAGTTTCTCGAAGGCAAGATCAAACTCGCTCACTTTTTTACCGCCACCGCCCTGCCGGAGGTTCAGGCGCTCTGTGGCGCCGCCGTCCAGGGAGTTGGACCCTTGAGTTCCCTTGCGGACACTGATTTGTAAGTTCGCTGGGTCATGAAGCGGGCTGGCCGCTACTATTATTAATTTACATAAAATCCGACCTTATATTTAAAGTTTTGAAAGCCCTGCCGCTGCACAGTTGACGGGTAGCGTGTCGAAGCGCTGCTTGGCCCATGCAACGAAAGGCTTTGTCATGGCACGCATCGCCCTCTTTTTCTTCATCGGCGGTTTGCTCTTCGCGCCGATTTCGGCCCAGGCCGCCCAAGACAAGATTCACAAACTGCCGCAGGGCGCGTCCCTCACCACCCACGTCAGCGACGAAGTGGTGCTGGATCGCCAAACGCTCGACGAGATCTCGCTGCGCAGCGAGGGCGCGGTCAATCCCAAGCTGGAGGCCTACTGGGCGCATCCGGCCTATGACGTCTTTTTCGAGAACGAACCGGTCGGCTACGTAAAGATGGACGACTGGGGCGATCTCGATGTCGACGCCCTCTGGGATTCCTACATCGAGGGCGCGCGCCAACAGTCCCTGGACTTCGGCTACGAGGTCAAGCCGCTGCGCTGGATCATCGAGCCGACCCTGAATCATGAGCACGCTGTCGCCTACTACGCCTTCGAAATTCAGTTCGGCGACGAACCGCCGCTGGTGAACATGGTGATCTACGACTTCGGCCGCCACGGCTACGAAGAGATGACCATGGTGCAAGACAGCAGCGCCTTTGCGATCTCCAGCGCCGACTTCATCGCGCGTTCCATCGCCGATGCCTATGACTTCGGGCCGGGCAGCGACTATGCCGATTTCAGCGACGGCGACACGGTGGCCGCGGTCGGTGCGGCGGGTCTGGTCGCGGCGGCCTTCGGCACCAAGACCGGCCGCGGCTTCCTCGCCGGCCTATTCGCCACGATCCTGATCTTTGCCAAGAAGCTCTGGTTCCTGCTGCTGATCATTCCGGCGGCGATCTGGAAAATCGTCTCCGGCCGCAAGGACGACGACGAGGTCGATTACGAGGAAGACGAGAACCGCGGGACCTGAGTCCGCGGCAAGTCTAGCCGCCGATGATCTCGAAGTGAGCCTCCGTCGGATCGGTGTCCTTGCCGTTGATCGGCAAGAGGTCCTGCGGGCAGGCCGAGAAGGCGACGACGAGATTCATCTTGGCCTCGAGAAGGACGTAGTCCCCAGGCTTGCTCAACGGCTCGCCCCACCCGAGTGTGCCGTCCGGGCTCCAGGGGATGTTCATGAAGAGGTTCAGCGGGCTCGGCGTTTCGGGTTCCTTCAAGCCGAGTTCGGTCATGGCCGCGCTCAGATTGTCGGTACAGTTGTCGTGATACTCGGTGCAGCCAAGCAGCCCGTAACGCTCCTTGTCGCAGGCCGCCATCAGCATGTCGTGACGCCCGGGCGAGGTGTCCTCCAGGATCGTCATGATCTCGCGCCGCCGGTTGCTGCGGAAGGACTCGCCGACCTCGGCACAGAGCCGCAGCAGAGAGGGCCGGGAGTGCTCCATGGACATGAACTCGCTCAGGTCGTCGGCATTGAAAGCCCAGGTATCCACCACCTGATGACCGTGGGTGTTGATGACCTTAACCCGGCTGCCCTGGGGCGCGTAAGCGGCCTTGCCGCCACGCGCCGGAATGGTCAAACGCTCGCCTGTCATGGATAGAATCCTTTCCGCCGTTCGATCTGGCGCGGGCATTGTTCCAAGACCCGCGCGTTTACCCTGCTCCTTGCAAATTGCCGGCCAAAGTCCCTAGCTGTCAATCGTAACACCATTGGGGGGATCGGATCGCCGTGTCGGATCATTTGAAGGGGCTGGTCTTGACCGCGCTCGGGGTGCTGATCGTCAGTCCCGACACGCTGCTGATCCGCCTCGCCGGCATGGATGTCTGGACCCTGGCGGTCTACCGCGGCTACCTGCAGTCGCTCGGGCTCTGCGTGATCCTGCTCTGCTACTACCGCGGCAGCGTGGTTCAGGCTTTCAAGGCGGTCGGGCTGACCGGGCTGTTCGTGGCCGCGCTCTTTTGCTTCAACACGCTGACCTTCATTGCCGCGGTCGAGTACACGCGGATCGCCAATGTGCTGGTCATTCTGGCCACCGCCCCCTTCTTCGCCGCGCTCCTGTCGCTGATTTTCCTGAAGGAGCCGGTGCCGCCGCGGACCTGGGCGGCGATCGTCGCGGCGCTGCTCGGCGTTGCGCTGATCATGGCCGAAAGCCTGGGACGCGGCGCCCTGATCGGCGACCTCCTGGCCTTGGCCACGGCCTTTGCCCTGGGCCTCAAGATCACGATCTTCCGGGCCAACAGCGCGATCAACATGATCCCGGCCATGGCCTTCAGCGGCATCATTCTGGGCACCCTCTCGCTGCCCTTTGCCGCCCCGCTGGCGGTCGAGTCGGAGCAGATCTTCTGGGCCGCCGTCATGGGGCTCTGCGTGGTCGCGCCGGCGACCGCCCTGGTCACCACGGGCCCGCGCTACATCCCCGCGCCGGAGGCCAGCTTGATCATCGTCCTGGAGACGGTCCTCGGCCCGCTCTGGGTCTGGCTGGTGATCAAGGAACAGCCGGCCCCGCTGGCGCTTGTCGGTGGCGCCGTGGTGGTGGCCACCCTGGTCCTGCATTCCCTCATGGCCTTGCGCCGCCCTGCCCCGCTCGGTCAGACTCCCTAGTTCAATCACCCGGAGGGCCCTATGTCCGATCCCGCGATCTACATCGCCTTTGCCCGCTACAACAGGATCATGAACGAAAAGGTCTATGCCGTTTGCGAGACCATGACGGACGACGAGCGCAAGGCCGACCGGGGTGCTTTTTTCAAGTCGATCCACGGCACGCTCAATCACCTGCTCTATGGAGACTTGGCCTGGATGATCCGACTGGCCGGTGTTGAGCGCGACCTGCCGCCCATTGGCGAAGACCTCCATGACGACTTCGAGGCCCTGCGCCGCGAACGGGTGGCCCTGGACCGCGACATCGCCGCCTGGTGCGATACCCTGACGCCTGGATGGCTCGCGGCCGATTACAGGTGGCGCGCAGGCCTGGACGGTATCGAACGGGTCCAGCCAACCTGGCTCCTGGTCTCGCAGATCTTCAACCACCAGACCCATCACCGCGGCCAGATCAGCACCCTTCTGACCCAGGCCGGCTACGACCTGGGCGTCACCGACCTCCCCCGGATTTGATTGAATCGCCGATCCGCGCCTTGTGTGTGGGGAGCGGGTCCGGTTCAGCCGTCTTGCGTCGGATCGAAGTCCCGAAGCGATGTGACGATGCCGTGCAGTGTCTTGACCTCGGGTTCGGTCAGGTCCATGCGGCCGAACAGGCTGCGCAGGTTCTGCACCATGGTCGGGCGCTTTTCCGGCGGATAGAGAAAGCCGGAGGCCACCAGCGCGGACTCCAGGCGGTTGCAGAAGTTCTCCAGTTCCGCCTTGGGCGCGCGCGGGGCAGCGTTGAGCTCAAGCTGCGCCGCTGGCATGACCTTGGTCAGCCGGCGCCACTCGTAGCCCAGGAGAAGAACCGCCTGGGCCAGGTTCAGCGAGGCGAAGGCGGGATTCAAGGGCACCGACACCACGCCGTCTGCCAGGGCCAGGTCGTCGTTGGTGAGGCCTGCCTTTTCGGGTCCGAAGAGCAGCCCGGCGGGCGCGCCGCCGGCCAGGCTGGCCGCGATCCGCTTGACCGCTTCGCCGGGTTCCAGGATCAGCTTGACCAGGCCGCGCGGCCGGGTCGAGGTGGCATAGACCAGCCGCAGGTCGGCGGTCGCCTCGGCCAAGGTTGCGAAGACCCCGGCGCCCTCCAGAACCCGGTCGGCACCGGAGGCCGCCGCCGTCGCCTTCTCCCGCGACCAGCCCTCGCGCGGCGCCACCAGGCGCAGGTCGGTCAGGCCGCAGTTCAGCATGGCGCGGCAGGTCATGCCGATATTCTCGCCCAATTGCGGGCGCGCCAGAATCACCGCCGGGCCGGTCGTCTCGAGGTCTCGTCTGTGATCGGTCCCGGCCATCGGTTCTCTCAGGTCGGCGCCTCGACCCCCTCGCGCAGCAGCTTCCAGCGGTAGGAGTCGCGCAGCGCGTTGAAGGAGGCGTCGATGATATTGCTGGAGACACCGACCGTGGTCCAGCGATCGCCGCTGTTGTCCGTGGTCTCGACCATCACCCGGGTGACCGCGCGGGTCCCGGCCTGGGGGGTCAGGATGCGCACCTTGTAGTCGACCAGCACCAGTTCTTCGAGCAGCGGGAAGATCGGCACCAGGGCCTTGCGCAGCGCCGTGTCGAGGGCGTTGACCGGGCCGTTGCCGTTGGCCACGTGATAGCTGCTGTGGCCATCGACCTCGACCATCACGGTGGCCTCGGACTCGGTCACCAGCTCGCCGCGCGCGTTCCAGCGCCGCTCGTCCATGACCCGAAAGCGGCTGACGTTGAAGTAGTCGGGCACCCCCTCCAGGGCATGGCGCGCCAGCAGCTCGAAGGAAGCCTCGGCGCCGTCGTAGGCGTAGCCCTCGTACTCCTGCTGCTTGACCTCGGCGACGAGGCGCTCGACCTTGGGGTCCTTGCTGTCGATCTCGATGCCGATCTCCGCCAGCCGCGCCAGGAAGTTGGAGCGTCCCGACTGGTCCGAGACCACGATGTGGCGGCGGTTGCCGACCAGGCCCGGAACTATGTGCTCGTAGGTTCGCGGATCCTTTTCCACCGCCGAGACATGGGCCCCGCCCTTGTGCGCGAAGGCGCTCTCGCCGACATAAGGCTGGCCCTTGAAGGGCGCCCGATTGAGGCGTTCGTCGAGCAGCCGCGACAGATGGGTCAGGCGATGCAGCTTGTCCTCGCTCACCGCGATCTCGTAGGGCGTCTTCAGCAGCAGCGAGGGGATCAGCGAGATGATGTTGGCGTTGCCGCAGCGCTCGCCCAGGCCGTTCAGCGTGCCCTGGACCTGACGCACCCCGGCGCGCACCGCGGTCAGCGAGTTGGCGACGGCGTTTTCCGTGTCGTTGTGGGCATGGATCCCCAGGTGGCTACCGGGGATCCTCTCCGCGACCTCGCCGACGATACGCTCGACCTCGTGCGGCAGGGTGCCGCCGTTGGTGTCGCAGAGCACGACCCAGCGCGCGCCGGCATCATAGGCCGCCAGGGCGCAGTCCAGGGCGTAGGTCTTGTTCGCCTTGTAGCCGTCGAAGAAGTGCTCGGCGTCGAACATGGCCTCGCCGCGCTTGGCCTTCGCGAGCGCCACCGACTCGCCGATCATATCGACGTTCTCGCCGCGCTCGATGCCCAGGGCCACATCGACCTGGAAGTCCCAGGACTTGCCGAAGATGCAGACCGCGTCGGTCTTGGACCCCACCACCTGGGCCAGGCCCGGGTCGTTGGCCGCCGAACGGCCGGCCCGACGGGTCATCCCGAAGGCCACGAAACGGGCGGTCAGGAGCGAGGGCGGATCGGCGAAAAAGGCATCGTCCGTCGGGTTGGCGCCGGGCCAGCCGCCCTCGATGTAGTCGAGGCCCATTTCGTCCAGCGCGTGGGCGATCGCGATCTTATCGGCCACCGAAAAGTCGATGCCCTGCATCTGGGCGCCGTCCCTGAGAGTGGTATCGAACAGATAGACATAGTTCTCGCCCTTGGAAGGCGTGTCGGCCATCGGACTGATCCCTTGAAAAGCCCGGCTTTTCAACACATTCCCAGGGGCGCGTCAACGCGCGAAGTCGGTCAGGTCAAACACTCCTACGACGCCGTAGAAGTCGAAGAGGACATCGCCGAGATCGAACACCAGCCATTCCATCTCTTGCAATGCCCTACCTGCTTAGAGGCCGGTCCGGCAAACCCACAGGGTCAAAGACTGGCCACGCAGCGACTTGGCAAGAATGGAGAGTGCGGTTCGACTTTCCGCGAGCTGAGGTCAATCTCATTTACCACCAATGCCGCCGCTTACGACCATAACCACGATGATTGCCACAATCAGGACACCATGAAACGGGACCATGGTTTTTGAGACCGTTGCCGCTACCCAACCTCCCGCCTTAGAAGTAACGCTCGTGGTATCCATGGAGAAATCGATCTTTGTCTCATCCAACATGCGGACCCGGTCATAGTGCTCCCGAAACTTCCTCTCTTCACACAAAAAGTATCCATCGAGACCCCAGAAAACGAGGGCGGGGATGTAAGCGAGGAAAATAAATGCAGAGTTCGCGTCGGCAGCAGACAAGGCAAAGAGAGCCGAGACGAGCACAACGCTCCAACCTTTCAATAGGAACGAGTTAGTCGATAGACGATTGATTACGCCCTGGATCATTTCGAGATGCTTCGTCTTATTTTCCATCCTAAAGTCGTGCTTTCCCTGTGGCTAGAAACTTCTAGCCAAGATCATGCGACCCGCGAGAGTCACCGGTCGAAAGGACGGTCACTATTCGCCAGGAGTCGCGGCAAAGGTAAAGTTCCGCTCTCCAGTTTCGGGCTCAGCCTCTTGCACGAGCAGCACTCGAATCTTGATCTGATTGTTTCCCAGGAAATCACGCCGGTGAACAACCGGACGGTACTTTTTATCGCTGGTCAGCGAGCGAATGCAGTAAGGTGAAGGGGAGATCTTCTCACCTCGGCATGAGGCTAGGATGGACTGTTCGAACACGCTGAAAAATAGGTCAGGAGGCGAGTTCGCTTCTTCCAAAGTCTTCGCGAGGTAGGGCCTGAATAGCTTCCATGTCCAAGGTTTCCCGCCAGGGCGAGCTTTGTCGAGTTTGAACACCTCCAGAGAAAGTTCGTCACCCGAAATTTCGCAAACATCTGGAATCTCGGTCAATTTGTCGGTCTGGAAACTGAATGAAATGTATCTAGTGTAATACACACGCTCGGTTTCAGATATGTTATCAGGCGTCAGAATTCTTGCCAGGTTTTCCGCAATCTCCAGCAACAGATTGTCGTCTTCTGCCACCTTCCTGTTGATCGATTCCCCCAGGAGCACACCTCCAAAAAGATCCTTCAGAAAGCCCTTTATCTGCTCGGGTTCGCACTCGACTCCCTGAACATCACGGATCTGACTCGGCGCTTCTTGGCCTGCAGGGTAAATGCAAACTATCGGCTTGGGCTCACGATCAGAGAGTGGTGTAAACATGCCGACCTCGAAAGCGCACCAATCCAGAGCTTTATTCAGGTCGGTGATCAAAAAGAGGAGCAGATCGGTTTGCCTCAGCTCTTTCTTAATCCAGTCCTTCCAAAGCTCCCCTACTGGAATGTCCTGAGACATAGTAATTTCAACGTCATTTCCCAGATATGGCTCCAACTCCTGCCGCATTCTTTTGGCAACCAATTGATCGTCTTCCTTCTTTGAAACAAATATTTTAAACATAAAAACATTCTCCCGACGCGCTTAGCATAGTATTGGCCAATCCTCTTCAAAGAGAACCTGCACCGACCTTCCCCACACAATCAGGTAGACCCTTGCCTCACGTGCTACTACTCAGACAACCACTCACAGTTGCTTTCGGATATATCACAGGCGGCCAACCGTCGCGAGTCCAGCCTAATTTGATCACATTCCTCAGCGCTCGGCCGGCTCGAGGCGCAGGATGCGGCCGTCGTCGTCGTCGGTCAGCAGGTAGAGATAGCCGTCGGGACCCTGGCGGACGTCCCGGATGCGCTCGTCGAGGTCCGCCAGGATGCGCTCCTCCTCGACCACCTTCTCGCCCTCCAGCACCAGCCGGGCGACCAGCTCGAACCCCAAGGCACCGACCAGCAGATTGCCGCGCCACAGGGGGAAGACGTTGCCGGTGTAGAAGGCCATGCCCGAGGGTGCGATGGAGGGGTCCCAGTAGTGGAGCGGCTGTTCCATCCCCGCCTTTTCGGTCCCGACGCCGATCTTGGCGCCGGAATAGTGCCGCCCATAGGCGATGACCGGCCAGCCGTAGTTGCGTCCGGGCCGGGCGACGTTGACCTCGTCGCCGCCGCGCGCGCCGTGCTCGTGGAGCCAGAGCTCGCCGGTCTCCGGGTGCAGCGCCGCGCCCTGGGGGTTGCGATGGCCGTATGACCAGATCTCGGGCCGGAAACCCGCCTGACCGACAAAGGGGTTGTCCGGGGGGATCGCACCATCGGTTTCGATCCGCACCACCTGGCCACGATTTACCGAGGGGTCCTGGACCCGTTCGCGCTCGCCGCGATCGCCGACCGTGACGAAAAGCCGGCCGTCGCGCGCGAAGACCAGGCGCCCGCCGAAATGACGCCCACCGGAACTCTTGGGCAGCTGACGGAAGAGAACCGTCAGTTCCTCCAGCCGGTGGCCCGCCCGGTCGAGGCGCGCCCGGGCCACGGCGGTGCCGGCCCCGCCGGGTCCCGGCTCGGCATAGGAAAGGTAGACCAGGTTATTGCCCGCGAAGTCGGGATCGAGGGCGACATCCAGCATGCCGCCCTGGCCGCTCGCGTAGACTTTGGGCAGGCCCGCCAACGGCGCGGACAGTTTTTCGTCCGGCGCGACGAGGCGGACCCGGCCCTCGCGCTCGGTCACGATCATCGTGCCGTCGGGCAGGAAGGCCAGGCCCCAGGGGTGCTCCAGGCCCTCGGCCACGGTCACGACGCGCAGGTCATAGTGCCGGGTGGCGTGAATGTCAGCGGCGCTGGCGGACTGGATTGCGGTCAGGAGAGCAAGAAGGGCGACAGTTGAGCGGAGCATGGGTTGATATCCCCTTGTCTGGTCGTCGGACCGGCCACCAAGGACCACTTGAAGGGACGATTGCAGCAGTTGCGTCGGGCCACCGCAAGACACAACCCTCGACCAGGGCCGGACCCGGGTCCGACCTCGGATCAGGCGATCCGGGTCGTGCCGCTTGTCGCCACGCCACAAGGGGAGTTGGCTCTGCCCCGGAATTCTGGCAGAGAGTGGCCCCGAGCCACAGTCTTCATCAGGGCCACGCCATGACGACCGCCGAGAACGACACCGACGCCGCGCCGCGCGACTTCATTCGCGACATCGTCCAGGGCGATCTCGATGCCGGGCGGGCGAGCGAGGTGGTCACGCGCTTTCCGCCGGAGCCCAACGGCTACCTCCATATCGGCCACGCCAAGTCGGTCTGCCTGAACTTCGGCGTCGCCCAGGAGTTCGGCGGCCACTGCACCCTGCGCTTCGACGACACCAACCCGACCAAGGAAGAGGTCGAGTACATCGACGCGATCCAGGACGACGTGCGCTGGCTCGGCTTCGACTGGGGCGAGCACCTGCGCTTTGCCTCGGACTATTTCGAGCAGCTATATGGCTGGGCCGAGCACTTGATCGGCGAGGGTCTGGCCTACGTCGACGACCTCTCGCCCGAGGAGATGCGGGCGCATCGCGGCACCCTGACCGAGCCGGGCCGCGACTCCCCGTTCCGCGGACGCAGCCCGGCGGAGAGCCTGGACCTGTTCCGCCGCATGCGGGCCGGCGAGTTTCCCGAGGGCGCCCGGGTGCTGCGAGCCAGGATCGACATGGCCTCGGGCAACATCAACCTGCGCGACCCGGTGCTCTACCGCATCCTGCACGCCCACCACCCGCGCACCGGCGATGCCTGGTGCATCTACCCGACCTACGATTACGCCCACGGCCAGTCCGATGCCATCGAGCACGTCACCCATTCGATCTGCACCACCGAGTTCGAGGACCACCGGCCGCTCTACGACTGGCTGATCGAGAATTTGCCGGTCCCCAGCCGGCCCCGGCAGTACGAGTTCGCCCGTCTCAACCTGACCTACACGGTGCTGTCCAAGCGCCGGCTCATCCAACTGGTCGAGGACGGCCACGTCTCGGGTTGGGACGACCCGCGCATGCCGACCATACGCGGCCTCCGGCGGCGCGGCGTGCCGGCGGCGGCGCTGCGCGACTTCGCCCAGCGCATCGGTGTCGCCAAGAGCCACAACGTGGTCCAGGTTCAACTGCTCGAGGCCTGCATCCGCGAGCTGTTGAACGGCAGCGCCGAGCGCCGCATGGCGGTGCTGCGGCCCCTGAAGGTGGTGATCGAGAACTATCCCGAAGGCCAGGAAGAAACCCTGGAAGCGGTGAACAATCCCAACGACGAGGGCGCGGGCAGCCGCCAGGTGCCCTTTTCGCGGGAGCTCTGGATCGAGCGCGAGGACTTCATGGAGGACCCGCCCAAGAAGTTCTTCCGCCTCGCCCCCGGGCGCGAGGTCAGGCTGCGCTACGCCTACTTCCTGACCTGCCGCGACGTGGTGAAGGACGCCGCCGGCGAGGTGGTCGAGCTGCGCTGCACCTACGATCCCGAGACCCGGGGCGGCAACGCCCCCGACGGCCGCAAGGTCAAGGCGACGCTGCACTGGGTCTCCGCCGCCCATGCCGTCGAGGCCGAGGTGCGCCTCTACGACCACCTCTTCCAGAGCGAGGAGCCGGGCAGCGCGGGGGCCGACTATCTGGCCGACCTCAACCCGCGGTCCCTGGAGATCATCGGCGACGCCAAGCTGGAGCCCAGCCTGGCCGGCCGCAACACCGGCGAGGCGGTGCAGTTCGAGCGCCTGGGCTATTTCGCGCCGGACCCCGACGGCAGCACTGAACGCCCGGTCTTCAACCGCACCGCCACCCTCCGCGATAGCTGGGCCAAGGCGCAGAAGTAGCTAGCCAGCGGGGGGCGAGGGGAAATAGCTCTGCGTCCCCGACTACCCGCCCCTATTCACGAGGCCCGCTGCATACGGCAGTAGCAGGAGGCCTGGATCGGCACGTCGGCACGGGCCTGGGCCAGTTCCAGACGCGGCGCGATCATGGTCGCCTCGGCGGTCTTGCCCAGGCGGTTCAGGCATTCCAGGTAGCCGTGCAGGGACCAGACGTTCTCGGGATGCTGCGAGGGCCGGCTCAGGGTGTCGTCGAAGCCCAGATCGGCGCGGTAGACCGCCTCGGCCTCCTCCACCCGGTTCTGCTCCAGCAGCAGCGCCCCCAGGGCATGGCGGGCCGGCTGCATCCAGGCCCAGGGCTCGTCGTAGGGCAACGAATCGTCAAGCTCGACCGCCCGGCGCAGATGCGCGAAGGCGGCCTCGTGGTTGGCCTTGCGATACTCGATCTCGCCGGCCAGCATCGCGTCGGCAACCGCCAAAATATCCCGGCAGCTATTGTTGAAGACCATGCGGCTCTCGGGCACCCGTGCCAGGGCGGCCGCGAAGAGCGCCTGCTGTTCCTCGGCCGGGGCGACCTGGCCGCTGGCCGCCAGCGCGACACCCTTGGCGTAGTGCAGCATCGCCGTGGTGGCGCAATAGAGCTCTTGGTCCGCCGGCAGGGGCTGGTCGAGGATCTCGCGCCAGCGCCCGAAGCGAATCAGGACATGCAGCTTCATCGGGACAAAGCCCTCGGCCCAATCGGCCATGGGCGGCACCGTCACCCGCAGAAGTTCCTCGGGCAGGGTCTCGATCATCTCATCGGCGGCCTCCAGGGCCGGCTTCATCTGGCCGAGGAACATCGCGCCATAGAGCTTGAAGTGATAGTCGTGGCAGCGATAGAGCGAGTAGAAGTTCAAGGCGCCCTGGCGCTTGAGGAACTTGCGGTCGGCGACGATCGCCTCTGAGTTCGAGGTCACGACGTTGCTGTAGAGCCCGCAAAGCACGTCGATGTGGGTCGGCATGTGCTGCAGGTGGCCGGCGTCGGGCACCAGGCCGCGCAGGGCGTCGGCGCTGCGCAGGGCGCGCTCGGGATGGGGCGACATTTCCATCAGATGGATGTGCATGTGCAGCAGTCCCGGGTGGGGATCGGCGCCGGTCTCCTCGACCTGGCGCAACGCCGTCTCGAGCACGGTCATGGCCTCCAGGGTGTCGGCGCCTTCGGCCGGCTCGCCGGTCTGCAGGTTCCAGAGCGCCCAGGGCGTGCGATTCATCAATGCCTCGGCGAACAGCGCCGCGACGTCCCAGTCGTCGGGGAACCTGCGGTGGACCTCGCGCATGGCGTCGGCGTAGGCGTCGTTCCAGATATCGCAGTTCTCGCCGGCTTCGGGGTCCGGAACCGCCGTGGGGTAACGAAAGGCCAGGGACTCGATCAGGCCCCGCTCGACCGCGGAAGCGGCCGGGGCCAGGGCAAGAGCGCGCTTTGTCGCCTCATAGGCCCGCCCCAGAGTCTCCGCCCGACCGACCTCGTCGAAGGCTTCCCAGGGCAGGTTGTAGTTCGGGCCGACGGCATAGGCGATGCCCCACTGGGCCATGGCACAGTCGGGATCGAGGGCGGCGGCCTGCTCGAAACAACGCACCGATTCCTCATGGTTGAAACCGTAACACCAGACCAGACCGCGATCGAACCAGCGCTGCGCCTCGGCGGAGGTCGTCGACACGGGACGGCCGTGGCGTCCCAGATCGTAGTAGTCGCTCATTGGACCGTCCCTCCCTGTCCTACTCGCCCCTCTCAGGCCTTGGGCTTCAATAGATCGACTTCTTCATATGCTCGGGATAGCCGCGGTCGTAGGCAGCACCATCGAAATCGTCCTGCGACAGGGCCTCGATCATCTCGCCGGTGCTCGGCAGCTCGGAGCGTTCGATCTGCGCTTCCGCGCTCCACAGCCGCGACCGCGCCAGGGCCTTGGGGCATTGGAAGTAGACGCGCTCGGCCGTCACCACCAGCACGCTTTTGGGCACCTTGCGCTGCATCGTGAAGGATTCGCAGAGCAGGGGATCGACGACGATTTCAGCCCGCCCGTTGATCCGCAGGGTCTCGCCGACGCCGGGGATCAGGAACAGGAGCGAGATGCGCGGGTCCTCGATCAGATTGCGCAGCGAATCGATGCGGCCGTTGCCGCGGCGATCGGGGATCATCACGGTTTTTTCATCGACCACCCGCACGAAGCCCGGCGGATCGCCCCGGGGCGAGCAGTCCAGACCCTCGGGGCCGCTGGTGGCGACGATCACAAAGGGCGCCTTTTCGATGAAGGCCGCGTAGTGCGCCGAGATGTAGTCGATTTCCTTGGTGATGGACCGCGGCACCGGCTCGCCATAGAGCGCGTCGAGCTGCTCATGGCTGATTACCCGGTGCGATTCCGAGCTTGGCGCTGATCCATCAGGCCTTCTGGCGGCGGCGTTCGGCGATGTCATTCGGTCACTTCTCCCAACTGCGGACAGCCACGGCGACCCTATCACGGTCGGACGCGGCCGGACAGCCAGACAAGCAGGGAATCAGGACACTCTCAGGCGCTCGGCCAGGCGGACCCGCGCCGCCGGCAGGTCCTTGTCGTGGGGATGAAACAGGTACTTGGCGAGGAAATGGCCGGTGAGGCGAAGACCTTGGGCCACCTCTTCGGCGCCCCCGCCGCCGCGCCCGACAAGGAATCCCGGCAGGAGCAGCAGGCGGTCCTTGTAGGGCTCACCGGCGTCGCGCGAAACCGCGCGTCCCGATTTCGGGCTCACATAGATCAACTGACTTGCGTCGCCGCCGGCCGCGCAGTGCTTGAGGTCGAGACCGAATCCGAGCTCGGTCAAGAGGGCCAGTTCCCAGCCCGTCATGACCTCGCCCCAGTGCTCCCCTTCAAGCGCCGCCAGCAGGGCCAGGAAGCCTTCGAAGCAGGCCGGGTGGGGTTCGCGTTCGGGCAGCACCGCGTTCAGCACGGCCGCCGCGGCGCTCAAGGCGGTTAAGCGGTCGCCCGCGTCCAGAAGTCGCGCGCCTGTGCTTTCGAGCAATTCGCAGCGAAAGGAGCCGAGATGATCGGCTAGGCGGGCGCTCCAATCGGCGGTGACGCGATTACCCGGCTGGTAGAGCGCCCTCGCGCGCGACGATTGCCCGCCGTGAACCAGGCCCGCGTGGCGTCCGTGCTCGCGGGTCAGCAGCTGGACCACGAGCGCGGCTTCGCCGTGCGCCTTGGCGCCGAGAACTATTCCCTCGTCCGACCATTTCATGGGGCTGCACTCGTAAGGTTGCGCCAGAAGTGCCCTAGGGCGCGGTTATAGCAAAGAAAAACCCCCGCGCCGAGGGCGCGGGGGTCTTCAAAACGTTGTGGTCGTGGGAAGGATCAGAAGAGATCGATCTCCGCGACGCGGTTGCCCTGCTCGCGGACACCGTCGCCGGTCGAAACCAGCGGAGCGGTCTCGCCGACACCCTCGCCGACGATGCGGGCACGATTGACGCCGCCGTCGATCAGGGCGCCGATGACGCCGTTGGTGCGCCGCTCGGAAAGCGCCTGATTGTAGTCGACCGCGCCGGAGGTATCGGCATGGCCCACCACCTTGATGGTCAGGCTCTCGTCGGCACTGGCGACTTCGATAACCTCGGCGATGATCCGGTCGCCCTCGGGGCGAATGTCGGACTTGTCGAAGTCGAAGTAAACCAAGAAGGAACGCGGCGCTGGCGCTGCCGCGGCCTGCTCGCGCTCGAAGTAGACCACCTCGGTCAACTGATAGTTGGCAAAGTGCTCGACCTCGTTCATGGCATCTTCAAAGGCCTGCTTGCAGGCCGCCGCGTCGTCCGCACGACCTTCTTCGGCCGCTTCCATCCAGCAGTCGTATTTGACCTGGGCGGTCGCCGCGTCCTTGGGAGCCTCGAAACGGCCACCCCGCTCGAAGGCGCGGTGCATGCGCTCGGCGGCCGCATCAAACTCGGCGCGCTGGGCGTCGCTGAGATCGCGGTCCTTGGAGTTCTCGGCCAGGACGTTGACGTTACGCGCGGCGGAACGGGCCTTCCATTTGAAGAGCTCGCCGTCGTTGAAGTCCCAGTTGGGTTCGGTCCAGGCATCGCTGCGGTCGTCGGAGAGCTCGATATAGCCCTCGTTCAACGCCATGTTGAAAGCCGTCGACCCGGTGGCATCGAGCGCCGCCTGATCTTCCGTACGGGTGTCGAAGAGCGAGCCGAAGGGCGCCACGAACACATTGTTATGGTCGGCATTGAACACCAAGGCGCTTGCCGGCATCGACACCAAGCTCGCCGTCGCGGCGAACACCGACGCAATCACTAGACTCTTGAAATTCATCTTGGCTCCCCCAGATGACATGACCCCTGCAGGGGACAAATCGACCCGACACGACACCGAGTCGGGCACAACAGAGGCCGGTATAGCGAGTTTTGCGTTCCCTGGCAAGCATTTGAGGCGAGAATCAGTTGAAATTTAAGGGCTTACCATCCACGCTTTTTTAACCTGTCATTCAACCGCTCGAGCCAACCGGGCCTCCAAAAACAGGCTCTCACCGACAAAAATCGGCGGATTCGACCTCCCATGACCGTCGATCAGGCTTTGGCCAGGCTTCGGCAGATCACCATTCGCTGCACCTCGGATGTGCCCTCGTAAATCTGGCAGGCCCGGACGTCGCGGTAGATCTGCTCGACCGGATAGTCGGCCAAATAGCCATAGCCGCCGTGGATCTGAATGGCGTCGGAGGCGACCTTTTCCGCCATTTCCGTGGCAAAAAGCTTGGCCATCGACGCGGCGGTCATGCAGTCGGCCCCGGTATCCTTCAGGCGTGCCGCCTCGAGCACGAGAAGTTCGGCGGCCTTCAACTGCGTCGCCATATCGGCGAGCCGAAAGCCTATGGCCTGATGATCGATGATCGCCTTGCCAAAAGTTTCGCGTTCCTTGGCATAGGCCAGGGCCGCCTCATAGGCCGCACGGGCCATGCCCAGCGCCTGGGCCGCGACACCGACCCGCCCGCCCTCAAGGTTGGCGAGCGCGATCCGGTAGCCCTCGCCCTCTTCCCCGAGCAGCAGGTCGGGGGTCAAGATCAGGTTCTCCAGCACGATCTGACAGGTATCGGAGGCCCGTTGGCCCATCTTCTTTTCCACCGTGGCCACGCTGTAGCCTGGGGTATCGGTCGGCACCAGAAAGGCGGAGATCCCCTTCTTGCCGCGCGCCGGATCAGTGACCGCAAAGACGATGGCGAGATCCGCGGAACTGCCCGAGGTGATAAACTGCTTCACCCCATTCAGCACAAAGCGGTTGCCCTCGCGCCGCGCCCGGGTCTTGATCCCGCCGGCATCGGAGCCGACGCCGGGCTCGGTCAGGCAGAAGGCGCCAAGCAGCGCCCCGGTGGACATGGGCTTGAGAAAGCGGTCCTTCTGTTCGGCGCTGCCGAAGCGCAGCAACGGCATGCAGGCGACCGAATTGTGCACCGCCATGATGGTCGAACAGGCGCCGTCCCCCGCCGCCACCTCGATGACGGCCAGGACATAGCCGACATAGTCGAGCCCGGCCCCGCCGAACTCAGGGGGCACCAGCATGCCCATGAAGCCCATCTCGCCCATGGCCTTGCGAATCTCTTTGGGGATGGCGCCGGCACGGTCCCAGTCCGCGGAATGCGGCGCCAGTTCATTGCGCGCGAAGTCGCGCGCGGCCTCCTGGACCAATCGATGTTCTTCGCTCAGCTCCATCGGGATGCACTCCCGTTCGCTACCAGGGGATCTCGGCGCCATCGTAATTGAAGAACCGGCCAGTCTCGGCGACGGTCGCCCCGGCGATGACACCGCGCAGGCCGGCGGCCGCTTCCGTGGACGACACCGGCGCCTCCTCGCCCCCCATGTCGGTCCGAACCCAACCGGGATGCAATTGCAGGACAACGATGCCGCGGTCGGCCAGATCGATGGACAGCGATTTTCCCACCATGTTGAGCGCGCCCTTCGAAGACCGGTAGAGGTAGCGCCCGCCGTCATCGTTGGCCGTCAGCGAACCGAGACGGCTGGAGATGTTGGCCAGCACCTTGCGGTCGCTGCGCGCCAGATGATCCGCGAACTGCTCCGCCAGCCGCATCGGCGCCATCGTGTTGACGGCGAAAACCTCGGCCCAGGCCTCGTAGTCGGTCTTCCCGAAATCCGACGAAGGCCCGGATATGCCCGCGTTGTTGATCAGGACATCGATCGCTTCGTCGCGCAGGCCACGGGCCAGGCCGGCCACCTGCAACGCGTCGGTGACGTCAAGACGGTGACAGGTGAGGTTCCCGCCAATGGCCTTCAATTTCTTGGACTTGTCCGGATGACGGCAGCAGGCATGAACCATCCAGCCATCGCGGGCATAGCCTTGTGCCAGCGCCAGCCCGATCCCCCGGTTGGCTCCGGTAATCAATACGCTCGCCACTTTGATCCCCTTTTGGTTTCACTGCTGACGATGCCCGAAGGCCTCGCGACCAGGCGGCACTCGACCTGAAAACCCGCCGCGAGACCGGGTAAGTCACCCTGGCCCCATCGCCGCTCGCCCCCACGGAGCAAGGGCGCCGGACTTCTCACATGCGGTCCCGAATTGCAAGACCGCGCCTACTCGATTGGCGGTTCGCCGGCCTCGCGCCAACGTTCATATTCCTGCTGCGTCTCCGCGTTCGGCGGATAGAGTCCAGCCACCGATGCCCCCGCCGCCACCTTGGCCAGGGCAAAGGACTCGAAGTGCTCCTGGCCGGGCGCCGCCTCGGCGACCTCGGCGGCCAGGGCCCGTGGCAGCACCACGGCCCCGTCGCGGTCGGCGACAATGATATCGCCGGGGATCACCGTGACCCCACCGCAGGCGACCGGCAACTGCCAGTCGGCGAACCAATGCCTGGCGATCGAGGGCAGCGCCGCCGCGCCGCTGCAGAAGACCGGCAAGCCCAGCGGGTCGATGCCCTCGACGTCGCGCATCGGCCCATCGGAGACGACAGCCTGGGCGCCGCGCCTTTTAAGGCGTGTCGCCAGAATATCGCCCAGAGTGCCACAGCCCTGCTCGCCGCGGGTCGCCATGACCACCACTTGGCCCGCCGGCATGGCTTCGATGGCATCGCGGATCGACCCCGGCTTTGCGTAACCCTCGAGGCTGGACAGGTCTTCACGCATCGGCAGGAACCGCATGGTATAGGCCGGACCGACGATGCGCTGGCCCGACCAGCCCAGGAAGGGACGCGGCCCGACCATGGCGCAGCGGCGGATGCCGCGTTTGATCAACTGCATCGAGACCGTGGCCGCGGAGATGCCACGTAGCGCCTCGAGGATGTCGTCGCCGACCTCGACCTCACCGGACATAAGCAGTCTCTCCTATGCGGTTTCCTTGAAAAGTTCGCGGCCAATCAGCATGCGCCGGATTTCCGACGTGCCGGCGCCGATCTCATAGAGCTTGGCGTCGCGCAGCAGGCGACCGGTCGGGGTATCGTTGATGTAGCCGGTGCCGCCCAGGCATTGAATGGCCTCCAGAGCCATCCAGGTCGCCTTCTCGGCGGCATAGAGAATCGCGCCGGCGGCATCCTTGCGCGTCGTCTCGCCGCGATCGCAGGCCTTGGCCACGGTGTAGACGTAGGCCTTGGCCGCGTTCATCGTGGTGTAGAGGTCGGCGAGCTTGCCCTGCATCAGTTGAAACTCGCCGATCGGCTGGCCGAACTGCTCGCGCTGATGGACATAGGGAACGATCAGGTCCATCGCCGCCTGCATGATGCCCAGCGGTCCCGCCGCCAGCACCACGCGTTCGTAGTCCAAGCCGCTCATCAGCACGTTGACGCCCCGGCCCTCCTCGCCCAGCAGATTTTCCGCCGGCACCTCGCAGTCGTCGAACCGAAGCTCGCCGGTCGGCGACCCGCGCATGCCGAGCTTGTCGAGCTTCTGGCCGATCGAAAATCCGGCGAAACCCTTCTCCACCAGGAATGTGCTGATGCCGCGCGAGCCCGCCGCCGGGTCGGTCTTGGCATAGACCACCAGGACATTGGCCTCGTCGCAGTTGGTAATCCACATCTTGGTCCCGTTCAGGACATAGCGGTCGCCGCGCTTTTCGGCCTTCAACTTCATCGA
>JAJFGK010000074.1 GCA_021776195.1 Kiloniellaceae bacterium | reverse complement strand
GGCCACAAGGCCGTGTTCGCCTGGATCCACGATACCGTGAACCAAAAGTCAGCCTATTTGGGTCCGGTCGGATGGCTCGACAAAGGCGGCAGCAGCGACTTCACGGTAGAGCTGCCAGCCGCCTACAAGGGCGGCGCCTGGGGCTCCTATGAAGTTCTCGGCTTTACCTCGGAAAAAACCAGCTTCCTCAAGAAGGGTAAGGAAGTGGCCCAGAAACCGGCGCGGCCCGCGGGCACTGAGTCGGTTCCCTCGCCAGCGTTCTATCTCTTCGGTGCGCTGCCGGGCGCGGCGACCGAGCAGCACTACTGCGGTCACGGCAATGACTTTTTCTTCGCCAACGCTCCGGAGAAGCAGACCTGTTACGACTGCATCTGCGGACAGAAATACTCCGCCTGCATCGAGGCGGGGCTGTCCTGACCCAGCGTCTCGGTCGACTTGATTATTCTCTCGGAGACCTGCGCCGGGCTGCTCTGCTTTGGGTTCGCTTTCGCGCCGTCCTGAGTACCCTGACCATCGTGATTCTGGTGGGCTTGGTTCCACGGGCGGGAGATGGCCATGGGTCGGAACTACACGGCTTCCGCATGGTCACTTTCGAGCCTCCGGTCGAGGCGCCGGGATTCCTGCTCCAGGACGTGGCCGGTCGCTGGATCGACCTCGGGGTTTTCCGTGATCGCTATGTGCTACTGAACTTCTGGGCAACCTGGTGTGCGCCCTGCATCCGCGAGATGCCGTCGCTGGAGCGGCTTCAGGAGACCCTGGGCCCGGAAGGCCTGGTGGTCCTGGCGATCTCGACCGACCGCGGCGGCGGCGACAAGGTCCGGCCCTTCGTCGCCCGTCTCGGCCTCGAGGCCATGACAATCGGCCTCGATCCGCGCAGTCGCGTCGCGCAAAGCTTTGTCGTGCCGGGCCTGCCCACCACCTATCTGATCGACCCCGAAGGCCATATGGTCGGGGCTATGGCGGGGCCGGCGGAGTGGGACGAGCGCGATGCCCTGGCTCTGATCCGCAGCGTCCTGCCGCATGGCGGCGGCGACCAGAACCCGCAGGCAACCGCGGGCGGCGAGGCAAGTCCGGCCGATTGCGGCTGCCGCATTGGAAAGATCATGCAGGCCAAGAAGAAAAGAGCGGCTCAGGACAAGCCGGGTCAGGACGCCAGCGACTAGAGCCCTTCTTTGTTACAAGGAAGCATTTGACCGGGATTACTTTGTCTTCTGGCAAGGCGCGCTACGAAGAGCGATGCCGAGCATCGGTCGAGAAGCGGAACGCGGCCAGAAGGCAAAAGAACCCGGCCTTCGGTGGGTCCTAGACGAACCCCCTCTCCCAATGGGAGTGCGTTCCGCTGCTTGCCCGATGCCCAATCTCCAAGACCGGGGGCATCGCGCCGCACAGCGCGCCTTCCCGAGTGATCGCCTATGACCCATCAAATGGTTCCATGTAACAAAGAAGGGCTCTAGCGGGTGGGGCGGCGCTTAGCGGGTGGGGACCGGCTCGTCGCCTGAATAGTCGTAGAAGCCGCGCCCGGCCTTGCGCCCGATCCAGCCGGCCTCGACATACTTCACCAGCAGGGGACAGGGTCGGTACTTGCTGTCGGCGAGGCCGTCGTAGAGCACGTGCATGACGGCCAGACAGGTGTCCAGGCCGATAAAGTCGGCCAGCTCCAGCGGGCCCATGGGATGGTTGGCGCCCAGGCGCATGGCGGTGTCGATGGAGCGCACCGTGCCGACGCCCTCATAGAGCGTGTAGACCGCCTCGTTAATCATTGGCAGCAGAATGCGGTTCACGATAAAGGCCGGAAAATCCTCCGCCGTGGCCGTGGTCTTGCCGAGCTTCTCGGCGAAGTCGCGGACCGCATTGAAGGTCTCTTCCTCGGTGGCGATACCGCGGATCAGCTCGACCAGCTGCATCAGCGGCACCGGGTTCATGAAGTGCATGCCCATGAAGCGCCCGGGACGGTCGGTGTTGGCCGCCAGACGGGTGATCGAGATCGACGAGGTGTTGGAGCAAAGCAGGGTCTCGGGCCCCAACAGCGGCCAGAGCGCCTTGAAGATCTCGCGCTTCAGCTCTTCGTTCTCGGTGGCCGCCTCGATCACCAGATCGCAGCCGCGGAACTGTTCGAGGCCGGTGCCGGTGCTGATGCCGGCGAGCGCTTTTTCCTTGATTCCGGGCTCGATCCGGTCGCGTTTTTCGAGGCGCTCGAAGTTTTTCGCGATTCCCGCGACGGCCTGATCCAGGAGCTCCTGGCTGATGTCCGAGAGGCGGACCTGATAGCCGGCGGCCGCGCAGACCTGGGCGATTCCCGACCCCATCTGGCCGGCGCCGATCACGCCGACCGTCTTGATCTCAGGGTAAGGCAACTGGTCTTGCTTGGTCATGGTCCCAATCCGCCGGCGGGGCCGGCTGCTAATCTTCGAGAAGGGCGTCCAGTTCCGGCACCGCCTGGAACAGGTCGGCCACCAGGCCGTAGTCGGCGACCTGGAAGATCGGCGCCTCTTCGTCCTTGTTGATCGCCACGATCACTTTCGAATCCTTCATGCCGGCGAGATGCTGGATCGCGCCCGAGATCCCAACGGCGATGTAGAGATTGGGCGCCACCACCTTGCCGGTCTGGCCGACTTGGTAGTCGTTCGGCACGAAGCCGGCGTCGAACGCCGCGCGCGAGGCCCCCACCGCGGCGCCCAGCTTGTCGGCGACACGCTCGAGCATGGCAAAGTTCTCGCCTGCCTGCATGCCGCGGCCGCCGGAGATGACGATCCCGGCCGAGGTCAGCTCCGGACGCTCGGAGACCGTCAGGTCGTGCCCGACGAAACTCGACAGCCCGGCGTCGTCGGTCGCCGCCACCGCCTCGACCGCGGCGCTACCGCCCTCGGCCGCCGCCGGTTCGAAGGCCGTGCCGCGCACGGTGATGACCTTGATGGCGTCGCCGCTGCGCACCTTGGCCATGGCGTTGCCGGCATAGATCGGGCGCACGAAGGTGTCGGGGCCTTCCACCGCGCTGATGTCGGAGATCTGCTGCACATCAAGCAGGGCCGCGGCGCGCGGCATGGCGTTCTTGCCGTAGGTCGTCGCCGCCGCCACCAGGTGGCTGTAGCCGCCAGCCAGCTGCACCAGCAGGGGCGCGAGGTTTTCCGCCAGATCGTGCTCGTAGAGCGCCGCATCGGCCAGCAGAACCTTGGAGACGCCGGCAATCTTGGCGGCGGCCTCGCCGACGGCGGCACAGCCCGAGCCGGCCACCAGGAGGTGAATCTCGCCGCCCAGGGCGCCGGCCGCGGTGACGGCGTTGAGGGTGGCGGAGCGAACCGCCTGATTGTCGTGTTCGCAGAGGACCAGGACGCTCATCAGATCACCTTCGCTTCGTTCTTAAGCTTGTCCACCAACTCGGCGACCGAGGCCACCTTGACGCCGGCCTTGCGGGCCGGGGGCTCACTGACCTCGAGGATCTCGAGGCGCGGCGTTACGTCGACGCCCAGGTCCTCCGGGGTGAAGGTCTCGAGCGGTTTCTTCTTGGCCTTCATTATGTTCGGCAGCGACGCGTAGCGCGGCTCGTTGAGGCGCAGATCGACCGTCAGCACGCTGGGCAGCTTCAGCCTCACGTTCTCCAGGCCGCCGTCGACCTCGCGGGTCACGTTGACGCCGCCATCGGCGACCTCGACCTTCGAGGCGAAGGTGCCCTGGGACCAGCCCAGCAGCGCCGCCAGCATCTGGCCGGTCTGGTTGTTGTCGCCGTCGATCGCCTGCTTGCCCATAATCACCAGGCCGGGATCTTCGCGCTCGACAACGGCCTTCAGCAGCTTGGCGATGCCAAGCGGCTCCAGCGCCACGTCGGTCAGGACCAGGATCGCGCGGTCCGCCCCCATGGCCAAGCCGGTGCGCAGTGTCTCCTGGGACTGCTGGGCGCCCGCCGAGACCACGATGACCTCGCTGGCGGTGCCGGCCTCGCGCAGGCGCACGGCCTCTTCCACCGCGATCTCGCAAAAGGGGTTCATCGCCATCTTGACGTTGTTCAACTCGACGCCGGTCTTGTCCGCCTTGACGCGGACCTTCACGTTGGCGTCGATGACGCGCTTGATTGGAATGAGAAGTTTCATCGACCGCTCTCGAAGCCCTGATAGTGGAGGTTAAAACCGTTTCGGCCCGCGCAGATAATTCTGCTCGCAATTCTTGAAAATACCGGTGCGCGCCGAGCTTTTGTGCGGGCGCACAATAGGCAGAAGGCCTACCCCTGTCAATCGCCCCGACCGAGCTTGGGACTACCCTGACAGCCGTAAAAATTATCCAGTAATTGCAGTTAGTTGATGCGAGTTGTTCGCACTCGCAAAAGGCAGTGCTGGCCATCGGATTGGCTGTCCCTGCCGGCGGCGGCGGCGCGGCTCTTACCGGTTGGCGCCGGGGACCCAGAGGACATCGCTGGCACCGTCGTCGTTCGCCGCGCGGGCGAGGACGAAAAGCAGGTCCGACAGGCGGTTGATATAGCGCACCGCCTCGGCGTTGACCGGCTCTTGCTCGGCGAGGCTGGTGATTTCGCGCTCGGCGCGCCGCGCCACGGTGCGCGCCTGATGCAAATGGGCGGCCGCGGGGGAGCCGCCGGGCAGCACGAAAGACTTGAGCGGCGCCAGGCGCTCGTTGATCAGGTCGATCTCGCGCTCCAGCCGTTCGACCTGGGCCGCGCTGATACGCAGCGCCTCGTGGGCCGGAGCCGGGTCCTGCGGCGTGCAAAGGTCGGCGCCGAGGTCGAATAGATCGTTCTGGATCCGGTTGAGAATCTCGTCCAAGCCAGGGTGGGCGCCCGGATCGGCGTTCAGACGGACCAGCCCGATCGTGGCGTTGGTCTCGTCCACCGTGCCATAGGCCGCGACCCGCGGGTCGTGTTTGGCGACGCGCTTGCCGCTGCCGAGCGAGGTCTTCCCCTTGTCGCCGCCTCTGGTATAGATCCTCGTCAGCTGAACCATCGTGGCGCTCCCCTCGGCCCTGGCGGGCCCTGCTTTAGCGGACCAGCATGGCCAATGCAAAGAGGATGATGGCCAGGCCCTGCAACAGGATGCGCCACCGCATGAGCTGGTTCGAGCGCTCCCGCTTTTCGGTCCCGCTGCGGCCCATGGTCAACAGGCCGGCGAAGAGCACGCCAAGCGTCAGAAGCATGGCGACGACCATGAGAATGACAAAGAGGACACTCATAGGGAAGCTATAGCCTCAGTCTCGAAGCAAAGCCAGCGCCGGCGGGCAGGGCGCCGGCGCTGCTTCTTGGACTGCCGGGGGAGTAGAGGTGTCAGGCGGCCTGGGCGTGGCGGCGGCCGAAGGCGGCGTTCCAGGTCGTCTCGAGTGCGGCGGCGGCCTCGTCGCGGGTGGCGTGCTGGGTCAAGGTCCTGCGTTCGCGGCGGCCGGAATCGTGCACGAGATAGGCTACCAGGAACCAAAGGCCTTCTTCGGGGTCGCGCTCCAGAACCAGGGTGGCGCGCTGTGCGGCATCGGACATCGGGTCGTTCCTCAAGTTGTTTGGGTTATGAAGTACCCGGAACATCGTTGGGCCGCCCGGTTGCGACAAGCGCGAAGGGATCATGGCTGCTCTGCGGCGCGCTCATGGAATAGGCACGCGACCTCGCCGGTCTGTGCCGGCCCTGAGGGCTTGGCTGCGCCGCGGGCCTGTGGCAAAGGACGGGCCATGGCAACGCTCCCCATCCTCACCGGTCTCGAGCAGATCGCGGCGCGCTACGAGACATTCATCGTCGACCTCTGGGGCGTCATGCACGACGGCGTCGAGGCCTATCCGGCGGCGGTCGTCGCCCTCGAGGCCCTGCGGGACGCGGACAAGACCATCATCATCTTGTCGAACGCGCCGCGCCGGGCCGCCTCGGTCCGTGCCCGCAACGCCGAACTGGGCATAGCCGAGACGCTTTGCGATCTGGTGATGTCGTCGGGCGAGGCGACCTGGCGTCACCTGCAGGCGCGCGACGATCCCTGGTATGCCGCCCTCGGCCGGCGCTGCCACCACCTTGGCCCGGTTCGCGATCTCGGCCTGCGCGAAGGTCTGGACCTGCAATTCGTCGAAACTCTCGACGAAGCCGACTTCCTGCTCGTGACCGGGACGCTCGACAACGACCACACCCTTGACCACTACGCGCAATATCTTGCCCAGGCGCGCGCGCTCGACCTGCCCCTGATCTGCGCCAACCCCGATCTAGAGGTCATCAGGGGCGGCCGCCGCGAGCTCTGCGCCGGCAGCCTGGCGGCGCACTATCAGGAGTTGGGCGGCAAGGTGCGGTCCCACGGCAAGCCCGACCCGGCGATCTACCGCGACTGCCTGGGCAGGCTTGGCCTCACCGCCGGACCGGGGGTGCTGGCGATCGGCGATTCCCTGCGCACCGATGTGGCCGGCGCGCGGGCGGCGGGTCTGTCGGTGCTTTTCGTGGCCGGCGGGATCCATGCCGAGGCGCTCGGGCTGACCGACGCCGGCGCGTTCGATGCGGCGGAACTCCAGCGTCTCTGCGATCAGCGCGGCTGCCAACCCGATGCAGCCATCGACCGGCTTCGGTGGTAGACTAGTACCGCCTATCACAGAAGGGTGCGTCGTATGACGATTTGGCAAGGCTTTCGGCAAAGAACGGGGAGCGAGATGATGCCGGGCATCACGAGCGACCCGGTCTGCCGTCCGAAAGCCTCGCCAAGTCGCCCTGCGGGTCGCCTCGGCGCCCGACCGGGGGCGTCAGCGCCGCTCACCGATGGCCCGCATCGCTGTCGCGACGCTTCCTTCCCGGACCGAACGCCGAGACGATCAGACGATGCACCTTTC
>JAJFGK010000073.1 GCA_021776195.1 Kiloniellaceae bacterium | reverse complement strand
GATGTTCTCGATGAATTCCCTGGCCGAGTTCGGCAAGGGCATCGTCAAGATTTCGATCGTCTCGATTATCGTCTGCATGGTGGTCTGGCCCGAGCGCGATCAACTGGTCGCGATGATCACCATGGAGATTCCCGAGTTCCTCCTGGCGCTCCAGGCCACCGCACTGAAGGTGGTGGTAACGGTTCTCGCCGTGCTGACTCTGATCACCGTGGCCGACATCGTCTTCCAGCGCTACCAGCACACCAAGTCCTTGCGCATGACCAAACAGGAAATCAAGGACGAGCAAAAGCAGACCGACGGCGACCCCAAGGTCAAGCGGCGCTTGGCCCAAATCCGCTTCGACCGGGCGCGACAGCGGATGATGACCGCGGTGCCCAGCGCCGATGTCATCATTACCAACCCGACCCACTACGCGATCGCCCTGCGCTACGATCAGGCCGCTATGGAAGCGCCCCGGCTCCTGGCCAAGGGTGTCGACAACATGGCACAACGCATTCGCGAAGTCGGCCGCGAGAACAAGGTCCCCATCGTCGAGAACCCGCCCCTGGCGCGCGCGCTCTATGCGTCGGTGGAGATCGACCAGGAAGTCCCGCCGGAACACTATCAGGCCGTGGCCCAGGTCATCGGCTATGTCATGCGCCTGCACGGCAAGCTGCGCTCGACCCAGCGGCGCGAGGAAGGTCAACGTCGCAACAAGCGGCGCTTGGGCCGCAAGCGCTAGTGCCGCAAGCGCGAATGTGTTGGAATGAACCCCTCGTCACTTCTTTGGAAACCCTATGCTCTCGATAACGACCGGCTCGCTTGCCAGGCGACCTGACCGGACGCGCCGCGGACGCCCGACCGCCGGCTGGATCGACTCGGCCGACTTGATCGACTCGGCCGACTTGATCGACTCGATAGACAGGTGCAAAGCAAAGTGGTGATGCCGCTATCCCGAACCCGACATACCGCGCCGGTCGCCCTTGGATCATGTCCAAGGCCATGACCCAGTTATCCTCCTTGTCCTGGGTGCCGAACCGGGCAGGCAATCGCAAGATTCTGATCACCTATCTGACGGCGCTGATCCTTGTGCCAGCCCCGGCGCTCGCGGCACCGGCCGCGGACTTCCTCGGGCCGGCCCCCTGGATCGTCTTCGTCTTTGCCCTCATCGGTCTCGCCGGGGCCTTTTTCGCGTTCTTTCGCGGCCGGCGGGATCGGGCCTTCGGCCAGGCGATCTTCTCCGCGGTCCCAAGTCCCAGGCAGGCGGTGGCGGAGGACGGACGGGTCCTCTTTGCCAATCCGGCGTTCAAGAAGGCTTTCGGCGAGACCGACCGGGCCATGCCGGACCTGATCATGGACGAGGTCGACGAGACCGAGGACGAGGTCCGCGATATGATCGAGCGGATCTGGACCAACGCCAAAAACGGACAGGCCGGGCAGATCGAAGTGCGGGTTCGGCCCCGCCAGAGCGACGAGGCAGGCAGCGGCGCGGTTCCGGACAGCGGTCTGCACGAGTGGCGCCTGCTGGCAGCCTATCCGGTCGATGGCTATCCCGGCGTGGTCTATTGGTCGGTGGACGACATCACCTCGCGCCGTCAGGTGGAGCAGGTCATTCGCGAGGAACAGGACCGCTTCGTCGATCTGCTTGAGCATGCGCCGATCGGATTCTACTCGGTCGACGAAGAGGGCTGTTTTCTCTTCGTCAATCGCACCCTGATCGAATGGCTGGCGGTCGAGCATGAAAATCTCGAGGCCGGAAGCGTGCATCTCCATGACGTGGTGGCCGAGACCCTGCCGAAAGGCACGCCGCCCTACTCCCCCTTCCCGGCGGGCAATATCCGCAGTGGCGAGGTGTTGCTGAGAACCGCCGACGGGCGGACCTTCAATGCCTCGGTCAGCCAAGAAGTCGTGCGCGGCGACGACGGGGTCAGCCTGCGGACCCGCTCGGTGGTCCGCGATCTAACCCGCGAGCGCGCCATGGCCGAGGCGCTGGAGCGTTCGGAACAGCGGTTCGAGCGCTTCTTCGAGGAGGCACCCGTCGGCATTGCCCTGATCGACGCCAAAGGCGCCGTGACCGAGTGCAACCCGGCCTTTTGCGATCTGCTCCAAAGCAACGTGGAGGCCCTGAAGCTGAAGCCGCTGGTCGCGCTACTGCACGAGGAGAGCCGGCAGGCGCTGCTCCAGGCCACCGAGCGCCTGGGCGGTGGCCAGGAACAACCCGAGGGCCGGAGCGAAGGGCCGATCGAGGTCCTGTTCGGACCCGAAAAGGATACCAACTGTTCGCTCTACATGACCCGCATGTCCGGCGCGTCGGGACAGTTGCTCGGGTTCATCGCCCACTTCATCGACAGCACCGAGCAAAAGAAGCTCGAGGTCCAGTTCGCCCAGTCGCAAAAGATGCAAGCGGTCGGTCAATTGGCCGGCGGCATCGCCCACGACTTCAACAACCTCCTGACCGCGATGATCGGCTTTTCCGACCTCCTGTTGCTGCGCCACCGGCCTGGCGATCAATCCTTCGCCGACATCATGCAGGTCAAGCAGAATGCCAATCGCGCGGCCAACCTCGTGCGCCAGCTACTGGCTTTCTCTCGGCAACAGACCCTGCAGCCCCGGCGCCTCAATCTGACCGACATTCTGGCCGAGCTCGCGCATCTGTTGCGCCGTCTCATGGGCGAGAACCTGGAACTGGAAATGGTTCACGGGCGCGACCTCGGCATGGTGCGGGCCGACCAGGGCCAACTCGAACAGGTCATCATCAATCTGGCGGTCAATGCCCGTGACGCCATGGAAGGCGGCGGCACCCTGACGATCCGAACCGCCAACGAGGAGGTCAAGCGGCAGCGCAAGTCCGGCGACGAATCGATGCCGCCGGGCGACTACATCCTGGTCGAGGTGAAGGACACCGGCTGCGGCATGCCACAGGACGTTCTCGATCGCATTTTCGAGCCCTTCTTCTCGACCAAGCAGGTCGGCGAGGGAACCGGGCTCGGGCTCTCCACGGTTCATGGCATCGTCAAGCAGTCCGGCGGCTACGTCTTCGTCGAATCGGGGCGCGGTCAGGGGACCTGTTTTTCGATCTACCTGCCGCACGACAAGGCCGACAAGGCCGAGGTGGCGGAAACAACCGTCGAGACCCAGAGCCAGCGCGACCTGACCGGCAAGGGCACCCTGCTCCTGGTCGAGGATGAAGATGCGGTGCGGTCCTTCGGCGCCCGGGCGCTGCGCAACAAAGGCTATGAGGTTCTCGAGGCCAACTCGGGCGAAAGCGCCATCGAGGTTCTCAACGGCCAGGGCACCGGCGTCGACCTGATCATCACAGACGTGGTGATGCCGCGCCTCGACGGGCCCAGTTTGGTGCGAATCGTTCGCCAGAATACACCTGACATCAAGGTCATCTTCATCTCGGGCTATACCGAAGACTCGTTCCGCAAGAGCCTCGACGAGGATGCCGCCCTGCATTTTTTGCCCAAGCCCTTCTCGCTCAAGCAGCTCGCCGCCAAGGTCAAGGAAGTGCTGGAAGCCTAAATCGAGCCACATCAGAGGACAATTTTCCCCATCCCCTATTGGTTTTCACAATGTTCTCTACTTGGTCCTCTTTTTTGTTGTACGATGAGAACAAAATTGGTACAAACGCCAAGCATTGCAGCGGCCGTAGGCCTATGACATAAGGGAACCAAGTCATGTCACAGAACAATTTGCGTGTGATCGAAGGAAGCAACGTGGACAAGCATAAAGCTCTCGATGCCGCCCTGGGCCAGATCGAACGGGCCTTCGGCAAGGGTTCGATCATGCGCCTCGGCGAAAATCCGGTCGCCGACGTCGAGGTGGTCTCCACCGGCTCGATTGGCCTCGATATCGCCTTGGGAATCGGTGGCCTGCCGCGCGGCCGCATCGTCGAGATCTTCGGACCGGAAAGCTCCGGCAAGACAACCCTGGCGCTCCATGCGGTGGCCGAAGCGCAAAAGGCCGGCGGCACCTGTGCTTTTATCGATGCCGAACATGCCCTCGACCCGGCCTATGCCCGCAAGCTGGGCGTCAACATCGAAGAACTGCTGATCTCCCAGCCGGACGCCGGCGAGCAGGCTCTGGAGATTGTCGACACGCTGGTGCGCTCGGGCGCCCTGGACGTGTTGGTGATCGATTCGGTGGCCGCCCTGGTGCCGCGAGCGGAACTGGAGGGCGACATGGGCGACTCCCTGCCCGGCCTGCAGGCCCGCCTGATGAGCCAGGCCCTGCGCAAACTCACCGCCTCGATTTCGCGCTCGCACACCCTGGTGATCTTCATCAACCAGCTGCGCATGAAGATCGGCGTGATGTTCGGCAGCCCGGAGACCACGACCGGCGGCAACGCGCTGAAGTTCTATTCGTCGGTGCGCCTCGACATCCGCCGCATCGGGGCCATCAAGGACCGTGACGTGGTGACCGGCAACCAGACCAAGGTCAAGGTGGTGAAGAACAAGATGGCGCCGCCTTTCCGGGTCGTGGAGTTCGACATCATGTATGGCGCCGGGATCTCCAAGACCGGCGAACTGCTCGATCTCGGCGTCCAGGCCGCGATCATCGACAAGTCCGGCGCCTGGTTCTCCTACGGCAGCCAACGCATCGGCCAAGGCCGGGAGAATGCCAAGACCTTCTTGAAGGACCATCCGGAGATCGCCCAAGAAATCGAGAACAAGGTCCGCGAGAATGCCGGCCTCGTCGCCAGCGCCATGCTGGAGGGTCCCACCGAGGAAATCGAAAACCTGCCCGGAGCGGCCGAAAACCAGTCCTGAGCGAAGGGTTCATAGAGTCCCGCAAACCGGGCCCCGCAGACCGGGCCCGGTGAACCGGCCAGCCCACTTGGCGCGCCCCACTCCGGTTGGTGTCCCAGTCCGGTTGGTATCCCAGCCCGGTTGGAGTCCCAGTCCGACAAGTGCCAAGGGAGCGATGGGGGGCATCCGAACGCGCCGGTCAGCATCCCCACTTGGATTCCCGCCGGCGCGACGGCGCGCGGCAGCGGAAGCCGCGGCCCTCGATACCGCGGTACAGGATTCCAGTCACGGCCAGTCGGGTCGGATTGGGGCCCAGTTTGACCGGGTGTCGCCAATGAAAGCCGCTTGCCTGACGGCGTGGCTGTCCGGCCTGACTCGAGGGGGCTATTTGGCCTGGGCGAAGCCCTTGGTGAAACCCTTCAGGGAAAATCCGATGCTCATGGGGCGATTGTTCAGATTGCGAAACGAGATCTTCGCCTTGATACCCGCCTGCATGGCCTGAACCAAGGCGTCGTCCATCAAGACGTGGGCCTGGCATCCATCGGGAAAGCACTGCACAAAAGGCGCCTTCGACTTCGGCTGTTCGTCGACCAGCAGCTCGATTCCGGCCGGCAGTGTCACGCCCAGAGGCAGCTTGAGGATGAGCCCCCGCTTGCGCTCAGGCCCCCAAAAACCGGCGGCGACCTGCATGATCGGCTTCTGGTCCTCGGGATTGACCAAATTTTGGAACAGAGCACAGGCATCGACCGTCTGGGCTTCGGCCACCGGGACCACCTGACAGCGCAGGTGCCAATCGCCGAAGATCTGGACGTTGGACGCGCCTTCTTCGCCGCTTTGCTGAGCCCAGGCTTGCTGGCTGGTCGTCGGCAGTCCGGCCATCAGGGCCAGGACCGTCAAGCCGGCAAGCACGCGGGTCGCCAAGAATCCGGGTGCCAAGAATCGGGGTGCCAGGAGTCGGGATACCAGGAGTCGGGGTGCCAGGAGTCTGGCCAAGCCTCTGGGTTCGTTTGCGGTGAGGTCGATCGATTGCATTGTCGGGCTTGCGCTCCTGTAGCCTTGGGTCGCCGTGGCGCACATCTTCGTCGATTCGCCCCGGCCTGGTTGCGGTCGCTGCCCTCGTTTACAGACCGGGCCTGTTTCTGCCAAGTCAACTCTGCGCTATTTCTTCCGGCCGGCGGCCGGCTTGTGGACAGCGCGGCCGGCCAGCGCTATAGCCTGTGACGAGCGGCTCCGGTGGGGGATCTTTGGGTTATGTCAGCGATTGCTCCTCTTCCTGGGCTGTTATCGGGAACTATCTCCTAGAATAACAGTGTATTTGGACTATCTTTGGAATTGTTCCAAAATTCAGATCAACCGGCCCCGCGGGCCCAAGCACGGTCGTCATGATAAACAGCAACGATGTTCGCCAGACATTCCTCAAGTACTTCGAGCGTAACGGCCACGATATCGTCGCCTCGTCGTCGCTCGTGCCGCGCAACGACCCGACGCTGCTGTTCACCAATGCCGGCATGGTGCAGTTCAAGAATGTCTTCACCGGCGCCGAACAGCGGCCCTACAGCCGGGCCGTGACCTCGCAGAAATGCGTGCGTGCCGGCGGCAAGCACAACGATCTGGAAAATGTCGGTTACACCGCCCGTCACCACACCTTTTTCGAGATGCTGGGCAACTTCTCCTTCGGCGACTACTTCAAGGACCAGGCGATCGAACTGGCCTGGAACCTGGTCACCAAGGAGTACGGCCTGCCGGCCGAGCGGCTTGTGGTCACGGTCTACGCCGAGGACGAACAGGCCGCGGCGATCTGGCGCAAGGTGGCGGGGATTCCCGACGAACGCATCATTCGCATCGCGACCTCGGATAATTTCTGGGCCATGGGCGATACCGGGCCCTGCGGCCCCTGCTCCGAGATCTTCTTCGACCACGGCGACAAGATCCCCGGCGGCCCGCCAGGCAGTCCCGATGAAGACGGCGACCGTTTCATCGAGATCTGGAATCTGGTCTTCATGCAGTACGAGCAGCTCTCCGCGGACCAGCGGGTCGAGCTGCCGCGCCCCTCGATCGACACCGGGATGGGCCTGGAGCGCATCTCCGCGGTCCTGCAGGGCACCCACGACAACTATCAAACAGACCTGCTGCGCTCGATCATCGAGACCACGGCGCAGATCACGGGCATCGACCCCGACGGGCCGCAATCGGTCTCCCACCGGGTCATTTCCGACCACCTGCGGGCCAGCGCCTTCCTGATCGCCGACGGGGTGTCGCCCTCGAACGAGGGCCGGGGCTACGTGCTGCGCCGCATCATGCGCCGCGGCATGCGCCATGCCCATCTGTTGGGCGCCCAGGAGCCCCTGCTGTGGCGCCTGGTGCCGACCCTGGTCGGCAAGATGGGCGAGGCCTTCACCGAACTGCGCCGGGCCGAGGCGCTGATCACCGAGACGCTGCGCGACGAGGAAGGCCGTTTCAAACGGACCCTCGGACGCGGCCTGATCCTGCTGGAGGAAGCCACGTCAGGTCTTGCGGCGGGCGAGACCCTGGACGGCGCGGTCGCCTTCAAGCTCTATGACACCTTCGGTTTCCCCAAGGACCTGACCGAGGACATCCTGCGCGGCCAGGGCCGAGGCCTCGACCAGGCCGGCTTCGAGACCGCCATGGAACGCCAGCGCGCGGCCGCGCGCAAAGCCTGGACCGGCTCCGGCGAGGCGGCCACGGATATCCTCTGGTTCGAGCTGCACGACCGCCTCGGCGCCACGGAGTTCTTGGGCTACGAGATGGAGTCCGCCGAAGGTCAGGTCGTCGCCATCGTCAAGGACGGCAAGGAAGTCGAGGCCGCCGAGGCCGGCGAGACCGTCGAACTCCTGGTCAACCAGACGCCCTTCTATGGCGAATCGGGCGGCCAGATGGGCGATTGTGGGCGCATCCGCGTGCTCGGCGACGCCTCGACCGAGGCCGGGACCCTGTTCGTCAAGGACACGCAAAAGAAGCTTGGCCTCCTCCATGTCCACCAGGGGACGATCGTACAGGGCCGGATCGCGGTCGGCGACGCGGTGGATCTCACCATCGACAGCGCCCGACGCGCCGCCCTGCGCGGCCATCACTCGGCGACCCACCTGCTGCACGAGGCCCTGCGCCGGCGTCTCGGCGATCACGTGACCCAGAAGGGCTCGCTGGTGGCGCCGGACCGCCTGCGGTTCGACATCAGCCACCCCCGGCCCCTGGAACGCGCCGACATTCTGGCCGTCGAGGCGGACGTCAACGCGCGTATCCGGAACAATGCGGCGGTCTATACCCGCTTCATGACACCCGACGAGGCCATCAAGGAGGGGGCGCTGGCGCTCTTCGGCGAGAAGTACGGCGACGAGGTCCGGGTCGTTTCCATGGGCGGCGAGACGGCGGAGGTAGAGACCGCGGGGGGGCAAACGACGCCGGCCGGCACCCACTTCTCCACCGAGCTCTGCGGCGGCACCCATGTGGCGCGTGCCGGCGACATCGGGTTCTTCAAGATTATCGGCGAGAACGCCCTGGCCGCGGGGGTGCGGCGAATCGAGGCTGTCGCCGGGTCGGCGGCGCTCGATCATGTGGAAGAGCAGGAGAGCCTCCTGGTCGAGGCGGCCGCCGTCATCAAGGCCGCGCCGAGCGATCTGCCGGCCCGGGTGTCGGGGTTGCTGGAAGACCGCAAGCGCCTGGACCGCGAGGTTTCCGACCTGCGCCGCAAGCTGGCGACCGGCGGTTCCGGCGGCGCCGGCGCCGAGCGCCGCGAAATCGCCGGCGTGACCTTCGCCTCGCGGGTGCTGGAGGATGTCCCGGCCAAGGACCTGAAGGCCATGGCCGACGACCTGAAGCAACAGGTCGGCAGCGGCGTCGTGACCCTGGTGGCGGCGTGCGACGGCAAGGCCTCCATCGTGGTCGGCGTGACCGACGACCTGACCGGCCGCTTCAGCGCCGTCGATCTGGTGCGCGCCGGCTCCAGCGCGCTGGGCGGCAAGGGCGGCGGCGGGCGCCCCGACATGGCCCAGGCCGGCGGGCCCGACGGCGATGCGGCCGAGGCCGCGATCAAGGCCGTCGAGGGCCTGCTGTCCCGGAGCGCAGCCGAGTAGCGGCGCCGCCATGACCTCGAACCGAGACATCGTCTGGCAAAACGCGCGCCCCGCTCTGGAGGTGCCCTTCGCCCTGGAGGAATACCAGCGCCGACACCGAACGATTCGCGAGGCCATGGCCAAGGCCGGCGTGGACCTGTTGTTTCTCAGCGCCCCGGAGAGCCTGCACTACGTCAGCGGCTACCAGTGCGAATGGTATCAGGCCCAAAGCCCGCGCGGCTGGCCGCCGACCAGCGGCATTGCCCTCCACCGCGACCACGACCGGATCATCCAGTTCGAGACCCCGAGCGAGGCGGTCCTGGTGCGCATGTCCTCGGTCGCCCAGGACATCCGCATCTTTCCCCTGGCCGAGCGGCGCGACGGCATCGGCTTCATCCGCGACGAGCTGAAGGCGGCGGGCTGGCTGACCGGGACCGTGGGTCTGGAGCTGCACAACTACCGGCCCAATCCCGTGGTCAGCGGCCAGTTCCGGGCCGCCTTCGAAGAGGCCGGCCAGACCGTCACCGACGGCACCGACCTGATCCGCAGGGCGCGCCATGTGAAGTCGCCCCAGGAGATGGCCTATCTGGTCCAGGCCGCGCGCATCGCCGAGGTCGGCATGGCCGCGGCCCGCGACACGATCCGCCCGGGGATCACCGAGCTGGAGGTCTGGGGCGAGATGATCGCCGCCATGGCGCGGGTCGGCGGCGAGGTCTCCGGCATCGTCCCGCCGGTGGCCTCGGGCCACCGGGCGGTCTGCAGCCATCCCCTGGCGACCCGCAAGGTCATTCTTCCCGGCGAGCCGGTGAACGTCGATCTCTGCGGCGTCTACAACCGCTACCACTGCAACATCGCGCGCACCTTCTATGTCGGCGAGGCCCCGCGGGCGGTGGTCGAGTTCCACGACCGGGTCGCCAAGGTCTTCGAGGTGATCGAGGGGCAGTTGCGGCCGGAGCTGCCGGTCGCCGAGCTGTGGCGCGAGGTCAAGGCCTACTACGAGGCCGAGGGATTGCTCGAGCACGCCTACTGGCTGGGCGGCTACGAGCTGGGGGTCGCCTTCCCGCCCGACTGGGTCGGGGAGTTCGTCTACCAACTGACCGAGTCCGACAGCGACGCCGTCTTCGCCGCCAACACTGTGGTCAACCACGAGGCCATCTTCTTCGGGCCGCCGATCAGCGGCCTGACCGCCCTGATCGAGACCCTCTTCTTCTTCGAAGACCGCGCCGAGATCGCCTGCCGCTTCCCACGCGAAATCACGGTGGTCTGACAGCCCGACCAAGTCCCGGCGCTGGGGGCTCCACTCGTAAGCCATGACCATTGGATACTGGCCCCCGGCGTCGGGCAGGTTGCGGGCCCAAATCGCCGGGCGGGTCATGTCAAAGACCAGCCGTCAGCGAAAGACCTGGCGGCCGCGCGACTTTGCGTCCGTCGCCCAGCGGCTCTTTCGGGCCGACCGGCCGAGCACGCGCCGCCCGCCGCCGGTCGAGTTGCAAGCCCGGCCGCTTTTCAAGACTATCGGTGACCAAACAGATTCTCCCAAGGCAGCCAAGGGTGGACGGACATGAACGATAGGCCAGCTAACGCCGGGCCGCTCGACCTCGAGGGCCTTCCGCTTTGGCTCGTTGAGCGCGGCCTCGAGGGCTTGCCGCTGGGCGAGCAGATCGCCGGCTTTTGCCGCAAGGTCTCGGACAGCGGCTTTCCCATGAAGCGGGCCCAGATGGGCATGTACACGCTTCACCCCAAGTACGGCTCGCACACCTTTCTCTGGCGGGCCGGCGCCGAGGGGATCGAGCATACCCCGCGCGAGCGCGATATCTTGAACCGCGAGGTCTACCTCAAGAGCCCGGTCCACCATATGCGCAGCCGGGGCCTCTTGAGGCTGCGCCGGCGGCTCGACGGCGGCGGCCCGGACGAGTTCGTTCTCTTTCCCGAACTGCGGGCCGAGGGTCTCGTCGATTACGCGGCCCTCATGGTGCCGTACGACCCTCGGCAAGCGGATCGTTTCGCCGAAGAACTGGGCACCGGCGGCGACCCGGCGGCGCCGGGCCGAACGCTCGACGGGATCTTCTTTTCCTGCGCCACCGACCGGCCCGAAGGCTTCGACGAGGACGCCCTCGACCAGGTGGCCGGGTGTCTCCCCTATCTGGCCCTGTCGGCGAAATCGCGGCTGACCTACGACATCGCCAACACCGTTCTCGGGACCTATATCGGTCGGGACGCCGGGCGCCGGGTGCTGACCGGCGCGATCGACCGCGGCTCGGCCGAGGCGATCCGCGCCGTCATCTGGTTTTCCGATCTGCGCGGTTTCACCGCGCTAACCGACCGGTTGCCGAGCGACCTTCTGGTGGCCACGCTCGACGACTACCTCGAGGCGATGGCGGCGCCGGTCCTCGCCCACAAGGGCCAAATCCTCAAGTTCATGGGCGACGGCCTGCTGGCCACCTTCGATTTGACCGGGCGCGATGCGGCGGACGTCTGCGGGGAAGCCCTCGCGGCGGCGGCGGCCCTGCGCGCCGACTTTCCCGCCTTCAACGAGGCGCGCAGCGCTGCCGGAAAGCAGGTCATGGGCTTCGGTCTCGCGCTGCACCTGGGCGAAGTGCTCTACGGAAACATCGGCGCCAGCGAGCGGCTCGACTTCACCGTCATCGGACCCGCGGTCAACGAGGCAAGCCGCATTCAGTCGCTCTGCCGGCCCCTCGACCGCAACGTTCTGATTTCCAGAAGCTTTCAAGAGACCGCGACCGCCGGGCGTGAACTGGAACCACTTGGTTCTCACACACTTCGCGGCGTCCGGGAACCGCAGGCACTGTTCGGACTCGCGGGCTGAAGAGCGACCGGCAGCCGTCGGACTGCCACTTCACATCTAGAGCCTTTCTTTGTCATACGGAAACATTTGATGGGTCATAGGCGATCATTCGGGAAGGCGCGCTGTGCGGCGCGATGCTAAAGCATCGGGAAAGCAGCGGAACGCACCCCCTCTCCCAGTGCAGGGGAATCGCATATGGATTTGAAGATTGTGTTGCAAGAGTTTGCGAATCGGATTCTGACGCGCTTTTCGGCTTTGCCTGGAGGGAGCGATGGAAGGGTTTGCGGACAGTTTTGGGGCTCTGGCAGATCCTCGGGCCTCGAACAGGCGCCATAATCTCCTGGAGGTCTTGTACATCGCCTTGGCGGCGACGCTTTGCGGCGCGGAGAGCTGTGCGGACATGGCGGACTTCGGTCGCGCCAAGGAGCCGCTCTTGCGTCGGGTCCTGGACTTGCCACACGGCATCCCGAGCCACGACACCTTCAGCCGCCTGTTCCGGATCCTCGATCCGTCGGCCTTTGCGGCGGCCTTTGCAGCCTTTGTGGCGAACTTCGCAACCCAGCGCGGTCTTGAGAGCAAACTGGTGGCGGTTGATGGCAAGGCGCTGCGCGGGGCTTTCGAGCGGGGCCGCAAGACGACGCCCTTGCATCTGGTCAATGTCTGGGCCAGCGACGTCGGTCTGGCCCTGGCCCAACGCAAGGCGCCCGGGCGCAACGAGGTCGCCGGCACCCTGGAAGTCCTCAAGCTGGTCGCCTTGCAGGGCTGCATCGTCACCGCCGATGCGCTGCACTGTCATCGCGACATGGCCCAGGCCCTGCTGCACCAGAAGGCCGACTATGTCTTGGCTCTCAAGGAGAACCAGAGCGCGCTCTACCGTGACGGCTTGGCCGCCTTGCAGCAGGCAACAGACCCAGACCGGGGCGAGGAAGACCTGCGCCTCAGCCACGGCCGTTGGGAGGCGCGCCGCGCCACTGTCGTGTCGGGCGCGGGTCTGGCCGAGAAGCACAAGTTTCCTGGCATCGCCGCGGTGGCTAGGCTCGAGGCGCGGCGAAGCCTTGGAGAGCAACCAGGCGGCGAGGAGACGACCAAGGTCCGCTACTTCCTGCTCTCGCGACAGATCCCTGCCGATCAACTGCTCCGCGTCGTGCGCGCGCATTGGTCGATCGAAAACCAACTCCACTGGGTGCTCGATGTCGTCTTCGACGAGGATCGCGCCAGAAACCGTAAAGACAACGGTCCCGAAAACCTCGCTATCGTGCGAAAGCTCGCGCTCAACATCCTGCGATCCCATCCCGAAAAGGCCTCCATACGACGCAAAAATCAAGCGCCCAGGATGGGACGACAAATTCCTCTGCTCCCTCATCGGACATATGCGATAGCCCTGCCCTCAACGGGGGAGGGCCGGGGTGGGGGTGGGGCTACCGAACCGATTGCCAGCGGCTATTCTACTTTCCTGGCTTGCCGGACTTGACCCGGCAAGCCAGGAAACTGTTCCATTGGCCCCCGGACCCGCGGGTGACAAACTAGAGGTCGAAGGAGATCCGTCATGGCCACGGCCGCGAAGACCCCGCCGGCAGACCAGGGCCTGGCGGTCCACGCCCCCGGCCTGCCCTACGCGCTCGACGAGGGACTGGGGCAGCGGGCGCGCATCGGGTTGATCGTGCTGGCCAGCGACCAGACCATCGAGCACGAGTTCCGCGCCGCCCTCGCCATCCCGGGGGTCGATCTCTACCACTCACGCATCGCCAACGCCGCGACGGTCACGCCGGAGACCCTGGCCGCCATGGCCAGCGATATCACCCGCTGCACCGAGGTCATCATGCCGGGCCTGCCGATGGACGTGATCGCCTACGCCTGCACCTCGGGCGCCATGGTGATCGGCGCCGACAAGGTGCGCGAGTTGATCCACGCCGCCCGGCCCGGCATCGCCACCACCACGCCGATGGAATCGACCGCCGCCGCCCTGGAGCGTTTGGGCGCCAAGCGGATTTGCTTCATCGCGCCCTACCTGGAAGAGATCAATCTGGCCATGCGCGGCCACCTGATCGAGGCCGGCTTCCAGGTCCCGGTCATGGCCTCCTGGAACGAGTCCAACGACAACCTGGTGGCCCGTATATCGCCCCAGACGATCAAAGAGGCGGTGCGGACCTACGGCGCCGATGCCCGGAGCGACGCGGTCTTCATCGCCTGCACCTCCCTGCGCCTGGCCGATTTCGTGGAGGAGCTGGAGGCCGAGATCGGCAAGCCGGTGATCTCCTCCAACACCTCGATCGCCTGGCACTGCCTGCGCCTCGCCGGTTATCGGGCGCCGGTCGAGGGCTTCGGACAGCTCTTCCGATTGGGGCTTGAATAAGCCCGGCTAAGTGGGAAGCGGACGGCCGGTCAGCCGGGCGAAGCGCCAGGCCAGCAGGCTGCCGGTGACGCACAGCCCCAGGGCCATGCCCCACCAGAGACCGACCGCGCCCATGCCGAGCGGAAAGGCGAAGAGACAGCCGCCGCCGATGCCCAGCACCCAGTAGCCGAAACCGCCGAGCCAGAGCGGCACGATGGTGTCCTTGAGACCGCGCAGCGCCAGGGAGGCGATGACCTGGAGCCCGTCGAAGACCTGGAACAGGGCGGCGATGACCAGGATCTGCGCGGTCAGGGCGGCGACCGCCGCGAAGCCGGGATCGTCCGGCGCCAGATAGACCCCCACCAGGACCTCCGGCAGGCTGAGCGGGATCACCATCATGCAGGCCAGGACGACGACGCCCATGGCCATCACCAGCAGGCCGGCCTGGCGCGCCGCGGCCCGGCTGCCGCTGCCGATACCGAAGGCGACCCGCACCATCCCCGCCTCGGCCAGGCCGTGCGCCAGGACGAAGGCGATACCGACCCAGCCCATCAGGACCTGATAGGCCGCCAGCGGGACCGCGCCGAGCACGCCCGAGAGAATCGACACGGCCATGAAGAGCCCGGCCTCCATGACCACCAGGCCGGCCACCGGGACGCCCAGGCGAACGATTTCGCGGCAGACCCCCAGGTCGAGGCGCAGCCGCCCGCGGAACAGGCCATAGCCGCGAAAGGTCGCGGTCCGAAAGGCATAGAGGAAAAGACAAAGCAGCATGGCCCAGCTGACCAGGGACGTGGCCCAGCCGGCACCCGCCAGGCCCAACCGGGGCAGGCCGAAGGCGCCCTCCACCAGGCCCAGGGTGAGGACGTAGTTGAGCCCGACCGCGGCCACCGTGATCACCATGACCGCGCCGGTCCGCGCCAGGGCGGCGACGAAGGTCCGCAGCACCGAAAACCACAAGACCGGCAGCACGGTCCAGGCCACCGCCCGCAGATAGGGTCTGGCCAGATCCACCACCAGGGGGTCCTGGCCGAGGACCGCCATGACCCCGTCCATGTGCCAGACCAGGAGGGTCGCCGGGATGCCGAGCGCGGTCGCGACGATAAAGCCCTGGCGCGCCGCCAGGCCGCCCGCCTGCTTGTCGCCGGCGCCCTCGGCCTGGGCCACCAGGACGCCGACCACCGACAGCAGACCCATGAAAACGATCAGCACCTCGAAGGCGAGGTCCGCCGCCAGGCCGACCGCAGCCAGCTCGTGATAGCCGAGCCGGCCGACCACGATCTTGGTGGTGACGAACATGGCGAATTCGGCCAGGTAGGCCGCCGCCAGCGGCAGGGCGATGATCAGCAGTAGCCGCGCCTCGGCCCGCCGCGTGGGCGCCGGCAGAGACCCTGCGGCCACGCCGTTGGCGGTGCCGGCCGCGGCTCCCTGGGCGGCGCCGGGGGCCGGCCCGGTCTGCTGGCTTGTCATGGCGATCGTCACCCATCCTGAAAGGACGCCACGGCCCAAAACGCCCGGGTCGCGCGTCCTTTCAGGTCCAGCAGGGCCGGGGGGAAGTCAAGGGAATTCGCCCGCCCGGATCATCGCTGCCGGCGGCTGCCGGTCACTGAATCTGGAACAGGGTTTGCGAGTCGCTGCCCAGCATGGTCTGCGGCAGGGAACCGTTCCAGGCCTTGGCCCGGACCAGATCGATATAGAGCGGCGACTTGGAGAGCTGTTCGTTGACCAGCTGGATTGCCTCGGCCTCGGCGATGGCCTCGAGCCGGACCGCCTCGGCCCGCCCGGTGGCGCTGAGGATCGCAGCCTGCTTTTCGGCCTCGGCCGTGTTGACCTTCTGGAGCGCCTGGAGCCGCTGCTGCTCCAGGGTGTGCTTTTCGCGCTCGGCGTCCTCGCGCGCCTGTTCCTTGGCCATGACCGACTGCAGGTAGGTCGCCGGCAGGTCGACATTCTCCAACTGCGTCTGGGTGATGGTGATCGGCAGGGACGAGGTCACCTCGAGCAGCTCCTTGCCGATCTCGGCCACCACGGTGTTGCGGTCGCGGATGATCTGGTCGGCGCGGTAACGCGAGATCGCCGCCTTGGAGGCCGAGCGCAGCTTGGGGTCGAGCACGCGCTCTTCGAACTGCGCCAGGCCGCCGTACTGGATGAAGAGCGCCATGGCGGCTTCCTTGTTGACGGTCCAGTTGATCGAGACCTCGGCGGTGGCCGGCAGCTGGTTGGCGGTGGCCGCCGCCAGCTTTTCGGAGTTCTTGCGCTCGCGCACTTCGATCAGCTCGATGCTCTGCAGCAGCGGGATCTTCAGGTGCATGCCGGGATCGGTCTGCGCGATCGCCTTGCCGGTGTGCTTGACGATGGCGACGTGGCCCTCGGGCACGATGTAAAAGGCGCCGAAGGCGACCAGCAGGATCACGATAGCTCCGATGGCGCCGCCGAAGACGGCCAGAATTCTGTTTTGTTTCATGAAATATGTCCCCTGCCCCAGTTGCTCATGTCGCGCGGCCCAGGATAATGGCACCTGCCGAGTCCCGCACAGTCCCGCGTGACCGGTCCTGGGGGGAAGCCGCCAGCCGTCGAGGAGGCGAGGCCAATGCACGGAAAAACGACGATAGAGGTTCTCGGCAGCCCGATGGAGGTCCTGACCTTCGCGCCCGAAGGCGGCGGCCCCTGCCCCGGTGTCGTGGTGGCGCAGCACCTGCCGATCGCCCATGCCGGGCTCGAGAAGGACCCCTTCACCCTCGCGGTGGGCGAGCGGCTGGCCGGCGCCGGCTATGCCTGCGTCATCCCCTACCTGTTCCACTGGTGGCCGCCGGAGGCGGATATCGAGGTCAAGCGCGCGGAGTGGCGCGACGACCGGACGGTGGCGGACCTGGCGGCCGCTTTTGCGGCGCTGGCGGCGCAGCCGGGCGTCGACGCGACCCGCATCGGCATCATGGGGCACTGCTGGGGCGGGCGGCTCGCCTGGCTCGGCGCCTGCCACGAGCCGCGCTACCGGGCGGCGGCGATGTTCTACGGCGGACGCATCAAGGTCGCCCTGGGCGAAGGCAGCGTGCCGCCCATCGATCTGGCCGAGCGCATCGCCTGTCCGATGCTGGGCGTCTTCGGCAACGAGGACGAGAACCCCTCGCCCGCCGATGTGGACGACCTCGCGGCCGCCCTGACCCGGGCCGGCGTCGCCCACGAGTTCCACCGCTACGACAACGCCGGCCACGGCTTCCAGGATTTCGTCAACGAGGAACGTTACCGCGAAGCAGCGTCCGATGACGCCTGGGGAAAACTGCTGGCCTTTCTGGGGCAGCACTTGGGCTAGAGGACCGAGCGCTCACCGCTCCCAGACCATCTCGGCCAGGCGGGGATCGCCGGCGAAGGCCTCGCGGCCGAACTCGAGCCGGCGGCGGGGGAAGTCGCAGAGCGCCTGGACGCCCTTCGGCCCGAACAGCAGGCGCCAGGTCTGGTGGTCGCGGGGCGCCGGCGCGGTAAAGACCCGGCAGACCATCAGCGCCAGGTTGGCCCCGCCCCCGGGATCGCGCCGGGAGCGGTAGCGGATCGCCTCGATCCCGGCGGCACGGGCGGCCTCGGCCAAGGCCTGGCAGGGCCCATAGTCGGTCGGGTGATCCCAGAACGCATCGTCGCGCGCCAGCGGCGGGGCCGTCAGGTCGAGGCCCTGTTCGGTCCGGTAGACGGCGCAAAAGGCGCTGTAGTCGCCGGCATTGCGCGGCCAGGGGGTGGCCGGCGAGTCGGCGAAGAACAGCAGGCGATAAAAGGCGATCTCGGCGACGGCAGTCTCCGGGCGCTCGGCGCAGTAGAAGACCCCCTCCGTCCGGCCGGCGCGGCGAAAGCGCGAGCCGACCGGATAGGGCGCGCCGTAGCGAAAGGGCGTGGCGAGAAGGTAGTGGAGATGACGGCAGTCCGGGGGCAACGCCGGCTTGACCGCCTCGATCAGCCGCTCCAGCAGTGCCTGCTCTTCCAGGCTGTCGACCAGCTTCAGGGTGGAGACGGCGTGCTGGGCCTCGACCAGCCGCCAGGCCGTGCCGCCGAGGCCGCGGGCCTCAGATGCGAGCGCGGCGGGCGTCCAGGTAGGCGATGACATCGGTCAGTCCGGCAATTGTCTGGATCAATCCGAGCGGCGCCGCGCCGAGCGCCGCGTTGTCGTTGCGCAGCCAGGCCCGCGCGACCTCCTCGTCGCCGCCGACGATGGCGTCGAGCGAGCGGAAGAGACGCAAAAACAGGACCGCGAGCTCGAAGGGCTTGTCGCCGTCGCGCAGCAGGAAGGCCCCGCTCTTCATGCGCGAGGCGCTGGGCGGCGAAATGCCGAGGACCCGCGCCAGCGCCGCATTGGACAGCTTCAATCGCCGCGCCGCGTTCAAGGCCGCCTTGGTGACGGTGACGCTCGGGTCGGGAGCCTCCCGGTTGGGAGCGGTCGTGGCGATCTTCTTTGGCATCATTTCATTCTCTTGAAATATTTTTATATAATAGTTTCTATAGATAGAAAATTCAAGCGTTGCTTTTCCCTAATGAAAGTCCCGCGAGGGCGGCAGCGGGTTCACGTTGCGCGGATGACGGATGATGGCCTGGCGCGCATCGGAGGTCGGGCGCTTGACCTCGTCGGCCCGGGCCAGGGGCGGCTGGAGGGTCGGGTCTGGGGCCGGGTGGCGGGGCTCGGTCAACTCGGCCAGGCGGTGGGTCATGTCGGTGAGACGCGCGGCGACGACGTGGATCACGATGCCCTCGCGCTGCAGCTTGCCCTCGACCATCAGGAGACGGGCTTTCAGGATCGTGGCGCGGTAGCGCTCGAAGCAGTCGGGCCAGACCACCACGTTGGCGACCCCGGTCTCGTCCTCCAGGGTACAGAAGATCACGCCCTTGGCGCTGCCCGGGCGCTGGCGCACCAGCACCAGGCCGGCCACGGTGAGCGCCCGGCCGTCGGTCATCTCGAAGAGCGCCGCGTGGGGCGTGACACCCTGAGCCGCCAGACCCGCGCGCAGGAACGACAGGGGATGGGCCTTCAGAGAAAGGCGCAGGCTCATGTAGTCCTCGACCACATGGGCGCCCAGCGGCATGGCCGGCAGCGCGACCTCGGGCTCGGGGCCGCGGTCCTCTTCTTCCATGGCGGCGAAGAGCGGCAGGGGGCTGTCGTCGGGCAGGCCCTTGATGGCCCAGAGCGCCTGGCGCCGGTCGAGCCCCAGGGAGCGGCAGGCATCGGCGCGGGCCAGGGCCTCGAGGCACGCCCGCTTGACCCCGGCGCGGCGCCAGAGGCTCAAGATGTCGGGATAGCCGTTGCCGCGCGCGGCGGTGAGCTTGGCCGCGTCTTCCTCGCGCATCGACTTGATCTGGCGCAGGCCCAGGCGCAGGGCAAAGCTACCCTCGGGGCCGCCAGGCTCCAGGGTCGAATTCCAGTGGCTGTGGTTGAGGTCGGCCGGGCGCAGCTCGACGCCGTGTTCGCGGGCGTCGCGCACGATCTGGGCCGGCGCGTAGAAGCCCATGGGCTGGCTGTTCAAAAGCGCCGCGGCGAAGACCGCCGGATAGTGGCACTTCATCCAGGCCGAGACGTAGACCAGCAGGGCAAAGCTCGCCGCGTGGCTCTCCGGAAAGCCATAGGTGCCAAAGCCCTCGATCTGCTTGAAGCAGCGCGCGGCGAAGTCTTCTTCGTAGCCGCGCGCGACCATGCCGCCGACCAGCTTTTCGCCGAACTTTTCGATCTGGCCGCCGCGCTTGAAGGTCGCCATGGCGCGGCGCAGCTGGTCGGCCTCCGCGGGGCTGAAGCCGGCGGCGACGATGGCGATCTGCATGGCCTGTTCCTGGAACAGCGGCACGCCGAGGGTCTTGCCCAGCACCCGTTCGAGCTCGGCCGATGGGAAGACGACGCGCTCCTCGCCGTTGCGCCGGCGCAGGTAGGGATGGACCATGTCGCCCTGGATCGGCCCCGGCCGCACGATCGCCACCTCGATCACCAGGTCGTAGAAGTCGCGCGGCTTGAGGCGCGGCAGCATGGTCATCTGGGCGCGGCTTTCGACCTGGAAGACGCCGATGGAATCGGCCCGGCAGAGCATGTCGTAGACCGCCTCGTCCTCGGCCGGCACGCTGGCCAGGGTGTAGCTGCGGCCGTAGTGGCTGGCGAGCAGGTCGAAGCCCTTCCTGAGGCAGGTCAGCATGCCGAGCGCCAGGACGTCGACCTTGAGCATGCCGAGCGCGTCGAGGTCGTCCTTGTCCCATTCGATCACCGTGCGGTCGGCCATGGCGGCGTTCTCGATCGGCACCAGTTCCGAGAGCAGGCCCCGGGTCATGACGAAGCCGCCGACATGCTGCGACAGGTGGCGGGGGAAACCGATCAGCGTGCGGGTCAGCTCCAGGGTCTGGGCCAGGCGCCGCTCGCCGGGGTCGAGGCCCAGTTCGCGGAAGACCTTCTCGTCGATGCCATCGTTGCTCCAGCCCCAGATCGAACCGGCCAGGGCGGCAATGGTGTCGGCCGAGAGCCCCATGGCCTTGCCGGCGTCGCGGATCGCGGCGCGCGAGCGATAGCAGATCACCGTGGCGGCGAGCCCGGCCCGGTCGCGGCCGTACTTGGCATAGATGTACTGGATCACCTCCTCGCGACGCTCGTGCTCGAAGTCGACGTCGATGTCGGGCGGCTCGTCGCGCTCGGCGCTGACGAAGCGCTCGAACAGCAGATCGAGGCGCGACGGGTCGACGGCAGTGACCCCCAGACAGTAGCAGACCGCCGAGTTGGCCGCCGAGCCGCGGCCCTGGCAGAGGATCCCGTTGCGGCGGGCAAAGCGCACGATGTCCTCGACGGTCAGGAAGTAGGGCGCATAGGCGAGCTGGCCGATCAGGGCCAACTCGTGCTTCAGCGCCGCCTTGACCCGGTCCGGGACGGTGCCGCCGTAGCGCGACCGGGCGCCGGCCCAGGTCAGGCGTTCCAGGCTCTGCTGCGGGGTCTCGCCCTCGGCGACCAGCTCCTCGGGGTACTCGTAGCGCAGCTCCTCCAGGGAAAAGCGGCAGGCCTCGGCGATCTCCAGGGAGCGCTCCAGGGCCTCGGGCCAGTCGGCGAGCCGCCGGGCCACCGCGGCCGGGTCCTTCAGGTGGCGCTCGGCGTTGGCCTCCAGCAGGAAGCCGGCCGCGTCGATGGTGGTGTGTGCGCGGATGCAGGTGACCAGGTCGAGCAGCGCCTTGCGCCCGGGGTGATGCAGGGCGACGCCGCCGGCGGCGACCAGCGGCAGGGCAAGACGCCCGGCAAGCGCCGCCAGGGCCTCGTTGCGGCGCTGGTCCTGGCCGTCGCCGCGCCAGCCGATGGCCAGCGAGACCCGGCCCGGACAGGCCGCGCCCAGAGCTTCCAAGGCGTCCCGCAGCAAATCCATCCCGGGCCCCGCTTCGGCCCAGGCGCCGGGGGCGGTTTCGGGCAGGACGATCAACTGCTGGCCCGCGCTGTGTTCCAGAAGCTCGGCGAAGGTGAAGTCGCACTCGCCCTTGCCGGCGCGGCGCTTGCCCAGGGTCAGGAGCCGGCAGAGCCGGCCATAGGCGGCCCGGTCCTGCGGGTAGCAGAGCACCGTGGGGCCTTCCATCGGGAGCCGGCCGTCTTCCGGAGTTACACCGTCGTCCGAGGTCGCACCGCGCGGCACCAGACGGGCGCCGACCAGAAGCTTCAGCCCCTGGTCGCGCGCCGCGACATGGGCCCGCACCACCCCGGCCAGGGAATTGCGGTCGGCCACCCCCAGGGCCGCCAGCCCCAGAACCTTGGCCGCCGTCACCAGTTCCTCGGGGTGCGAGGCGCCGCGCAGGAAGGAATAGTTGGTGGTGACGTCGAGCTCGGCGTAGGCAGGCGGCGGGGTGGCGGGGGGTGGCGGAGTGGGGGGCAGCGGGGTGGCACCGAGGCTTGTTCCAGCCTTTGAATCCGCGCCAGGAAAAGGCGGCGAAACCGTTCTTATGCCCCCTCCCCCAACGCGGGGAGGGGTTCGGGGAGGGGGGCGAGCGAAGCGAGGTGGCTCCGTCGTCGGGGTCCTCTCGGTTTCGCCGTCGCCTGCGCGGTGCCTGCGGCACTCACCCCCACCCCGGCCCTCCCCCATCAAGGGGGAGGGGGTAACAGGGTGGCGCTTACCGGCATCCATCACCCGAAGATCCCATGCAGGAACCAGCGCCCGCCAGCGTGGTAGAGCCAGTAGCGGCCGCCGCCGGCGACGGCGACCCGGAAGTAGTCGCGCACGGCCCGATCGCCCCAGAGGTCCCGGTCGAGGCCGGTATCGGACTCCCCATCGGGCCCCTCGCCAGGCCCATCGCCAGGACCCCCGACGGGCCCGCCATCCGCATCGGGCAGCCACCATTCCGGGGTCAGGCGCTCGGGGCCCTCGGCGGCCTGGACCCGGTGCAGCAGACGGCGCCAGCGGAAGCGCACCGGCGGGTGGTCGGGTAGCAGCGCGGTGGCCTCGACCGGCTCGGGGCGGGGCAGCAGGCGCAGGGGACGCGGCAGCGCCGGCCGCCAGAGCGCGGCCTGTGGGGAAGCGAGGCCCCGGGAAGAGGCCCCCCGGGAAGGGGACCGCTGAGTGGTGGGCCGCCGGAGGCTGGGGGATGCCTCCGGCAGGCCCCCCCGGAGACCGCCGACCAGCGCAGGGTCGAGGGGGGCCGCGAAGGCCACCGCGCGTTCCGGGGTATGACTTTCCTGGGGACGGGGCCGCAGCAGGCGGCCGGGCCCGAGGCGGGCCTCGAGCCGGTCGGCCAGCGCGGCCAGGTCGAGATCGGCGGCCCTATCGGGCAGACTTGCGTTGTCGGGCAGACTTTCATCACAGGCTGCGGCCGGGCGCCGCGGCAGTTCGAGGGGGAGCTGTCCGGCGGCCAGGGGCTCGCTCCGCGGGACCTGCAGGACGAGGCTTTCGATGCCGAAGCCCGGGTCGATCTCCTGCGCCGCCTCGGCGAAGAGCCGGATCAGGTGGCGCGGGTCGCGGCTCGGCCGGCTGGTCCCGCGGGAAATGCACAGCAGACTGGCGTCGACCCGGTAGCACAGCAGCTCGAGCCGGCGGGCGCCCTGCCCCTCGGCCTCCAGACGAAGGCAGAGCGCGGCGATCAGTCCCTCCAGGTCGGCCATGATGGCCTCGGCCGTCATGATCGGCTCGCCCTGCAGACGGCGCACCCGGATCGGCGGCACCGGCAGCAGCGCATCGAGGCATTCGCCGGCCTCGCCCAAGGCCTGGCGCAGGCGCCGGTTGACCGGATCGCCAAAGCGCGCCGCGAGGGTCACCGCTGGCAGCTGCGCCAGCTGTTCGATGCGATGGATGCCAAAGCGCGCCAGCAGGTCGCAGGCTGAAGACGGCAGGCGCAACGCGGCCGGCGGCAGTTCGGCCAGGGCCGCGCGCAGTTGGCCCGGGGCGGCGCTGGCCCAGGGCCCCTCACCGCCCGGTCCCTTCGCCCGGGGAAAATGGTCCGGGGGAAAGTGAGACAGGGCCCAGGCCGTGCCGATGGTGTCGGCCAGGCCGACGCGGGCGGTGAAGCCCGCCGCCGCCAGACGGCGCAGCAGGTCTTCGACCAGCGCCGTCTCGCCGGGGATCGCTTCGCTCTGGTTCTCCCGGGACCGGGCGGCCAGAGATGAGGCCGCCAGGGATGAAGAGGGTGGCCGCTCGGCAAAAAGATGGGCGCAGCCGGTCACCTCGAGCAGCAGGCCGCCGGCACCGCCCGGCCCCTCGCCGCGCCCTTCGGCGGTGGCGCAGGGCGCGGCCCAGGGGCTGTAGCGGGTCGCCCAGGCGGCCAGAGCGCGCAGGGCCGCCGCATCGCCGGCGGGGTCGTGCGGAACCACCCGCAGCCCGGGACAGAGGGCCCGGGCATCGGCCAGCGGCAGGCCGGGGAAAATGCCCAGCGCCTCGGCCGGCGGATCGGCCGCCACGACCAGTTCGCGCCCGGCCTGGCGCGCGATCAGCGCCAAAGGGCGATCCAGCGGGCGGTCTTGCGGGCGACCCAGGGGGCGGTCTTGCAGGCGGTCAGGCCGCCCAGGGCCCCGATGCGCTCCCGCTTCCCTGGCCTGCCGCCGACGCCACTGCTCCACGGCGAAGCGCGGCAGCCAGAGGGACAGCATGCGCCGCATGGTCTTTCTCCTTATCCTTGGGCTCCTTATCCTTGGGCTCCTCATCCTTGGACCTCACATCATCGGCGGCCCGCAGCGATCCATCCTCGTGCCAGGCGAGGCGCCAGCGGCCCGGTGCCGCGCCGCGGCAGCGCAGCAGCTCGACATCCCAGCAGGGCCGCGGCATGAGACGCGCCGGCGGGACCCGAGGCGGGGCGTCGTCGCCGGCCGTGCTCACCGACCAGCGCGTCGTGGCGCTCGTCGTCTCGCGCTCGCGGCGCCGCGGCACCAGGCCACGGGCGATCAGCAGAGCCGTCACCCCGCCCGCCTCGGCGACCAACTGCAGACGGCGCGCGGCATGACGGGGCAGACCTTCCAGCTCGCCGACCACGGCCAAGAGGTCACGGCAGCGCAGTCCTTCTTCCAGGGCCCAGAGCGCCTCGCCCTCGTCGCGCGTGCGCAGCAGCAAGAAGCGGTCGGGATCGAGACCCTGGCTCGCCAGACCGGGTGCATAGAGATCGCGCCAGGGCGAAATCCACAGCACCCGGCCCGGTCGCGCCGCCAGCAGGCGCGATAAAAGGGCAAGGCAAAAGCCGGTCACCGCGCCATCGTCCCACTCGCCGCGGGCGCCCTCGAAGAGGTGCAGGCAGGACAGCGGCAATCCACCTCCCGGCAGCTGCCGGTCGAGCGGCGGCAGCCCCAGGGGCAGAACCGGCCCGCGGCCGGCGGCGGCCCGGCTTTCGAGACGCCGGACCTGGGCCCGCAGCGCCTCGATAGGGGGTTTCGGTCGGGTCGGGGTCTGCGCGGCGATCTGGTGGTTCATCATGGGGCGACTCGCTTCTCGTTCTTTTCTTTTGTTCTCTTTTTGTTCTAGTTTTCTCGAAAGCCAGAGTCAAGCCTCGCGAGCTTTCAATTCCCAGGGCAAGGCCCGGTCAATTTCCAGGGCAAGGCCGGATCAATTCCACTGGACAAGGCCCGGGCGAGGCGGCAGGGTCGCGCGCCATGACCAGTCCCCCCCAAGACGGCCCCTCCCAAGACGGCCCCTCCCAAGACGGCCCCTCCCAAGACGGCCCCTCCCAAGACGGCCCCTCCCAAGACGGCCCCTCCCAAGACGGCCCCTCCCAAGACGGCCCCTCCCA
>JAJFGK010000072.1 GCA_021776195.1 Kiloniellaceae bacterium | reverse complement strand
ACGCAAATCGCCGTGGCCTTGCCTCCAACGTCCAATCCTGTAAAAATTCTCATCGCTGCTCTCCTTCCTTCTGAGAATACCACCACGCCGATCTTTCCAATCGGTGCGGAGAGCAGCAACCTCATGTATGGGATGTATTAGAAATCCCTTGCCATATCCACAAAACCCGCGTAATAAAAACGAAGTGGCGCCGCTATGATTTTTTAATAGTTCGCCTTTGTAGTTTTATAGTTTGTATCAAGAGTGAAAAAGCGTCATTGCTATATTATTTATATAGTGATGAATAAGTGATATATGCCGATCTAACATGAAGAGACTGTAGATTTTTCGTTGAGTCTAAAGATCAAGCGCATGCTCGGCGCCTTGGAAAAGATCTTTGGTTGAACACGATAATTTGCAAAGAGACTCCAAGTTCTTCTTATTTTTCGCAACAACTTCGACACGCATTAGAGACCCTTCTTTCGACATAATGCTTGAGGCTATTCTTGGGCTGAAGCCAGTTAGTATATGGCGCAAATTTTTTCTAAACTTGTACTTTCGGTTTTGCTTCTAACAGTCTGACAATGAGACTGCTTTCGAGACAAGGAAATGTGTCAGTTCAATGGGCGACCGAACATCGGGTCGCGGTTGGACCGTTCGTTTTCCCTCTCCAATTACGCATCGAGTCCTGATCGCTCGATGCCGGAAGGAAACATGGAATTGGCGAAGCACCTGCTTTTCACACCGGGCCCCGTTAATGTCGCTGAAGATGTGCGGTTGGCGATAGCCAAGGAAGATATCTGCCACCGCGAAATCGAGTTCGAGTCTTTGCTTTCGAGCATCGAGAAGAAACTGCTGTCACTTCTCCAGATCCGACAGTCCAAACGCTATCGGGCCGTCGTGGTCACGGGGTCTGGCACCGCCGCGAATGAGGCAATGCTGTCATCGGTCGTGGGCGACGGAAGTATTCTCATCCTGTCGAATGGTGAGTTTGGCGAACGACTTCACAAGACATCCGTTATTCACAATGAGCATTCCCATCTGATCGAGTGTCCCTGGGGACAGGCTTTGGATCTCGCGGTGATCGAAGCCTACCTGAAGACGCACAGCATCAACGTGATTGCCGTTGCCCACCACGAAACCTGTTCCGGCATGCTGAACCCTTTGGCGGCGATTGGCGCATTGGCCAAAGCGCACGGGGCGATCTTCATCGTCGACGGCGTCAGCAGCATCGGCGCCGAAGCCATTGATATGGAAACCGACGGCATCGCTTTTTGTTCCAGCTCCAGCTCCAAGGCAATTGGATCTTATGCCGGTTTGTCGTTTGTCGTTGGTCGAACAACAGAGTTCGAGAAACTGAAAAACCACCGCGCCAAGACGACCTATCTCAATCTCGCGACCTTCTACGACTTTCAGAAAAATCGGTCGCAAACGCCCAACACGCCGGGTGTTCCCCTGTTCTTTGCTTTGGAGCAGGCCTTGACGAACATTCTTCGGGAAGGCGTTGTCCACCGATTTGCGAAGATCAAACGAAAGGCGGACCTGTTGCGGCGGGGAATGCGGAAACTAGATCTTGAGTTCGTACTGGACGAAAAAGACATGTGCTCGATGCTGACGACGGTCCGTCTTCCGGCGGCGTTGGATATCGGCATCCTCCGTCAGAAACTGCGGAGCAAATCCATTATAATCTATGAGGGCAAAGGGTGTTTTAAGGGCAACGCATTTCAGGTTGGCAACATCGGTGAGCTGTCCGATTTCGACATCGCGTTTTTCCTTCGAACCTTGAAAGCCATATTGCTGACGGCCCTTTCAAAAGATGGCCACCGCGTTGCAACGATCATGCCGCGTACATCGGTTTGGCCCCTAGTGGTTGGCGGCGCGGATCTGTTGGAGCCTGTGGGCGCGTGAGCGACAAACTAACCCGCTTGTGGGCGACAAAGACAAAAGAGGACGAATGGTGGTCATCATTCGTGACAGCGCCGCTTGCTGTCGCCGCGAACTATCTGGTCGTTGACCTGCCGTGGCTGACGCCAAACCGAATCACAGCTTTATCGTTTGCTGTCGCAGTCCTCTGCGCGCTGCTCATCGTGATTGGCGGCACCGGCAATTTCATCCTCGCCGCTATCTTGGTCCAAATCAGCCATATATTGGATTGTATGGACGGCCAGATGGCGAGGTACCGGCTATCGTCGTCAGATTCCGGTGGTTACTTTGACAAGGTCACCGATCAAGTCCAGGTGACGCTTTGGTTTGGCGCCGTTGGCTACGCTGCCTACGCTCAGTCAGGCGATGTTGTTCCCGTGTTCCTGGCATTTGCCGGGGTCGCGTTTTACGGACTGCGCGGCTACACGAAATATGTCGCGTTTCACACCGAGATACGACGCGACCCTACCTACCTGCCACAAAGTGACCGGGCCGAAGCCTTGCCGGACATTGCCGGTCTCGAATTATGTTGGCGGGCGAACCTGCGATGGCTCGCGCTTGAGCAGCGCAAGTTTCTCAGCTTCGATGAGGGCGTTCTCATTTTCCTGCTGGCCCTGGCTCTCGTCCTCGATGAGCTGACTCCAATGCTTTGGATCTTTGCGGCGAGCCAAATGTTCTATGGCCTCTACCGGGCCATTCAGCGCGGATTGCAGATCGACAGGAAGACCCTGGTCACGATGCAAAAATAACCGGCCAAAACCTCAGCAATGATTGGATTTAATTGTATGAACAGCACCGGCAAAAACGCTTTGAAGGCACTCATTCTGGCGGCAGGTGTGGGGTCGCGGATCAGACCGTTGACGGACAACTGCCCTAAAAGCCTGCTCTCGGTCGGGGGCACGCAAATTCTCGAACGCATGATCCGCAATTGCCAGAGCTGTGGTATCTCCGAGTTTGTCCTGATCCTGGGCTATATGGAAGAGCAGGTGAGACACTTCATCAGTGACACCTTTCCGGGATTGCAGGCGACCTTTATCGTCAATGATAAGTATGCCGAGACCAATACCGGCTACTCCCTGATGCTGGCCGAGCCCGCCGTCGGCGACACCGAGTTTATCAAGTTCGATGCGGATGTTGTCTTCGATCCGAGAATCCTTCGTCGCCTGATCGACAGTGATTTTCAGAACGCACTGTGCATCGATCGAAGTATCCAGCTTGATGCCGAAGAGGTGAAAGTGATCGTCGACGATCAACTGCGCATTCTACAAGCAAGCAAAAGCGTCGATCCGGAAACGGCCTTGGGCGAGTCTATTGGGATCGAGAAAATCTCTGCCGAGACCGGAAGGCTTCTGTTTGCCGAACTGACCCTGATGATGAGACAAGAAGAGCATCGGCAGGACTACTACGAGGCAGCCTATGAGCGGCTCATGACCCTGGGCACAGCCTTTCACGCCCTCGAGATAACAGGCCTGAACTGGACCGAGATCGACACCCATGACGATTATGCAGCGGCAAACGAGGCCTTCAGAGTTCCATTCGCGGCGCCTGGTCAGAGGCAGCGGACGCAGATGGACGCATTCTTGATTCCTGAACCGATCGCAGAATACAGACCGTGAAATCAAGCCATTGAGCACCAACTCCAAGCACTCAATGGATAACCCTCGGCAAGCGCCAGGTCTTGCAGCCCAAGACCGGCGTTTGCCGCAAATTCGAAGGTGGCCCAATGTCCAAAGGCGACAACAGACGCGGTAACAGAGAAGTCAAGAAACCCAAACAGCCCAAAACAAAGGTCTCCGCAACCGCAAACTCCAACGCCGGGAAACCAGCGCAGTCGGTAGCCGGAATCAAGAAAAAGTAGGCACCGGCCCGTCCGGCAATCCCCAAAGGTCATCCCTTGGCTGTGGCCAGACGTTCCAAGACCGTCAGGATTTGTTCAGTTTTTGCTCTGCTATCCACTCTTCATAGACCAATTGAACACTCGGCCGTGTCATCACGGCGTCGCTTATCCGCTTCACATTGGGAAACTCGCCTGTTGCCGGGTGCCCGCGCGACGGCTTGAGCCATGTGGTCAGCATGAAGAGGTAAATGTCGGCGGCGCTGAATCGGTCGCCCAGCATCCACTCGTTGTCACCGATCTGGTCGTCGATGACCTTCCAGGTCTCCCGCAAGCGACGGTTTCCACGGCGCTGGGCACTCGGTTCGTCAGCCGGGGTGTCGGCAAAACGGTCCGGATAATAGTTGAGCTGAAAGGCGTTCTGGACCGAGTTGGAGAAATAGACCAGGGTCTGCAGGAACAGTCCCCGCGCCGGCTCATCGATATTTGGCGCCAGTTTCGCCTCCGGATGACGATCGCACAGAAACGTCGTAATGGCCGCGCATTCGTACATGGCCTTGTCGTCCCAGATGAGAACCGGGACCCAACCGTTCGGATTCAGGGCCAGTTGCTCTGGCGGGCGCGGTTTGTCCCTGTCGATCGTGGTTTGAAGGAGGTCATAGGGCGCGCCGATTTCCTCCAGGATCACCCGGACGCCCATGGCGGCGCTTCCCAGCGCGTAATAGAGTTTGTATCCCACAGGCCGCTCATTCTTCCGCGAAGCAGTAGGTGCAGATCTTGTTGCCGTCGGGATCGCGCAAATAGGCCGCGTAGGCGGTCGGGGCGAAATTGCGCGGGCCGGGCTCGCCCTCGTCGGTGCCGCCGTTGGCGAGGCCCGCCGCGTGGAACTTGTGGACGGCGTCGCGATTGGGGGCGGCAAAACCCAGGGTTCCGCCGTTCGCGGCCGTGGCCGGCTGGCCATTGGCCGGTTTGGTGACCAGGAACTCGGGCTCGCCGGCGCCGTACATAACCATGTTCTCGCCAAGCGGCCCCAGGTTCTTCACGCCAAGCGCGCCCAGCGCGGCATCATAGAATTTGGTCGTTTGACCGAGATCGTTGGTTCCCAGAACCACGTGCGTAAAGATCGCCATGATGCGTTCCTCTCCCGACAGTGTTATGTTGGTACAGATTGACCGAGGGTCCCACTTGGGCCTTGCCCCGCCGGTGATCGTGACTCGAAACCGTCCGATCTGCAACGCGTTCGCGTCTTCTGACCGGCGGAACGGCCCATCGCATTCTCCTTCCCAGGCCGCCGCGCCCCTAAAAATTGTACATCCAGCCGCCAGTCGTTAAGCTGCGGGCAACGAGACCCGATTGCGGCTGGAGAACGGGAATGACCGACGACGGCCTGAAGGAACAGTGGAACCTGGAGGACGCCAAGGGCGGCGGGACCAGCGCTCAGGCCAAACAGTTCCAGCAAGACTTCAACAGCATCATGGGCTCCCTTGAGGCGCCGCTGAACTACATCACCAGTCATGGTGAAGAGGCAGCGCAGCAGGCCTTCTTGGCGCAGCGTGATGAGGCCTACGCCGCCTACAACGAGCTTGCCGGGAAACTGGCCAATGCCAAGGACGATCAGGAAATCCCGGGCACTGACAAGGTCCTGCAGTCGGCCGGCAAGCTCCAACAATCGGTCCTCAAAGCCAAAGGCGAAATCGAGACGGCCTACAACGCCTGGCAGGAGTTGCGCCCAACTTTCGATCTCGCGACGACGCAGATCGAAGAGCTCGAGGTCTGGGAGAGCGAGGCGGCGCCGGGACTGATGGCGCAGGCGGCCGCAATCACCACAGGCGAAACGGCCCGCAAATGGGATGAGATCGCCAAGGATTTCCAGACCCTGAATACCGAGCTAACGCCGATCCATGCAGACTATGTGCTGCAAAAGGCCGCGCAAGATCCCTACCTCCAGGCGCGGGCCGGCTTCGATGAGGACCTCGGCAAGGCAAACGCCCTCCCCGAGCCGTCGAGTCCCATGACCGCGCTTCAGGAGAAGATCGCCGGCCAGATCCCCGATATGGATGAAAAGGCCAAAGAGAAGCTTTTCGTCGCGGCGCAAGGCCTGCTCGATGCTGCCCTCGTCGACCTAACGGATCTGACCGAACAGGGCGCTTCCCCGGAGCGGTCCAGTTACCTCGCCACCTATCCGGAAGTCGAGACCGGACTTGACGAGCTCAAGCGCGAGAGCGCCGAGGCGACCGCTGCCCGCGCCAAGCTCGACCAGGCCAAGGGCGCGGCCGAGGCCGGTGACTACGGCAGTGCCCTGGCCGGCCTCAATGAGGCCGAGAACCAACTCACCCAAGCCCAACAGAAAGCCAAGGTCACGTCGGTGCGGATCAAGGGCGAGACCACGTACGATTTCAGTGGTACGTCGTTTGCCACCAGTAACGTGACCGATGCTCCGGGGACCGGTTGTCAGGGCTGTTCGGCCAAGGACTGCGTTCACGTCACCGGCACGATCAATATCACCTTCCGGGTGACGACCCAGGTGACGCTGCCCCGTGTCGCCGACATCCCCGATCTTTCGCCCTGCCAGAAGCGGCTGGTCCAGGACGCCATTGACAATGTGCTGGCGCCGCACGAGCAAGAGCACGTTCAGGCGGTCAGTCAGTACAACGGAACCCAGGCTGTCCCCTTCAACGAAACCCTCTGTCGACCTGATTTCAACGACAAGATCACCGAAATAGTCAACGGGATCGACGCCGCCCGCCAAAAGGTCGCCCGCGACGCCAGCGACGCGCTCGACCCCTTCTATTTCGATGTCGACATCGATTGCGAAGACTGACCGGGATTGCGAAGACTGACCGGGATTGCGAAGGCTGAACGGCCGCGCCGACGCATTGCCAACTTGTGCAATATCCACGCCGAAGATCGCTTCCGACCTGTTCGCAACACGCGAGGCAGATCGCGACGACCCCGGCCTAGTCCAGTGCCAGCAGTGCGCCCTGGAAGACCACGGGGCCGGTCGGCTGCCCGGTCGGCGAGCCGCCTTCTGGTTCAAGACTGATCGCCAGGACGCCGCCGCGCAGTTCGTCCTCCGCCAAGGCCAGGGACAGCGGCAGGACCCGTGCGCCCCCGGCGTCCAGCAGCCCGAGCGAGCGCGGCGCCTCGCCGCCGGCGATGACCCAAAGCTCGGGCACGGCCTCGCCCAGGCTTTGGGCGACCAGGGGGCGGGCACTCACCTGCGATCTATCCAAATCCACCTGAACCATCCAGGAGGCCGGGCTCTCGGCGCCCGACAGGGTGGCGACATAGCGGCGCTCGCCGGTCAGGTCACCGGTTGGGGCGCCGGTCAGGATGACGCTGGCCAGGAACAGCGCGAGGCCTGCCGCGACCAGCCCGGTGCCCGCGGTCAGCCAGCGCCAGAAGCCGACCTGGCCAGAAGCCCATCCAGAAGCGACCGGCGGAGCCGTGGGCACGGTTGGGACCACCTTGCGGGGCCCAATCGCCGCCTCGATGCGCCGCCAGACGGCGGGATCGGGCTCGACCGGCGCCAAGGTTGCGCCCAGCGGCGTCAGGCGTTCGGACCAGCGGGTGACCGCCCGCGCGAAGGCCGGATCGGTCATCTGGCGGAACACGGCGGCTTCGCGCTCTTCGCCCTGAAGGGTGCCGAGCGCGAGGTTCGCAGCCAGGTCTTCCATATCGCGGAGTTCTTCAGCCATCGCCGAGGCACTCCTTCAGGCGCCAGAGGCTGCGGCGCAGCCAGCTCTTGATGGTTCCCAGGGGACAGCTCAAGCGATCCGAGAGTTCCTGGTGCGTCAGGCCCTCGACATAGGCCAGCACAACGGCGTTGCGCTGCGGCTCGTCGAGCGCCCCCAGGCAGTGTTGCAGGGCCCGGGCCTCATCGCCCGCGCCGTCCCAGTTCATCGGCACGACGGTCTCGTCGATCTCGGCCTGGGCTTCCTGCGCCGCCTGGTTCCGCCGCTGGCGGTCCGCGCGGCGCCATGAATCGATGGCCCGGTTGCGGGCGATGGTGGTCATCCAGGCCATGGGCGAGCCCTTGTCGGCCTGGTAGCCGCCGGCCTCGCGCCAGATGCGCACGAAGACCTCCTGCAGAATGTCCTCGGCCAGATCCCGGCGCCGGACGATCCGCAGGATCACCGCCAGCAGCCTGGGCCCCGTCGTCCGATAGAGCGCGGCGAAGTCGGCTTGCCGGCCGCGTGCCGTTCCCAGCAGCAATGCCGCCAGATCCTCCCGCTCGTCGGTGTATTGAAGTGTCTCCACGAAGACCCTCTCCCGCCCGTCTCCGGTCTTTCGGTCAGACCGCTGTCACATGGTACTACGAACCAGGTGTGGCCTATGGATGCAGGGGCCGAAATTTTTTTCCGATGGGTCTTCGACCACCTCGCGCCGGTCGGCATCGCAATGGTTCACAGCTGGTTTGCTTTGGACTATCATCCCGCCGCGACAGGCCAGAACTGTCGAACTCGCTTGAGGAGAGCCGCCATGTCCATCCATGCCCTGACCCCCGCGACCGAGATCGATCGCGTCGCCCAAGCGAAGATCGACCTCGCGGCGGCGCACCGTCTGGCGGCGTTCCATGAGCTGGAAGAAGGTATCGATAACCATTTCACGGTTACGGTCCCGGGCCACGAGGACCGCTATCTGATCCTGCCTTTCGGTTTCCATTGGTCCGAGGCGCGAGCCAGCGACATGATCATTTTCGATGAAACCGGCGCGACCCTGGAGGGCGACGGCCAGGTCGAGCTGTCGGCCCAGTGTATCCACGCGCCGATCCACCGGATCACCGGCGCCCGGGTGGTCCTGCACACGCACCAGACCTGGGCCCTGGCGCTCAACATGCTCGACAACAACCGCCTGATCCCGGCGTCTCAGACGGCGGCCTTCTTTCACGGCCGCATCGCCTACGACGACACCTATCTGGGCACCGCCGATGTGATCGAGGAGGGCGAAAGACTGGCCGGCCTGGTGGGCGACGCCCACACTATGTTCATGAAGAACCATGGCGTCCTGGTGGTCGGCGAGACCGTGGCCCAGGCCTATCACCGCCTCTACATGCTGGAGCGGGTCTGCCGGACCCAGATCCTGGCCATGAGCGCGGGACAGCCGCTCCTGCCGATCCCCGAGGCCATCATCGCCGAGGTGCAGAAACCGGCCGAGAACGACTATCACGGCCGGGGCGAGCGAACCCGCCTCTTCTTCGAGGCGATGAAACGTATCCTCGACCGCGAGTTGCCGGGCTACGCCGACTAGGCGCGCATGTCCGGGGAATCGGACAGGCGGGCCGATGAGCGTCTGCTCGATGCCATACAGGCCTTCGTCGCAACCCATGGTCATAGCGCCGTCCAACACTTCAAGGACGGGGTCGCCGGTTGGGGCGATCAATGGACCGCGGTCGCCCCGGCGCACCTGCCCGCCGCCGATATCCTGGCCTCGGCGCTTTCCTCCACGACCCCGGAGACTCACGGTCTTGCGGATCTGTTCGATCGAGAGAAATCGTCGCGCAGGTGGGAGCAAAGCTACTCGAAGTCCGACGGCCTGGTCGGCGAAGATATGCTGGCCGGCTATGGTTTTGCCGAGGTTATCGGCCGTCACGGCCCCTTCCTCAGCTCGCGCGTTCGAGCAGGGATTGGCGTCTGGGGCCCGGGGATCGACTATCCGGCGCACCGGCACGCGGCCGAAGAGGTCTATGTCCTGTTGGGCGGCAGCGCCGAGTTCCATTTCGGGGACGGCGAAGCGGCCCTGGTCGAGACCCGTCAGGCAGGCGACGCCGTCTTCGTCCCCTCGCTGCGAACGCACGGCTTTCGCACCCGGCAGCAGCCCTTGGCCGTGCTGTACGTCTGGCAGGCGGGCGATCTGCGCGAGAAATCGACCTTCGCCTGAGCAATGCTCAAATCTCGAGAGCGCCGCGGAAGCCGTATTTCCGAGGCCTGTCCAGCATAGAGGTCAACAAGGACACCGAGGGCGACAGCGACAACGGCGCCGGGTTTCGGCTATTCGGCCGCCTGCGACTGCGCCGTCTCCACCTCGATTGGCACATAGGTGTAGATCTTCGAGATGATCTGCCAGCGCCCGTCGATCTGCAGAAAATTCAGATAGTCGGTGTAGAGCCTCGGCCCAATGGCGATCTCCACCTTGGCGAGGGCGGCTTCCGGCCCGGATTTGTCAATCGAGACCACGCGGTCGAGCCTCTTCTGGTTTTCCGACGCCGGTGCCGTGCGACCGGCGACCCGGGCATAGACCGCATCCATGTCGTCGTCTGCCAGCGGCCCCGCGGTGGAACTCAAGAGGTGGCAGTTGGGATGAAAAACACCCTTCAGTTTCTCCACGTCGCTCGCATAAAAGCCGTCGAAGTAGTCCTGCAACACCTTCACGATCTCAGCATAGCTGGCGTCCATGGTCGTTCTCCCTTGTGTGGCTGGAAAGAAAGTACATGAACCGCTTATCGGGACGCAAGGTGCCGACAGACTGGACCGCCCAAGCCACACGAAGGCCCGGCCTGGCCACAGGCTCAAGGCTTCGCCTTGGAGACCATCGGCGCCCGAGCCGGGCCGGTCCCACCCATGGCAAGGCGATCTAAACGCCGCCCGGCTTCCGCAACGGACTTGAGCCTGCGGTTCTGGCGACTTCTCGGCGAGGTACTTTTTTGCTAACAGCAAAAGCATGGGCCTTAAGAACTATTTGATCGAAGGCGTTTCTGGAACCGGTAAAACCACGGTGGCTGAAGAACTACGGCGGCGCGGTTACCACGTTATTCACGGCGATCGGGAGTTGAAATGTCGGGGCGATCCGAAGACCGGGGAGCCGTTGGTCGAACCTGCCCATGAGAGCGAGATGGATAAAACCCTATGGCAGCACGCGCACCTGCTTTGGGATTTAGACAAAGTCAAATCCGTGATCGCCGATCACAGCATCGCAGTTTCCTTCTTCTGCGGCGGCTCCAGAAATTTCTCCAGCTTCATTGATTCGCTTGATGGGGTTTTTGTTCTCGAGGTCGCCGACCTTGGCACATTGTATCGGCGACTTGATGAGCGGGCGGCACTGGATCGGACTGACTGGGGCGGAAAACCCGAGGAAAAGGAGCTCGTTGCACGGTTGCATGCAACAAAAGAAGATATTCCGAAGTGCGGTGTCGTGATCGACGCTACTGCGCCGCTTGAACGCGTCGTGGATCAGATTTTGGAAAAGTGCCACTAGATCACACGCTCCTTGGAACACGCGAACAGGTCGGAGTCTCGGATGGCCGGGTGCGAGAAAGCGCGGTTCGCCATCCTGCATCCTCGGGATTTGCGCCTCAATCCGCACAAAATGCTGACTTCACACATATTTGATCTAGCAGATAATACGTTTGCTTACTAAACTGCCGACATGTTCGAACAAGACCCCGATCAGATAGTCGGTTTTCTGCTGCACGACGTCTCGCGCCTGTTGAGGAAGCGGTTCGATCGCCGGGCCCGGGCCAGCGGGATGACCCGGGCGCAATGGCGGGTGCTGGTCCACCTGGCGCCGCGCCAGGGCATCAACCAGTCGGCCCTGGCCGACATCCTGGAACTCGACAATGTGACCCTGGGCCGCCATGTGGATCGGCTGGAGGCGACCGGCTGGCTGGACCGGCGCCCCGACCCGACCGACCGGCGGGCCTGGCATCTGCATCTCACCAACAAGGCCAAACCGGTTCTCGACCGCATGGAGACCCTGGCCGTCAAGACCCAGAACGAAGCGCTCGCGGGCATCGATCCGGCGGACCGGGAACACCTGCTGGCCACGCTGATGGCGATCAAGCGCAACATGGCCGATCAAAAAAACGCAGACGAGGCCTTAGAGGACGCGGCGCAGACCCTGTCCAAGAGTGCCGGCCATGGCTGACGGCGCACGCCCGAAACGCGGCCTCGTCGCCCGCCTGGGCCGGACCACCCTGCTGGGATTGGGACCGCTGGTCCTGGCCCTGGCTGGCGGTGCCTACATCGCCAACACCGCCCGCTACGTCACCACGGAGAACGCCTACATCAAGGCCGACAAGATCGCGATCAGCACCGACGTATCGGGTCATGTCGCCGAGGTCGCGGTGCGGGAGAACGATATCGTCGCGCCGGGTCAGCTCCTCTTCCGCCTCGACGAGGAACGCTTTCTCATCGCCGTGGGGCAGAGAAAAGCGGCCCTGCTGTCGGCGCGCCAGGAAGTCGAGACCCTGCGCGCGCTTTACCGGCAAAAGGCCGCGGAGTTGAGCTCGGTACGCGCGGAGATCGCCTACTACGACGGCGAGTTCAAGCGCGCGGAGAACCTTAAAAAACAGGGCCATCTCTCGCACGCCAAGTTCGAGGAGGCCCGGCGCGACCGGATCATGGCGCGGCACCGGGTCGAGGCCATGCGCCAGGACAGTCAGGGCGTCCTTGCCAGCTTGGGCGGCGACCCGGCGATCCCGATCGACCAGCATCCGCGCGTCCTCGCGGCGCTGACCGATCTGGAACAGGCCGAGCTCGACCTGAGCCGCTCCGCCGTTATCGCGCCGAGCCGGGCGATCGTGTCAAACCTCGAACTACAGGTCGGCGAATACATCGAGGACGGCGAGCCGGTCTTCAGCCTGGTCGACGTCACGCGCTTCTGGATCGAGGCCAACCTGAAGGAAACCGACCTGACCCACGTGCGGGTCGGCCAATCGGCGGAAATCTCCATCGATGCCTATCCGGATCACCGCTGGCGGGCCACGGTGGTCAGCATTGCCCCGGCGACCGGCGCGGAATTCTCCCTGCTGCCGCCGCAGAACGCCTCGGGCAACTGGGTCAAGGTGGTCCAGCGCGTGCCGGTCCGCCTGGAGATCGAGCATCAAGAGAGCGAGCCGCCCCTGCGGGCGGGCATCAGCGTCAGGGTGGAGATCGACACCGGGGTCGAAATGGACCTGCCCGGCCCGGTCCGCGCCGCCCTGGCCTGGGTCAATGAGGCGACGCCCTAGTGTGGTGGAACTGAAATAGATGGCATGCAGGACGGGCTCACAGGTGTTCCGGCTAGGCGTGGGTGGCGCGATGATGCTGAAGCATCACAAGACGACCGCAACGACGACCGGGGCGCCTGTGCGCTCGCCTTCGGTCGCTTTTCCGAAACCCTGGAGGGCGTCACCGCCGCTCGCCGATGCGTTGGCATCGCCAGCGCGACGCTTCCTACCCAGAGATTCGGAAAAGCGATCCTGTATGCCATCTATTTCAGTTCCACCACACTAGGAGTTTTAAGTCTGGCCGGACCGATTGTCTGATTTCGTAAGACTGATGAAGTCATCCGGTCATTTTTGTTGTCACCCTCGGGCTCGACCCGAGGATCCAGGAACGGCGTAGCCCAAGCAATCCCTGGATTGGCGGGTCAAGCCCGGCAATGACAAAAGTAAGCGTGGCGGGGCGCTTGTCCAATGTTTCTGAGGAATTCAATTTCGATCAGCCTCTTAGTCGCGGTGAGCGGTTTCGACACTGACATCGGCCGCTTGCCTCCGGTACTGCGTTGCTGGCGATGACCGACGCGGCCGCACCAAGCGGATACCCGACCAGCGACACGCCGCTGCAGCGCGCGCTGATTTTGCTGACCCTGACCTTCGTTACCATGCTCTATGCGATGACTGTGACCATCGCCAACGTCTCCCTGCCGCAGATGCAGGGGTCGCTGTCGGCGACCCAGGACCAGATCGCCTGGGTCGTGACCTTCAATATCGTGGCCACCGCCGTGGTCACGCCGACCGCCGGCTGGCTGGCCGCGCGCCTGGGGCGGCGGCGTCTGATGATCCTGGCCGTGCTCGGTTTCGGCGCGGCCTCGATTCTTTGCGGCCTGGCCACCTCGGTCGAGGAACTGGTGCTCTACCGCATCGCCCAGGGCGCCTGTGGCGCCCCCCTGGTGCCGATGTCCCAGGCCATCGTGCTCGACACCTTTCCCAAGCGACAGCACGGTCAGGTGACCGCCGTCTGGGGCGTCGGCGTCATCCTGGGCCCGATCATCGCCCCGGCCCTGGGCGGCGCCCTGAGCGAGGCCTACAACTGGCGCTGGGTCTTTTTCATGATCGTGCCCTTCGCCACGGTGGCCCTGATCGGCGTGCTGGCCTTCATCCACGACCGCGAGAGCGCCCAGCCGAAATGGATGGACTGGACCGGCTTCATCGCCCTGGCCCTGGCGATCGCCGCCTTCCAGTTCATGCTCGACCGCGGCGAGCGCAACAATTGGTTCCAGTCGCGCGAGGTCCTGATCGAGGCCGGCCTGGTGATGGCCGCGCTCTGGGTCTTCGTGACCCACTGCATGACCGCCGAGCGGTCCTTTCTGAACCCGCGGCTCCTGCGCGACCGCAACTTCGCCCTCAGCCTGGTCATCGCCTTGATCTTCGGCATGCTGAACTTCACCCCTATCACCCTGCTCCCCAGCCTGCTGCAGAACATTCAGGGTTACCCCGATTCAGTGATCGGACTGGTCCTGTCGGCGCGCGGGATCGGCACCTTCTTCGGGTTTCTCTTCATGGCCTTCGCCGGCCGGCTGGACCCGCGAATCCCAATGCTGATCGGCTTTGGCCTGCAGGCGGTCTCGGGTTGGATCATGACCGGCTATGACGTCAACGTGACGACCTGGGATGTGCTCTGGACCGCCGCCATGCAGGGCTTGGGGGTCGGCCTGCTGTGGGTGCCGCTCAGCATCGTCGCCTTCTCGACCCTGGACCCCAAGCTGGTGCCCGACGGCACGGCGTTCTTCCATCTGCTGCGCAACATCGGCAGCTCGATCCACATCTCGCTGTCAATCGCCCTGGTGGTCCGCGCGACCAAGGTGAACTATGCCGGTCTCACCGAGCACATCTCACCCTACAACGAGGCCTTCGATCTGCCCTGGGTGCGTGGCAACTGGAGCACCGAAAGCCTGGCGGAGCTCAACGCCCTAAGCAACGAGGCCCAGCGCCAGGCGAACCTGATCGGATATCTCGACGCCTTCACCTTCTTTTGGGTTACCGCGCTGCTTGCCGTGCCGCTGGTCTTCCTGGTGCGCTGGGGCAAGCCCGAGAACGCATAGTCCGCGCAGCGGCTCTAGAGCACTTCATTGTTACATGGAACCATTTGATGGGTCATAGGCGATCATTCGGGAAGGCGCGCTGTGCGGCGCGATGCTAAAGCATCGGGCAAACAGCGGAACGCACCCCATTGGGAGAGGGGGTTCGTCTATGACCCACCGAAGGCCGGGTTCTTTTGCCTTCTGGCCGCGTTCCGCTCCTCGACCGATACACGTATCGCTCTTCGAAGCGCGCCTTGCCAGAAGACAAAATAATCCCGGTCAAATGCTTCCATGTAACAAAGAAGTGCTCTAGCGTCCCGCGGCGTAGCACTGCATGAAGCGCGGGCTGGCGCCGGCCTTGAGCAGGCCGTCCTCGCGCGTCGCCGCGGTGACGTAGCCCAAACTATAGTCGTCGAAGACATCGACCACGTGCCCGCGCTGGGTGAGCGCGGCGATGGTGTCGTCACCGAAACGCCGCTCGACCGCCAGATGGCCAAGTTCGCACTCGCGCGGGTAGAACGAGCTCGGGGCATGGCGGGTGTGGAACTCGGGCGCGTCGATCGCTTCTTGCAGGTTGAGGCCGAAGTGAACGTGACGCAGGAAGGCGTGCAACGCCCATTGGTCCTGCTGGTCGCCGCCCGGCGTGCCGAACACCATGTAGGGCGCGCCGTTCTTGAGCGCCAGCCCCGGCGTGAGGGTCGTGCGTGGCCGCTTGCCCGGCGCCAGGACGCTTGGCGAGTCCTCTTCGAGCCTGAACATCTGGCCGCGGGCCGACAGCGCGAAGCCGAGCCCCGGCACCACCGGCGAGCCGCTTAGCCAGCCACCGCTCGGCGTGCCCGATATCATGTTGCCCTGCCGGTCGATGATGTCGAAGTGGGTGGTGTCGCTCTGCATCGCACCGGCCTGGGCAATAGCGCGCTCGAGGCGTTGCAGCGGGCGGGGTCCGCCGAAGTCGAGCGCCTCGGCATGGGCGATGCCGGAGGTCGAGCCCTTGGGCCGAATGCTGATCCGGCTGCCGTGACCGGGCACAGTGCCGGGCCTCAGCTCGTGGGACGCCATGTCTCCGACCAGCTTGCGACGGTCGGCATTGTAAGCGTCGCCGAGCAGCGTCTCGAAGGGGACATCGACGAAATCCGGGTCGCCGTAGAAGGCCTCCCGGTCGGCGAGCGCGAGCTTGCTGCATTCGATGACCGTGTGCACGAACTCGTCGCTTGCCGGTGTCATGGCCGCGAGGTCGAAGCCCTTGAGCAGCGCGAGCTGCTGCAGCGCCACGGGGCCCTGCCCCCAGGGTCCGGTCTTGCAGACCCTGTAGTCATGATAGTCGTAGGTCAGCGGGTCCTCTATCGAGGCCCGCCAGCGTGCCAGATCCTCGCCGGTGATGAACCCGCGATGGCGGCGGCCGGTCGTGTCGATGACCTCGGTCTGGCGGCTGAAACGATCGATCGCCTCGGCGACAAAGCCCTCGTACCAGGCGCGCCGCGCCGCCTCGATCTGCGCCTCGCGATCGCCGCCCGCGGCCTCGGCTTCGCGGACAATGCGGTCGTAGGTGTCGGCCACCGCCGTGGTGCGGAACAGCTTGCCAGGCGCCGGCGCCGAGCCGCCGGGAAGGAAAACTTCGGCCGACGAGGTCCACTCGGTCTCGAACAGGGTCTGCACGGTCGCAATTGCCTCGCTCACCCGCGGCGTCACGGCGAAGCCGTCACGCGCATAGCCGATGGCGGGCGCCATGACATCGCGGAGCGGCAGGCTGCCGTACTCGCTCAAGAGCAGCATCCAGGCGCCGAAGGATCCCGGCACCACCGCCGACAGGAGGCCGATGCCCGGAACCACATCGAGGCCGAGATCCCGGTAGGCCGCGACCGTCGCCCCCGCGGGCGCCGAGCCCTGGCCGCAGATCACCTTCACCTGGTCGCTTTGGGCGCAGTAAAGGATGAGCGGCACGTCGCCGCCGGGGCCATTCTGGTCGGGCTCGAGAATGTGGAGCGAGAGCCCGGTGGCGACCGCCGCGTCGAAGGCGTTGCCGCCCTTCTCCAGGATCGCCATGCCGGCCGCGGTGGCCAGCCAATGGGTCGAGGCAACGACGCCGAAGGTGCCGACGATCTCGGGGCGGGTGGTAAACATTGCAGTCGCTCCTGGTCTCGGTGGCTGAGGCTCTCTGTCCGATCTCCCCTGCCTGGCGCCAGGACGATTACGGAGAAAATTGCCGTGAGACTAGATGCCGCCAATGTCCGCCTTGGGTCAACTTTCCCGTCTGTGCCGCGATCCCCGACAGCCCGCTTCCTGCGCGGGCCAGGGATCGAGTCAAACCGAGCAGGATCGGCTCGATCCGGTTCTCGAATGGACCTCCACTGAGCATCCCACGATAGAGCCCAGTCCGACCGAAGGTGGCCGTTCATTTTCGCTGGCTCAGGCGCCGACTGTCGATCCGAAATACGGGCGACCAAACTTGCCCTTCGGTTATTGTAATCATAGCCATACCTGGACTATCGCACTCCGCAAGAACTGCCGCACTTTGACTCCATGCGAAGCTGGTGGTGGAAGCCGCCCGAAGCAAAAGAGACAGAAACTCGAGCCTGCGTTTCCACCGGTTTCCGCTTACGGATTTCCACAGAATGGCGGCTGACTTGAGTGCAGCTGAGAGTGAAAGGTGGGGCTGCGTCCAATTGGCGTGCAGGTCGCAACCGGGCCGCTTGGCGCGCTAACATTCCAGCTCCTGCATTCGAGGCCTGGGCTGCAACTGGGCCAAAGCTGTCCGGTGCTCCGGTTTTGGATGTTGCAACAACACCCTTCTCCGCCGGGGCAACGCGAGACTTCGCCGGGTTCTTCACCCAGAAGCCCGAGATCTGGCGCGAAGATCAGACGCGGCCCGATGGTCTCGACATCGATCGACCGTACCGGATAAGTCGTTGCATCCCCGCCCGCGGTGTAGACGGGTGAAACATCGAGTTCGTCTGGAGATACGACCACCACCCACCCTTCGATCAGCTGCGATTGGCCCAGGGTGCCGACAAGGCGGCGGATTTCCGCGCAATCGATAACGACTGCCGTGTCTGGGGGAAGGTTTTGCCGCCTGAAGGCTGAAGGCGGAATCGTTACCGGCGGCTCAGCCGAGACGACGGCCTTGAACCAGAGTTTTGCGTCTTCAGAGAGCTGGGGGTTGTGGAGGTTTACCGATGTGAAGTAGCGACCCACATTGAGCAGTGCCCGATCGGATGCGGTCGGCGGTTGCGTCCCGCAAACGAACTTGACGGCATACTCGTTCCAATCCGGTTGGGGCTCGGCCACCACGTGTAGTGACCGTGGCGCGCAGGCGTTCAACATAAGCCCGGCAAACAGGAATGCCGCAAAGAGTAGTAGCCTGTTTTGTTTGAGGATGTGTCGTGGGAGAAATTCGGTCATGGAGTGCCCCCTTCCAACATTTTACTCCCGAGACACGCTCGAAAGCCCAATCTGAAAAGTCGCAGCTATAGGTTACTACCATACCCAAAATCGAGTTAAAATCTATCGAGAATTGGATAAGGACAAAACAACTCACGGAAAATTAGATTTTGCCGAGCCCACTCCTTAGTCAGTGAGTCGATGTTTCTCTATTGGCCCCATCGCACTCCGGGCGTTAGTCCGCCCAGTCTGACCGCGCGTGGCGAGGCGCCGTCCTTCGCGCAGCGGGATCAATCGGCGCCTTCCCGCTGCATCGCCTTAACCGCATGGGTCGCAAGGCTCCGTCCGGCCTCCTGCATGGTCAGATAGGTTTGATCCGCCCCGGCCTCGGTGATCCTGTCGACATGGTCCGCATAGAGCGCATGGCTGATGATCGGGCCGGTGAAGCCCTGCGTGCGAAGTGTCCGCGCGGCAATCAGTTTGGCTTCGATATCGTCCATTGCCAGGACCACGGCCTCGATGCCGTCGAGTTTCACGTTGTTCCAGAAATTGCTGTCTTCCGCGTCCGCGAAGATGACATTTCGCCCGGCGTCCGTATGGGCTTGCGCCTTGTAGGTGTCCGCATCGAGCCCCACGGGCAGCTTGCCATCGGCGGCCAGCGCCTCATAGGCGGACGAACCCGTGCGTCCCATCCCGAACACCATCACATTGGCGTTTCCAAGTTCCTTGGGCTGTTCGTCAGGGTGGCGCGTTTTGCGTTCGAATGGCTGCAGCCTCGCCTCGAACTTCTCATAGAGCGGATGGGCGAAGCGGTTGAGCGGCGCGGCGATCAAAAACGAGACCGAGACCGCGATCGCGAGCGGCACAAGGAAGCTCTCCGCGGCGGGAATGCCGGCCGCGACGATCAAGCCGAATTCGCTGTAGGCGGTCAGCGACAAGGCCGCGAGGAAGGATGTTCGCGCCCGCAGCCGAAAGGCGACAAGCAAGAAGAAGAAAAGGACGCCCTTCAACGGCAGCAGGACGCCGAGGGCGACGGCGAAGACCAGCGAATCCCAATCAGGTAACCCCGACATGCCGATCGACAGGAAGAAGGCGACCAGGAAAACTTCCTTGAGCGACCACAGCGAATCCGACAGTTCGCTCGCGCGCGGGTGGGTGGAGAGCAGCAAGCCCATGACAAGCGCGCCGATCTCGCCCTTAAGTCCGATCAGCTCGAAGCCGACTCCGCCGATGACAAGGCTCACCAGCATGCCGGTCAGCACGAGCACTTCGTCGCGGCCGACGAAATCCAGAAGCTTGAACAGGATCGGACGGAGTAGCGGCGTCGCAAAGATCAAGAGCGCCCAGGGCCCAGGCAGTTTACCGGCGAAGATGGCCAGGACGACAAGTGCGATGATGTCCTGTGCAATCAGGATTCCGATGGCAGTCCGACCGTGGAAAATGCCAAGCTCGCGCTTGGCTTCGAGCATCTTCGCTGCAAGAACCGTCGAGGAAAATGCCAGGGCGATGCCGACGAGCAGTGCGATCATCCAATCGTCGGTGAACAACAACCGCGTGAAGGGCGTGAAGATCGCGACCGAAAAGACAAAATGCAAAAGCGCACCGCCAACAACATGCGGTTCGCCAATCTGCTTGATCTTGAGTTTGAGGCCGATCGTGAAAAGCAGCATCAGCACGCCTAGGTTGGCGAGATAATCGAGGATCGGCCCGGTATCGGAGGGCATGCCGAAACTTGGCCCTATTGCGTTGATAATGAAGCCGGCAGCCAAAAAGCCGACAAGCGGCGGCAGGCCGACTTGTCGCACGGCAATCCCGAAAATGAAGGCCGCACTCACCGCAAAGACTTCGAACACCTACTCTCCTCCCGCCTGCTCGCGAGCGTCGCCGCGAATTTGCCAGCCGGCCTGACTATGGCACACCGCCTTATGTCGGACCACCTGCGGGCTTCGGTCGGGTTCGATGTCTCGCGACCCGGAGACAGAAACGGTCGAGATCGTCCGTCGGGACCGGCAACCAGGTCGTCCCTTTACGGCGACGGCGCCCTTGCCTCGCGTCTGGAAAATCCCCGCTCCCGGGCCAATCGACAAGACCGGAACCGCGTGCCGGCGGGTCCCCTTGCCTCTCCTTTCGGGTTCCTATAGGTCAGTCGGAACGCGGCGCAAGCCGCCACACAGCCGCAGGAAGGACCGTCCCATGCCGCATCCGGTCGCCCCCCTCTACGACAACGTCATGGATTGGATCGGCAACACGCCGATGATCAAGGTCCAGAAGATCGACACCGGCCCCTGCGAGCTGTTTCTCAAGCTGGAGAGCCAAAACCCCGGCGGCTCGATCAAGGACCGCATCGGCAAGTCGATGATCGAGGCGGCGGAGCGCGACGGGACGCTCAAGCCCGGCGGCAAGCTGATCGAGGCGACCGCCGGCAACACCGGGCTCGGCCTTGCCCTGGTGGCGGCACAGAAGGGCTATCACCTGACCCTGATCGTCCCCGACAAGATGGCGCAGGAGAAGATCTTCCATCTGAATGCCCTGGGCGTCGAGGTCATCCTGACCCGCTCCGACGTCGGCAAGGGCCATCCCGAGTACTACCAGGACATGGCCGAGCGCATCGCGGCCGAGACCGGCGCCCTCTTCGTCAACCAGTTCGCCAATCCCGACAATCCCACCGCGCACATCCAGACCACCGGCCCTGAAATCTGGGACCAGCTGGACCATAGGATCGACGCCATGGTCTGCGGCGTCGGCTCGGGCGGGACGATCTCGGGCCTGTCGCGCTACTTCGGCGAGGTCTCGCCGGCGACCGAGATGGTCCTGGCCGACCCGGAGGGCTCGGTCCTGGCCGAGTTCGTCGAGACCGGAAAGCTGGCAGAGGAGGTCGGCTCCTGGGTCGTGGAGGGCATCGGCGAGGACTTCATGCCGCCCAACGCCGACAACCTGCGCCGCACCAAGAAGGCCTATGTGATCTCGGACAAGGAGGCGCTGTCGGTGGCGCGCGAGTTGCTGTTCAAGGAAGGCATCCTCGCCGGCTCCTCCTCGGGCACCCTGATCGCCGCGGCCCTGCGCTACTGCCGCGAGCAGACAGAGCCCAAGCGGGTCTGCACGCTGGTCTGCGACAGCGGCAACAAGTACCTCTCGAAGATGTTCAACGACTATTGGATGGTCGATCAGGGCTTCATCGAACGCGAACAGCACGGCGACCTGCGCGACCTTATCGCGCGGCTGCACCAGGACCGCAGCACCGTCGTCCTGGCACCCGACGACGACCTGCTGATCGCCTATGGACGCATGAAGCTCTACGACGTCTCGCAGCTTCCGGTGTTGAACGACGAGGGCAAGGTGGTCGGGATCGTCGACGAAAGCGATATCCTGCTGCGGGTCTTCAAGGACGAGAGCCGTTTTCGCGACAAGGTCGCCTCGGCCATGACCGAAAAGCTCGAGACTATCTCGGTCGATGCCCGGATGGAGGATTTGCTTTTGATCTTTGCCAGGGATTTCGTCGCCATCGTCACCGAGGGCGACCGCTTCCTGGGACTGATCACGCGGATCGATCTCCTGAACCACCTGCGCCGCAAGATGAAGTGACCGCAACCGGTGGGCGCGCAGATTCACTGATCTAGCAACCCTGGTATCCTGGTATCGTTTCCCCTTCCACGATAACCTGACGAGTGGCGAGCGACGGGGCGTCGCGTCGACCTTGGTCCCCTCAGAAGGGCCAGTGGCGCGGGATTGACAACACCCAAAGCGGGGAGCTGAACGATGCCGGACAACACGGAAATCACCGCGGCCAAGAAGTGGTGCAATGAAGCGCGGCAAATCCTCGGCCTGGGGACCTTCTCTTCCAAGGGAAAGAGCCTTTCCAGCAGCGCCTCCAAGGTCGCCAAGGAACTTGTCAATCTGCAGAAGGCCGTAAAGAAAGGCAAAACCACCCTGGGTGACGAGGCTGTCGCGAGCTACACGCAAGAGTTCTCCGAGATTGCAGCCGCCCTCAAGGCCGCGGCCAACGCGGCCGACAATGAAGAAGTGGACCGGCAGGCCCACCGACTGGCGACCCTGAAAGAGGAACTGGCCGTTCATCTGGCCACGGGCAAGAAGTCCAAGGCCAAGGCGGAAAAGAAGCTGGACGACGAACAGGCCGCGAGTTTTCCCGGCGAGCTGGCCGCCGCCGAGAAGCTCGTCACCGCCCTGTCACAGCATCCCCTGGCCGCCGCGATCGGCGATGAGATGACCGCGCTGAACGGCAAGATCGACACGGCGAAGACCCACAACGGCAAGAAGGAGTTCGGCGCGGCGATCGATCTGCTGAAAACCGTTCCGGCCGACGTGGAGTTGGCCAAGACGGCGGCAGACAACGCGCAAGCCAAGAAAGCCGAATACGAACGAGACCTCCCGGACTGCGAAGCCAAGATCAAGAGACGGGAAAACCATCTTGCCTTCCCGCTGCTAAAAGACGCGGTCAAGGACGCGAACACAAAGCTCCTCGCCGCAAAGGCCGCCGCCGCAGCGAACGACTTCGTCACCGCAGCGGCGCTCCTCGTCCAAATCGACACCGCCTGCAACGCCATGCGGCCGACCGCGATCACCATAACCCAGCAAGACCAGGCCTACCAAGCGAGGTACACCACGGTCTTCGACCGGGTGCAGCGACGCAAGGGTCACCCCGAGCATCCCGCCATTAGCACCCAGATCGGCCAAATGGATACCGGCCTGGCCAAAGCGCGAAGCGAAGCCGCAAAGCTCGCCTTTCCCGCCGCGATGATCGAGCTCGACAAGGTCGATCAGCTTTGCGCGGCGACAATTGGACCGATCGACAATGCGGTGCTTTGGCGCGGCAAGTACGAACGAGACTTGCCAATTGTTGAAGCAAAACTAGGTCGTCGTAAGAAGCATCACGATGCCAACTTGATTCAAACGGACATCGGCCAGGCCGAGCAAAAGCTAGCGGCAGCCGCGGGCAAGGGCACTGCCCATCTTTGGCAGGACGCCTACGCCTTGCTTATCGCCGCCTCGGACATCTTGAACGAGGCCTGGACCAAGCTCGTGAAAGCGCCCTATCCCGATGAGCTCGCTGGAGTGGAGGCGCACCTGCAACGCTTGAAAAAGCATGCCTACAGCGACGACATCAAGGAGAAGATAGAAGCGATCGAAACCAAACTGAGTGACGCGAAGGTGCAGTTCGGCCGAGGCGAGCACTCCGCCGCGCGGAATCTGGTCCTCGCCGCAATGGGGCTTTGTCCCGTGGCCGAAGGATTGGCCGATACGGCGGCCTATACCGACAAGCTGACCAAGGTCGAAGACTTGATCGAGGACCTGACGACCCGCAATACGAAGGGCGTGATCGATGGTCGTCTCGAGGCCATCGTTGGCCGGATGGACGAGATCGTCAAATTGGCCACGGCCAGCCAACACGCCATTGCGGTCGTCTTGCTGGCGCGGGTCAACGGCGACTGCGTCGCCGCCAAGGCGCTGCTCGACAAACAAGACGCCAATGCGGGCGAGCAGAGTACGGCCAAGGAGGTCGTGGCGGTCATGGACGATGCCCCGGCGGAGGGTGTCAAAGCGGTCGGCGCGCTGGTCGCCAAACTGACCAAACATGCCCAGAGGAAGTTTATCAAGGACGACATCGACGCCATCGTCGCCATGATGAAAACCGCCCAGCAACAGGCCAAAACAGAGGTTGAGACCGCCAAGACCACTTTGAACCAGGCCGTCGAAAAGTGCGGCGAAGCCAACTTGCTGGCCGACCGGCACGACGAGTACGTCTTCATGCACGACGTGGCCGAGGACCTGGTCAAGCAACTGGAAAAGCACGACAAGAGTGGCGAAATCAGCGATCTGATCGCCAAGGTCAAAAAGGGCATCACCGACGCCGAGGCGAAGGTCGGAACCCGGGACCACCCGGCGGCCCGCAAGCTGCTGCGCGCGGCTTCCGATCTGGCCCAGGAAGCCGTCGCACAGGCCGAGTTCCGCAAGAAGCTGGGCGTCGCCACGGTGACAGCCGAATCCTTGCAGGAACTGCTGCTTCAACCAGGCGGCGCCAAGGCGCTGGACACGGTCATCAAGAGCTTGCCGGCGAACACCCCGCGCAAGGTTATCGAGGCCGCGCTCGAGGCGCGTTTCGGGACCAAGGTCGATCAGTTCAAGACCCAGAAAGACTCCGCGAACAAGGAGCTGGAGCGCAAGGACTGGACGGAGGCCAATCCCGACCGCCCCGGCAAGGATGCCAAGCGGATCTACGAGCTGCTGCAGCTGGTCCCCGATAGCCATGTGCGCGACAACGAAAAGCTCAACCGGATCATTCGCTTCACCAAGGACCGGGGCGGCGCGGCCTATGGCGGCGGCATCGTCTTCATGAACTGCGGACGGGCGAGCGATGCGCCCAGCTACGATGTCGGCGACAAGGCCGAACTGCTCGGCGGCAACAAGATCGTCCTCGAGGACGGCACCGAGTTGCCCATGGACCCGGATTGCGTGCCGGCGGACAACAGCAAGGCGGTCTACTTCGATTGGGCGACGCTGCATGAAGTCGGTCATGCCGTCGACGACAAGAACGGGGTCATGAAAGGCAAGGCCAGCACGGCCGACTACGGCGGCTGGGAGGAGTACGGCAACACGCCCACCAAGGTCGCCGAGGCCGTTTGCAAACACTTCAATTTCGACACCGCGGCCGGCCAAGCCTATGCCATGGCCCTCCTCAAGGGAAACAACAATCCGCCTTCACCCGATGATCCAGCGGACTGGAAAGCCGGTACCGCCGATCTGCCGGACTGGCACGGGCGACGCGACAAGGTGAAAGCCTGGGTCACGGCGATCAACGGCGAGAATCTCTGGTGGAACGGCGGCGAGTGCCAGAAACGGGCGATCGGCAACCGGGTCTATCAGAAAGCGTACGGAAGTGAGTGGAATTCCTACCTGCTGGCCGCACGGGCCAAGGGCATCGCCGGCTATCAGTTTCGCTCGCCCGCCGAATGGTTCGCCGAACTCTACGCGGCCTATCATCTCAAACGCCTGAAAGATTCGCATCCCGCCGTCGACTGGTTGAAAGCGCTTTAGCCCCTGACAGAGAGGTAGCCGAGAATGTCGATTTTTCGGACCGAGACCGTCACCTGCCCGTCCTGCGGCAAGGACATCGACTTCGAGGTCGTCCACAGCGTCAACGCCGACCGGCGCCCCGATCTGCGCGACGCCATCTTCGATGGATCCTTTCAGCAGCAGCCCTGCAGCAATTGCCAGGCGCCCTTTCGCCTGCAGCCCGAGATGACCTATGTCGATATCGGCCGCGGCCAATGGATCTCGGTCCAGCCGCTCTCGAGCCTGGGTAAATGGCAGGATCTCGAGGATAGCGCCCGGACCGGGTTCGACCTGGCCTACGGCGCCCAGGCCTCGCCGGCCGCCAAATCGGTCGGCGAAGATCTTCGGCCGCGCCTGGCATTCGGCTGGACCGCACTGCGCGAGAAGCTATTGGCCAACGAGCACGGTCTCGACGATGTGGTGCTGGAACTCTTGAAAATCGCCATCCTGCGCGGTCTTCAAGGAATGCCGATCGCCGACAACAACGAACTGCGGCTGATCGAGGTCTCCGACGATATCTTGACCCTGGGCTGGATCTTCCCGGAGACCGAAGCCGCCCTGGAGACCATGGAGGTCCCGCGCGGTCTCTATGACGATATCGCCGCCGACCCCGAAAGCTGGGAGGCGGTCGCGACGCAGCTCAGCGACGGGGCCTACGTCGACATGCAAAAGCTGATCTTTGCCGCCGCCTGACCGCGCGGCGATGGCTCAAGCGGCCAGGGCGTCGCGCACCTCGTCAAGCGCCGTAAAGACCGCGGTCTCAAAGGTCTCGCCCGGAACAAGCGGGTTTTGTTTCAGCAGCTGCACCATCTTGTGCTGCTGAACCTTCTGTTTTTGCTGTTCGATGGTCTTCAGGGCCGTGGCATAGCCCGCGTCGCCGGCGCCGATCGATTCGTCGACGGCGGTTTGAATTTCGTCGATCAGTTCGTCGAGCGAAGCTTCGATGGCCCCACAGAGTTCTTCGGGATTCTCATCAGGCACGTTAACCGCTATCGCGGACTTCAGTTTACCCAGTTCCACCTTGACCTCGGCCGGCACCTTTTGCCAGCGGGTGACCAGGAACTTCCGCTTCTCGACGATGCCCTCCGCAATCACGCCCTTGCCGCCGGCTTTGTCCTTGGCCGCCGCGACGAGCAGTTTCTCCAGTGTATTGAGGCTCTTCACCGCGGCCGCGAAATCGCCGGTCTCGGCCTTGCCCTGGGCAAAGGACAAAACCGCGCGCAGCTTGTCGGAATCCCCGAGCCCGTCCTTCAGGACCTTCGCCGTCGCCAGACGAGCCTTCTCGTGGCGCCGGTTCCACTCTTCCTCGGCGGGGTCGACCTCGCCCGCCGCCCCAGCGGCCGCGATGGCGGCCTCGTCGTCGTCATCGGCATCGGCATCGTCAATGGGGTTGCCGTTCGCATCCACCAGAAAGACCTGCATCGGCTCCTTGATCGACTTCAAAAGGTGGATGATGGCCTTGCGCATGCCGGCGATTTCTTTTTCGCATTTGAAGGTGATCTCCTTGCCTTCAGCGGTCACCGTGCCGAAGGCCGCCTTCTTTCCCGTGCCTTGAAGCTTGCAGATTTTCTCCAGGATCTTGGGGGCCTTGCGCTTGTCCAGCGCCAGCAGGTGCTCGTCGGGCTTCATGCCCTTGTTGAAGGCAAAATTCAGTTCCTGCTTCTTGGCCAGCTTCACCAGCCTTTTGACCTCTTTGGGTTCGAACATTTCGTCGGTGGCGGCCATGATCCTGAGTCCCTATTGCTGACGTGAGGGAAAAATACTACGCAAAATCAACTCATTCTGCCAGTGCCTTCGCGGCGGCGGCTTCCGGGTCCGGCAGCTTGCCACGTTCGGCCCAGCGGTAGGCATAGGAATAGCTGTGCATGTTCTCGACCCAATAGCCAAAGTGGGTCGGCGGGTAGGCCGGTGGGTGATCGGCGTCGACGCAGTTGTCCAGACACTGAACGATGCAGTCGTGATCGGTGCCCAGGAAGAAGGGCAGCGAATAGCGCTTTCGTCCCGAGCGGTTGATGACCCGGTGCGGCGTGGAGACGAACAGGTCGTTGGTCCAGCGCTGCAGCATGTCGCCGATGTTGACAATGAAGCTGCCGGGGATCGGCGGTGCCACGACCCACTGACCGCCGCGGTTCTGAACCTCCAGGCCCGCCTCCGTCTGGTACAGAATTGTAAAAGATTCGTAGTCGGTGTGCGGCCCGATGCCGACCGCGTCTTCGGGCTTGGTCATCGGATCGGTCGTTGGATAGTAAATCAGGCGCAGTTGGGCCATCGGCTTGGTCAGGACGGCCTCGAAATGGTCCTCCTCCAGGCCCAAGCCCAATGCGTAGAGCCGGAAGATACGGTGGCCCAGGGCCAGGACCTCGGTATAGTAGCGATAGACCGCGCTTTGGAACCCGGGCAGTTCCTCGGGCCAGACATTGGGGCCGAAAAGGGCCGAGCCGGCCAGGTAGTCGGGATCGTCATCGGGCAGTTCCAATCCGACCTCGTAGCCCTGCTGCTGGTCGACAATCGTCGGATCCGCCGACAAAGCCCCGGTGGGAACGTAGCCGCGGTGCCGTTTGATGTCGTTGATGTTGTACTTCAGCTTGGTTTCCTCGGGCAGATCGAAGAAGAGCTCGATCTGAGCCAGCGCGTCGGCAATGACGCTTTCGGCAATGCCGTGGTTGGTCAGGTAGAGGAACCCGACATTGACGCTGGCATCGTAGATTTCCCGCGCGGCGGCCCGCAGTCCCTCGGGATCGCCGCCCCGGGTCGCACCGATGTCGATCACCGGGATGGCGTCGAAGTCGAGCCGCTCGACGCTCAGGTCATGGCGCGAGACGATGTCGCGCGGACGGGTCGCGGCAGAGGCATCGTAATCCGGCAGGTCCACAGGTCCCTCCTTTCGGGCGCAGCAGGCCTAACGAAATCACGTTTCGTCAACGCGGACAAGATGCGGTCAGGGGCAGGTCGCCCTCATCCCGGGCGATTGGCCCGCCAGAAAACTTGGATAATATGCAATGTTCCTTGATCCGGATCATCGTCGCACCTCGCGAGAGAGCCTAAGGGAACCCGCATGAGCATCCGCAACCTCGATTTCCTCTTCAAGCCCAGCTCCATCGCCTTGATCGGGGCCAGCAAACGCCCGCAGTCGGTCGGCTCGGTTCTCGCGCAAAACCTGTTCCGCGGCGGGTTCGAGGGACCGATCATGCCGGTCCACCCAAAGCACGATCACATCCACAGTGTCAGGACCTACCGCGATGTGGCGAGTCTGCCCCAGGCCCCCGATCTCGCTGTCATCGCCACACCGCCGGAAACGCTGCCCGGCCTCATCGACGAACTGGGCAGGCGCGGGACCAAAGCCGCGGTGGTCATTACCGCCGGGTTCGGCGAAGGCGGCAATGCCCGTGGCCAGGCGTTGCGGGCGGCCATGCTCGAGGCTTCCCGCCCGCATCTCCTGCGAATTGTCGGGCCCAACTGCCTGGGCATCACGATCCCGGGGATCAACCTCAACGCCGGCTTTGGCAGCACGACCCCGAAACCGGGCGGCCTCGCCTTCGTCACCCAGTCGGGGGCCATCGTCGCCTCGGTCGCCGATTGGGCCTCCGCCCGGGGGATCGGCTTTTCCCACCTGGTTTCCCTGGGCGCCATGGCGGACGTCGACTTTGGCGACATGCTCGACTATCTCGCCAACGACAGCACCACCAAGGCAATCCTGCTCTACGTCGAATCGATCACCCAGGCCCGCAAGTTCATGTCGGCCGGGCGCGCCGCCGCCCGAACCAAGCCGGTCATCATGGTCAAGGCCGGTCGCCACGAGGAAGGCGCGCGCGCCGCGGCCTCTCACACCGGGGCGCTCGCCGGCTTGGATGTCGTCTATGACACGGCGATCAAACGCGCTGGAATCCTGCGCGTCTTCAGCCTGGAGGAGTTGTTCGAGGCCGTCGAGACGCTGGGCCGAAACCCGGCGCCGGGCGGCGACCGCCTGGCCATCGTAACCAACGGCGGCGGCATCGGGGTCCTGGCCACCGACGCCTTGATCGACGAGGGCGGCCGGCTCGCCGCGCTGTCGAGGACGACGATCAATAGGCTCGACAAGGTGCTTCCCGCCACCTGGTCGCGGGGCAATCCAATCGACATCATCGGCGATGCCACGGCTCAGCGCTACCGAGATACGCTGGACGCCCTGTTCCAGGATCCCGCGGTCGATGCGGCACTGGTTCTGAACTGCCCGACCGCGGTGGCCTCCAGCTTGGATGCTGCCAGAGCGACCATCGCGGCGCGCTCGAGGGGCCAGCGGGTCTCGCTTCTGACCAGTTGGGTCGGTGAAAGCGAGGCGCGTGCCTCGCGGGAACTCTTCGCCGCCCATGAGATACCGACCTATGACACGCCCTCGCAGGCGATTCGCGCCTTCATGCATCTGGTGAACTACCGACGCAACCAGGCGCAGTTGACCGAAACGCCATCATCGATACCGGAGGCATTTTCCCCCGACACCGACGCGGCGAAATCCATCATCGAGACGGTCCTGGGAGAGGGCCGGGAATGGCTGAACGAGCAGGAGGCCAAAGCCATCCTTGCGGCCTACAAGATTCCCGTGGTGGCCACGCATGTTGCATCCGATGCCGAGGAAGCCGGTGTGCTGGCGGCCAAGCTGGACGGTCCGGTCGCACTCAAAATTCTCTCTCCCGACATTCTGCACAAGAGCGACGTCGGGGGCGTGGCCCTGGAGCTGACCGGTGCCCAGGCGGTTCGCGAGGCCGCGCAGGCCATGTCAGACCGGGTTTTGGCGGCGCGGCCCGACGCTCGAATAATCGGTTTCACACTGCAGCCCATGATCCATCGTCCCGGCGCATATGAGTTGTTGCTTGGCATGCTGGAGGACCCACAGTTCGGGCCTCTGCTGGTCTTCGGGCAGGGCGGCACCGCGGTCGAGGTGATCAAGGATACCGCCTTTGTCCAGCCGCCGCTGTCCATGCAACTGGCCAAGGAGGCCATCTCCCGCACCCGTGTCTCCCGGCTGCTGGCCGGCTACCGCAGTTTCCCCGCCGTGGATCTCGACACGCTGGCACTGACCCTGATCAAGCTTTCTCAGTTGATCATCGATTTCGCCGAGATCAAGGAACTGGACATCAACCCGCTGCTTGCCGATGACCGCGGCGTGATCGCCCTCGACGCCCGGATTCGCGTCGAGACCGCCACCTGCCGGGGCGAAGAACGGCTGGCCATCCGGCCCTATCCAAAGGCGCTGGAAGAAACAGTCGAACTGCCGGATGGCCAGTCTTTCCTGATCCGTCCTGTGGTTCCAGAAGACGAGCGCTCGCTGCAACGCTCCTTCGCGAAGCTGACGCCCGAGGAAGTCCGTCTTCGGTTCCTCGCCCCGATGAAAGCCCTGTCACACGTCACGGCCGCGCGCTTTACCCAGATCGACTACGACCGGGAAATGGCATTGCTTCTCACCGAGCCCGGTATTCCCGGCAAGACCGAGATCTATGGTGTCGTGCGTCTGGCTTGCGATCCGGACAAGGAGACCGCGGAGTTCGCGATCATCGTCCGTGGCGATTTGACGGGCCGCGGACTTGGCCATCACCTGATGCAGCGCATTCTCGATTATGCCCGCAGCCACGGGATCGGCGCGATCCATGGCGACGTTCTGCGGGAGAACCAACCCATGCTGAAACTGAGCGACGACTTCGGCTTCGAACAACTCGACCTCCCCGGATCGCCCGAGCTGATTCGCGTTCGATTGTCGCTGAAGTCCCTCGCGCCAACTTGACCTATGGCCCGGCCAGGACAGCGAATCGCTGCTGCAGCCGCCCCAGGTCGCGGCCGAGATTGCGGCCGGCCCGTTTGGTGACCGGCGGCAGGATATCCCTCACCTGCTCCAATAGTCCGCGCAGTTTGCGAGGCGCTTTGCGGTCGGTGACGTAGAGCGCCTGGCTGGCGCTTGCGGCCAAGATCGCGAGGGCCGACTCCAGACAGCGCGCGGCGGTACGGTGCTTGCCGTAGGCCAGCGTGATTGGCATGGCAACATCGTTCTGTCCGCCGACGCCGCCGCCTTCGCTGGGCGGCAGAAAGGTGCGCGCGGCGGCATGGCGGGCTTCTTCGCCGTAGCCGACCTGGACGAAGGACAGGAGGGTCGTACCCCAGGAAAACTGGCCCGGCTTCGCCAGGTTCTCCGGCAGATGGTCGGCCGACTGGAGGCGAAAGGTCTGGCGGTCGGCCAGGGTGCAGAGATCGGCGAAGCGAGCGTTCAGGGTGTCGATCGCTGGGGTCGCCTGGGCATTGTGATAGCCGCCCGTGGAGATGGCGCGGCCCAGGGGATGCGCCTTGTCGGGCAGGACATAGACCGGATTGTCGGTCACCGCGGCCAGGGAAATGGCCGCCGTCTCCTCGGCGGTCATGAGCGCCTGATAGCCGGCCCCCAGTACCCGAGGCAGGATGCGAAAACTGACCGGTGGCTGATAGGCCATGCGGCCGGCCTTGGGGACACCGGCCAGAAGTCCCTTCAGGGTCTTCAGCGCCCGTTTTTCGGCCGGACTGGCCCAAAAGCCGGCCAGGGCCGGGTCGACGAACTCGAGCTGCGCCTGGTAGGCCTCGATGGCCAGGGCGAAGACCTGTGCCGCCAAATCGAGACGGACCGCCGCGGTCAGGGCGACATCGCAGAGCAGCGCGGTGGAGACTGGCGAGCCATTGACCCGGGCCATCGGCTCGGCCTCCTCGACATCCCCGCCCGGCATGGCATTCATGACATGGAACAGGGGCAGAATCTCGCCGGCCCCGACCTGGCCCGAGAGCGGCACTTTCGGCAGGGGTCGCGTCAGCATGCTGGCGATACGCTGGGCCTCGACCGGCCGCGTCTTGGCGTTGCCCTCGATGTAGTTCGCCAGACGCGCGAAGATCACCATGCGCACCACCCGTTCGGGCAGCAGTTCGGGTCCGAACCCGCCGCCGGCGGCAACCCGCCGGCCTTGCTGCGCCTTCTTGCGCTGTTCGGCGGCTGAGATCCGTTGCGAGGCGTTCTGCCCGGCACCGGAGGTCGTGCCGTAGATGAACTGGCCGCGGTCGCTGTCGAGCAGGGCCATGAAGGAGCGCCGCGCCGCGGCCATCGCCGCTTCGCCCTTCTTTCCAATGACCAGCGGCTCGCCATCGACCGCGACCCGCTTGAGATTGGCCAGGGTGAAATCCCGGCGGCTGTCCAGGCTGACGGTCATATCAGGCGCTCCCCGGTTTCGGCCTGCGCGGTCAAGACACGTGACAGAGCCCAGGCATCGATGCCCAACTCGCGGCGCACCTCGACCGGGGGAAAGTGGCGCCGCAAGCCCTTCAGCAACGGGCGCAGGGCCTTCGGGGCGGATCGATCGGTGAGCTGCAGCGCCTGGCTTGCGGTGACCGCGAGGATGGTCAGCACCCGGTCGAAGATCTCCGCCACCTTTACTTCCATGCGGCAGGCGATGAAGCCCGGCGAATTGACATCGTCCTGGTCCGAGGAACCGGGATCGCCCGGCGACAGCAAGGTCGGCTGCGCCAGCCGTCGCATCTCCTCCACCATATCGCCCGGAACATACTCCATGTAGGCGGTCGAGGAGCGGCCCGGCGCGGCGCGCAGTTTATCCGGCAGGTGCGAGACCGTGCCCCGGTGCAGCTTGGTCGCCTGGCGGTGCGCGATGGCGGCCAGATCGACCCAGGTAGCCATGACGTTGTCGAGCGCCTGGGACGGCAAGGCTTCGTGAAAGGCGCCGCTGGAGAGCGTGGCCTCGCCACCGGGTCGGTCCTTTGGAACGAAGACCGGGTTGGTGATCATGCCTTGCAGGGCCGTCTCGACGGCTGTCTCCAGCGCGGCGACGGCACGGCGCCCCTGCCCCAGGACCCGCGGCAGGATGCGGTAGCTGACAGGCGCCTGAAAGGGCCGCCGGTCATCCCGGTCGGTTCCGGCCAACCAGCGGTTCAAGGCATCGAGCGCCTCGGCCTCGTAAGGATCGCCCCAGAGCGCCTTCAAGGCGGGATCGAAATGCTCCAGCGGGCAACGGATCGCCTCGGCGGAAAGGGCGAAGACCTGCTCGGCCAGGACGAGCCGCCGCCGCGCCGCCAGGGCACGCAGGCCCGAGATCGCAACCGAGCCGACCGCGCCGTTGCAGGCACTGGCCTGGACCGTGCCATCGAACAGCTCGGGGATCGCCTGGGACAGATAAAACAGCGGCATCATTTCCCCGGGCGAGGTCATGCCGCTCATCGGAATGTCCGGGATCGGCCGCTTGAACGCGGCGGCAATGGCCCGCGCCTGCTTGGGCGACAGGGCCGCGCCGCCGTGGATCGCCATGGCCGCCAGGGAAAAGTACATGGCCCGGACGTGGCTCTTGGGCCAGCACCCCTCGCCGAAGGAAAGACCGATGTAGGGAATCTGACGGGCGGCGCGCTCGGCTCGTTCGGCAGGACCGAGCAGTTTCTTCGCCTCCGGCCCATAGCCGCTGGTCACGCCATAGATGAAGCGGTTGGGGTCGCGCGCCAGAAAGTCGTGAAAGTCGCGGTGCCAGTCGGCGATACGGGCCATGGCGGCCTTGGAAAAGCGCAATCCTTCGCCCTTCAGGGCGACCCGCTCGAGCGCCTCGAGGGTAAAATCGGCTGCCTGGTCGAAAACGACTGTCACGGATTCTCCCCCTACGCCTGCGTCAGCCAGGCACGCATTTCGTCGGTCACTTCGCCGGGCCGCTCCAGAGGCGACAGATGGCCGCAGTCCTCGATCACCACCAGGCGCGCGTCCGGTATCGCCGCCGCCATCTCCTCATGGCGGATCAGGGGGGTCGGCTGGTCCTGGCGGCCGCAGAGGACCAGGGTGGGACAGGCGATGGAAGCCAGATTGGCGGTCTGGTCGCGCCGGCCCATGATGGCCTGCTGTTGACGCGCGAAGGCCTCGCGGCCGACAGCCCGTCCCATGGCCAGGGTGGTTTCGGCGACCCGCGGATCGGCGTCCTCCTGGAGCCAGGAGTCATGCAGGAAGAGCGGCAGCAGCCGAGGGGTGACGCCCTTGAATTCGCCCTTCTCCGCCAACTCCAGCAGGCCGCGCCGGCGGGCCAGTTCGTGCGGCTCGTCACCGGTGGCGCGGGTATCCAGCAGAGCCAGCCGTTCGATCCGCTCCGGCGCGGTCGCCATGATTTCGAGCGCCACATAGCCACCCATGGACAGGCCCGCCAAGGCGAAGCGCCCAGGCATGGCCTCCAGTACCGAGCGGGCCATCGCGGCGATGGAGTCCTGGGTCGTGAAATCTGCCACCCAAGGGTCGGCGAGGTCCGACAGATGCTCGATCTGGTGCGCCCAGAGCGCCTCGGTGTTCAGCAGTCCCGGCAACAGTGCCAGTGGCACCCGTTCGGCCATAACCCTCTCCCGACATGATTTTGGCCGCTAGATTGGTGAGGAAGTGACCAGCCGTCCAGGGCGAACTTTGCAAAATATTCGGCTATGGCTATTTATCGCGACACCACGACGACCCAGCGAGGCAAAAACCATGAAGGACTTCAAGATCGCCGCCGGACAAAGTCAACGAATTGTCCGCAAGAGGTTCTCGTCGCTGGCCCAGCGTATCGACTTCGAGGTCGAGAGCGACCCTGCGGGGGCACCGCTCTCCGGCAAGGTCGAGGTGGCCAGGTCCGCATGGATTTTCCCCAAGCCGCCTACCGTCTTCGCGCTGGAGGCACGGCACAGCCTGGAAAAGAGCCTGTGGAACACCTTTTTCACCGTGACCGTGACCCCGGACCTCGCCGTGACCCTACGGGTAACCAAGGGTCACGACAGATTGAACATCCTCCTTCTGGTGGGGCTCGTGGCTCTGCTGGCGATCGGATCGGTGGCCATCATGGCGGTTCTGCGCGGGAGCACTTGAGCCGGTCTTCCACAAAGGGCTCGCCCGGGCCCGACGGGGCAATTATCGCAGTTGAGTCGAAGGCCCAGATAGGCTTAACTCGCCGCGCCGTTAAGATGACCTTTGAAAATCATCGCCCGGTGGGACCAAGTGGGGGTAGCCGTTCCTATAAATCACGGCGCCGCGCGGAAAGCGCGTCGGTGCGCAACAGCAACAAGAGGATTCAGGACGACCATCGGTCATCTTGAACTGAACCCGTCAAGCAGAGGGAGAGTAACAATGGATCGTCGTTCGTTTATCAAGAACGCGGGACTCGCCGCCGGCGCGACTGCCGCGGTTTCCACCCTGGCCGCGCCCGCCGTCGCCCAGGCGACCAAGGACATGGTCGTGGTCGCCACCTGGGGCCGGGACTTTCCGGGCTTGGGAACAGGCGCACAGCGCCTCGCAGCCCGCATCGAGGAACTGACCGAGGGCCGTATCAAGGTGCAGTATTTCGCCGCCGGCGAGCGCGTCGGCGCCTTTGACGCGTTTGACGAGGTCGCTTCCGGCAACGCTCAGGCCTATCACGCGGCCGACTATTACTGGAAGGGCAAGCACCCCGGGTGGGCCTACTTCACCTCGGTGCCCTTCGGCCTGACCCACAGTGAGCACAACGCTTGGATCCAACACTTGGGTGGCCAGGCGCTGTGGGATGAAGTCGCCGGTGGATTCGGCATCAAGTGCCTCATGGCTGGCTGCACCGGCGTCCAGATGGGCGGCTGGTTCAACAAGGAAATCGAGACGGCCGACGACCTCAAGGGCTTGAAAATGCGTATTCCAGGCCTCGGCGGCGACGTCATGGCGAAACTGGGCGCTTCTCCGGTCTCCCTGCCCGGCGGCCAGATTTATGAGAACCTGGTGTCCGGCGCGATCGACGCCACCGAATGGGTCGGTCCCTGGAACGACTTTTTCTACAAGTTCTACGAGGCCGCAAAATACTACTACTATCCCGGCATGCACGAAGCCGGCTCGACCCTGGCCCTGGGTATGAACGCCTCCTGGTGGGGAACGCTGTCGAAGACCGACCAGGAGATCATCAAGGCGGCCTGTGGCGAAGAACACGTCTATTCAATGTCCGAGTTCAACGCCAACAACAGTACTTTCCTGGCCAAACTGATCAACGAACATGGGGTCCAACTGCGCCAGTTCAGCGACGAAATCTATGACAGCTTTGGTGAAGGTGCCGAGGCGGTCTTCGCAGAGACCGTCGCGCACAGCGACTTGGCAAAACGGGTACACGAAAGCTTTGTCGCGGCCCGTACCGACGTGGGCGGCTGGATGAAGCTGTCGGAAGGAGCCTACTACGCTCAGCGCAACCGCGTGCTGGACCTGTAGAGCTGCCTGTTCCGAAGACGAATGTGGGATGGGGCCTCGGCCCCGTCCCCGTTCCTAGAGAACCGGACCGTGGCAACCGCTGACTCTTCTCCAAATCTCGCGCCCCACCGCGATGGCGCCTACCGCAGTACGACCATGACGCTGGTGCTGCGCGCCTTTGCCTGGATTGTGGTCACCATGACCGCGGTCTTTCTGCTCAACAACTACCTGATCTTCTGGCGGGGCTGGCCCGGCTTTACCAATTTCATGGGTCAGGTCGGTTTCTTCGGCTCACCACCGGCGACACCGATCGCCAACGACGGGTTGATCCTCGCCTGGCTCCAGACCTTGAGCTTTGCGATCTGTATCCTCGGGCCGATTGCGGCGGTGATCCTTGGGCGCGGACGCAGTCTGCGCCAGGACGCGGAGGTGATCTCCGCGATCAACGCCTATCTGATCCGCGCCGCCTTTTGGATGGTGCTGCTGGTCGGTCTCGCCGACATGATCATTTCCTTCCTGCGAGTCGAAGAGCTGCTGGAGCCTCTGGTCGGGGCCGAACTGACCACATCGCTAGGCCGGTCTTTGTTCCGCGGGCCGTACGTCCATTTTCCCTTGATCGGCCTTGCCTTCGTGATCGCCGCCTTCACACGCACTCTCGGCTTTACCTGGCTGGCTCTGCTCGTGGTGCTGGCCGAATTGCAGATCGTGTTGGCACGTTTCATCTTTTCCTACGAGCAGGCCTTCATGGGCGACTTGGTGCGCTTCTGGTACGCCGCGCTCTTTCTCTTCGCCAGTGCCTACACTCTGATCGAGGAAGGTCACGTGCGCGTCGACGTGCTCTATGCCGGCTTTCGACCCAAGACCAAGGGGCTGGTGAATGCGGTGGGATCGCTGCTGCTCGGGATCAGCCTTTGCGTCGTGATCCTGTCCATGGGGCTGTGGAACAAGGCCAGCCTCATCAATGCGCCACTCTTGAGCCTGGAGGTTTCGCAGTCGGGCTTTGGCATGTACGTGAAGTATCTCATGGCCGCTTTCCTCGCGATCTTCGCCGTCTCCATGATGAACCAGTTCGCCAGCTACCTGCTGATTGGCGCCGCCGACTATCGCGGCGACCCGGGCGGGCGATCGCACGATGCCGAGATCGTGGCATGATCCCGGGAAGGCGAATTTAAGTCATGGAACTGGTCTTCCTCGTCCTGCTGATTTTGCTCATGGCTTCCGCCCTGGCCTCGGGTTTTCCCGTTGCCTTTGCCCTGCCCGGCTCGGCGATTATCACCATCGGCGCGGCGTCGCTCGCGGGCTACCTCTTTGCCGGCGACCCCAGCGCCTACTTCGCCCAGGGCGGTCCCACGCAGTGGCTGAATGCCGGGGTGACGAACTTCCGCGGGGTCTACTGGGAGGTCGAGCGCGACACCCTGATCGCGATTCCGCTCTTTATCTTCATGGGCATCATGCTGCAGCGCTCGAAGATCGCCGAGGACCTGCTTGTCGCCATGGCCCAGCTCTTCGGGCCGATCCCGGGTGGCCTCGGTATTTCCGTGGTCTTTGTCGGCGCCTTGCTGGCGGCGACCACCGGCATTGTCGGTGCCACGGTCGTGGCCATGGGCCTGATCTCGTTGCCCGCCATGTTGCGCAACAACTATTCCAAGGCTCTGGCCACCGGAACCATCGCGGCGTCCGGCACCTTGGGGCAAATCATTCCGCCCTCGATCGTTCTGATCATCCTGGCCGACCAGCTGTCCAGCGCGGTCGATCAGGCCGACACCGCGCGCAAGGCGCTCTACAAGGAGGCGACCGGCGACTTTTCCATACCATCGTCCTTCAGCGTGCTCTCGACCAGCGCCGGCGACATGTTCCTTGGCGCCTTCGTGCCGGGCCTCGTCCTGGTTGGCCTCTACATGCTTTTCATTCTCGTCATTGCGTTCTTCAAGCCCAAGCTTGCGCCGGCCGTACCCTTTGAGGGCAGCTACGACAGCCGGTTCGTCGGGCGGGTCCTCCTAATTCTGGTCCCGCCACTGGCGCTGATCTTTCTCGTGCTCGGATCGATCATCTTGGGCATCGCGACGGTCAATCAGGCCGGCGCAATTGGCGCGGCCGGGGCGACGGTCATGGCAGGCTACCGATTGCATGAGGGCAAGAAGCGCGCCTACTGGCCGGCAATCATGACAATTGGCGCACTGATCGCTATTTTTCTGGTCACAAGCAACTTTTCAACCAATGTCAAAAGCATCCATACCGGTTCCGACGTTCTTGGCGTAACCCTGGCCGCCCTTGCCGTGCTGGTTCTTGTCGTCGGGCTCTTCTGGAGCGGCTGGCGCACTTTCAAAATTGATGAGACCCTGCGCGGGGTGATGGTGGAAACCGCCAAGACGACTTCGCTGGTTTTCATCATTCTGCTCGGCGCGGCGATGCTGACCGCGGCCTTCCGCGCCTTTGGCGGCGAGGAGTTGGTCAAGGAGTTTCTGACCGGTCTGCCCGGCGGGTTCTGGCCTCAGTTCATTGTCGTCATGGCGGTTATCTTCATTCTCGGCTTCTTCCTGGAGTTTATCGAGATCGCCGTGGTGGTGGTGCCGATCGTGGCACCGATCCTGCTGGCCGACCCTTCCGCCAACATCACCGCCGTGTGGCTGGGCGTTATGATCGGCATGAACATTCAAACCTCTTTTTTGACGCCACCCTTTGGCTTTGCACTCTTTTACCTGCGCGGAGTCGCCCCAGCGATCGTCAAGACCGTGCAGATGTACAAGGGGGTGATCGCCTTCATCGGCCTGCAGTTGGTCGGCTTGCTGATCGTTGGGATCTATCCCAGTCTGGTCAATTATCTGCCGAGCCGCGTGTCCCTGACCTCCGACACGGCGCCGCCACCGGTCAATCCGCGGCTGCAGTATTGCATCGAGGAGTACGTTTTCACGGCCTTCCGGACCCGTGGCGAGCCCATTCACGCGGCCATCGCGCAAGCCGGCGCATTGGATACGAGCTACCTGCCGCAGAAGCTGCGCAAGGCGGCCGACGCGAGCATCCAGAAGGCCGGAATGACCCTCGCCCTGCTGGAGGAGATCCGCCAGCGCGAAGCCGTGGTCAGCGATGCCGCGCCCGGCTACCGCCCGCTCCACACCCGGGTCAGGCAGCTCGAAAAGGCGGTGCGCAAGCTGGAGACAGAGGTCGCGGAACTCACCCAGGAACTCGACCGTTCGGCCAGGAATGGCGGGCCGAGCGAGGACCGATTGGCTGAGCTGGCCGACAAAATCGAGGTGCTGATCCAAGAACGCGACAGCCTGCTGAGCGAAATTCCCGACACCTGGGAGGCCGAACACACGGCTTTTGCCGGCCTGCTGAAGGCCGAAGAGAAGGCTCGCCTGGCCTATCGGCGCAACGTCGACGACGCCTATGGCCCGATCAACGATGTCATGACGGTTGTCGCCGACGCCCAGAAGCTGGCCGGGCTCGAAGAGCATCTCGCCGGCCTGGGCGAGCTTGTCGCGGGTCTCGATCCCCAGGAAGGCGAGAAGCGGATCAAGGCGGTCTCCAAGATGCTGAGGGCGGCGGAGGGCACCAGCGCCATCAGGTCCTTGTTGTCCAAGGCGGCCAAGGAATTGAAACGCAAAGAACCGGCACCCGAGAAAGCCGCCCAGAAGCTCGCAGAAGCGCTTCAGACCTACCGCGACGAGGTGGCCTGGCGGACCCGGGCATCCGAAGAGCTGCTGCCTGGCCTGCGGGCCTACGAAGCCGCGATCCGCGATACCATCGGCTTGCGCCAGCAGAACAAACTGCCGCTAGAGCAGGCGCTCGAAGTCGCCAAGTGCAGCGCCGTCCACCGGGATATCTCACTGAACTTCTGACGCCGGCCAGACGGCTGAGACGCCACGCCCGACTACCGCAGGACTTTCCGCAGTTCTTCGGCCCAGCCGCCCTGCCGGGTCGAGAAGGTTTGCGACTGATTGAGCAGCAGATGAACGCGGACCAGGCCGGCCACCAGGGCCGGATGGGTGACCGGCGCCATGTGGCCGGCGTCGGCCAGGGTCCGGTGGCGGGCGCCCGGGATCGTCTCTGTCAAGAGCCGCGAGCTCTCGCTGACCGGTCCCGGCGAGCGCGTGCCGCAAAGCAGAAGCGTGGGCACCGCGAGACCGCGGTAATCGTCCAGGCGCTTGTCCTCGGACATGGCGGACCAAAAGTCGAGCGCGATCTGCCGGGCATGGACCGACAGCCGGTTCCTGCTGTCCTCGGGGAGGGCCTGCCAGGTCCCTGCCCCGTTCCAGTAGTCGACGAAGCGCGACATGGCGCACCAATAGTCGCCACGGGAAACCGCCTTGATGAAGCCGTCCGATAGAGCGCAGACCTCGTTGAACAGGGCACGGTTGGTCCCTAGGTCTTCGCGGAAAAGCTGAAACACCGTGGGTTCGATGAGCGTCAGGCTGCTCAGCCGATCCTGGTATTCCATGGCCGCCCTGAGGGCGACGGCACCGCCGAATGAATGTCCCACCAAGTGGACCGGCCGGCCGATGCGGGCCATCAAGGAGCCGATCAGATCGGCTTGATCCGACAGCCGGATCGCCTCGCGGCCGTGCCAGCTTCCGCTGTCGCCATAGCCCTGAAGATCGGGGGCGAAAAGGTGATAGTCGTCATCGAGGATCGCGCCCAGGCCGCGCCACTGGCGCCGCGAACTGGCCGAACTGTGGATCAGGATCACCGGGTCGCCCTCGCCGCTCTCGCTATAGGTGACCGTGGTGCCGTTCGCTTCCATGGTGCCCGTAATCATGGTCTTGATCCTCTCGATCTGTCGGCGCTCGCAAACAAACCGGTCATTGGACCGCAATTTGGCTTGCTCGCCTGCCCTTCGTTCCTATATCGAGAGGTGATTGCTGCGAAGGGAACAGACTGTGGGCCAGCTCACAGTCGGCCCGGAGCAGCAGATAAATCGGCGAAATGGCGTCGGAACGCGTGCAGATCGGTTCGATCTGGGTTCACTTTTCGTGCTTTTCCTTGACAAGCTTGGCCGGAACCATATGATCCGCGCCATATTTCGCCTGTGGATAACTTTACCATTTTGACAGAAAAGGCGCGTAGTATAGCGAACATGACGTTCGAAGAACTCGGACTCGGAGACGAGATCCTAAAGGCAGTCGCGGAGTCCGGTTACACGACCCCGACCCCAATCCAGGAAAAAGCCATACCGACCTTGCTGATGGGCCGCGACGTACTCGGTTGCGCCCAAACCGGCACAGGCAAGACGGCCTCCTTCACCTTACCTATGATCGAAATTCTGGCAGCCTCCAGGGCCAAGGCCCGGATGCCACGATCGCTGATCCTGGCGCCGACCCGCGAGTTGGCCGCCCAGGTCGCCGAATCATTCGATCGCTACGGCAAGTATCACAAACTCAACAAGGCCCTCTTGATCGGCGGTTCATCGCTGTCCGAGCAGGAAGGCATCCTCGACCGCGGCGTTCACGTGCTGATCGCCACGCCGGGCCGTCTGCTCGATCTGTTCGATCGCGGCAAGATTTTGCTGGCTGACGTCAAGATCCTGGTGATCGACGAGTCCGATCGCATGCTGGACATGGGTTTCATACCCGATGTCGAGCGCATCGTCTCCTTGCTGCCGAAGATCCGCCAGACCCTGATGTTCTCGGCGACCATGCCGCGGGAAATCCGCCGCCTCGCCGAACAGTTTCTGATGAATCCCAAAGAGGTCTCGGTCGATCCGCCGGCCTCGGCCGCTGAAACCGTGAGCCAGACCCTGGTCAAGGTCGCCGGCGGCACCAAGGAAAAGCGCCAGGTCATGCGCGAACTGATCGCGCGCGACGAAGTCAAGTCGGCCCTGATCTTCTGTAACCGCAAGAAGGACGTGGATATCCTCTTCAAGTCCTTCAAGCGCCATGGCTACAACACGGCGGCGCTGCACGGGGATCTGGCCCAGCCGGTGCGCATGGAGACCTTGGGACTCTTCAAGGAGGGCAAGGTCGATCTGCTGGTCTGTTCCGATGTGGCCGCGCGCGGGCTCGATATCCCCGTGGTCTCCCACGTGTTCAATTTCGACGTACCGCTTTCGTCCGACGACTATGTCCACCGAATCGGGCGCACCGGTCGCGCCGGGCGCAGCGGCAAGGCCTACACCCTGGCACTGCCGGAAGAGTCCAAAATGCTGGCCTCGGTCATGACCGTTGCGGGCGACCGAATGGAAACCCTGACGCTTGAAGGCTTCGAGAGCTGGGACGGCGCCGGGACCGGCTATGACCGCGGGCGCGGCCGAGGCGGCAGAAAGCCCCGAGATTCCGGTCGCGAACGGTCTTCTTCAAGGCCCAGCCGCAAGAAGGCGTCCGAAAAGGTCGAGGAGCGACAGGCGAGTGCGCCGGCCCCGGAACCCAAGGCGGACCTTCCCGCTCCCGCACCACAGGCAATCTCGGCACCGGAAAGCCCGGGAAGCGACGAAGTGGCGCCGGCGCCCGCACGGCGTTCGAGATCGACCCGCGACGGCGGCAGCACCCGCGCGACCAAGGACCCGACCAAGACACCAAAGGCAGCCGCCAAGCCGAGCCGCAAACCCGCGCGACCAAAGGACGACGGCGGCGACAAGGCCGAGACGGCACCATCGTTCGGCGATCACATGCCCGCCTTCATGCGGCGCGACGTGGCGTAGTCCAAGCTACCCAGGTCGATTTTGCTGTAACAGCGGGAAAAGCCCGATTGCTTGTCTTTTTTCGGGCTTTCCGCAGCGCAGCAAATTTTTCCCTTGCTATCGCGCAGGTATCCTATAAATAAATCTATACCAGATCGGTATGGATTGATGGAACGATGTTCAAACTCAACCGTTTGACCGACTACGCGGTGGTGGTCATGTCGCAAATGACCGTGCGCCGGGATGTCTTTCTCAGCGCCCCGGATATTGCCGGCCTGGCGTCCCTGCCCTTGCCGACCGTCTCCAAGATTCTCAACGCCTTGAGCAAGGCCGGGCTGGTCGGCTCCCAGCGCGGCGCGGCCGGCGGCTATACCTTGGGCCGCGAATCCCGCTTCATCACCGTGGCCGATATCATTCAGGCCATGGAAGGTCCGATCGCGCTGACAGCCTGTGTCGACGGGGCGGCGGATTGCTGCGACGTCGAGGCCAACTGCCCGATGCGCGGCCATTGGAACAAGGTCAACGCGGCCATTCGCCAGGCGTTGGACAGCGTCACTCTGGACGAGATCGCGCATGGATCGGGGGTGCCGCTATCTCTGGTCGGCGATTTTGTGCAAACCAACAAGAGCGGCACCGGGCCCGAATTGCGCCCGGAAGCGGCATCGGACTGATCGGGAGGGATCGAAATTCATGGTCGCCACAGTTGAGACGATCGAACAGGTCCGCCAGGTTGAAGAGGACCGCTATCGCTACGGCTTTGTCACCGATATCGATTCCGATACGGCGCCCAAGGGCCTGAGCGAGGACACGGTACGCTTTATCTCGGCCAAGAAGCAGGAGCCCGAGTGGCTCTTGGAATGGCGTCTGAAGGCCTATCGCCATTGGCTGACCATGGCAGAGCCGCAATGGGCCAAGGTCGCCTTCCCGCCGATCGACTATCAGGACTCCTATTACTATTCCGCCCCGAAATCGATGGACGACCGGCCCAAGAGCCTGGACGAGGTCGACCCCAAGCTGCTCGAGACCTATGCCAAGCTGGGCATCCCCCTGATGGAACAGGAGCGTCTGGCCGGTGTCGCGGTCGATGCCGTGTTCGACTCGGTCTCGGTGGCGACCACCTTCAAGGGCAAGCTGGAAGAGGTCGGTGTGATTTTCTGCTCGATCTCCGAGGCAATCCAGAAGCACCCCGATCTGGTGCGCAAGTACCTCGGTTCCGTGGTCCCGGCCGGCGACAACAAGCACGCCTGCCTCAATTCCGCTGTCTTCACCGATGGATCTTTCGTCTACATCCCCAAGGGCGTGCGCTGCCCGATGGAGCTCTCGACCTATTTCCGCATCAACGCCGAGAACACCGGGCAGTTCGAGCGCACCCTGCTCATCGCCGACGAGGGTTCCTATGTCAGTTACCTCGAGGGCTGCACGGCGCCGATGCGCGACGAGAACCAGCTCCACGCCGCCGTGGTCGAGCTGATCGCCCTGGACGATGCCGAGATCAAGTACTCGACGGTGCAGAACTGGTACCCCGGCGATGAGGAC
>JAJFGK010000071.1 GCA_021776195.1 Kiloniellaceae bacterium | reverse complement strand
GTCCAGCAAGCGGGCGACAAATCGTAGACGTTCCTCCATCACCGAACTCTCTTTCCACGGCATCAACACCTCCGGCCAAAGGGCAAAAAGTGTTACCTATGTGTCCGGTACGATTCGTCACCTATGTCTCGGGTCGCTCACGCGAAACAGGGCGATGTCGGGTGGCATCAGCTCCAGGGACCAGCCGTGGCGGGCCGCGATCGCGGCCATGGTCCGCGGGCTGTAGAAGCTGACGTGGCTGATCTCGCGGATGTAGTGCCAGGCGGCAAAGTCGATGTCGGGCGTCAGCAGCCGGGTCATGACGCCGAGCAGGCCGCCGGGACGCAGCAGGCCGGCCAGCGTGGCGAAGTCCCGGGCGGGCCGGTGAAAGTGCTCGGCCGTCTCGCTGCAAGCGATGAAATCGTATTGCCGCGCCAGCGCGCCGGGGGTCTCGGCGAAGAAGGGGTCGTGGTTCGCGACCTCGAAACCCTGCTCCGCCAGCATCACTGAAATTGTCGGCCCCGGTCCGCAGCCGAAATCCAGACCCTGGGCCCCCGGTTTCAGGCGCGCGGCCAGGGGTTCGGTCAGGCGCGCCAGATGGCGCCGGTACCCGGGATCGCCGGAATCGTTGCGGTGCAGGCGGTACTCCGCCAGTTCCTCGGCCTGGGTCGGCCGCAGGTCGGCGCGCAGCCAGACCAGATCGCAGACCGCGCAGCGCAGGTAGTGGCGCGGCCCCACCGCGGCGAATTCCCGGCCTTCGGGGGTGTCGCAGAGCGGGCAGATCCGTTGGCGGGGTGTCGTCGAGCCCTGGGGCCGCGCCTCGGGGCCCCTCACCCCCCGCCTGCCCGGCCGGGCGAGGAATCGTGGGGCAGAACATCGAAGGCGATGGAGATCCTGAGGTCCGACTGCCCGGTCGGGACGGTGCGGTGATAGAGGTAGGAGGGAAAGAGCACCATCAGGCCGGGCTCTGGGCGGATCAGCCGCAGGTCGGGACAGGCCTGATCGGGGGCGAGCTGCGGCGGCCGGCCGAACTCGATCCAGCCCTCGTGGCTGTTCGACGGCGCGGCCATACCGGGAGACACAGCCATGCCGGGCGGCACGGCCACGTAGTAAACCCCGCTCAGCCAGCCGGAGGGGTGCAGATGCGGCACCTGATAGCCCTCGCCCCCCAAGACCACGGCCCAGATCGTCAGGCTCCAGCGTTCCGGGGCCTGGCCGAGAAAGGGGTGGGCCGGGTCGGCCGGAAAGGCGCGGCCATAGTCCTGGACCGCCGCCACGATCATCTGTTCCAGCGCCGCGACCGGCCCCTTGGGCTCGATCAGCAGCTCGCCGGTGTGGCGACCCGCCCGGGTGGCGAGGCCCAGGGGATCGCTCTCCAGGGTCGGGTGCTGGAGGATATGGTCCGCCAGCGCCCGGTGAAAGGCCGCCATGTCGGCATACCCCGGCGCGGCCTCGCAGGGGCTCGGGCGAACCAGCCGCTCCAGGTCGTGGTGCGCGGCGAGGTCCCTGTGGCGGCCGAGCGACAGCAGCGCGGCGCCCTTCGCGGCCAGGGCCCGTGTGTTGCCCGGAATCCGGGCCAGGGCCTCCTCCGCCACCGCCAGGGCGGCGGCACCGTCGCCTGTACCGAGATAGACATCGGCCAGGCGCGCGTAGGGCAGCTCCGCCGCGGGATGGGCGGCGATGAAAGCGCGGTAGGCCGCTTCGACATCGGCCGGCCGCTCGAGGGCCCGCAGGGCGGCGACTTTCAGGTCCAGGGCGCCGGGTGAATCGGGAAAGAGCGCCAAGGCACGGTCGGCGTTGCGCAGGCCGGCCTCGGCCTGCTGGCAGGCAATCTGGGCCTTGACCAGGCGCTCCAGCACCTCCAGCCGGTCCGGCGCCAGGGTCTGCGCCTGCCGGGCCGCCGCGAGGGCTTCGCCGGGCTGTTCGAGCGCGAAGAGGACAAAGGAGAGATTGAGCAGGGCGTTCATATGGTTCGGCTGCAATCTCAGGGTCTCGCGGTAGCAGGCCGAGGCCCCCTCCAGGTCGCCCTGTTCCTGCAGGGCCTTGCCCAGATTGCAGTGGGCGGCGGCGAAGCCGGGCTGCAAGGCCAGTGCCCGGCGGTAGGCCTCGGCCGCCTCCTGATGCCGTCCCACCAGATCGAGGAGGATCCCCATGTTGTAGAGCGCCTCGGTGAAGCGGGGCTCGGCGGCGATGGCCTTCTGGTAGGCCTCGATGGCCTCGTTGGCCCGTCCCTGACGCTTCAGGACGATGCCCAGATTGCAGTAGGCCCCGGCAAAGTCCGGCTTCAGGGCGACCGCCTGGCGATAGGCCGACACCGCGGCCTCCCACTGGCCGGCTTCCTGATGCGAAAGACCGCGCTGGAAGGCGCTCTCGGGCGTTCCACCCGGCCCTGGGGGACTGAAACTCTCCTGGAAACCGGCCATCTGTCCTGCTCAGTACGGGTAGACTTGCCTTCTAACAGGCTCACGCCTGCCTGTCGCGGCTGTTCGAGACTCTAGGCCGCGGCGATGGTGGCGCGGCGCATGACCCGGCGAAACCCCTCGCCCTTCATGCGGGCGCCGAAGTCGTCGTTCAGGGCGTTGTGGAGCAGGCAGCGGTTGTCCCAGACCGCGAGAGAGCCCACGTCCCAGTGGAAGCGGCAGCAGTGCTCCGGCCGCAGGGCGATCTCCTCGAGTCCCTCCAGCAAGGCGCGGCTTTCCTCAAGGGTCATATCCTCGAACTCTTTGGCATAAAAAGGACTGAGCGCCAGGAGGCGGCGGCCGGTCACCGGGTGCGCGCGCACCAGCGGGTGGACCGCGGTCAGCTGGCCGGTGTTGCGCCGCCGGTGCTGCATGCCGGCATAGCGCTTGGCCCCGCCGGTGCCGGAATCGTGCAGCAGACGCAGAGGAGTCACGGCCTGTCTCAGCCCCTCGGACAGGGCGTCGTAGGCCGCATGCAGGCTGGCGAACATGGTATCGCCGCCCACCGGCGGCATTTCCATGGCATAGAGCACGGCGCCCAGGGGCGGGACGTCCCTGTAGGACATGTCGGCGTGCCAGCCGCTGCCGAAGTTGAAGTCCTCGCTGGGCAGCTTCACCACCTCGATCAGCTCGGGGTGGTCGGGCAGGCCGGCGATATAGGGATAGTCCTCCAGCGGGCCGAAGCGCCGGGCAAAGGCGATCTGCTGGTCGGGCGTCAGGTCTTGATCGCGAAAGAAGATCACGAAGTGACGATGGAAAGCCGCCTCGATCGCGGTCCAGTCCCCATCCGTCAGCGGCCGGGACAGATCGATGCCAAGAATTTCGGCGCCCAATGTCCCGGCAAGCGGCTTAATCGTCAAACCCATGGCCCAGACCGTTGCGGCTTTTCCACAGAACCGCCATGATTGTGCGAGAGACTCGCTCGCTTCACAAGAGGCGCCCAGCCACCAGGACCAGCCCGGTCAACTAGAGGAGACTGTCGGCCATGACGACCATGAAACAAGCCCGTCTCGCAATCGGCACCGCGGCATTGCTGCTGTTTGCCGCCGCCACGCCGAGCGGCCCGGCCGCCGCCCAGCAGGACTACGTGTCGCCCCCCGGCGTCACCATCATGTCGGAAGACGAGATCAGATCGGCGATCATCGGCAACACCCTGGCCGGGGTGTCGCGCGGCACCGACTGGGCCGAGTTCTATTCCCCTGGCGGGTCGATCAGGGGTCTCTGGGGGCGCACGCCCAAGCATCTCTATGGCGGAAGCTGGTCGATCAAGGGGCCGACTTTCTGCCTCGAGTACCCGACCCCCGAAGACAGCGGCTGCTATACCCTGTCGCGTGAGGAGGATACGGTCTTCCTGTTCAATCTGGACGGCAGCCGTGGCAAGTATCCGCAGGCCGAAATCAAGGGGGGCAACCCTGAGGGGTTGTGACCGTTTCGTTTTGATCGAGACCGGGACCGCGGTTTGTCCTTGACCGCGCCAAGTCCTGCCGCGTCCCCCTTTGCCCTGCCCCTCGCGCTTCTGGTCGGTGCGGCCGGCGGTTGGCTCGGCTACCTGATCTCGCTGCCGCTGGCCTGGATGATCGGGGCCATGGTGGCGACCACCGCCGCGGCCCTGGCCGGTCTCCCGGTCCGCATGCCGGGCGGACTGCGGTCCTCCATGATCGCCGTGCTCGGGGTCATGCTGGGCAGCGGTTTCTCCCCGGCCCTGCTGGACCATCTCGGCGACTGGACCGTGACGCTGTCGGCGCTGCTGCCCTATGTCGCCTTGGCCGGCCTGGCGGCGCGGTTCTACTTTGTCCGTTGCGTCGGCTATGACCGGGTCACGGCCTTCTTCGCGGGGATGCCGGGCGGCTTGACGGAGATGGTCCTGATCGGCGGCGCCATGGGCGGGAACGAGCGGGTCATCGCGCTCAGTCATGCCTCGCGGGTCCTGATCGTGGTCATGATCATCCCCTTCGCCTTCCGCTGGATCTACCCCGAGGTCGTCATGACCGGCACCGCCGGGGCGGCGGCCCTGGCCGACCTCGGGCTGCGCGATGCGGCCATTCTCGTTGTAACGGGCTTGGTCGGCTATGGCGCGGCCCGCCTGCTGCGCTTGCCCGCCGCCGCCATTATCGGACCCATGGTGGCCAGCGCCGTCGTCCACCTGGCCGGCTGGACCGCCGCGCGGCCTCCGGTGGAGCTGTCCTCGGCGGCCCAGGTGGTGATGGGGGTCGGGATCGGCTGCCGCTTCGCCGGCGCGGCCAAGAGCGAGGTCTGGCTGGCGGCGCGCAATGCGCTGGGCGGCACGGTCATGATCTTGAGCGTCTCGATTGCCTTTGCCCTGCTGTTGCAGCAGCTCACTGGCCTGCCCCTGCCGGCGCTGGTACTGGCCTTCTCGCCCGGCGGTCTGGCGGAAATGAGCCTCATTGCCCTGGCCCTGGAAATCGATCCGGCCTACGTCGCCACCCACCACCTGGTGCGTATCTTCTTGATCATTCTGATCGCGCCCCTGACTTTTCGCCTGTGGTTCGGGGGCAAGCGGCCATCGTCGCCCCTGAGCGCCCGTGGGGGCACCCCTGAGAGCCCCCCTGAGAGCCCCCGAGAGCCCCCGGTTACCTAAGAATCCAGCGCAGCCAACCGCCGCAGGGCCACGACAAGTCCATGAACCGGCTTGTCGGACTGCTGCCGCACGACGCAGGATTCGAGCGAAAGCACATCGAAGCCATGGGCCTGGGCGACCCTTTCGATGTAATCCGGCCGATGCACGTAGCGTCCGGTGCTGCGCAGGGCGAAGCCATGGCCCTCCTCGCGTTTTTCCTCGACGGTGAAAACGAAGAGGCCGCCTGGCCGCATCACCGGCGCGAGCTTGTCGAAGAGCATGTCGAGGTCGCCGATGTAGATCAGCACGTCGCCGGAGACGACCAGATCGAAACGGGTCGGCGAGGCTTCGACGATGACCAGGTAGTCGAAGATATCGATCTTGTGCAGGGCATCGTAGACCCCGGTCTCCGCCGCTTTGTCGATCATCTTGGCCGAGAGGTCGACGCCTTCGAGGCGTTCCGTCAGATCGCCCACGGCGCGCCCGACCAGACCGGTGCCGCAACCGATATCCAGGGCGCAATCGAATGCCGTCGCTGGACTGGCGGCTAGGATTGCCTCGTGGATCATCTCGGGGCCGCGGTACTGCAGGACCTCGACCAGATGCCTGTCGTAGCGCGGGGAGTAGTTGTCGAACAGCGCGGTGACATAGCTATCGGGCGCGTGGCTGGTGTAGCGCCCCTCCATGGCGTCGCGCATATGCTTGGCGCGGCCGTGTTCCGGGTCCAGTTCCAGGACCTTGTAGAGGGCGACGATGGCCTCTTCGCTTCGATCCAGGCAGTGGAGCACAATCGAGAGCCGGTAATGGGCGTCGATGTGGCGGGGATCGAGGTCGATGGCAGTCTGGAAGGTCTCGGCGGCGGTCTCCAGCGCGTCGTAGTGCTGCAGCAGACTGGCCAGGGTGTAGTGACCCTCGGCGTCTTTGCGCCGGCGCATGACTTCGCGATGAAAGGCCTGCAGTCCCTCCGGCGCCGAGCAGTCCTTGGCACAGAGCCGGGCCAGATTACGCCAGGCTTCGCCATATCCCGGCCGCAGGGTGAGGGCTTTCTCGTAGTGCCGTCGGGCTTTCTGAAGCTGGTCGTCGGCCGCCAGCAGATTGCCGTAGTTGTTGTGAATCTCGGGATTGCGCGGGGCTTGCCGCAGCGCCTTTTCCAAATAGGGTCGAGCTTCGTCAAGGCGCTCCAACTCGAACAGTGCCGCGCCGGCCAGATTGAGGGCATCGGCATGATTGGGGACCGCCTTCAGGCCGGCCTGGTAGAACTCCAGGGCCCGTTCGCGACGGTCTTCGCGGTGGTGGGCCAAACCCTCGGCAATCATGCCCTCTACCAGGCTGTCCCCGGTCATCGCAGATCCTTGTCCCCTTGGTCGCCGTCCGGCGGCACGAGCCAGCGGCCTCGGACAGCTTTATCACGGGACCCTCGGAGCCACCAGATTTTCGGCCCCTTGCGAGAGCCCCCGGGCCTCTTCCTGAGTCTTGACGAAGGGCGAGCGGGCCGATGCCAGCGCCGGATGGCGCCGATGAAAGTAGAGCTCGCGAGCAAGCCAGGCGAGCGGCGCGCTGTTCAGCGACAGGTCGAACAGCCAGTCCGGCGGGCCGAAACCCATCATTCGCCGCAGAACGCTCTTGACCCCGTAGCGCGGTATCTCGCGGGCCAGAACGAAGCCGGGCTCGGGTCCGGAATCGCGCAGGTGGTCCGATACGGCCTGCGCGGCGCGGCGTCCGAAATTGAAGGCGTTGTGGATGCCACCGGCGGTCAGCGGCGACACCAGTCCGGCGGCATCGCCGACCAGCAGAACCCCTGGCGCCGCGAAAGGCCGCACCGGTCCGCCGACCGGAATCAGACCGCCGCGTCGCCCGATCAGGGCCGAGTCCGGAAGCGGCGATACCGCGCGCAGCTTGTCGATCAGGCCACTCAGGTCGGGCCGATAGGGCCGTTGCGCGGCCAGGCCGACCTGGGTCACCCCGACCCCCGGTACGGCCCATCCGATATAGCCGCGCGCCAGACGCCGATCGAGAAAGCAGTGCAGGAATCCCGGATCGAAATGCCGCTGGCCGGCAAACTCGGCCTCGACACCCAGCAGAAAACGGCGGTTGCGGCCAAGGCCGAAGGTTTTGGCAACGGCGGACCGGGCGCCGTCGGCGCCCACCAGGAACCGGGTCGAGCGATCGAACCCATCGATCGCGATCAAACCCCCAGAGCGCGTGGCGCCGCGAAAGGGACAGTCGAAGAACAGCCTGGCGCCGGCGAGGACCGCCTCGCGGGCCAGCCAGCGCAACAGCGCCGCGGTCTCGGTCGCTAGAAAATAGTATCCCGGCGAGGTCAGGTCGATGTGGGTCATGGCCGGCGCATAGAGCCGGACGCCGCGCACCTTGCGGGTCAGGGCGGCGGGCAGATCGAGGCAGTCGGCGGCCTCCTTCACCAGGATTCCGGTGGTTCGGACCCCTGCCCCCGGCTCCGGTTTCTTGTCCAGAACGGCGACGCGAAGACCGCGCATCGCCGCCGTCCGCGCGCAGACCAGACCCGCGAAGCTGGCCCCCGCAACAACCAGATCGTAATCCGCTTGTCTTGCCCTCTCGGTCATCCGCTGCTCCCTTTGCTGCCGCCCTCGATCCAGGCAGGGGAGATTGTAGAGCAAAAAACGGCATGAATAGGGCGCCTTGCCGCCCCACTATGAGAAGGACTTCACGCATCGCCGCTCGCGGATCGCCCTTCGAATCGCTATTCTATAGAGTAGCTGGAGTCCCTTTTGCGGAAGACGGGTTGGCACGATGGCGTTAGACGATGTCAAAACGAGGCGGGCGGCCAAGCAGGCCAAGTCGCTGGCGGCCGGTGGCTTCGTCGTCTGCAAACTGTCCGACGACGGCTTCGCCATTGCCTCCGCGATCAAGCCTTTCCCGGATCGGGCGTCGGGCTTGAAATGGCTGCGTCGGCGGACCGGCGGTGAAATCAGCGATTTCGACAACTCCGATGTCGCCATCGGTAGCCAGGAGAAACGCGAAGGGCGCATGTTCTTCATCCTGGACGATGTCAAATCCTTCGGTCACTGGAACAAGAACACGCTCAAGGATGCCGTGAAGGAGGCTTTCAAGGTCGCCGACGTCAAGGCGCCGATGATCAAGATCCTGGTCGCAAGCCATGTCGCGAAGAAGGAAGCCCAGGAGCAGGAGGAGGCCCAGCAGCAGGCCCAGGGCAACGGCGCCGAACCCGCAAACAAGGCCGAAAAGAAGACCGCGGCGGCCAAGGGGGCAGCAGCCAAGGGGGCAGCGGCAAAAGGGAATGAAGGACTCGACGAATTCTTCGACAACATGGACGACCTGGTGCCGGTACCCAAGCCCCGGCCCAAGCCACAGGCAAAGCCCGCGAAAAAGCCGACCGCGGCGAAGGCCCGAACCGGCGCAGCGCAATCCTCGAAGAAGGGCGCCGGTGCCAGCGAAGAGGAAGAAACGGTCAATGAGATCACCGTCAAGGCCAGTCTCGGGATCATTTCGAGCGAGTTGGCCGAGTTGATCCTGGCCGGCGCGCCCTCGGGCTCCTGGCTGATTCGCTTCGATGAGAGATCCGGCCTTTACGTCCTGGCCAGCAAGTATGGCGGTCGCGTCATGCATCGTCCCACCACGGCGGGGCGTGGCGCAAAGGTCGTCCAGGTGACGCGCAAGAAGACTGGACTGCTGATTCCCGGGCGGGGGCCCCTGCCCTTGCATAAGGATCTGACCGAGGAGGATGCCGAAGCGCGCCTCGACCGCTTTGGCAAATGGCTGATTCGCCAAGGCGAAGGCGGCAAACGGATCCTCAGCCTGAACATCGGCGGCGTGATCCGCCATTCTTCCATCGGCTCGATCGGCGCCGTGAAACTGGTCCGCTCGCTAAAGCTCGACGTCGCCAAGGCCGTCCTGCCCTAGAGTCCACAGGACCTAGTGTGGTGGAGCTGCGATAGATCCTGTTGACGCATCTTCCCTCGTGGCCGGCGATGGCGTTATTATCGGCCCACGGCGAGTCGGCCGGTCCGATAAGCGGCGGATGGCATAGCGCGCGATGGCACTGGATCCCAAAAAGCTGAAGACCACGGCGGGTAAGGCGCGGGGCGTCAAGTATGGCGGTTTCGTGCTCTGCAAGCTGGCGGGCAGCCGCGACTACATCGTGGCGATCCGGGCGTCCCCCTTTGGCAATGCGGCCGCCGCGGTAAAGAGCCTGATGCGCGCGACCGGTGCGGAGAGCGATGAGATCGACGATTCGCGTTGCGCCGTGGGTATCCTGCAAAAGACCTCCGGCGGATTGGTGGCCACGCTGAGCAAAGCCGAGAGTTCAGGCTCCTGGAACAAGAGCTCGCTGGAAAAGCGGATGGTCAAGGCCTTCGACCGCGCCGGCGTTTCCGCGCCCGACCTGACGACCGTGGTGGGCGACAGCGTGGTGCGCGGCCAGAACGCGTTGGATCATGACGATTTCCGCTACAAAAAGCGGGTGTCCGGTGCCAAGGGCGTGCGCGTGCTGGATGCCGATGAACGCAAGCATTTCGATGCCCAGGTCAAGAACGGCAAGGTCATGGCCTCCGAGGTGGTGAACGGCTGGAACCTTTTTGTCATCGGCAACGACAATCGGTTCTACGCCGCCCCCTACAAGCGCGGGGGAGACAACGAAGGCACCTTCGATCACCGCACATTCTTCGCCGGCAAGCCGGTGCGCTGCGCCGGGTTACTGCGCATGCGCGGCTCCAACATCATCGCCGTGAGCGACGCCAGCAACTACTACAACACCTCGGCGGACCAGCTCGCCATGGCGCTGGGCAAAATCGTCGGCGGTCAAAAGGCGCTGCTCGACGGGATCGAGGTGATGATCGGCAGCAAGCGCTACAACGGCACCGCCTGGATGGCCGCCTATGCCGGCAAGGATAGCGAGTCGGCGCCCGAGGACGCCGGCACCGAGGTCACTATCAAGGCCAGCCAGGGGGCCATCGGCAAGGAATTGGCGGAGCTTATTCTCCAGGGCGCCGGGTCCGGGGCCTGGCTGTTGCGCTTCGACAACCAAGCCGGACGATACGCCATCGCCAGCAACAACGGCGGCCGCGTCCTGCACAGCCTGACCAAGAGCGACCGAGGGGCGGATGCCGTTCTGCTGGACCGATCGAAGCGGGGTCTGGTGCTGCCGGGCCGCGCGCCCCTGCCCCTGCACAAGACGATGGACGCAAAGGAAGCCGAATCCCGTCTCGGCGCCGGAGGCCAGTGGCTCCTACGCACCGACGATCAAGGCAAACGCGTGGTCAGCCTGAACAACGGCATGGGAATCCACCATGCCGCGGTCGGCAAGATCGGCGCGGTCAAACTCGTGACCTCGCTGAAGCTGGATCCCGGCAAGGCGGTCCTGCCCTGACGACTTCATAGGTCAGGCCGGATAGCTCAGGCCGGCACCGGCAGCACTTCGATCTCGTAGGCATGGCTCAGGGACCGCTGCAACACGGGGTCCTGCAGCTCCATGCGGAAGCTCCGGGCCGGCCGGATGCCGCCGATGGCCGGGATCGTCCCGCTGAACATCAGGGTTCCCGGCGGCAGGCTCTCGCCGGCGCCGAAACAGGCTTCGAACAACTCCTCGGGGCGCAGCATCTCCGCCAGCAGTCCCTCCTGATAGAGCGCCTCGCCGTCATCGAACCCGGCCCAGGCGCGCAGCCGCAGCGAGTCCCAATGGGGCGCGAGTTCGGCGATCGGCCAAAGCCCGGGGGCCAGGACCTTGTCGCAGATCTGCTTGGACAGGGTGATGGAGTGGGCCTCCAGCTTGCGGTCGGTCTGATCGGACCCGAGCCCGACGAAGAGCCCCCCGCCGGTACTGACGACGAAAAACTCGACCTCGCCGCTGCTGTGCGGCCCGGAGACCTGGACCGCGTCCCCCAGGGTCAGGCGGTCGACCGATACCGGGTAGAAGGCGGGTGTCGTGGGTGGCCGTGGGACGCCGTGGGCCTCGAGTTCGACCATGTGCTTTTCCAGGGCCGCCTTGTCGCGTCCGGACCAGCCGCCGAGGATGACGTGATCGACGACAACCGAAAGATCGCGCGGGGTCTGACTGCTTTCGATGCGAAACTCGAGGCGTTTCCCGGGCATTACTCGGCGGCCCGGCGCTGCTCGCCGGCGCTGCCCTGGCCCGCGACCAGCACACCGGCCTTATAGACCGCCCGGTGGTGGGCCCGATCGGCGGCACGCTCGATATCCTTGGTCGGGTCGCCCTCGACCAGCAGCAGATCGGCCTTCATGCCAGCCGCGATCCGACCGTGATCCTCGATGCCCATCAGGTCGGCCGCGTTGCCGGTGGCGGCCACCAGGGCTTCGCTCGGCGACAGGCCGTATTCCACCAGATAGGCCAGCTCGCGCGCGTTCTCGCCGTGATAGTTGAAGGGGGTCCCGGCGTCGGTCCCCATGGCGAACTTGCCGCCGGCGGCGTGAAACAGCTGGATCGAGCGCTTGTGGTGTTCGCCGACCCGCTCGGACTTTTCCACGGCATAGGCCGGGATGCCCTTGCCGGCATTGCCGACGATATTCTTCAGGGCCGCGATGGTCGCCACCAGGTAGACTCCCGCCTCGTTCATCTCCTCGACGCATTTCTCCGACATGAAGATGCCATGCTCGATGGAGTGGATGCCGGCGCGAACGGCGTTCAAGATGCCTTCCGTGCCCTGGGCGTGGCTCGCGGTTCGCTTGTGGAAGCGCCGGGCCTCCTGCACGCCGGCGCGCATTTCCTCGGCGCTGTAGTGGGCGTCTTCCGGGTTCACGCCGGGTGTCATGACGCCGCCGGTAGCCATGATCTTGACCAGATCGCAGCCGGCGTGAACCTGTTCGCGCACCGCCTTGACCACCTCGTCTTCGCCGTCCGCGACCCGGCCCATGGAGTTCCCGTGGCCGCCGGTCATACAGATCATGCGCCCCGAGGCGTGGATTGTCGGGCCGGAAAAGGTGCCGCGATTGATCGCGTCGCGGACCGAGAACTCCAGGTAGTCCTTGCCGCCGCAGTCGCGCACCGAGGTGATGCCGCCGGCCAGGTTTTTCTGGGCATTCTCCAGGGCGGTCAGGGTGATGTCCGAAGGGCTCTGCTTGGCCATGACCGAGCGTGGATCGGCATGGCCGGAGTAGACCAGATGGACATGACAGTCGGTCAGCCCGGGCAGCAGCGTCGCGCCGCTGGTGTCCTGCACCGCCCCGGCATGGCCGTCGAACTCGCCGAGCGGGGCGACCCGCAGAATTCGCCCGTTTTCCACCAAGACCGCCTGGCCCTCGAGGCAGCCACCGTCGCCGTCGAACACCAGTCCGCCCCGAAATAGAATGCCCATCTCAATTGCTCCCGTCCGATGGTCCGATAATGCCCTGAAGGCCCTATAGTTGCCGTTGCGAGCCTCTTGGCAAGCCCCCTCGCTTCCCGAATACCGCCGCGCTTGCCTAGCGCCGCCGGCGGAGACGCGCTAACACTGCCGACAGGCCGGATTTACCAGAGGATCGGGAGAAGCATCATGGCGGAGACCATCAATCGTCAAGTTCTGTTGGCGGCGCGGCCGGAGGGCGAACCCCGCGACAGCGACTTCCGGCTGGCCGAAGGCCCGGTCCCCGAGCCGGGCGACGGGCAGGTGCTCTGCCGGACGATTTACATCTCGCTCGACCCCTACATGCGCGGCCGCATGAGCGCGGCCAAGTCCTACGCGGAACCGGTCGAAATCGGCGAGGTCATGGGCGGCGGCGCGGTCTGCCGGGTCGTGGCCTCGAAGCGCGAGGGCTTCGCGCCTGGCGATATCGTCCTCGGCTATGGCGGCTGGCAGGACTATGCCCTCTCCGACGGCAGCGATCTGCGCCGGATCGACCCCGCCAATGCGCCGATCTCCACGGCTTTGGGGGTGCTTGGGATGCCCGGGCTGACCGCCTACACGGGTCTGTTGAACATCGGCAAGCCGCGGGAGGACGAAACCCTGGTGGTCGCGGCGGCCTCGGGCGCCGTCGGCTCCGTGGTCGGGCAGATCGGCAAGATCAAGGGCTGCCGGGCGGTCGGCATCGCCGGCTCGGCGGAAAAGTGCCGCTTCGTGGTCGAGGAACTGGGTTTCGACGCCTGCCTGAACCACCGCGATCCCGATTTCGCGGAACAGCTTGCGGCGTCCTGCCCCGACGGCATCGACGTCTACTACGAAAATGTCGGCGGCGCGGTTTTCGAGGCCGTGCTGCCCTTGCTCAACTTCTTTGCCCGGATCCCGGTGTGCGGTCTGATCGCTCAGTACAATGCCACCGAACTGCCCGCCGGGCCCAACCAGATCCCCGCCCTGATGCGGGCGATCCTGACCAAGCGGCTGACCTTTCGCGGCTTCATCGTCACCGACTTCGCCGATCAGGCGGCGGCCTTCGCCAAGGAGGTTGGCGGCTGGATCCGCGAGGGCCGGCTGCGTTACCGCGAGGATATCGTGGATGGGCTGGAGAACGCGCCGCGCGCCTTCCAAGGCCTGCTGCGCGGCGAGAACTTCGGCAAACTGGTAGTCCGGGTCTCGCCCGACCCCACCTGACAAGTTCGATTGACCCGATCCAATTGGCCAGAAACCCAAGACCATGGCGAGTTATCAGTCCTATGTGATCTGCACGAGCCCTCGAAGCGGCAGCACCTTGCTGTGCCGCCTCCTGGCCGCAACGGGGAAGGCCGGAGACCCGGACTCCCATTTCCACAACCCTTCGATTTCCGACTGGCTGAGCGACTTCGATCTAACGCCGGACGACTCTGCCGCGGAACGCGATGTGCTGAGCGCCATATTCGAAGCGGCGCGTGAGCGCGGCACCGGCAACACAGGGATCTTCGGCCTGCGTTTGCAGAGGCACAGCTTCGACTTTTTCATCCGGCAAATGGAGATCCTGCACCCCCGGTTTTCAAGCGACCGAGAGCGGTTCCAGGCCGCATTCGGCGATACGCTCTTCATTCATCTGACGCGGGCAAACAAACTCGAGCAGGCGGTTTCGCTCGTAAAGGCGACCCAGACCGGGCTGTGGCACAGGGCGCCTGACGGGACCGAACTTGAGCGCCTCTCGGCACCGCGAGAGCCGGTCTACGACGCAGATGAGATCGCGCGGCATCTCGTGGAATTGACCGCCATGGAAAACGACTGGGAAGACTGGTTCGATAGGGAAAAGATCGACCCGATGCGGATCACCTATGACGCGCTTTCGGCCGATTCCGTCGCGGCGCTGTCCCGCATACTGGATCGTTTGGGGCTGGACCGGGCGTCCGCAAAGGGGATCAGCCCGCCGGTCGCAAAACTGGCGGACGCGACCAATCGAAGTTGGATGGAACGTTTCCTCGCCGAAAGTCGCGCCAGTTCTGGTCCTCGAACTTAGACCCGGATCACTGCAAAAGCTCGGGGGGCAGGGCCGTCGATTGGCCGAAACGGTCCATCAGGTCATGGGCCAGGCGCTGCGCCAGGTCCTGCCGGTCTCCGCCGGTGAGCTTGCCCGAGGCCAGGCCGGTCCAGAGCGGCGCCTTGCCGTCGCGTCCCAAAATCATCTGCAGCGTCATTTGCCGGGCCTTCACGCGATCCGAATCTTCGACGCCCAACCGAATGGAGACATCGCCCTGCACGCCGCTCTTCGCCGTACCCCGGCCCTCGATGGCGAAGCGGCGCTGGTTGTCGCTGCCGAACTCATCCATATGAACCGAGAAAGACAGCGTGATCGCCGCCTTGGCGGCGACCGCGTAGCCGGCCTCGCGCAGGCGTTCGCGAATGACCGTTGCAACCGTGCCGGAGACTTCGCTGTCCTCGGATGACCAGATTTCCATCGGCTGGTCACGGGCGACCGGCGCCAGCGATCTTGCCTCGATCCGACTGGCGGCCGCGAAAGCCGCTGTTGGACCGAGAAAGACCCAGAGCAGGCCCAAGACTTGAACAAGGCGAAGAGAATGGGTCATCCGCGCAATCGCTCCAGTTGGTCGCCGTAGCCGCTGGGATCGACCGTCACGTCAATGACCGCGGGTCCCTCCCCCTGGAAGGCCTCTACCAGGATCGCGGCTAGATCGTCCTGTGCTTCGACCCGCCAGGCGCGGCAGCCGAGCGTTCGGGCAAGCGCCGCGAAATCGACCGAAGGCGTGGCAACACCCCGGCTCGGCCGCTGTTGGCGTTGCTGTTTAATCGCGATCAGGGACAAAGCGGCGTCGTTCATCACCAGGACCACGATGCCGAGCCGGTGTTCGACCGCTGTGGCGAGTTCGGCGAGGCTCATCATCATACCGCCGTCGCCGGTCACGGCAAGGACCGGCCGCGTCGGCTGCTCCAGGGCGGAGGCGATCGCCGCCGGCAGCGCGAAGCCCATGGTCGAGAGACCATTCGACTTGAGCACGCCAAAGGGCTCTTCGGCCGGCCAGAGGGCCAGGGTGCTGAACATATGGGCTCCGGCGTCGACCGTCAGGCGGCATCCCGGGGGTGCCGCGGCGCGCAGGGTCTCGGTCACGCTGGCGGCCGTGTGGCCCGACCCCGCCAACGACACCAGGGCAAGAAGGTCATGGCGCAGGGCGGCGATGTCGCCCGCTTGCCAGGCGGCCGCCGTTTCGATGGGAAGAAGATTGGCCGCCGTGGTCGCCAGCGGCCCGACGAGACGGGCTGCCGGTGTCACGGCGAAGTCGGGAACGGCGGTGGCGCGCAGTTCCAGGACTGGCGCGCGCGGACGCCAAGGTCCGGGAATCAACTCGATCGGATCGAGACCGAAGAGCACGATCAGGTCGGCGGCTTCGAGACCGGCCCCCTCCCCCGCCGCGCCGGTGACCAGGCCGCAGCTCAGGGCGTGGCGTTCGGGCAGAACGCCCTTGGCCTTGTAGGTGGTCAAGACAGGGCAGCCCAAGGATTCGGCCAGCCGGTTCAGCGCGGCGGGGGCGTCGCCGTCCCGGGCCTCCAGGCCGGCCAGGACGATCGGCCTGCGGCTGGCCGACAGGAGCCGACGGGCCGCCGCCAGGGCCGCGCCGTCGTCGACCGGATCGGGGGCCGCCGGTCCATCCGGGCCATGGTCCTGCGCCAGCGCCGCGGCGTCGCCCGCGGTCAACTCGCAGAAAACCGGGCCGCGCGGCAGGCCGCAGGCGGTCGCGAGGGCGCGTTCGATGTCGGCGGTTCCCTTGTCCGGGCGCAACCGGCCTTGCCACTTGCTGATCGGCGCATAGAGCGCCTGCTGATCGAAGGCTTGATGCAGGGAGGAAGCCGGGCCGTCGGCAAAGAGCACCACCGGCGCGCGCTCCAGGGAGGCGTAGGCGATGCCGTTCACCGCGCTGGCCGCCCCTGGCCCGACGCCGGTCAGGACCACGCCGGGGCTGCCGGTCAACTCGCCGGTGACCGCCGCCATGATCGCCGCGGCGGTCTCGCTCCGGGCCAGGACGAAATCGATACCTGCCGCGTCGGCGGCGGCGATGAGATCGAGGCTGGAGCCGCCGCCGGGCATGCCGAACAGGCGCTTGACGCCGCGTTTGGCCAGTGCGGCGGCAATGGTACCGGCCAAGGTCGGGTCCGTTGGTCTCTCCGGCACGTCCGCTAACTCCAAGGGTGGCGATCCCCTCCGGTCTACAGCAATCGTATCGCAGCCGCTAGCAAGCGGCCGCCCTGCTGCCGTGCGAGGGGGCCGGGGTCCCGGGATTGAGCGAGATGTGGGTGTGAATGGACCGCCAGGGCGCGCTGATCTCGTCGCGGGCAAAGAGGATCGTGGCCCGCCCCGGGCGCGCGTAGGTCGTGCCATCCTTGCGATAACCGGTGGAACTCCAGGGCACGATGGCAAAGCCGAGCAGCCGATCGCTCGAGACCCCGCTGCGCATCTCCTCGCCGTGCCAGCGAAAGCCGTCGATGGTCGGCCAGACCTTGCGCCACTGGCCGTTCTCCAGCTCGTCCAATCCGATGATGATGTCGGCGTGGGTGCCAAAGCTGGCGATCCCCCGATCGAAGGCGCCGCGCGCAGCGGTGAAATCGAGCGCCTGGATCTGCGCCCCCCACCGGTCGAGCCAGGCCCGCATTTGCGCCAAATCTTCCGGCGAGGCGTTGAATTGGTAGGTCATCTAATCTCCCGGTCCATTCCTTGCCAAGATCAAGCCTGATCATGCTAGCGTTCGGGCCGCGCATCCGCCAAGGGAGAGAGAGGCCGTGCAGGCATTCGAAGGTTACCGGGTCCTCGACCTGACCCACGTATTGGCCGGGCCCTTTTGTACCTACCAGTTGGCGGTGCTGGGGGCCGAAGTGATCAAGATCGAACCGCCCGACGAGCTCGACATGGTGCGGGTCATGGGCCCGGTGGATCGCCTCAACGACAAGGGCCTGGGCCTCCACTTCCTGAGCCAGGGAGCGAACAAGAAGGCGATCACCCTGGATCTCAAGAGCGCGGAGGGCCGCGAGGTCTTCAAGCGCCTCGCCGAGGGGGCCGACGTTCTGGTGGAGAACTACCGGGCCGGCGCTCTGGCGGCACTGGGTCTGGGCTATGAAGATCTCGCGGCGCTCAATCCCCGCCTGATCTATTGTTCCATGACCGGCTTTGGCCAGACCGGGCCGAAGCGCCATCACACCGCCTTCGACAACGTGATTCAGGCCTTCTCCGGGCTGATGGCCGCCACGGGCAGCCCCGAGACGGCGCCGGTACGGGTCGGGCCCCCGGTGCTCGACTACGGCACCGGTGCCCAGGCGGCCTTTGCCATCGCCGCCGCGCTGCTGCGCCGCGAGCGCTCCGGGGCCGGCCAGCACCTCGACGTGGCCATGCTGGACGCCGCCCTGGTCCTCATGTCCCAGACCGTGATCCTGAGCCAGGCCACGGGCGGCGCGCCGGTGCCGCCGGGCAACAGCGATGCGGTGAACTATGGCTATGCCTGCTACGAGACCGCCGAGGGACAGGTGATGCTGGGCGTCCACACCACGCGCCAGCATGCCCGCTTGTGGCGCGGCCTGGGCCGCGAAGACGTTGCCGCCCGTGTTGCCGCCTTGAAACCGGCGGAGATCGCTGGACTGCGCGATGAGCTTCAACCGCTGCTGCGCAGCCTCCTGCTCGCCCAACCGGCTCAGCACTGGGAAGACCTCCTGGTCGAGGCCGGCATCCCCGTGGGCCGGGTGCGCGGCCTGGACGAAACCCTGGCCCATCCCCAGTTGCAGGATCGCGCGGTGCTACAGGACCTGCCGGCGGAGCCGGAGATCAATCAGCGCTACCGCGCTACCGCCGCGGCCTTCAATGCCAACGCGGACGGCCCCCGCCTTTCCGGCTCGCCGCCGCTGCCGGGTCAGCACACCGACGAAATTCTCGCCGCGCTCGGCTATTCGACCCAAAAGATCGACGAGTTTCGACAAAGGGGCGTTTGTTAGATTGCCCGTTCCGAATCCCAACGCGAGAGATAAGATGGCCGCGAACGCCGGACCGGGAGCGATCAACTATGTCGGCTGGGCCGACCGCGCCACAAAACCCCATTCTAGGATCGTACGATAGACCCTTCGCGCGCCGCGTCCCGGCGGCGGCGCTGCTGGTCTTGTGCCTTGCCATGCTGTCGCTCTTCGGCAACGCGACGGCCCAACAGGCACCGATCACCATCGTCGGCGTCCATTCCCACCCGCCCCTGGCCGACCTGAAGGACGGCGCGGCCGCGGGCGCGGTCTATGAACTGGCCCGCGCTCTCGCCGAGGGCCTCGACCGCAGGCCCGTCTTCAAGTTGATGGATCAGGAAGCGGCGCAGAACGAGGTTCTGACCGGGAAGGCCGATATCCTTGCCCTGCTGACGGTCTCCGAGGCGCGGCGCACGCTGTTCGACTTCTCGACCCCGGTGTTGAATGTCGACTACGCCTTTCTGTCGCGCGGCGAGGGCAAAACCCTCGACGGCCCCAAGGATGCCGAAGGGCTGCGCATCGGTGTGATCCGCGGCGAAAGACCGCAGCAGGCCTTGGGCACGAACCCGAAAATCGACCTGGTGTTCGTGCCGAACTACCGTCGCGGCACGGCCATGCTTCGAACCGGGCAGATCGACGGTCTCGCGGCCGATGTTCGTGTGGCGGCCGAATTGGCCAACGCGCCGGGACTGACCCCCCTTAACAGCTCGTCGCGGCCCTTCTCCTCAGCGGTGGCCGCTTTCGCCGTTCAGAAAGGCAACGAGGCTCTCTTGCAGGAGATCGACAGGGTCCTCGAGACCTTACGGCAGGATGGATCGATCGACCGGGTCGTCCAAGGCCTCGCCCTGCCCCTTTCCAAGGCCAAGGGAGACGACGACCCCTGGCAGAGGGTCGATATTCCCTTGGTGGGCCTGTCGGTGCTCTGCGGCCTGTTCTTGCTTGGCATGGTTCTGCTGTGGCGCCGGGCGGACAGACAGACGGCGGAACTGCGCCGGGCGCAAGGCGACATCGAGGGCCGGGTCACCGAACGTACCCAGGAACTGGCTGAGGCGGCCAAGGCCCTGCGCAGGTCCGAGCAAGACTACCGACGGGTCTTCGAAGAGGGCGTGCTCGGGTTTGCCCGGGTGACGCCGGGCGGGCGCCTGCTTCTGGCCAACGACGCCATGGCCAGGATCCACGGCTATGACAAGGCCGAGGAGCTGTTGGCGGCGGTCGGCAATGTGACGAACGAGATCTGGCTTTCGCGCGATCAGGGCGAGGCCTTTCTGACCGAACTGGCGGCAAACGAAGTCATCGAGTACCGCGAACTGGAGGTCTTCCGGCACCGCGACCGCCAGCGTATCTGGCTGGCCGAGAGCGTTCGCCTGGTGCGCGACGACGAAGGCAGCTTCGTCTTCTACGAGACCACGGCCCGGGATATCACCGCCCGGGTCCTGGCCGAGGATAAAGCCCAGGCGCTCGACCGACAAACCAAGGAGCTGGAGCGGCAGGAGCGCGAGGTCGAACGGCGCGAGCGCGAGGTCGAACGGCAGGCCCGGGTGGCGGCGCTGGAAGAGCTCGAGGCGGTCAAGACCTACCGCCAGATGGTCGAAAATGCGGCCCTGGGGATCTTTCGCGCGACCCCGGAGGGCGCGCTGCTGGAATCCAACGATGCCTTCGCCCGGCTGCATGGCTACGACAATGCGGCGGCGTTTCTCGCCGCCGTTGGAGGCGCGGCGGATGATGTTTGGCTATCGCGAGACCCGCAGGCGTCTCTCCGTGAAGAACTCCAGGGGCGCGACCTTCTTCAAGGCCATGGGTTCGAACTGCGCCAACACCGGACCGGCGACAAAACCTGGGTCAGTCTGAACCTGCGCGTGCTGCGCGACGAGGCCAGCGAGATCGTCTGCTACGACGGCATCGTCGAGGACGCTTCCGAACGCCACCTCGCCGAAATGACCGCCGCGGACTCCCTGGCGCGCTACCAGGATCTGGCGCGGTCCGGCTCGGACTGGATCTGGGAACTGGACGAGAACTACCGCTACTGCCATTTCTCCGCCGGCCGGGAAGCCAAGACCGGCCGCACGCCGAGGCAGGACCTCGGGCTGACCCCCTGGGAGGCCTTTGGCCCCGGGGAGCCCTGGCCCGCGCTCCGCGACCTGCTCATGGTTCACCAGGCCTTTCGCGACTTTCGCTATCACCTGGTCGACGTGGCGGGGGTAACGCAGTTTTTCAAGGCCAGCGGAGTCCCCGTTTTCGACCGGGACGGCCGCTTCCAGGGCTATCGCGGCACCGCCCTGCGGGAGACCGAAGAAGTCCTGGCCCTGGGCCGCGCGCGCGGGGCCGAGGCGCAGCTTCGCGAGGCCATGGAGGGCCTGCCCGACGGGGTGGCGCAGTTCGATTCCGAGGGCCGGCTGGTCATGATCAACGATCGGGCGCTCAAGCTCTTCGGGATGGCGAAAGATGATGTTCCGCTGGGCAGCGCGTACCGCGAGGTGGTGCGAAAACTGGCCTTCTCCGGCACCTTGCGCGGGGCCCAGGGGCGACCGGAAGAATGGCTGGCGAACCACCTGGGGAGACAGGATCGGCTGCGCGGCGGCGCCGTGGAGGCGCTTGTCGACGGCCGCTGGGTCCTCTTGCGCGTCGCCCCCACCGAGGAGGGCGGCACCCTTCTAACGGCCACGGAGATCACCGAGCTGAAACGCGCCGAATTGGCCGCGCGCGACCGCGATGGCCGGGCCGTGGAGGCCCTGCGGGTCAGCGAGCAACGCTACCAGGACTTTGCCGCCGCGGCGTCGGATTGGTTCTGGGAATGCGACGAGACGCTCCGCTTTTCCTATTTCTCCGAGAGTTACTTCAGCAACGATCCTTCGGCCAAGGATTGGCTGATCGGCAAGACCCGGCGCGAGCTCTTGGCGGCGGGCGACCCGGTGATCGACGAGACCACGACAATCGAGCACTGGATGGCCCATATCGACGACCTCGAGGCGCACCTGCCGTTTCGGGACTTCGAGTACCCCCTGCATTTGGCCTCCGGCCAGGTCCGCTACTTTTCCATCAGCGGCAAGCCTTTGGTCGACGAAGAGGGTGAGTTCCAGGGCTACCGCGGCACGCTTGCCGATATAACCCTGCGGCGGGCGCGGGAGCGCCAACAGGACGCAGCCGACGGCAGCGGCCAACGGGACCGGCGTTTGGAGGCTCAGTCCGATCTGGCCGGCAATCTGGCGGCCGAAGTCGGCAAGCGACTTCAACCGATCCTGACCCTTGCCAAACTGGCACAGGTCGGCGTGGAAGAACCGAGACTGCGCGGCTATCAACAGAAAATTCTGGAACAGAGTGAAGAGACCGCGGAAATCCTGCGCGACCTCGCCTGCTTCGGTCAGGGAGAGAACTTCGAGGTCGAGGAGGTCGACGCCCAGGATCTGCTTCAACAGGCGCTCCGGCTGGCACGCGATCACACACCCCCGCGGATCGCCTTTCAGTTCGAGATCAGCGACGCCAGCGGCAAGGTTTTCGTCAACAGTGGCGGATTCGCCCGGGTCATTCTCAATCTGGTCGCCAATTCGGTCGATGCCATGGCCGGCACGGGTACGATACGGGTGCGGGCCGACATGGTCTCGATCGACCCCGGCGCGGAACAGTTGTCCGACCTGACGGCCGGCGGTTATCTCCATCTATCCATCGCCGACAGCGGCGACGGCATTCCGGAAGACCGCCGGGTCCGGATCTTCGAGCCCTTCTACACGACCAAGCCGGACGGCCAGGGACTTGGCCTCGCCGTGGTCTATGGCCTGGTCCGGTCCTGGGGCGGCCATGTGGCGGTTGAAAGCAGCCCCGGCGAGCGCGCCCAATTTCACATCTACGTGCCGGCTCGCACCTCGGCCGCCACCACGAGCTGAATCCCTGGACCTGAGTGAAACTCTAGGCCACTGCCCGCCGCGTGCCGACGATGTTGTGATTGGGTCCGTAAGGGAACCCGGTGATGTTCTCGTTGCCGGCTTCGGTGATCACGAGAGTATCGTGCTCCCGGTAGCCGCCGGCACCCGGCAGGCCCTCGGGCAGCATGATCATGGGCTCCATGGAGACTACCATGCCGGGCTCCAGCACCGTGTCGATGTCCTCGCGCAGTTCCAGGCCCGCTTCGCGGCCGTAGTAATGACAGAGCACCCCGAAGGAATGGCCGTAGCCGAAGGTCCGGTACTGCAGCAGGTCGTGGGCCGCATAGATCTCGTTCAGCGCCCGGGCCACGTCGCCGCAACGCGCGCCGGGGCGGAGCAATCGCTTGCCCTCGTCATGGACCTGGCAGTTGACCTCCCAGAGCCGCCGGTGCGCGTCGGAACAACTCTCGGCGAAGAGCGTGCGTTCCAGGGCGACGTAGTAGCCGGCCACCATGGGAAAGCAGTTGAGGCTCAGGATATCGCCCGGCTCGATCCGGCGGCTGGTCACCGGGTTGTGCGCGCCATCGGTGTTGATCCCCGATTGGAACCAGGTCCAGCTGTCCATCAGCTCGGCCTGGGGAAAGCGGGCCGCGATCTCGCGCACCATGGCCTGGGTGGCGTGGAGGGCGATTTCGTGCTCGGCCACCCCGACCCCGATGGCCTCCAGGCAGGCCGCCCCGCCGAGGTCGGCGATCTCCGCCAGGACGGTAATGTGCCTGATTTCCTCGGCCGACTTGATCATCCTGAGCCGCATCGCCCCGGGTCCGATATCGACGAAGCGGGCGGCCGGGAAAGCCGCGGCCAGCTTCTCGCGGGTCTGCAAGGTGACGTGGTCGAATTCGATCCCGACGGTCGCGCCATCGCGGATCAGGCGGCGCAGCGCCAGGAAAAAGTTGTCCTTCTGCCAGTCGGTGTAGACCAGATTCTCACCGCCGACCGTGCGCCGCCAGGGCTGGCCGCCGTCGATATTGGCCGACAGGCTGGTCATGCGCCGGTCGTCGATCACCAGGCCGTAGTTGCGCCCGAACTGGCAGTAGAGGAAGTCGCTGTAGTAGCAAATATTGTGATAGGAGGTGAAGAGCGCGGCATCGATCTTGTCGCGTTCCAACAGGCCCCGCAGCGCGGCCAGGCGGCCGTCGTATTCGGCCGTGGAAAAGCTGTGCGAGACGGGCTCGCCGTTCTTGATTTCAATCACCGAGGGCAGAGCATCGCTGCGGGTCATGGCGCCGACTCCCGTGCATGAGGAACGGCTCCTCCTAGCAGCCTACCGGCCATTGCGATAATCAATAGTCCTGATCGTTCGATTTGTTAGAGTTATGGTTATGCGGCTTCTGGCCCGTGCCTTTCGTCCATCGCCGCCAGGGCGAAGTTGACCAGACGAATGGCCGGTTGAGAGAGTGTATCGGGGTGGTAGAACAACCCCACCTCGACGTCCGGCAGCCCGGGTAAGCCTTCTTCGGCGGTAAGACGCCGCAGCTCGGGCGGCAGGGTCGATTCGGACAGCACCGTCACCCCAAGTCCGGCCTCCACCGCGGCGAAGATACCGCTCAGGCTGGGGCTGACATAGGCCAGGCGCCAGGCCCGCCCGGCCCGGCCCAGGGCGCCGATAGCGTGGCGGCGGTAGGTACAGCCCTCGGGATAGGCGATCAGCGCCAGGGGGCTCTGGTCCGATGGGCCGGTCTGGGGGCCGCCGGCCCAGACCAGCCGTTCCGACCAGATTTTGGCCGCCGGGCGACCGCTTCGATCGCCCAAGAGGGCAATCACCAGGTCGTAATCGCCCCGGTCAAGCCCCTCCAGAAGGTCCCGGCTGAGGTCGCAGTTGACGTCCAGCGCGACATCGGGATAGGCCGCCGCGAAGCGCCCGAGGATGACCGGCAGGTAGCTGACCGCGAAATCGTTGGGCAGGCCGACGCGGATGGTGCCCATGACCGGCTTGGCCTGCAGGTCGGAGACCGCCTCGTCGTTGAGGCAGAGGATCTGGCGGGCGTGGATAATCAGCCCCTGACCGGCCGCGGTGAGCCGCAACTGCCGCCCTGCCCGGTCGAACAGACGGGCGCCAGCCAGTTCTTCCAGGCGCTTGAGCTGAAGCGAGACCGCCGGCTGGGAGCGGCCCAGACGGTCGGCGGCCCGGGTCAGATTGCCGATATCGGCGATGGTCACGAAGCTCCGCAACAGATCCATGGGCAGGTTGATCATGGGACGCCTCAATCATTGCGAACCCCAATTTTAACTGCCAAACGATAAATATTGCCAATGGAATTCCAGGTCCGTTGACAAATGACGGACATCCCGGACGCGACTTTTCGCCAAATCTTCGAGTTGGGAAGGACAGTCTGCGATCCGGGGTCTCGGCGGAATGGGGATCAGGCTGATATCAGGTGTCGGCCCGAGACCCCGGCTCCACCCTGACGGGCGGTCCGGGGTGACCGGTCGGTTGGACGAACAGGCGGACTGAATCCGTAAACTCGGGAACTCGTTCTAAGTCCGCTCCAGCGCCGCCGCGCCGCCGAGCAGCCAGGCGATGAAGTCTGGCGGATAGCGCTCGGCCAGGATCCGGTCGAAGAGATTCAGACTTTCCTGGCTCAGGATGCCCTGCCACTGGCCCGAGGTGCCCTTGTGGAAAAACTGGCTGTTGTCTTTCCACATCTTGAAGTTGGTGTCGGGCGCCACCCGGTCGGCGTTGCGTTTCATGCTCTCGAAGGTCGCCGCCTCGACCAGCGCCGGCCAGCGCGCCTCGGGCACCTCGATGCTCAGGGCCCCGGCGATGCGGCGCATTTCGCCGGCCAGGTCGGCTTTCAGGTCGCCGTAGTGGATCAGCGTGATGTTGTCGCGCCGCCGCTCGGCCCAGAAGGTCTCGCCGTGGTGGAAAACGGACCAGTAGGGGAACCCGTCGCTTTCCCAGGGAAAGGAGCTCTCGGTCAGCCAGAGTCGGAACAGTTCGTTGGGGTCCTCCGGCATGGGTTCGGGCTCTTCATCGGCTTCCTGGGCCTCGCGGACGAAGATCGCATCGGCATAGGGGTTGCCGTTCTGCATGTGATTGAGCATCGAGATGAAGATATCGCGCGGGTCGCGCACCACCACCAGGTAACTGGCCTGGGGCAGCCAGGGCAGCCCGTCGAGCGGCGTGTGGGTCTTGATGACCCGCCGGTGCGTCTGCGCGTCATAGATTCGGTGGATCTCCTCGGCCGGGGCCGCCTTGAGGTCCATCCAGGGCGAGATCTCGGCCAGCGGGCGGTCCAGCGGCTCGCCCTGAAAGATCAGCTGGGCGCAGATCATCTGCATCCAGGTGGTCCCCGCCTTGTAGGACGTGCAAACCAGGATATCTCCGTCGCGCGGGGCAAATCCCTGCCAGCGCCCACTGTCGAAGACCTTGTGTTGATAGTGCCGGGCCGGATTGGCGGACAGATCGCTGGTTGCCGGGGTCAATCTACGGGTTCCTTGTTATCGAGGGCGCCGCCGACCGGGTGAAAATCGTGCTCGCCGATCCCCTGGACGATGGTGAAGCGGCAGGGCCCGCCCTCTACGCCCCTGACCTCGTGTGCGGTCAGGGGCGGCACGGCACAGCTCTGGCCGGCCTCCAGGCGATGCAGATGGCGCGGCGCCCGGGTTTCCACCTCCATCGGCCCCTCCATGCAGATGAAGGTGTCGGTGATCGTGCTGTGGTAGTGCCAGGGTACGGTCTCGCCGGGGGCCAGGGCCAGGATCTGCACCCGCAGGCCGGCGACCTCGGCGATCGTCTCGCGCCCGGATATGCTGTAGGGCAGGTCCTTGGGGTCGGTCATTTGGTGCCGTAGGTGCGGTCGCCGGCGTCGCCCAGGCCCGGCACGATATAGCCGTGGTCGTTCAGATGGGAATCGATGGCGGCGGTGAAGACCGGAACATCGGGATGAGCCGCCGCGAAGGCCTCGATGCCTTCCGGCGCGGCCAGCAGGCAGACCAGCTTGATATCCTTGGCGCCGTGTTCCTTCAACTGCTGCACCGCCGCGGCCGCGGAGTTGCCGGTGGCCAGCATCGGGTCGACGGCGATCACCTTGCGCTCGTCCATGGCGAAGGGAAGTTTCAGGTAGTACTGCACCGGCTTCAGGGTCTCGGGGTCGCGGTAGAGCCCGATATGGCCGACCCGGGCCGAGGGGACCAGATCCAGCAGGCCCTCGAGCAGGCCGTTGCCGGCGCGCAGGATCGAGACGAAGACCAGTTTCTTGCCTTTCAGGACCGGCGCCTCCATCTCGACCAGCGGGGTGCGGATGGTCCGCGTCGTGGTCTCCAGGTCGCGCAGCACCTCATAGGCGAGCAGCGTGGCGATCTCGCGCAACAGCTGGCGAAAGACCGCCGAGGGCGTGTCGTGGGTCCGCATCAGGGTCAGCTTGTGCTGGATCAGCGGATGGGTGACCAGCGTCAAATTCTTGTACTCGGCCATAGGGGCCCTTCTCCTCGCCTGTCCTGTTTTTTGTTCGTCCCGCCAGATTACCGCGCCGCCGCCCGCGAGGGAAAGGGTGGAGCGACCGTCGCGCGGTCTGAGTAAGTTTCTTGAAAATTATCGACCTTAAGGTGCGATCGTCTATTGCAATCTGAATGCAAGTCATGAAAACTTTATCGCGCTTTAGATTCGATTCGAACAGATCATCTAAACGAAATCGGGGGCAGGACCTATGACATTCGTTTGCCGCACAGCAAGGTCCCGCCCGGTTCCCCAGCGCCCTCTGCCGCTGATCGGAACGCTTGCCACGCTGGTCTTCCTGGCCCTGGCGGTCGTGCTGGCCCCGACCCAACGGGCCGAGGCCGACTGGCTCGGCTACGAGGGCCATCCCCTCTGCGACGGGACGGGCACCAGCAGTATCGCCGGCTACTGTCCGGACGTCGAAACCGCTTGCGAAAGCTGGGCACTCTATGCGGGCGAGGAGCTCATCCGCTACTATTTCAATCGCGACGGCAAAGGCATCATCACCAGTGCCCGTTGCGTCATGCCGGACCCCTTGTTGGGTGAGGATCACGTCGGCGTCTTCATGCGCTGCGATCCGAGCGAAGCGGAGAACGGCGAGTTCGCCAGCGGCTGCATGTCGCCCCAGCCGGAAAAGGATTTGGGAGAATGCAGCAGTTGCAGGGGCGATAGCGCGGATGTCGATCTGAGCGGCTCGGTCGCGGTGGCCAATCCGATCAACGTCGCCACCGGTAACAAGTACCAACGCGAGGTCGACTTCCGGACCACCGGCGAACGCGGCTTCGTCTTCGCACGGCATCACAACAGCTATGCGCAACGGTCATCGGCCCTGGGGCCGGGGTGGCGGCATAGCTTCGACCTGCGTCTCCATGTCATCGACGCCAGCACCGTCGAGGCGATGCGCCCCGATGGCCGGGTCCTGACCTTCACCGGCGCCGGCGCCGCCTGGTCGGCCGGCAGCGATGTCGTCCTGGATTTCGTTCAAACCGCCGGCGGCTACGAAATCAACGCCGGTAACGATGCGGTCGAGACCTACGACAGCAGCGGACGCCTGCTGACCATCGACTATCGCGGGGGCTATCAGCAGACCCTGGCCTACAACGCGGGCGGCCAGCTCGAGACCGTGACCGACAGCGAAGGGCGCTCGATCGGTTTCACCTACAACGCCCTGGATCAGCTCGAGACCGTGACCGACCCGGACGGCGGGGTCTACCGTTACGCCTACCAGCCGCGCACGACGCTCTATCCCGGACAGCCGTCCGAGATCCTCTCGAGCGTCGCCGCCCCGGACGATACGCCGCTCGATCCCGGCGACGATCCGACCCGGACCTATCACTACGAGGACACGCGCTTTCCCATCGCCCTGACCGGCATCACCGACGAGCGCGGCCTGCGCTATGCCACCTTTGCCTACGATGCCGAGGGTCGCGGCATCCTGAGCGAGCACGCCGGCGGCGCCGACAGCACGACCATTGCCTACAACCCGAGCGGCACCCGGACCGTCACCAACGCCCTGGGCAAGCAGACCACCTACACCTTCCAGAGCGTCGCCGGACGCCCCAAGCTGACCCTGGCCGCCGGCCATGCCAGCGCCTCCTGCGTGGCCGCCAACCGGGCCCAGAGCTACGACGCCAACGGTTTCCTGGCCAGCGCCACCGATTGGGAGGGCCACCAGACCGACTACGTCCACAACGCTCAGGGCCTGGAAACCTCGCGCACCCTGGCGGTCGGCACGCCCCAGGCGCGCACGATCACGACCGCCTGGCACGCCAGCTTCCGCCTGCCGACCCAGATCGTCGAGCCCGGCCTGACCACGGACCTGACCTACGATGCCGCCGGGCGCCTGAGCACGGTCACCCTGACCGACACCACGACCGGAACCGTCCCCTACAGCACCAACGGCCAGACCCGCACCACGAGCTTTACCTACGACGCCGCCGGCCGGCTGGCCACGGTCGACGGGCCGCGGGCCGGCGCCAGCGACGTCACGACCTACAGCCACGACGCGGCCGGCAATCTGACCCTGGTGAGCAACGCCCTAGGCCAGGACACCGCCCTCAGCCAGCACAACGGCCTGGGCCTGCCAGAGCAGATCCTCGACGCCAACGGCGTGGTCCGGCGCATCGCCTATAACGCGCGCGGCTGGCCCCTGTCCGTGACCGTCGAGGACCCGGACGGCGAGGCCACCACCCACTATGCCTACGACGGCGTCGGCCAGGTCGAGGGGGTCACCCTGCCCAACGGCACGGCGCTGTCCTACGAGTACGACGCGGCGCGCCGCCTGACCGCCATCGCCAACGACCTGGGCGAGCGCCTGGAATACGGCCACGACGCCCTGGGTAATCGCACCTCGCAAACCCTGAAGGCCGCCGGCGACAGCGTCCTGCGCAGCCATAGCTGGGCCTACGACGAACTGGGGCGCCTGCTCGATTCCATCGGCGCGGCCAGCCAGACCACCAGTTTTGCCTACGACAAGAACGGCCGGCCGGTCAGCGTCACCGACGGCGCCGGCGAGACCACCCTGCGGGCCTTCGACCCGCTCGGGCGCTTCGTCGAGGCGACCCTGCCGCTCGCCGGCGCGCCGACCGCGGACTACGCCTATGACGACCAGGACAATCTGACCGACGTGACCGATCCGGTCGGCCTGACCACTACCTACCGCTACAACGGCTTCGGCGAGACGATCGCCGTCGAGAGCCCGGACAGCGGCACCACGGTCTACCTGCGCGACACCGCCGGGAACCTGACCAGCGAAACCGATGCCCGCGGTGTGGTGACCGACTACAGCCACGACGTGCTGAACCGGGTCACCGCCAAGACCTTCCCGGCGGCGCCGGCCGAAGACGTGGCCTACGGCTACGACGATGACCTGAACGGCAACTATGGCATCGGCCGCCTGACCTCGGTCACCGACCAGAGCGGCGCGACCGCCTATCGCTACGGGCCGCGCGGCAACCTGATCGGCGAAACCCGGACCATCGGCACGGCGGTCTATACGACCGAGTACCGCTACGACCTGGCCGACAACGTCATCGCCATCACCTACCCCTCGGGCCGCATCGTGACCTATCTGCGCGACGCCCTGGGGCGGATCGAGCGGGTCACCAGCCAGGCCGACTCCCTGGCGCCCCCGGTCACCCTGGCCAGCGACATTACCTACCTGCCCTTCGGGCCGATCGAGACCCTGACCTTCGCCAACGGCCTTCAGGTGACCTACAGCTACGACCAGGACTACCGGCTGGCCGGCGTGGTGCTGGGCGACGGCCTGGTGACCCTGCAGCAGCACGGCTACAGCTACAACGCGGTCGACAACGTGGCGGCCATCAACGACCTGCTGGATGCCGGCAAGTCCCAGGCCTTCGGCTACGATCCCCTGCAGCGCCTCGACAGCGCCAGCGGGCTCTACGGCGCACTGCTCTATGGCTACGACGACAACGGCAACCGTCTGTCGCGCAGCCGGGATCTTGGCGGCATCATCACGAACGAGGTCTATGGCTACGATGCCTTCAGCAACCGCCTGGCCTCGGTCGACGACGGCCTGACACTACGGGCCCTGAGCCACGATGCCGCCGGCAACACCGTGAGCGACGACCGCGGCGCCGCCGGGCTCTACGGCTACGGCTTCAACGAGGCCGGCCGTCTGGCCAGCGTGACCCGGAACAGCGTCGCCGAGGCGACCTACCTCTACAACGCCTTCGGCGAGCGGGTGGTCAAGGACCGCGCCGGCCAGATCACCCACTACCACTACGATCCCGCCGGCCGGCTGATCGGCGAAAGCGACGGCCTGGGCCAGACCTTGCGCAGCTATGTCTATCTCGACGGCCTGCCCCTGGTCGAGGCGGTGCCGGCCGGGGCCGGCGGCTTTGCCGACGTCGTCATCGACAACGACGACCCCGGCGCCAGCGGCAATGGCGCCTGGACCAGCGAAACCGCGGGCGCCAACCACGAGGGCATCGACTATGCCCTGCGCGATCCGGCGCCGGCGGTACCGGCGGGCGGCACGATCTTCGACAACGACGGCGCCGGCTTTGCCATGATCGGCAACTGGGGCAGCGAGACCACGGGCGCCGGCTTCGAGGGCGCGGACTATCGCAGCCGCACCGGCGGGGTTTCCTCGGGCTTCGAGCTGGTCATCGACAATTCCGACCCGGGCTTTTTGACGGTCGGCGGCAGCTGGTCCACGCTGACCCAGTGCTGCGGTCATTTCGGCGCGGACTACACCCTGGGCGTTCCCAACCAGCCCTGGCCCGACGACCTGCTGCTGGAGGAATCCGCGCCGGAATTCGCGGCCTCGGCCAACTGGTTCACCCAGAACATCCATCTCTTCTCCGGCGGCGCCGGCAAGCTGCGCAAGGGCGTGCGCGACCTGCCGCCCGAGGCCATCATCGCCGACAACAACGACCCCTCGACCCAGATCATCGGCGGTTGGTGGGCGAGCACGGCGGCCAGCGGCCGCTATGGCGCCAATCATCTGCACAAGTGGCGCAGCAACGGCGCCGCCCAGGTGATCTGGCACCTTCAGGTGCCGACCTCGGGCCGCTACATGGCCTTCGTGCGCAAGGGCTATCATCCCTATCACTGGCACACGCCCTACAGCGTGACCCACGATGGCGGCACGACCTCGACCTCGATCTACATGAAGGTCTCGGGCGACGCCGGTCAGTGGCAGCGCATCGGGACCTTCGACTACACGGCGGGCCAGGACTACACCTTCCGGACCCACGACAATCTGGGCAAGAGCTTCAAGTACGCCTACGCCGACGCGGTGGCCCTGGTGCCCGAAGATGCGCTGCCGGCCGACACCGCGGTCTGGACCCCGACCATCGCCGAGGAGAAGGAGTACGATCTCTGGACCCATTGGTACGCCTACAGCGACCGCACGCCCCAGGCGGTTTATGTGATCCGCCACAAGAACGGCGTCGAGCGTCTGACCTTCAACCAGCAGATCAACGGCGGCCAGTGGGTCCACCTGGGCCGCTACACTCTGTCGCCGGGGGCCGGGCACGGGGTCGAGATCGGCCAGTTCGTGTTCAACCATCTGGTGGTCGCCGACGCCCTCCGGATCCGCGCCGCCGATGCGCTGCCGAGCCGGGCGGTGTGGGATCTGGCGGTGCCGCGGGACGACCACTACAAGCTCGAGGCCAACTGGAAGTACTACCCGGACTACGCCGCCGACGCGGCCTTCACCACGGTGCATG
>JAJFGK010000008.1 GCA_021776195.1 Kiloniellaceae bacterium | reverse complement strand
CCGCGTTGCGCTGCCATTCCTGGATCATCTGGTCCGGGCAGTCCGGCAGGATCTCCTCCAGCTTCGGCGCCAGGGCGTCGCGACGATCCTCGTACTCCTTGATCTGGCCCTCGACCTTCTCGACCAGCTTGTCGTAGGCATCCAGCGTGCTTTCCAGATTGACCAGTTCGGCCAGGGCCGTGGTGTAGTCGGCCGCCTCGGCGGCTTCCTTGGCCCTGTTGCTCCAGGCCGAGACCATGGCGCGACCGTGCATCAGGTCCTTGTTCTGGCTCTCGACCATCGCCACCTCGACCCGCGGCCGCAGTTCTTCCGTCTTGTCCGCGTAGGCCTGTTTGGCCGCCGCGAAGGCCTCCATCGCACCTTCGAAGGCGGCCAGTTCGGCCTCCAGGGTCACCAACTCGGCCAGGGCCTGCTGGTAGTCGCCTCCCGAGGCCGCCTTTTCCATCTCGGCGAAGTTCTTCTCGGCGGCGCCCAGATCCAGGTTCGCGGGTCTGTCGCCCTCGGATTTGCGCGCCTCCTCGAGCCGCGTCTGAACCGCCGGGCGCTGTTCCTCGTAGCTCGCCTCGGCTGTTTCGATATCCTGTTTCAGGCCCTCGTAGCCCTCCAGTGCCGTGGCCAGCCAGTCGGCCGCGACAATCGCCGGCTTAAAGTCGCCGGCATCGCCTTGTTGCGTCATCTCGTCCCGCTTGGCGAGGATCTCGCCCTGCAGCGATTGCAGGGCCGGGTTCTCGACCGCCTCGGCGGCGGCCTTCAAGCCGGGTTCCAGGGCGTCGCGTTTGTCGGTGAAGGCCTTTTCGCGGGCACGGAACTCTTCCCAGCCCTTGGCGCACATGGTGACTTGGAGTTCCGCCGTCTCTTGGCTGACCAGCGCGGCCTCGTAGTCTTCCGCCGCCGCCGCGGCCTTGGCATCGTCGCGCGCGGAAACCGCGTTGCGCTGCCATTCCTGGATCATCTGGTCCGGGCAGTCCGGCAGGATCTCCTCCAGCTTCGGCGCCAGGGCGTCGCGACGATCCTCGTACTCCCTGATCTGGCCTTCGACCTTTTCGACCAGCTTGTCGTAGGCATCCAGCGTGCTTTCCAGATTGACCAGCTCGGCCATGGCCGTGGCGTAGTCGGCCGCCTCGGCGGCTTCCTTGGCCCTGTTGCTCCAGGCCGAGACCATGGCGCGACCGTGCATCAGGTCCTTGTTCTGGCTCTCGACCAGCGCCACCTCGACCCGCGGCCGCAATTCTTCCGTCTTGTCTTCGTAAGCCTGTTTGGCCGCCGCGAAGGCCTCCAGCAAGGTCTGGCAGGTCGCCAGTCTTCCGATCAGCGAGGTCTTGTAGTCCAGGGCGCCGTTGAAGTTTTCCTTCTGGGCCTCGGCCTCCATCGCTTGACGGATCGCGGGAAGCTCCTCTTGGGCGCTGGTGATCTCCGCGTTCGGCACCTCGACCAGGGCCTCGTCGAGATCGGCCAGGAGTTTGTCGAGACCCTCTTCGTAGGCTTCGCGCTGGGCCGCGATCTCTTCCTTGTGGGTCTCGAAGCCCGACAGCTTGGTCTCCAGAACCTCCAGCAGATCGAGCGCCGCGACGAAGTCGAACGTCTGGGCCGCGGCTTCTGCCTCTCCGCGGGTCTCCTCGACCTCGTTCTGGTCGTTCTTCAAATAGTCGTTGGTGACCGGTTCCTGTGCCGTCTTGAGCCGGTCTGCGAGCTCGGCCAGACGTTTTTTGTAGGCCTCTTCCTGGGCCCTGAAGTCGGCGATCGCCTCCTCGCACATGGCCATCTGCGACCTTATGGCGTCGACCACGTCCAACCCGCCCTGGTAGTCCTCGGCGGCGGCGTAGTCGTCAATGCCATCGCGCGACGTTTTCAGCCTCTGCTGCTGCTCACCCACCGCTGGCGAGGGGCAGGGCGTCAGCAAGTCGCCCAGTTCCGCGTCGATCTCGACGAGCGCGGCCTCCAGTTCCTTCTTCTGGGCGGCCAGGGCTTCCTTCAACCCTTCCAGGGTGGTGAGGGAAGCATCGAGCACCAGCAGGCGATTGAGCGCCGCTTCGTAGTCGTGGCTCTCGATCTGGGCGTCCATGTCGGCCCTCTTCTCTTCGACGCTCGCCTTGACGCTGACCAGATCCGCCTGGCTCACCTCTTCGGCGGCGGTAGCGAGCCGGTCGTCGAGCTTGAGGTCGGTCTTCTTGGTGTCGAATGCCTCCTTGGCGGCGCGAAGACGCTCGGCGGCGGCTTCGTAACCGTCGAGCGCGGCATCGACCAGATCGGCCAGCCGAAGGGCCTCGCCATAGGCGTAGGTGTCGGCGGCGGCCTCCATCTCTTTTTTCAGATCCGTGATCTCCGTTAGCTTTTCCGACAGCGAGGCGAAAGCGGCGGTCGTGGCCTCATCGACCCGGGGTCCGATCTTTTCCGCGCGACCCTCGTATTCGGTTTCCTTCTTCTTCACCTCGGCATTGAAAGCTTCCAGAGTGGTCAGTTTGCCGCCAATCTCGACCAGCAGGTTCATGGCCTCCTCGAACCGCCATTCTAGGGCCAGATCGTCGACCGCCGGCTCGCTGCTCAAGGCTTCGTTCAGCAGCGTCAGCGCCGGTTTCGCCTCGGTCTCCCCGGAGACTTTGCTCACCCGTTCGTCGTGGCTGGCGCGCTTGGCCTCGTAGTCGGTCCTGAGGGCTTCGAACTTGACCACACCGGTTTCCACCGCCTTGAAGGCGGCTTCGGCGCGGTCGACAATGCTCAAGGCTTCGTCGTAGTTTTCCTCCTGGGCGGCGGCATCCATTGCCACATGATGATCGAAGACCTGCTTTTCCTGCTCCTCGAGCGGCGGGAACTCGGTGGGGAGGACGTCGCCCACGCGGGCCATGAGATCATCGCGGCGGGCCTCGAATTCGGCGCGCTTCTTGGCCAGTTCCGCCTTGAAGGTCTCGAGCGAGGCCAGTCCAGCCTCCAGCTCGTCGGCCTCGGTCATGGCACGGTCGTACTCGAAAGCCTCGGCCGCGGTTTCCATGTTGCCACGGGTCTCGACGATCCAACCCTGCAGTTCCTGAGCCTTGTCGTCCTTCAAAGGCGCCTCGGCCTCGTCGAGCCGCGGCAGCAGCGCTTCGCGCCGGGCTTCGTAAGCGGCCTGCTGCTCCTGAAAAGTCCGCACCGCCTCCTCATGGCCGTCCAGCATCGCCTCGACACGGTCGAGCGCCGCCAGGGCCTCGTCGTAGTCATGGCTCTCGGCGAAGCTCTCCATTTCGCCGCATCGCTCCGAGATCGATTGTTCCATGCCTTCCAGCGGCGTGTAGCCGGAGCCGACGGCCGTATCGATGCGCGGCGCTGCGGCCGCCGATCGGGTCTCGTATTCCGATTGTTTTCGCTGCAGGTCCTCGACCTGTTGGGCATGGCCGTCCAACTCGCTCATCAGGTCCTTGCCCTGGTCCACGGCGGCGGCGAAGTCCAAGGCCTTGGCCCTGTCCTGCATCGCATCGAAGGCGGGACGAAGAGTCTGGTCTTCCAAGCCGGCGAGCGGCCTGAAGCCACTTGGAAGCGCCGAAATTCGGGGGTCGATCTGGCTGAGGAGCTGTTCGTACTCTTCTCTTTTCTTCCTCAGATCCCCGGCGGCCGAGGTCAGGCTCGCGATCGCGGTCTCGGCGGCGGGCAAAAGGTCGCAGGCCGCGACATAGTCGCGGCCATCCGCTTTGTCGTCGGCCGATCTCAGGGCATCGCGCGCGGCTTGAAGCGCAGGCGCGACGGACGGCGCTTCGGCGAGATCGCCCACGGCGCTTTCGACCGCGCTGTCGAGCGACGGCCGATCCTGGTCGAAGCGGTCCTTCGCCTCGCGTTGCTTCTGGTAATCGGCATAGGGCTGCGCGACTTGTTTGATAAGGTCCTTGGCCGTGGCTACCGCGTCCGGCCAGTTTCGGGCATCGGCCAGGTCGACGGTGTCGCGCGCCAGCGCGAGGAGCGGGCCGGCGCTGTCGGCGCCCCACTCGTCGATTTCTTCGGCCTGCCCGCTCGCGGTTGTGAAATCGGGCTCGATGTCGACCCATTCCTGACGTGCGGCGGCGGCCTTGGCCTGCAAGGCCTCGGCGCTGGCCAGCAGGTCCGGGAGCCCGCCGAGGAAATCCTCGATGTCCTTTTCCATTTTCGCCGGATCTTGCGGGTCGATCGCCTTCGCGATGTTCTGATAGTCCAGGTAGGCTTGGTCGAGCAGGCCCGTCAGTTCTGCGCCGGCCGCGGTCTCGCCATCGCCGACGAGGGTCTCGAGAATGACCACGACCGGTTTGATTGCGTCGCTGTAGGAGTCGCGAAAATCGTTGCTCTGGTCGTCCGTCTTACCGCCGTCCGGCTCACCGAGCCCCCATTGGTCCATCAGACTGTTGCTCATAACGCGCCTCCCAGTTAATCGTTACTGCGATACTCCCTCGCGCGACCGCGCATTAGTTTTTGTTATCGATCCCGTCGCGATGCCAAGAAAAGGCCGCTCGTCCACCGCGCCTTGCCGAATGCTCTCCGACCGGAGGGCTCGCACCCTAGCCTGGATCAAGATCACATTATGCAGATCTTGCGCCCGGCGTGTGTGATAGGGATCACGCATTGCGGTCTTGAACTCGGCTTGAGGATTAAGTCCAGGCTACAGATTGCGTGTTTGCGCTTCAATGGCGCTTGGGAGCGGGCCGCAAGGAAAAAAGCGGCGGCCCGAGGGCCGCCGCTTAGTGCTTCAGGGTGGTACCGACAGCTATTCTGCCGCAACCGCAGGCGTCCGCCGGGAGGCGGGAGCGTAAAGCTCCGTTCCCAGAAAGTGCGCTACAGCCGACATACCGGAAGTCACGACGCCCGCATCGGATTCGGCCTGCGCGTTATAATTAGTATTTGTATTGATGTCGTAGGTAAAGGCGCGATTTTCGGCATCGCGAATAAATTCGATCCCGGCTATCTCGACAGCATTGACTGTCAGGAAGCGTTCCAGATCGTCGATCAGCTTTTGATTATCGAGATCGTCGAGGAAATCCGTCAGCACGCGAAACTTGGCCGTGTTCGCGGGCTCGGCCGGGCAGACCGTATCGGCGATATTGCAGGCATCGGCCGGGCAGAGCAGAAATCCGTCGCTGGTATCGACCTGAACCGCATAGTGGAATTGTCCGCCGATGAACTCGGCCCGGGTGATGTAAGGCGCGGGTGCTTGGATATAGGCCTGGATCAGCCAGATCCCGTCGATCGGCGCTTCCTCCCCGGCGCCCGGACCGTCCAGGTAGGCGGCCAATGCCTCCAGGGAGTGGAAGAGCTGCACGCCAAGACCCTTGCCGCCCCGGTTGGGCTTCAGGATGAGAGGGAATTCGCCGAACTGGCGGGCCGTCTCCAGGACATTGTCGCGCCCCACGGCCGCGACGGTGCGCGGCACCAGAATGCCGGTTTTCTGCAACGCCGTGTACTGGGCCAGCTTCGAGATTTCGAGGTAGAGCGCGCGGGTGCCGTTGACCACCCGGCGACCATGCAGCTCCAGCCAGTTCAAGATCCCGTGGGTCAGCTCCGGGCCGTAGCGGTGGCCCCGGGTGTGAGAGGAGGCGCTCATGCGGTTGTAGAACACGCCTTCGGGCGGGGCCTGGTCGAGAGCGATCCGGCCTTCGTCGAGGAACCATTCGTCGTACGGCAGGTTCTGCTCTTCGAAGGCGTGCCGCAGCGGCTCTACCCAGGCTGAATTCTCGTGCAGAACGGTGATCTTGGTCATGAGATTATCCTGTGGCGGATGTGAAAACTCGGGTTCTACAAGGTGTCACTGATATTATGAGAATTAAAACACTTAAATCAAGTCAATTAAAATTCATACAACACAATAAGTAAGTTATTTATGAAGGCCCTCGACCCTGTTACCCAGGCTCCCTTCTGTGATGAGAAACGCGAATCGGGTCGCCATGTGGAGCAGGGTCATGTTTTGGTTGGGGAGCGCCCTTGTCGGTTACCTCGTTTTGGTGGCTGCCATGTTTTTGCTGCAGCGCTCGCTGCTCTATCCGGCGGGCAAGGAACGGCCCGATCTCGCCCAGGCGGGCTTCGACGGCTTCCGGGAGGTTCGCACCACCACCGACGACGGTCTGTCGCTGTTGCACTGGTACCGGCCGCCAGGGCGGCCCGGCGCGCCGGTCGTTGTCGTGTTTCATGGCAACGCGGGCCACATCGGCCATCGGGCGAGCAAGTACGGCGTCTTTGCCGAAGCGGGCTTCGGTGTCTTCCTGGTGGGATATCGTGGCTACGGCGGCAATCCGGGGCAGCCGACGGAGGAGGGGCTGACGCAAGACGGCCGCTCGGTGCTGGACTGGTTGTCAGGTCAGGACCTGCCGGCAGGCCATTTGATCTACTATGGCGAGTCCCTGGGCACCGCCGTCGCCGTGCGGTTGGCGAGTGAAAGCCCGGCGTTGCTGGCCCTGGTGCTGGAGGCGCCGCCGTCCTCGATCGCCGATGTCGCCGCGGCGGTCTATTGGTATGTGCCGACCCGCTTGCTGCTGCATGACAAGTGGGAGTCCGACAAGCGCATCGGCGCTGTCGCCGCGCCGGTGATGATTGTCCACGGCGGGCAGGATCGCGTGGTGCCGCAACGCTTCGGGAAAAAACTTCTGGCCGCCGCCAAGGAACCCAAGGTCGGGATTTTTCCGCCCGGGGCAGGGCACGGCAATCTCCTGGAGAATCCGGACACGCTGGGTTCGATTATCGCCTTTATGACCCGGAACGGCGGTTCGTCTTAAAGACCTACGCCCAATCTCTAGCCGGCCCGCGGCAGCAGTGCGGCATAGTCAGTGAAGAAGCCTTCGAAGCCGCGCAAGAGGGTCTCGATTTCGTCGTCGCCGATGGCCAGGGACAACGCCATCATGCCGCGCGGTGTCAGATAGAGCCCGCGCGCCAGCATATCCAGATGCATCAGCCGTTTGTAGCGGCCGTCCTCGCCGGCAATGTCCTCGGGGCGCTCGATCGGCCCGGCGCTAAAGTGCAGCGAGAGGATCGAGCCCATCCCGGTCACGCTGGCGGCGATGCCGGCCTTGTCCACCAGAGCCGCGAGGGCGGCACGCAGCTCGTCGCCGCGCCGGTTCAGCCGGTCGAGGGTGGCATTGTCGAGGATCTCGCTCAGGCCGGTGTAGCCCGCCGCCATGGTCAGGACGTTGTTGTTGAAGGTCCCGGCGTGCATGAAGGCGCCGGGCCGGCCTGGATCGAAGCGGTCCATCAAATCGCCGCGCCCGCCAAAGGCGCCGAAGGTCAACCCACCGCCCAGGTACTTGCCCAGGGCGGTCAGGTCGGGAATGACGCCGGTCTTGGCCTGCAGGCCCCCGGGCGACAGCCGCGAGGTGATGACCTCGTCGAAGACCAGCAGGACGCCGGCCTTTTCGGTCTCGCGGCGCAGCATCTCGAGAAACTCCTGGCTGGCCGGAATGCAGCCGCCGCCGCCCATCATCGGCTCCAGGATCACCGCCGCAAGGTTCGCGCCCTCCCGGGCGATCAGCGCCTGGGTCCCGGCGACGTCGTTGTAGTGACCCATGACGAAATCGAAGGGGGCGTTGAGCGGCGAGCCGCCGTGCCCGAAGATCAAGAAGCCGCCGTGGTAAGCCTCGTGGAAGGCCATGATCTTGGTGCGGCCCGAGACCGCACGAGCCAGCGACAGCGCCATCAGGTCGGCCTCGGAGCCGGAATTGCAAAAGCGCACACGGTCCAAAGAGGGGAAGCGGCGGCAGAGTTCGCCGGCCAGCTTGCTCTCGAAGAGGTTGGGCGCGCCCAGCACGACGCCGTCGTCGAGCGCCTGTTTGATCGCCGCCTTGATCGTCGGGTTTGAGTGGCCATAGAGGCCAGCGGAGTACTCGCCGAGGAAATCGACGTACTCGTCGCCGTCCAGCGACCAGATGCGACAGCCTTCGCCGCGCGCGATGGCAATCGGCAGGGGGGCGTAATGCAGCACCGAGCGGGTGTTGCCGCCAGGCATGCACTGGCGCGCGGCTGCGTGCCGCTCGGCCGACTTCGGGTTGGCGGCCAGAAAGGCCCGCTCCGCCTCGGCGATGGCGGTATCCAGGTCGAGATTGTGGCCGGGCTGGGCGCCCTGGGCGCTGGCAGGGCCTGTGTCGGCGAGATTGGCCATGGCGGTTCCTCCCTATGAGTAAAGGATCATGGATCATTCCCCCTTTGCCGCCAAGGGGCCGCCAAGGGCTTGCCAAGGGACGCCATGGCCAAGCCTGGGGTCCCCGATCACGTTTTTGTAACGTTCCGTGAACAGCGGGTTATTCAAATATTCCTATTTAAGAATGCAATTTGCCGACTCTACACGCGACCCTTGTCTGTTGGGCTGGCCGGCCCGGGCAGATCTTCCGGCCGATCGATGTCACGGAGAATGCCCGGATCGTCGACCGGGACCTCGATGACCGCGTCGCCATGGCGGGCGATCATCGGTCGGGCCCCATGGTCGCCGGTCAGCCCTCCCAGCTCGGAAAAGAAACGCCGGCCGATCAGCACTGGATTGCCACGCTGGCCTTGGTGGGTGGGGATCGCGATCTCGGCGCCGCGGTGCGGCGCGAAGGCGGCGGCCAGGGCGTCGACCGTGGCCGGCTTGACCCAGGGCATGTCGGCGAGCGCCACCAGAACGGCGCGCGAGGACGGGGGCAGGGCGGCGAGGCCGGCTTGCAGGGACGTGGAAAGCCCTTCGGCAAAGCGCGCGTTGTGCACCAGAATTGCGGGCAGGTCCTCGAGCACCCGCGCGACCGCTCCGGCCTGATGGCCGGTCACGACGATCAGAGGGGCGGCCGACGAAGCGTTCAGGGTTTCCGCGACCAATCGTACCATGGCCACGCCGCCGACCGACTGGAGCAGCTTGTTCGCGTCGCCCATACGGGTCGAGCGGCCAGCGGCCAGGAGCAGTGCCGCCACGGTCTGGGGATCGTCGGTCATGACCCGGATGATACCTCGGATTGCGCCGGCGGGCCTCGGCTTTCTGCCTCACGGACGGCGGAAACTTTCCCACCAGGAACGGAAATTTCACCATTCTTGCTGGCTCCGATGGGCGCGCTGTGGTATCGAGCGCCCACAAAAAGACGTGGTTCCCGCCCTGGGATCTGCACCAATTAATGCACACGAATGGGAGATGCTTCGTGAAACACCAGAACAAATTGCAAGCGATGCTTGCGGACAAAAAGACCTCGCGCCGCGACTTCATGGTCGGGGCGACCGCGCTCGGTCTCACGGCCAGTGCCGCCTCCGGCCTGTGGAGCAAGGCCCAGGCCGCGACCCCGAAAAAAGGCGGCCACATGAAGGTCGGCATGATCGGCGGCAACACCTCGGACTCACTGGACGGCACGACCTACATCGACACGGTCATGATTTCCTTCGGCCGGTCCTGCCGCGACAGCCTGACCGAAGTCGGACAGGACAACACGGCGCAGCCCGGCCTGGCTGAAAGCTGGGAAGCCTCGTCGGACGCCATTACCTGGCGCTTCAAGCTGCGCGCCGGGGTCGAGTTCTCGAATGGCAAGAGCCTGACCACCGAGGACGTCATCGCCTCGGTCAACGCCCATCGTGGCGAGGATTCGAAGTCCGGCGCCAAGGGCGTCTTCGCCGGCATCGAGGATATCAGCGCCGACGGCAAGGACGTGGTGGAGTTCAAGCTGAGCGGGGGAAATGCCGACTTCCCCTTCCTCATGACCGACTATCACATGAACATCGTCCCCGCGGTGGACGGCAAGCCCGACCTCAACTCGTGGCACGGAACCGGTCTTTACATCCTGAAGGATAACGAGCCGGGCATTCGCGTGGGCATGGAACGCAATCCCAATGCCTGGCAGGCCGACAAGTTCGGTTTCGTCGACTCCGCCGAGGTCCTGGTCATCTCCGATAACTCCGCCCGTCAGACGGCGCTGGTGACCGGCGATGTGGATATCATCAATCGCCCCGACCTGAAGACCGTGAAGTTGATGGCGCGCGATCCGAACGTGCGTATCCTCGACGTGCCCAGCAATCTGATGTTCACGGCGCCCATGCGGATGGATATTCCACCCTTCGACAACAACGATTTCCGCATGGCGATGAAACACGTGGTCGACCGCCAGGAGTTCGTCGACAAGGTGCTGTTCGGCTACGGCTCGATCGGCAACGACCAGCCAATCGGCCCGGGTTTCAAGTATCACGCGCCCGATATCACGCAGAACTCCTTCGATCTCGACAAGGCCAAGTTCTACATGAAGAAGGCCGGCATGGAGAACGCGCAGATCAACTACAGCGCCTCGGACACCGCCTACGTCGGGGCCCTCGACGCGGCGGCCCTGTTCAAGGAGAACGCGGCCAAGGTCGGCATCGACATCAACATCGTGCGCGAGCCGAACGATGGCTACTGGTCGAACGTCTGGAACAAGAAGCCCTTCTGTGCCTGCTACTGGGGCGCCCGGCCGGTGGAAGACATGATCCTGTCCATCGCCTACACCTCAGAGGCGCCTTGGAACGACACCGTGGTGAAGATCCCGCGGGTCGACGACCTGGTCGTGCTGGCCCGGGCCGAGCTCGACGAGACCAAGCGGGCGGCTATGTACCGCGAGGTCCAAGAGTTGATCAGCCAGCAGGGCGGCTCGATCATCCCGGCCTTCGGTTCGGATGTCGCCGGCCTGCAAAAGCGGGTTGGCACGTCGGACCAGATCGGCGGCGGCTGGGAAATGGATGGCGGCCACTACATCAAGCGCTGGTGGCTGAACGACGCGTAAGGGTCCGAAACGGATCTCCGACAGGACGGCCCCGCTTCGGCGGGGCCGTTTTCGTTTCAGGCCCGGTTCCGCACCTGGGTGATCTCGGCGAGGATCGCGATGGCGATCTCGGCCGGGCTGCGCGCCTTGATATCCAGACCTATGGGCCCGTGAATGCGGGCCAGGGCCGCCTCGTCCAGGCCGGCGGCGGCCAGGCGCTCGCGGCGTGCGGCCTGGGTCTTCCTGCTGCCCAGTCCGCCGATGTAAAAGGCCGGCGAGCGCAGCGCGACGAGCAGTGCCGGGTCGTCCAGCTTGGGATCGTGGGTCAAGGCGGCGATGGCGGTGCGGTGATCCGGCGCCAGTGCCTCCAGGGCCTGATCCGGCCAGCGGTCGTCGATCTGCGTGTCGGGGAAACGCTCGGGACTGGCCCAGGCCTTGCGCGGATCGACCAGGACCACCTGGTACCCAGCCAGGGCGGCCATGGGCGCGAGGCGCTGGGAGATGTGGACCGCGCCGATGATGATCAAGCGCAGCGGCGGATTGTAGACCCGGCAGAAGAGCGCCTCGGCGGGGTTGCTGCCGGCCAGCATGCCCGAGCGGTCGGCGACAATGGCGGTTGTAACCATTTCGCGCTGGTCGGAGGACAAGGCTAGTTCGCCTTGGCATTCATTTGCCAACACCAGGCACTGGCGGCCATCCGCCAGGGCGCTGACCACCGCGGCCGGGCGCTTTTCGGCGCGGGCCTGCTGCAGGCGCTCCAGCAGCGCTCGTTTCATGCAAGGGGTTCCACAAAGACCCGGACGGTGCCGCCGCAGGCCAGGCCGACTTCCCAGGCCATCTCGTTGGTCACGCCGTATTCGAGCAGCTTGGGATGGCCGCTGGCGATTACCTCCTGGGCCTCCTGGGCCACGGCGCCTTCGATACAGCCACCGGACACCGATCCCATCATGGCAAATGTCTCGTCGACCAGAAGCTGGCTGCCGACCGGCCGGGGTGAAGATCCCCAGGTCTCGACCACCGTGGCCAGAGCGAGGCGGCGATCCTGGCCCAGCCAGGTCTGGGCCACCGCCAGAACGTCATCCTGATTGGAAGTCTGGCTCACGGGACGATTGCCTACTTGGTCACCCATTTTCCGTTGGCCTGTTGAAACTTGGTGCCCTTGGGCGCCTGTTGCATGATTTTCGGGGCATAGACGCTGCCGACCGCCTCGACCGAGACACCCTGCTGCTGGGCATCTTCCTGATAGATCGCCAGGCGCTTCTTGTTGACGCTATCGACCGTGGCCTTGGCGCTGGGATCGAGCGCGACGGCCAGGCCGTCAAAGCGCTCGCCGACCTTGCCCTGGGCGCGCAGAGCGTCGAGGTCGGCGGCGAGGGACGGTGTCGCCGCGGCCAGGGTGACGACGAGCATCAGGGCGGTCAGCAGGCTCAAAAGGGGCAGGTTCATTGGGGGAAGACGAAAGTTGTGCATGATCTCTGTTCTCCATATTCCGGGCGCTGTCATGCTGGGCCTAGAAAATATCGGGATTTGCCGCGATCTCTTTCTCGGCCTCTTCCTCAATCTTGACGCGGACATCGGCGTCGAGCTTGATGTTGAGGTTGATCGTGATGGGCTCCTGCGGCGCTTCGACCTTGACGGTCGGCTGACAGGCGGCGAGGGCCAGCCCCAAACAGGCAAGGGCGAGCCCGATCCGGAGCGTTGGCGATTCTTGGGCGTTTTGTTGCAAGGCGTGCATTCCTTCCCCTGGGGCTTGGCTAAGACTTAGTCGGGCCCTACGCGGCTGTCCAGTCACGAAGCCCGCGGTTCCAAGTTCCCGGTATTGCTATGGAGTATTACGAGGCAGCCGGGCCTCACATCCCCCACTAGGGTACCGTGCGCTGCCAGGCTTGCCGCAGGGCCTCGCGAGAAATCTTGTAACCATCTGCGATCGTTTGAAGAATCTGTCCGATATTGCTTTCGAGATTGATGTTGATTTTGAAGGGGTGGCCCTCCAGGACCGTCGGGTTGCTGCCCAGCAGCGAAAGCCGTGCGGTCAGATCGTCGGTTGCGGTCTTGTCGAGTTCCAGCTCCAGGACCTCGTAGTGAAAGTCTTCCAGGGCCCGCAGCATCATGTCGACCTGATCGGCCGAGCCGGCGAGCAGCGCGGTGGCCTCATCGGACTTGTACTGCAGGCGGCCGGGCCCGGTCGCGGCGAGATGACCGCCTTCGATGACCAACTGGCCCTGCTCGAAGCGCAGCGGGATGACGCCGTCCAACTGACCGCTGCCGGCCAGGCCCTTGGCCTCCAGGGCGGCGAACAGCTCTTCCATGCCAAGCTTCTCGATAGCCAGCGTCATGGCCTGGCGATCGCCGGACAGGTCGATGCTCGTCGGCTCGATGGTCAAGTGCGAACGCAGGACATCGAAGCCCCCGCCGGTGACCTCGATGACGGGCAGGCCGCTCGCCGGCGCTGCCGAGTTGGATGGCGGCGCCGAGGCGCGCAGGGCGAAACGCAGATCGAAATCCGTCAGGGGCAGGCCGGGATCGATCGACTTGATGGTCAAGACCTGATCCGGCGGACTGGAGAGTGTCGCCAGGTCCGAGAGCGTGAGGTCGAGAGCCAGTCCCACCACCGGCACTTCGGCGACGACGAAGCCGAAGTTGCGGGTCTGGAGCGTCGCGGTGCCGCCGAGGCCGCTTTCCTCCTGCCAGGACAAGATCACCGAGGCCTCGACGATACCGGTGGTCTTTTCCAAGGCCGCCGCACGGCCCGAGAGATCCGCCGGCTGCAGGGCGTCGGGCGAGAAGAGGATCGGCCCGACGTTGGAGGAGGCGACCAAGCTCGCCTTTTCGATGTCGTAGGATCCGCTCGCCACGATTTCGCCTTCGGCGCCGGGCCAGCCGCCCTTCAGGCTGAACTCGACGACCGCGCCGTTGCGATCGATGTTGCCCTGTAGGGCCAGAGGCTCGATGACCGGCGCGTCGGAGGCCTGGGCGAGGCTGTCCACGGCGAAGCGGGCCCGCAGCCGGTCGCCTTTCGTCGTCACGCTCGCGGTCAGGCCGTCTGCCGTCGCGCCCTGGGCGCCGAGTGGATCTTCTTCGCTAAGTGCAACGGTCACTGCCCGGCTCTCGAGGCCAAGGATCAGTTCGTTGGCGGCGTCGACTTGTCCCGTGAGCACCAGCCCGGCGACATCGATTGCAAAGGCCCGAGGGTCTTGCTCGGCGCTGTGTTTCACGAGCTTCGCATTTACCTGTTCGACCGTCAGCCGCAAGTCGAGCAGCGCGCGCTCGGCCTCCTCGATGCGCCGCAGGGTCATTTCTTGCGGTTGGAGATGCAGCGGTGCCGCGAGTGCCAGGCCCCCTGGTCCCTCGAAGGTCGCGAGCTTGATGCCGCCGGATCCGGACTGTTCGAAAAAGAGGCCATCGGGGCTGTAAGAGAGGGTGCCCTTGAGATCGGCCTCGAGGCCGGAGGCACGCAGGGGCGGGCGATCGAGATAGGGAACGTCGAGGGTCGCGGCGAGCTTGCCGGCGAACTGGTCCGGCGAACCGGCCAGGTTTCCTTCCAGTCTCGCGCCGCGCAGCGGCGTGCCGGCGATGACCAGCCCGCCTGCCTCGAGGCCGAAGTCGCGCAGGTCGAAGCCCGTGAGTGCGTCGGCCGCATCGAGCGTCGCTTCCAGGGCTCCGGTGAGACGAAGGGACGCGCCCTTTTTGCTTGTGGCGGAGAGCGTGACATCGACCAGCCCAACCCGGTCCGGCGCCCCGGCGTTGGTGTCGCCGGCACTGCTGGTGTCGGGATGGCTGGCGGCTAGAAATCCATCGCCCTGCCGGCTTTCGATCGTCAGGGAAACCTCATCGCTGAAACCGCTCGCCAGATCGGCCGGGACACCCAGGACGGCCGCGCGGTCGACGGCCAGAAGGCGGGTCGCCGACCAGCTGGAGGGGCGCTCCAGGATGAGGCTCGCTGTTTCGTCGCTGAAATTGATCCGCACCGCCGCCGACCCGTTGAGCCCCTCGACGAGGTCGGGATAGCTGACGTCGGCAAGCTCGATGCCAAGCCGGCCGGTCAGGTTGACCGTCTCCATCAGGGCGTCGGCCAGGTCAGCCTCGCCTTCCAGCAGGGTGTCCAAGGGCGGCAGCCGCAGGACCGCATCGAAGGTGGCCTCGCCCTGGCCCGAGGTCGGCGCCGCGACCCCCAGCGCCGTCCAGATTTCGCTGTCGGCAAGCGCGACGACGGTCCCTTCCAACGTGGCCCGCGAGCTCTCCAGAAGCCGCTTGACCTCGCCCTTCACGGTGCCGCTGAAGCGGTTGTCCAGCCCCACCAGAGCACCCTCGAACGTGAGGTCGTCGCCGACCATCGAGAGGGTGAGGTCGGCTCTGTCGAGGCTGGTCAGCTCATCGCCGCGGCCCGGCAGCGATAATCCGGCCAGAGCGAAATTGGCGTCCACGCTCTTCAGATTGCCCTTCTCGACCAGGAAATTCGTCTCTCCCGCGAGGCCTTCCGCCGTGGCGTTGGGCAGGCTCAGGTGACCCTGCTCGACGATCAACTGGCCCAGCAGGAGAGGGCCCTCCTCGCTGGACAGCGCGAGCAGGCCGGTGGCCTCGCCCAGGTCCCCGGTCAGGCCGAAGGAGAGCGCGCCGGCGACCGACTGGTGAATGTCGGGCCAGACCTCGCCGTTCAAGGTCAAGGTCATGGCGCCGTGATCGCTGGCCAGGGTAATCGCCGCGTCTTCCAACAACATGGTGGGTATGACCGCCTTGGGATCGGTTTCGGTTCCGGCTGTCGGCCGGTCGCCCCGGTCGTCGGCGGTCAATTCCTCGAGCAGCGGCATCAGCGGGTGGATTGCCTGGGCGTCGGCGGTCAGGTCGAGCCGCAGGTTCAAGTTCTTCAGGGTGATCTGGCCAATCGTGCCCTGGACGAGATCGGGCAGGTGATAGCGCAGCACCAACTGGTCCAGGGACAGATCCTTGTCGGCGCCAAGCGAGATGGTGCGGGCGGACAGGCGGCTGTAGGACAGTCGGTCGACCGTGACCGACGCGTCGCTTATGCCGCGCGCTTCGAGGGCCGCGAGAATCGCCTGTTCGGCTAGACTGGTGCGGAAGGCGAAGCCCAGCGCGGCGGCGGCCAGCAGCAGGAGCAACGCAACAAGCAGACTTCGTCGCAGAAACTTGGCCATCAAGGACGTGTCGGCCTCTCCAAGGTGGGCGTTCGACTCCACTTGGGGAGTCGCGGAAACCAGGATAGGGGGATCGGGATCGCAGGCAAAGTCCTAACGCCGCCCTGTCGCCGCGACACTTTGGTAGCTGGGTTTTTGGCTAGGGGCCGAGGGCGGCGGCAACGGCGCGCCGGGTCAGCACGCCGATCAGGTGCGCGCGATAGTCGGCCGCCGCATGGAGATCGCTGTTGAGACCCTCGGCCGAGGGCCGCAGGTCGGACAGGACCGAGGGGTCGAAGCGCGTCGCCAGCGCGGTCTCGGCGGCGGTCAGGCGGAAGACGCAAGGCCCGGCCCCGGTCACCGCCACCCGGGGGCCGCTCGGCAGTTGAGCCGCGAAAACGCCGACCAGGGCGTAGCGCGAGGCCGGGTTGGGAAACTTCACGTAGGCGGCCTGCCGGACCTTCGGAAAGGACACGCCGGTGAGGATCTCCCCCTCCTCCAGGGCCGTCTCGAAGATATCGACGACAAAATCGTCCGCCGCGATCTCGCGCCGGGTGGTCATGACCGTCGCGTCGAGTCCGACCAGGGCCGCCGGGTAGTCGGCGGCGGGATCGTTGGTCGCCAGCGAACCGCCGAGGGTGCCCCGGTTGCGCACCTGGGGATCGCCGATCATCGATGCCAGGTGGGCGAGGGCAGGGATCGCCTGTTGCACCAGGGGGCTGTCGGCCACCGCGGCATGGCGTGCCATGGCGCCGATGACGATGCGCTCGCCGTGATCTTCGATCTGCGCCAGGCCTTCGATTGCGCCCAGATCGATCAGGTCGCTCGGCGCCGCGAGGCGCTGCTTCAGTGTCGGGATCAGGGTCATGCCACCGGCCAGCAGGGTGCCGTCCTCGCTTTTTCGCAAGGCTTCCTCGGCCGCCTTCAGGTCGGCGGCCCGGTGATAGGCAAAATCATACATGGTCTTGCTGCTGGCCCATCGCCCCGGCCGCCGCTTGGATCGCCTTGACGATGTTGTGGTAGCCCGTGCAGCGGCAAAAATTGCCCTCCAGCCAACCGCGGATCTCGGCCTCGCTGGGGTCGGCGTTGGTCCGCAGCAGATCGACCGCCGACAGCACCATGCCGGGCGTGCAGAACCCGCACTGCAGACCGTGGTGGTCGTGGAAGGCCTGCTGGACCGGGTGGAGCGGGTCGTCGGGCCCGGCCAGGCCCTCGATCGTGGTCACCGCGGCGCCTTCGCATTGCAGCGCCAGGACCGTGCAGCTCTTGACCGATTTACCGTCGATCAGGACCACGCAGGCGCCGCATTGACTGGTGTCGCATCCCACATGGGTTCCGGTCAGACGCAGCGTTTCGCGAAGGAAGCTCACGAGCAGGGTGCGGCCCTCGACGGTTCCCGTGCGGGCCTGGTCGTTGACCGTCATGGTGACCTCTGGCATGGCTCCCCCGTCTTGCAATTGGCCGGTGGCAATTGACCGGTCCCGCCGACCCTGCCGGCTTGTTTAGCAGCCCGGGGGCGAACCGGTCCAGTCAGGCGCTCACCCGCCGCCACGCTGATAGGCGCGCTCGAAGCGTTGCAGCAGCTCGTCACGCTCGCTGGCGTCATAGCCGCGAAAGGCCAGCCGCACCTCGGCGCGCTCGACGACCATGAGCCCGGTGCCGAACCTGCGCGGCGTCAGAGGGGTCAAGGTGACCGTCAGACCGCGCGCGGGGGTGCCCGCCTCGACGCCATTGCTTGTCACCACATAGGGCAGATCGCCCATGGCCGCGGGCAGGCCCCGTTGCAGGCCGCGCAAGGTCAGCGCCATGTCTTTGACGACCTCGCCAGTCGGGGCATCGCCAGTCGGGGCATCGTCGGTCACTTCACGGGCCTCATCGCGGGTCGCTGCAGGCGGCGCTCATCCGCCCGCGACCGGCGGCCAGACCGCCAGGGTATCGCCGTCGCCGAGGGGATGACTGTCGCGCGTGGAGGGCGGAATGAAGATGCCGTTGACCAGGACGAGGTGGCAGTGCTGGCGCGGTACATGGAGATTGGCCAGGGTCTGACTGATCGTCGTGTCGTCGCCCAGCTTGATCTTGATGGCGTTGTTTTTCGCGCCCGCCGGAAGGTAGTCGGCGAGCGAGGCATAGAGCTTGACGGTTGCTTGCGCCGGCATCGGACTGCGGCTCCCCAGGGTTCGAGCTGGCGGCAAGGTAGCGAAGAGGGCGGGGCGGGACAAGCGTCCAGGAGGGCGGAGATCATTGGACCGTTATCAAGGCTTTCGTGCCCCTCCGTCGGCCTTTGGGCCAATTGCATTGCCCCGGCTTGTGTGGTTATCATTCGGGTCTGGCGAAGCCCGCGCCCAGAATCGCGGGCCGATGTCCATGCTTCGGGATGCTTTACAAAACAAGGGGCGGATGAATGCAACGATCTCTCCACATATCTGCGGACAAGTGCACCGGCTGTCTGCAGTGCGAACTGGCCTGTTCCTATGACAACGAGGGGCTGTTCAACAACCACAAGTCACGGATCAAGGTCTTCAAGTTCGAAGACGAGGGACGTTTCGTGCCCTACACCTGCACCCAATGCGACGAAGCCTGGTGCATGCGCGCCTGTCCGGTCGACGCGATCTCGATCGACGCCGCCACCGGCGCCAAGGTGATCTCGGATGCGCTCTGCGTGGGCTGCAAGGTCTGCACCATCGCCTGTCCCTTCGGCACGGTGAATTACAACGCCGACAGCGGCAAGGTCATCAAGTGCGACCTCTGCGAGGGCGACCCGGCTTGCGTCACCGCCTGTCCGACCGGCGCCATCACCTATATCGACGCCAATTTGACCGGTCTCGACCGCATGAGGGCTTGGGCTGCCAAGACCGATGCGGGCGTGCAGGCCGCCGGCTGAGGGAGAAAAAGCAATGAGTTGGGCAAAACAGCTTCTGCGCGTCAATCTGACCAGCGGCACGATCAAGTCCGAGCCTCTCAACATGGACTGGGCCAAGACCTACCTGGGCCAGCGCGGTCTGGCGACCAAGTACCTGGTCGAGGAGACCGACCCGAAGGTCGATCCGCTCTCGCCGGACAACAAGATGATCATGGCGACGGGGCCCCTGACCGGCACCTGCGCGTCGACCGCCGGGCGCTACTCGGTGATCACCAAGGGCGCGCTGACCGGCGCCATCGCCTGCTCGAACTCGGGCGGGTTTTTCGGCAACGAGATGAAGAATGCCGGCTACGACATGATCATCTTCGAAGGCCGGGCGGCCAAGCCGGTCTACCTGCTGGTGCAGAACGACGACGCGCAGTTGGTCGATGCCGCGGATTTCTGGGGCAAGTCGGTTTGGGATACCGAAGAGGGCCTGAAGGCCAAGCATCAGGATCCCCAACTGCGCATCGCCTCGATCGGTATTTCCGGCGAGAAGGGCTGCAAGTACGCCTGCATCGTCAATGACATGGACCGCGCGGCGGGCCGTTCCGGCGTCGGCACGGTCATGGGCTCGAAGAACCTGAAGGCCGTGGCGATCCGCGGCACCAAGGGTGTCAGCGTCAACGACATGCCGACCTTCATGAAGGCCACGGCCGCCGGCAAGAAGGTGCTGGCGGAGAATGCCGTGACCGGCCAGGGCCTGCCGGCCTTTGGCACCCAGGTGCTGATGAACGTGATCAACGAGGTCGGCGCCCTGCCGACCCACAACCACCGCGACTCGCAGTTCGCCGGGGCCAACGACATCGGGGCCGAGGCCATGGCGGTGCCACGCAAGTCCGACGGCAAGGCCAACCTGATCACCAACGCGGCCTGCTTCGGCTGCACCATTGCCTGCGGCCGGGTCTCTTCGATCGACCGCACTCACTACACGGTCAAGGACCGCCCGGAATACCAGAAGGCCTCCGGCGGGCTGGAGTACGAGGCGGCCTGGGCCCTGGGTGCGGCGACCGGGGTCAACGATCTCGACGCCCTGACCTTCGCCAACTTCATCTGCAACGAACAGGGCATGGATCCGATCTCCTTCGGCGCCACGGTCGGCGCGGCGATGGAGCTCTACGAGGACGGAGTCATAACCGACGCGCAGACCGGCGGTCTTGTCCTCAAGTTCGGCTCGGCGGAGGCTCTGACCACCCTGGCCGAGTTGACCGGCAAGGGCGAGGGCTTCGGTGCGGAGATCGGCCTCGGCTCGAAGCTGCTTTGCGAGAAGTACGGCCGGCCCGAGCTCTCCATGTCGGTCAAGGGCCAGGAGTTCCCGGCCTACGACAGCCGCGGCATTCAGGGCATGGGCCTGACCTATGCGACCTCCAACCGCGGTGCCTGCCACCTGCGCAGCTACACCGTGGCCTCCGAAATCCTCGGCATCCCCGAG
>JAJFGK010000070.1 GCA_021776195.1 Kiloniellaceae bacterium | reverse complement strand
ACGCAAATCGCCGTGGCCTTGCCTCCAACGTCCAATCCTGTAAAAATTCTCATCGCTGCTCTCCTTCCTTCTGAGAATACCACCACGCCGATCTTTCCAATCGGTGCGGAGAGCAGCAACCTCATGTATGGGATGTATTAGGGCGCCGCGCGTCAGAGGCGACCAAGATCCAGCGCCGCCGCTCTTATACGTGGCAATTCTTACCTTGATATCATTCCCATACTTCTCTAAGGCAGCCCCAGTTCAGGAAAGGATTAGCGTGACAACATCATTGCATGAAATCGACAAGTGCGAGGTCTGCGGTCACGAACCTCTGCGTCCGGTGCTTGATTTGGGAAGACATCCGATGTGCGACGATCTCGTGGCCGTCGGTGACGAGCGCATCTGCAGGACTTATCCCATCGAGATCCTTTTTTGCGATGGCTGTATCACCGCACATCAACGATTTCAGATTCCAAAGCAAGAACTGTTTCCGCCGAGCTACCATTACAGGGCCCGCCACACTGCGGATGTCCTGAACGGTATGCGCCAGCTCGTCGAAGCCTGCGAAGATTGGCTCGGGGATGTCAAAGGCAACAAGGTACTCGACATCGGGTGCAACGATGGCAGCCTGCTCTCGATCTTCGCCGAGCGCGGTGCCAGGACCTTTGGGATCGAACCTACCGGGGCGGCGAAAGAGGCAACGGTCCAGGGCCACTCGGTCCTTAACGAGTTCCTCAGCGAAGACGTCGCAAGGCGGTTTGTCGCCGTGCACGGCCAACCTGACCTCGTTACTTTTACCAACGTTTTCGCCCACATCGAGAATTTAGAGGCTGTCATCCGCTCCCTAAAAATTCTCGCCGCGCCCGATACCATGATTGTCGTGGAGAACCACTATCTCGGGGCAGTTCTCGAGAAGAACCAGTTCGACACGTTCTACCACGAGCATCCGCGCACCTACAGCTATTCCTCCTTTCGTTCTATCGCCGACGCTTTGGGCAGGCCAATTGTCAAGGCTGAATTCCCGCAGCGTTACGGTGGAAACATTCGGGTCTTTATCGGTGAGGCCACGGGGAAATCCGGGCACGCCCGGCTCGATAAGGTGACCAAGCAGGAGGCGTCCTTCGGTGATGGCTTCAGGCGTCTGTCAGCAAGCATCGAGGAATGGCGTGGCAAGAAACGCACCGAGATTCAGGGCGAGGTCGATCGATTCGGCAGGCTGCCCGCCAAGGCATTCCCAGGCCGGGCGGCGATCTTGATCAAGCTGTTGGGGATCGACGAAAATCATGTTTCGGCGGTTTACGAGAAGCCGTCGTCGTCGAAGGTGGGACACTATGTTCCCGGGACACGCATTCCCATTCGCTCAGATGATGAATTCGTTGCCGGTGACGGCCCTCTGTTGAACCTTGCCTGGCACATCTCCACGGAAATCAGGTCCTACATGCGCTCGCGCGGCCACACAGGCCGTATCATCGATATCGTTGCACAGGACGACTTCTAGATGTGGGCCATGAAATCACGCGGCTGGAGCAACCGGTCCCCGATCTCGATGCGCCCGTAGCTTATCGGGGCAGTTGGGGCGAACCGGCCCAACACCGGAATCCAAAGTCCAGGGGCAATCTTGATGGCACAGTCAAATCCGCTCCGATTGGCAGTCCCTGGAATTCCGAGTTCCTTCGTCGCCCTCGTTGGCGCGGCCGCGATCTACATTACAATCGGCTACGCGCTCGCGCTTCTCGGGCCGGCCAATCCTGACGTCGTTGGCAGCGGATTTAGCCCAAGCCTCTTGCCCACCTGGGTCGACGTGCATCCGGAACCGCTCGACAGGTTCCTTTTCGTTGCACTTACATTTGCGGCCCCAGTGGTTTTCATGGGCGTCATTTTGGTGGCCCCACGGCTGGGCGGAAACCTCACCGAGCCGACGCCGATTTTCTGTTCGCTTATCGGAATTGTGCTAGCGATCTGCGTCGTCAAAGGCGCGTTTCGCGAAATTCCAGTGCTGTTCGACGGCTGGCAATGGCTCGCGACAGGACTCTGCATCCTGATGGCCTGGCTGCTCGCCATAACCCCGGATCGGATGCATGCCCGCGTCAATAGAGCCGCATGCGCGCTTGCGGCGGTGGCTACCCTAGCGATGATCGCCTCCCAGAGGATAATGACCTTGAGCAGCGTCACCTACAGTGGTGGCCCTGTTACGGTCCACCATGAAGCGGTTGCCAGCGCGGCCGTCCGTATTGCCTCGGGCCAAACCTGCCTTGCCGAGGTGATTCCCCAATATGGCTGCTACGGTGAGTTTCTCGGGCCGCTCCTTCAGTTGACCGGGAGTTCGGTATTCGCCATCACACTCATTTTCGCGGTTTTTCAGGTCGCCGCTGTCTGGGCAGTGCTGCTTTTCGCGAAATCGATCTTGGAGCGGCCTGTCGCCGTAACCGGCTGCTTCTTGGCCCTATTGGTCGCGACGACACTTAACTTGATCTACGATAATCCGGATCCAATTCTCCAATACTTCCCGCTCCGCTTCATGTTCCCGGCGTTCAGCCTTCTGGTCGCGCTCTGGTTTCAGCAAGCGCCAAGTATGGGGCGCAGTGCGGTCGGTGGTGCGTTCAGCGGCGTTGCACTGGCTTGGAACCTGGAAAGCGGCATCGCCGTCGCGGGGGCCCTGGCGCTTTTTGTTGCGATCGGAAACTTCACTTCGCGTCCCTGGGAGAAGGGCTCCGAGATTATGAGGTCCGGACTAAGGCTGGCTGCATTTGTCGCCGGTACCGGGGTCTTTCTTGCAATTCTCATTGCTTATCTATTCGTGAAATCGGGGCTCACGCCCGACCTTTCGAGTTACCTGCTGTATCAGAATGTGTTTTACCTCACCGGCTTCGGGATGATACCGATCCCGCCCTTCCCGGACTACTGGACAATCCACACGTCCATCTTGTTTTGCACGTTGCTTCTCGGCGCCCTCTGGGTCGCATCCGGGCAGCGCGAACGCGATCCAAAACTAGAACTCGCGGCCTTTCTGGCGATACTCAGTATAGGGGTCTTCATCTACTACTCGGGGCGTTCTCACGTTCTCGTTCTTCGGCTTGTGGCCTGGCCCAGCGCCGTACTCTTCTTTTTCCTCTTGGATAGAGCGGCAAGCGTCGCAACACGGCGCTTTGGCGCCTTTTTGGTTGCCGCCATTGCGGTTGTTAGCTGTGCCCTTCCTGGCGCCTTTCTTGTCACGGCGGCCCCTGCGGTCGTGCATCTTGCAAACACCGTCAGGCCGACATCATCGGACTCCAATCAGCTTGTTCGCGATGACATAGCGTTCCTTCGGTCTCATTCCTCTCCGGGAGAAGCCGTCGCCATAGTCGCTCTGGCCCAGAGCGTGCTCTACGGGGAATCGGAATTGCGGGCCGCTTTGGAAGGACCAGGTATTGTGGAGATGATTCGCCGCGTTGATCAGGATGACCAAATCCGGTCACTGGTCGAGGGGGGCCCTGACAAACTGTTTTTGAGCACGACACTCGTTCAAGAGTACGAACGCAAGAAGCTCCCGACGAGAGTTGACATCAGCCCGGAGTCGGTTCAACGGAGCTACGAGATTTCCGCTATCGGCCCGAATGGACGGCTCATCTATTTGCGCCGCAAGGCTTCGGCGGCCAACAGGAGCTCCAGAAGCCCGGCTCAAGACTAGCGCCTCCCATATGACAAGGCCGCACTTCGAGACCATTGTTCGGCACCCGTCAAGGCGACGGCACAGGAGCCCGAGTTCTGATGCGATCGAGGCGTATGCGCCAACCCTTTCGGGTTTTGCGCGTCCGGTTCGAAGCTTCATCTTCTCGGCCACGCCGAATCGATTGACTCCGGCAGCACGGATTCAGAAGGCAGGCGGTGCTCGGGCGCTACTGGCCGCGGCAAGGATCAGACAACGAGCCTGACCAGCATGGACGGCCAGAGGGCGCCGTGAGCGAAGGCATCCTGCATCAAACCCGTGATGCCCATCGCATCGTAGTTCGAGGCGGCACGGGCCGCACCGACACCGATGGCCCCAAACCCGTAGGCGATGGTCGCTATGGTGATTGCTTTTGTCATCATGGTCTCAGAATAGACCGAATATATTAGCAACTGATTACCCCGAAGGTATTGAAACAAATACGTTTTTTATCCTTTCGATCGGAAGAAAACCCCGGTTTTTCCAAGCCTTGCCACCTTATCCCAGAGGAATTCCGTCAAGGCTGGCGGTCCGCGACGATGACTGTTTTCGACGCCGCGCCCGACGCGGGCGGCCAGCCGGGTCGTTTACTGCGATCCGGCCGCCGCCTTGCGTTCGGCAATGCGGGCCAGGACCGCGCGCTTGTCGTCGGCGCTCAGGATCGGCCATTCGCGGATCTCGTCGACTGTCCGTTTACAGCCGATGCAAAGATCGTCGCTGTTGTCGATCTGACAGATCGAAAGGCAGGGCGAGGGCACGCTGTGATCGACGACGAAGCGCCTTGGCGCCCGCCGCCGGCGCTGCTGGCGTGCCTCGCGGGCCTCTTGTCTTGCCTTGTCGTCCACTCGCGGCCTCCGGTGTCTTGGCGCTTGCCAAACTAGGCGGCATTGGGTCTCCTGCCTGCGATTGCCGCGACATTCTTTCGTCCTGCAGCGTCAGGCGGTCGGGGTAATGCCCTCCTTTGTGTCTTCCTATGTAAGGTCCCAATCCCCTTAAAGAAAGTCGGTACCCCGCATGCTCCGCCGCTTGAGGCTGATCTCCGGCCTCGTTCTCTTCGCCTTCGTGAGCGGCCACCTGCTGAACCATTCGCTCGGGCTGGTCTCGCTGGAGGCGCTGGAGGCCGGCCGCGGCGTCTTTCTTGGTGTCTGGCGCAGTTGGCCGGGCACCGTTCTGCTCTATGGCGCCTTCCTGACCCATATCCTGCTCGCTCTCTGGGCGCTTGCCACGCTGCCCAGCCTCAAGGTCGGCTGGGGCGAAGGCCTGCGCCTGCTGCTCGGTTTCGCGGTCCCGGCGATGCTGTTGATCCATGTCCTCGGCACCCGGCTCGCCCACGAGCTTTACGGCATGAACGACAATTACGCCGCAAACCTGCGGCTTTTCTTCGACCTCAGGCCGGAACTCGGCGTGAAAATGGTCGTCCTGCTGCTCGCGGTCTGGATTCACGTCGTCTTGGGACTTTACTACTGGCTGCGCCTGAAGCCCTGGTTCGCCCGTTGGCGCCAGATCCTCTTTGCCGGCGCCCTGCTGCTGCCGACGCTGGCCCTGGCCGGCTATGGCGTGGGCGGCCTCACGGTGCTGCGCCGGGTCGCCGAACCGGGTTGGCTCGAGGCCCTGGCCGCGGAGGTCCACTACCCCAGCGGCGATCAGCTCGCCTGGCTTTATCAGCTCGAGAGCTGGGGCCTCACCGGCCTGGCATTTCTCCTGGCCCTGGCCTTCGCGGCGCGGCCATTGCGCGACCTGTTGCGCCGCCGTCTGGGTCTGGTTCAGGTGGGCTACCCCGACGGGCGGCGGGTCACCGTGACCCGGGGCACGACGATCCTGGCCGCCAGCCACAAGGGCGGCATCGCTCATGCCTCGGTCTGCGGCGGCCGCGGGCGCTGCTCGACCTGTCGGGTGCGGGTCGGCCGCGGACGCGAGGCCTTGGAGGCCCCCAAGGACGACGAGCAGCGGGTTCTGGCCCGGGTGGCGGCACCGCCCCAGGTCCGTCTGGCCTGTCAAACGGCGCTGGTCGGCGACCTCGAGGTGGTCCCCCTGCTGCCCGCCGAAGCCGGTGCGGCCCTGGCGGGTGCCGCCTTGGGCGGCGTGGAGCAGGGCCAGGAGCGCGAGATGGTCATCCTCTTTGCCGACCTGCGCGGCTTCACGACGCTGTCCGAGGACAAGCTGCCCTATGACGTGGTCTTCGTGCTGAACCGCTACTTCGCCGCCATGGGCGAGGC
>JAJFGK010000069.1 GCA_021776195.1 Kiloniellaceae bacterium | reverse complement strand
GGTGTCCTTGGGAAAGCAGGACCCGCCGTAGCCCGGCCCGGGGTGCAAAAACTTACGGCCGATGCGCCCGTCGAGCCCCATGCCACGGGCTACATCGTGGACATCGGCGCCGACCGATTCACAAAGATCGGCGATCTCGTTGATGAAGGTGATCTTGGTCGCCAGGAAGGCGTTGGAGGCGTACTTGGTCAGCTCCGCGGTTTCCAGCGAGGTCAGGACCACCGGCGTTTCGATCAGATAGAGCGGGCGATAGAGCTGCTGCATCGCGGCCTGGGCCCGCTCGCCTTCGGCCCCGATGATCACCCGGTCGGGGCGCATGAAGTCGTCGATGGCCGCCCCCTCGCGCAGAAACTCCGGGTTGGAAACCATTTCGAAATCGGCCTGCGGGTTGGCGTCGCGAATAACTGCCTGGACCTTGCGGCCGGTGCCGACGGGAACCGTCGATTTCGTCACCACCACGGTATAATCTTGCAAGGCGGGGGCGATTTCACGCGCCGCCGCAAAGAGCATGGTCAGATCGGCGCCTCGGCCATCGGGATTCGAGGGCGTGCCGACGGCGATGAAAACGGCGTCCGCATCGCCGACCGCGCCGGCCACGTCGGTGGAAAAGGAAAGACGGCCCGCCGCGGCATTCTTTGCCACCAGTGCGTCCAGGCCCGGTTCATAGATCGGCATCTCGCCGCGTCGCAAACGGGCGACCTTGTCGCTGTCGTGATCGACGCAGCAGACTTCGGTGCCGAACTCGGAGAAACAGGCTCCGGAAACCAGGCCGACATAGCCCGTGCCCACCATGGCAATGCGCATCAACTATTCTCCCAAAACCGTCAGCGTCGTGGCCCGGAGTCTACCCACTAGGAATCACGGTAGCGTCGCAGGATGTCGCGCGCCGCCTCGCGCAGGTCTTCGCGTTCCAGGGCAAAGGCAATCGAAGCCTCGAGAAAGCCGGCCTTGCTGCCGCAATCGAAGCGCTGCCCTTCGAATCGCAGACCGTGCAGAGGGAAGCGGTCGAGCGTGCGGGCCATGGCGTCGGTCAACTGGATTTCACCGCCGGCATCGGGTTGCCTGCGGTCGAGCTCGGCCATCACGGCGGGCTGCAGGATATAGCGGCCGATGATCGAAAGGGTCGAGGGTGCGTCATCCGGCTTGGGTTTTTCCACCAGGCCCCTGGCCCGCGCCTTGCGGCCGTCGTCCGAGACTACATCGAGAATGCCGTAACGCGCGGTCAAATCCCGAGGCACATCCTGGACCGCGGCGACATTGCCGCCGACCTCGCGGTAAAGCTCGAGCAATTGGGCCAGGACCGGCTTGTTCGACAACACCAGGTCGTCGGCGAGCAACACGGCGAAGGGCTCGGCGCCGACGAGATTGCGCGCGCACCAGACCGCATGACCCAGGCCAAGCGGTTCTTGCTGGCGCACATAGGCGACCCGGCCGGGCTCGGTCACCATTGCCTCGATGGCCGCCAACTCGTCGGCCTTGTCACGGGCGCGCAGAGCTTCGCCCAATTCCCAGGAGATATCGAAATGATCCTCGATGGCCGCCTTGCCGCGTCCGGTGACGAAGATAATCTCCTCGATGCCGGCTGCCTTGGCTTCCTCGACGGCGTATTGAATCAAGGGCTTGTCCACGACCGGGAGCATTTCCTTGGGCATCGCCTTGGTCGCCGGCAGGAACCGGGTGCCAAGACCGCCGACGGGAAAGACTGCCTTGCGCAGGGGAGCTGTCATGGGCATTGCCGGTCGCTGAAGACAAGGGCGAAAGCGCGTGAACCAGGGCGTCTATTGCCACAGGGCCAAGCCCGGCACAAGCGGCCTGGACTTTTTCCGCAAGCGCCGCCAGGCAAGTCGGGGGGACAGCGGACGGGCTCGCCCAAAGGGAGAGTTGCGGGGACTTGAAGACCTGTTAATCTTTATGAATAGGGTGGAACAACCAACAGCTATTGGGAGGCAATCCAATGCGAAATCATAAACTACTGGCCTGCGGCCTGGCTTTGAGCCTGGTCGGCGGGTCGACTGTCGCCGCGGCTCAAACCAATCTGGAAAAGCTCGGTCAGTTCAAGACCACCGGCGTCACCGAGATGACCTACATCGACCAAACCGGGTCCAACGCCGATGCCATCCGCGCCAATCTCGAGCGCATCAAGATGCCCTCCGGCTTCAAGATCTCGCTTTACGCCATCGTGCCCGACGCCCGGCATATGACGGTGGGGCCCCAGGGTATCGTGATGTTCGTCGGGACCCGCAAGACCGACGTCTGGTCGGTGACCGACCGCGACAAGGACAGGGTCGCCGACGAGGTCAAGCGCTTCGCGCCCTCGGTCGATCTCGTCATTCCAAACGGGCCCTGCTTCACGCCCGACGGTTTCCTCTACATCGTCGAGCAGAACCGGGTGCTGCTCTATCCCGCCGCCGAGTTCTTCTACGAGAGCCCGGACGTGGTGGCGGTTCCGGTGGTGCCCCAGGGCAAGCTGATCCCGGTCGACGAGGAGAGTTACAATCACACCGCGCGGGTCTGCGCCATCGGCCCCGACGACAAGCTCTACATCTCGCTGGGCCAGCCCTTCAACGTGATGCCGGCGGAAAAGATGGACCTCTACAAGGAATGGGGCATCGGCGGGATCGTCCGCATGAACCGCGACGGCTCGGGCCGCGAAGTCTTCGCGCATGGCGTGCGTAACAACGTGGGCATGGCCTTCAACCCGGCCAACGGCGAGCTCTGGTTCACCGACAACCAAGTCGACGGCATGGGCGATCTCATTCCGCCCGGCGAGCTCAACCGGGCCACCAGCCCCGGCCAGCACTTCGGCCACCCCTGGTACGGCGGCGGCACGGTGCGCACCAACGAGTACGCCAGCGACACGCCGCCCGAGGGCATCATCCATCCGGAGGTCGAGTTCGACGCCCACGCGGCCGATCTGGGCATGATGTTCTATACCGGCAAGCAGTTCCCGGCGAAGTACCGCGGCGGCATCTTCTCGGCCCAGCACGGCTCCTGGAATCGCACCGATCCGATCGGCGCCCGGGTGATGTTCACCGCGCTCGACGAGGAAGGCGCGGCCAGCGAAACCACGGTCTTCGCCGACGGCTGGCTCGACGCGAACGGCGAGTATCTCGGCCGGCCGGTCGACGTCACGCAGCTGCGCGACGGATCGATCCTGGTGTCCGACGACCTGGCCGGTGCGATCTACCGCATTTCCTACGGCGAGTAGTCCCGCCAGCAGCAGTCATGGAGCCCCTGTCCCACAGGCCGGATGGGGGCTCCATCTGTTCCGCCTTTTCGAACCGCAACAGCGCGCGAGGGAGAGACGCGTGAAACTCTCGATAACCATCTTACTTGCCGTTCTCCTGGTCGCGGCGGCCCCCGCGGCCGCCGGCGACCTTCAGGCCGGGCGCGAACTGGCCGTCAAGTGCAAGCAGTGTCACGGCTTCGACGGTATCGGCAAGCTGCCCAACTTTCCCAACATCGCCGGCCAGAAGGAAATCTATCTGGTCAGCCAGCTTCAAGCCTACAAAACCGGCATCCGGCAGAACGACATGATGACCTTTGCCGTCGAGGCGCTCAGCGACCAGGACATCGCCGACCTGGCCGCCTACTATGCCGCCATCGAGGTCGAGGTGACCGTCCCGGAGTAAGCGCCTTGCGTCCCTTCCCGGCCAAAATTGGCGTCCTCATCGTCTGCGCCGCCGCGCTCATGGCCGGGGCGGTCCAGGCACAGACGCCGCCCAGTCAGGTCTGCCAGGCGCTCAACCAGCGCTTCGCCGTCGAGCAGGCGCGCCTCAACAGCCGCACCCTGCAGGCTTTCCTCTACGAGGCGGCCGGCAAGGGCTGTCTCGACCTCCTGGCCACGCTGATCGAGAGGGGCGCCGTGGTGGAAGGGCGCAATTCGGTCGGCAACTCCGCCCTGCTGCTCGCCGCCCGGGCCGGCAAGCGCAAGATCGTGGCCCGCCTCCTGGCCGAAGGCGCCTCGATCAATGCGGCGAACCTGGCCGGCGAGACGCCCCTTTTTGCCGCCGCCGAGGCCAATCGCCGCGCCGCGGTGAAGCAGCTTCTGGCGGCCGGCGCGGCACCCTCCAAGGCCAACAAGCGCCAGGTCACCCCGCTGATGGCCGCCGCCTTCAACGGCAGCCAGGGAATCGCCAAGCCCCTGCTCGCGGCCGGCGCCGAGACCGCCGCGGTCGACGCCACCGGCAAGACCGCCGCGATCTATGCCGCCGCACGGGGTTTTTCAGGCGTTCTGGCCCTGCTGTTGGAGGCCGGTGTCGATGTGAATCAACGGGCCGGCAACGACCTGACGGCCCTGATCTGGGCGGCCGGGCACAGCAACGACGTGCCGGCCAAGGACGCCCTGGCCACGCTCGACCTGCTCCTGGAGCAGGGCGCCGATCTCGATCATGCGGACAACCGCGGCCGCACGGCCCTGATGACCGCGGCGCAGCGTGGTAACGGGGCCGCGGCCAAGCGGCTCCTGGAGGCCGGCGCGGACTCGACGCTCAGCGACAAGGCGGGCAAGACCGCCCGCGACCTGGCCTCCACCGACGAAACCCGCGCACTCTTCCCCTGAAGAGGGTCGATCTGCTGGGCTACTCCGCCGCGGCGGCCTTGGGCCGGCGCAGCTCGCCGCTGGTCACGTAGCGTAGGATCGCGACGATCTGCTCGACCGTCTCGGCGACGGCGAGCGCCGCGGCGTCGACCTCCTTCAGGGCGTGCTGATGCTCGGGTCCGTGCATCACGATCAGCGGCGTGCCCAGGGCCGAGGCGGTGCCGGCGTCGAAGGCCGCGTTCCACTGCTTGTACTTCTCGCCAAAGCGCACGATGACGATGTCGGCCTGCTCGATCAGGGTCCGGGTGCGGATCGCGTTGATCCGGGCGCCCTTGTTGTCGTGCCAGAACTTGTCCGGCTCGGCGCCCAGGATGGCGACGCCGCAGTCGTCGCTGTCGCCGTGATCGGTCACCGGGCCGGAGAAGGAGACCGGAAGGCCGGCCTCCGCGACCTGCGACTGGATCTGCGCGCGCCAGTCGCTGTGAATCTCGCCCGAGAGGTAAACTTGCCAGTGGTCCATGCCGAAAGGTCCTGCCTGTTGGGGTGTGGGTTGCCGGCTTTATACGACAGGGTCGCGTCGCGTGAAATGGTCTTCGGTCCCATGGGCCGCCGGGCGCGGGCCCCGGCAAGGGCCACCGAAGCCGGATTGAAGAAAACACGGCGTTGGTCGCACTCGCCGGGCCTGATACTGTCGCGCTCCACGAGACGAGGGGCGCAAGCATGACAGACCTAAAAGCGAAGAGCGTACTGGTGACGGGTGGCTCGCGGGGCATCGGCGCGGCGATCGCCCGCGCCGTGGGCGGGGCCGGTGGCGAGGTCGTTCTCCACTATGGGCGCAGCCGCGACGCCGCCGAGGCGATCCAGCAGGAGATCGGCCGGGACCGCTGTCACCTGGTTCAGGCGGACCTCGAGATTCCGCAAGAGGTGGACCGGCTGTGGGCGGAGGCCCTGGCGGTCGCGCCCGGGCTGAACGTGCTGATCAACAACGCCGGCATCGCCGTGGACACGCCGGTCGACGCGCCGCTCGAGACCTGGCGGGCGGCCTGGGCGCGGGTGATGCAGGTCAACCTCCAGGCGCCCGCCGACCTGTGCCAGGCCGCCATTCAGCAATTTCGCAAGATCGGCGGCGGCCGGATCGTCAATGTGGCCAGCCGGGCCGCCGTCCGGGGCGAGGCGCCGCGCCAGATGCCCTATGGCGCCTCGAAAGGCGCTCTCGTCACCTTGACCAAGACCATCGCCCGCGGGTTTGCCGCCGACGGGGTGCTGGCCTTTTGCATCGCGCCCGGCTTCACCAACACCGAGATGGTGACGGCGGCCATGGACCAGGCGGCGATCGCCCGGATCACCAGCGACATCCCCCTGGGCGTCATGGCCTCGCCGGACGAGATCGGCGCCCTGGCGGCCTTCCTCTGCGACGACCGGGTCCGCCACATGACCGGCGCCACCTTCGACGTCAACGGCGCCTCTTACGTGCGATGATGGGGGCGTGCGGTGATGGGGGGCGTGAAATGATGGGGGGCATTTGCAGACTCAAGACACTTCTCGACAGCTTGAAGCGCCGAAATGCTTCACCACTCAATCTAAAACGAGCTATGCCGAAGCTTCGTCTCTAAGCAGACAAGCGGCGCTGCGAACTCGACCTCTCATGATGATCCCGAGCGGACACGAGCGAGCCGGCTAGCCAACAGCTTCTACCCAATCAATTGATCATCAAGCTTTAGCCACCGAATCTTATCGCACCGCCCTATGGTTGTTGGGGAGTCAGTGCCTCGGGTATGGGAACAAGCTTCCCTTTAGCAGCTATGATTTTTATCTTACCGGGCCAGGATTTATTGAGCGCGCTAATCAAGCTGCGCGTCATATCTTGCCATCCGAATCCATTGCGGGTCTCGTGTATTAGGAAGGGAATACTGTCCGCCCCCACACGGATTCCTGGGTACTTCACTACTATGAGACTTAAGTAGAAACCGCGATCATTGCATAAACTCAAATCGTAAAGTCCGTACGGACGTGGGCCCAATTTGCTGCTGTCACGATACGAAAGGCCCTGTTTTGTAGCGAAAATCTGCAGTTTGTCCTTGATGTCTTTCCACTGTTCGATGGAAATCTCTAAAACAAAATGTGCCGGTGTCGGAGGCAGCGATTCACGCCCATCGCGATACAAGTTGTGACAAGTGCTATCCTCCACAGCGCCCTGGGCAGTCGTCTCGCCAATGGAAAAGACGAGCGAGCCAACCAACAACAGAAACATTAAACTCAGGGCAAATTGTCTGAACATGGCCTTCACCTCTCTAGGTACAACCATACAAACATGAGAGAGCTGAAAGAACGAATTCCATAGGGGGCTGTTATCCGCTCTTGGCTATTCCGCGAAACGACGCGCAACGAAAATGAAGCCTGGATCCGACCAGATTGCGGCCCTCGGCAGTGCGCTACTGGCGGGCCTCGTTCATGAGTCCCGGCCCTGTGACAGGCCCTACAATCCCGCCAGATAGTGCGCCATGGCGGCGATCTGGTCGTCCGGGTAGGCGGCCATGAGCGAGCCCTTGGCGGGGGAGTTCAGGCGCACCTTGGCCTTGAACTCGGCCATGGTGCGCTCCAGGTAGTCGGCCTGCTGGCCGGCCAGGCGCGGCACCCGGCTGTTGCCCTCGTAACCGCCCAGGTGGCATTGCACGCACTGCCCCGCCGCGAGGGCGCCGAGCGCCTTGTTCTCTTCGGTTTCGTCGCCGCGATAGCCGGTGGCCGGCCAGGCCTGATCGGCGAAGTGCTGGGCCAGGGCCTTCATGGTCTCCTTGTCGAGCTCGGCGACGATATCGGTCATGATCTCGTTGGCGCGCCGGCCGGCCTTGTAGTCCTTCAGTTGGACATAGAGGTAGTAGTACTCCTGGCCCCAGAGTATGGGGATTGCCGGGTCCTCGGGCAGGCCGGTCTCGCCGTGACAGCCGGTGCAAAGCGCCAAGGTCTCCGCCAGGGCCTCGTCGGCCTGGGCCCGCTCGAAGAGGGCGAAGCAACAGATGCCGGCCAATAGGAAAACGAACAGACAACGGGTCATGAAAACCTCTTGATCCCAAATCGTGACAAAAAAAGGGCGGGACCGCCTGTCGTGGCGACCCCGCCCCCGCCAATTGGCCATCATTCCGCCAGGGTGAAGGCGATGATGTTGTTGCCACGCTTATAGTTGAGCTGGGTGTTTCCGCCCGCGGCGACGACGATGTACTGCTTGCCGTTCACCGTGTAGGACGAGGGCGGCGCGTTGACGCCGGCGCCGGCCTGGAACTTCCAGAGCACCGAGCCGGTCTCGGAATCGTAGGCCTTGAAAAGCCCATTGCCTTCGCCGGTAAAGACCAGGCCCCCGGCGGTCGCCAGGATGCCGCCGATCATCGGCTGCGCGGTCTTGACCTTCCAGCGGATCTTGCCGGTGTTGTAGTCGACCGCCGTCACGTTGCCCCACTGTTCTTCGGTCGGGATCACCTTGAAGGCGCCGCCGAGCCACAGCTTGCCCTCGGGATAGGGCGAGGATTCGACATGGTAGGTCATCGGCTGGTGCAGGTTGATGGCATAGACCAGACCCAGATTGACATCGACCGTCATGGGCGACCACTCGACGCCGCCGTTGGCGCCCGGCAGCATGCGCGCACCCTCGGCGGTCGGCAGGACCCACATGTTCTCCTGCGGCACCATGGCCTCGGAGAAGCGGATCAGGCTGCAGTCGCGCCGGTCATGGACATAGACGTGTCCGGTCTTGCCGCCGTGCAGCAGCCCCGGGACGGTGTTGCCATTGTCGTCCTTCACGTCGATTAGGATCGTCGGGCTGACCGCATCGAGGTCCCAGACGTCGTGGGCGATGTACTGGAAGTGACAGACGTACTCGCCGGTATCGAGATCGACCGAAATCAAGGAGTTGGTATAGAGGTTGTCGCCCGGACGCAGCGAGCCGTCGAGATCCGGCGAAGGATTGCCGGCCACGAGAAAGACCCGGTTCATCTCCAGGTCGACCGAGGGGTTCTGCCAGACGCCGCCGCCCAGGGTCTTGTAGGGATCGCCCTGGGCCGCCAGCGCGGCCTTTTCAGCTTCGATATCGCGCAGCATGTCGCGGCCGGTGGCGTCGTGGGTGGCCCAGACGCCCACGGAATTCTCCGCCGTCGTGTGGAAGGTCCAGATCAAATCGCCGGTCGCGGCGTCGAAGGCCTTGATGAAGCCGCGAATGCCGTACTCGCCGCCGTTGGTGCCGATCAGCACCTTGTCGTTGACCACGGTCGGGGCCATGGTCTCGCTGTAGCCCAGCTCGGGATCGGCGATCTGGGTTTCCCAGATCTGCTTGCCGGTCTTGGCGTCGAGCGCCACCAGCTTGGCGTCCAGCGTGCCCAGGAAGACGCGGTCGCCGGAGACCGCCACGCCGCGGTTGTTAGGGCCGCAGCAGTAGGTCGTAATCGGGCCCATCTTGTGCTTGTAGTGCCAGATCTGCTCGCCGGTCTCCGCATTCAGCGCGTAGGCATGGCTGAAGGAGGTAGTGACGTACATGATGCCCTCGACGATGATCGGCGAGGTCTCCATGGACTCGACGACCTCGGTCTGGAAAATCCAGGCCGGGCGCAGGTCGGCCACGTTGCCGGTGTTGATCTGGCGCGAGGGATAGTAGCGCGTCTGCTCGTAGTTGCCGTTGGTGTGCAGGAAATTGTTTCCGTCCCCCGCCGCGCGGTTCAGCATGTCTTGCGAGACGGTCAGCATGTCGCCGTAAAGCGTGCCGCCGATCACCTCCTGGGCTTGGGCCGTCATCGGCAGAGCCGTCAAAAAAGCGGCGCCGGCCGCTGCCGCCATGGCAGGCCGGAGCAAAGATCGAAACGTCATTTTGAAAATCCTCCCTAGCTATCGAACGTGAAAACCCTGGTTGGCATTGCGCGGCACTCTTGGGATGCCTTGGCCATTGCCGATGATCGTAGCGCGGAGTCTTCGATCTTAGCAACTCGCTAACGCCTAAAGGTAAAATCCTCAACCTCTGGTTCGGCGCCGGCCTTTGCGGCGGCGACCAGGCCGTCGTGGTGCGGCGAGAGGGCGCAGACCGGGTCGGTCGCCGCGGCGTCGCCGGTCAAGGCGAAGGCCTGGCAGCGGCAGCCGCCCAGGTCGCGGTCGCGGTATTCGCAGG
>JAJFGK010000068.1 GCA_021776195.1 Kiloniellaceae bacterium | reverse complement strand
GACAACAACGTGGAAATTCAATCTTTGAAAGGTTACAATCCGTCACCGCCGTCTCCCTGCGCTCGATCCAGTCTAAGCACCTGAATCATAACGCAGAACAAGGGACGGCGGTAACTCTTTCATGAATCTTCCGGGCTAGGCCCCCGTTGGACTTCGCTGGGTCCGCCCATAGCTCGTGACAATACCAGCGGGGACCAACGGCGAACTTAACGACCCCTGCCGGTAATAGTCTCTCTTTATACCGGGAAGGGTCGTTAAGTCGTGACCGTCACAGGCGGACGAAAGAGCGGTCCTCTAGGTCCCAGTTGTGAGCCATTTGCAGGGCTCGTTTCCGGGCCTCATTGAACTGCTTTCCTTTAATGTCGTGTAGCCCTAAGGCGTCTTTGACAAACCTGATGCTGACCCTCTGGGTATCCTTAGGCAGCCCTTCCAGGTATTCAGCGATCAATTTCGCTCTCTCCTCCGTCTTGGTCTTTGTCTTGCCAAGGACGATCCCTTGCCACTCCCTGAAGCAGACCCCTGGCATCACCTCCCTGAGTATCTCCTTCACCTTCTCCTCCCAATGGAAGATCCACACATTGGTCGCGAGCCCCTGGCCGCCTTGAGTGATCCGACAGGCACTCCTGGAGATCGCCTGATAGACATAGTGAGCGACCTCTGATCTCTGGACGGACGAGATGTCTCCCTTGGTCACGTCACAGGTCAACTCGTCCTTCTGAGCGATCATGGCCCCCGCAAGGTCACTTTCGGACCTATGGAGGACCCCAGCGAAGACCACGTTCTTGGCGTAGCTATGTTTGGATGTCGCGGTCTCCTGACCCCAGGTCAGCCAGATGAACCTGTCCTGGCCATCAGGCATCTTCTCATCAGGATCGATCCCCACGGCCTTCAGGTCGTCCCTGAGGGTCTCATTCATATCCACCTTCCCCCTCTTCTTGAAGGTGAAGACGATCGCTGCTTCTCCCTGAGGGATGGACTTCAGGACCTCGACAACCTCACGGCTGATCTTCCGACCTCTCCGGGGCAACCCAAAGTCCTTCGTCATGGCCCCTCTGCCGGATGCATGGTTCATCCAGTGGATGGCGACCGCGTCGTACCGCTTGATCGGCCCCCGCTCCAGGATCGCCTTGAAGGCCGGATCTTCGTTGATTGTCGTGTCCAATCGCTCCAGCTCCCGGATGGGATAGGAGGCGTCCAGGATCGCCACTCGGTTCAACTCGGGAGGGACTGCGAGATCGTACTTGATGTAGGCATCCTCAAAGCCGCTGTTGGCGATCACCCGGAGAGGGGCTTGGGAGATCTTGAGGAACTCGACGGCGGTTGCGCTGTCCTTGATGGCCCCCAGGGCCTCGGTCATCTGCGCGAGGTCGTCGGGACACAGAGGGTCCAGGCGGACGGGGAGAGGCTTGTGATGGTCTCGTTCTTGGGAGGCTAGCTCCTCGCTCAGGACCTCCCAACAGGCTTCCAAATATTGGATCGCCCTGGCCTGATCGGGAGTGGCCCTGTTTCGGTCCAAGATGGGCCGCAGGGACCCAAGGGCCCTCTCAAAATCCAAGACCTCCACGACCTGATGCTCTCCCGTCAGCAGGGACTCATCCCAGACAAGCAAACTACGGGGCTTGCCGCGGTAGCTGTCGTACTCGGAACGGTTGGACTTCCCCCGAACTCGGGCGTGGGTCACCAGTAGGATCTGTCGATTTTCGTTGTCGGCCGTGGCGGGGAACTTAGCGCCGTTCTGTCCCACTGCGTAGGAATGCCGGATGCCAATCATCTCCTCAGGGACCTTAGCTTCCAGGAGCGCCTCCTTGATCTCACAGAGGGCGTCTACCTTGGAACAACAGATCACGACCGAGTAGGGCTTCTTCAGGCGAGCCAGGGCGGTGCACCAAGCGATGATTGACCGGGTCTTGCCGCATCCAGTCGCCAGCCCGTAGGCGTAGCGACCAGCGACAGCGCCAGTGGCCAACATCGTCATTCGTCCAACGATGCAGTAGAGGCCGTCACGCTGGGGCCCGGATAGCTTGGACCCGAAGGTCTCCAGGTCCGCCTTTAGGATCTTGAAGGCCTCATCAGTGAGGTCTTGATCGCTGAACAGGGAGGCGGTGCCGGCCTTCTTGTGGTGCTTCACCAAGGCACGCCGGGTCCGACGATTGGCTATCGGGATACCCGGCGAGGACGGGGTGAACAGCCCGGTGAAGGGCGAGGTAGAGGTAGGGTTCAAAGGTTTCTCCTAGGCGATGCAGTGGTGATGCAAAGGCTCGCCGCGCCCCCGCCTGCATCACCAAACGCAGGGGCGCAGCGACCGCGCAAGCTTGTGACAGCTTGCGGACGCAGTAGGTCTGATTGGGGTGTGCGCTGGTGGGTCTGCTGAGGGTCGACTAGGGAGCGACTGAGAAGCTACTTACAGACTTGAACGAATAGGTATGGCGGAGCGTAGTGAAATTAAGTGCTATTCGAAGTAGTGTTGTGGCTTCGCGTTCGCTAAGTGCAGTGTTAGCATCGGGCGTGGGACGCGTGAAAGACTGGGGCGATTGTGATGGGCGAGTACAACAAAGCGGAGGTGTGCCTCAACGGACATCCGACGACTGGCGACTATGCGGGCTCGCCTGAGTTCACCAGCAAATACTGTTCAAAGTGCGGCGCTGAGACCACTCGCGAATGCCCATCCTGCCAATCGATGATCCGGGGATACTATGACTCGCCTGGAGTTATCAGCTTCCACTATGAATCCCCATCATACTGCCATTCATGCGGTGGCGCTTACCCTTGGACACAGGCTGCGCTGGAGGCAGCGAAAGAACTGGTAGAAGAGCTAGACGAATTGAGCCGAGACGAGAAGGACAAGCTGAGCGGGTCTGTTGACGTGCTTGTCCAGGACTCTCCAAAGGCTCAGGTAGCCGCGGTGCGCTTCAAGAAGCTCATGGGTAAGGCGGGCACTGTAGCCTCAGATGCTATGGGCAAGATTTTAGTCAATGTTGTCAGTGAGGCGATCAAGAAGCAGATCTTTTGAGGGACCTCAATTCATTGTCAGAGCGGATAATCAATCTGCTCGATGGCATCGCGCATCACGGAGACCGTGGAGCCTCCTGAATAGAGGCCATAGGTCATGGTCGGCTTCTTGTGCCCCATGATGTCCGCTGAGACATTTTCGGGGATACCAGCGTTCTCCAATAGGGTCGAGACGGTTCCCCTGATGGAGTGGAAGGTTTGCTGAGATCCGTGTCCCATCTTCTTCTTGAGACGGCCAAAGCGCTTCCCAACAGCCCCGCTACGGTCGTCGTACTTGTTCGCGGTGAGACCGTTCATGACGTATCCGTCGTGGGACTCCTCGGCCATGCGGTCAAGATCAGGACGGAGCTTCGAATGAACCGGGATCCTCCGCCAGCCTGAGCGGGTCTTGGCATCCTTGATCTCGATCACACCATCTTTGGCGCGCTCGACAGGGAGGCTGCACAGCTCCTCGATCCGACACCCCGTCCACATCGCGAGGGTGATCACGTCTGCGAGCTGCCTGTCTCCTCGGCTCTCGGCCGCCTTGAGGAACGCAACCACTTCCCGTGACTCGAAAGGGTGCCGCTCGCCGTCTATGACGGCTTTCTCGTTCCGTTTGGGGATCTCAAGGTGATCGAATGGGAAGCTGTCATCGGGCACAGCCTCGATGGCCTTCATATACTTCCAATAGCCCCGCACTCCAGACAGCATCTTCCGAACCGTGGGAGGCGCGAGGCCGTCCTTCTGCGAAAGCTTGTTGATCCAACGCTGGGCACCCTTGCGGGTCACATCGTTGAGCGTCGGGAACTCATTGGAGAAACGCCGAATGGCTGCACGCTTTTCATCCATTGTCTTCGCGGTGTCTGCGACGCCGGATAACCATTCTTCTAGGTGTTCTGTAGTGGGTACTAGGATGCCCTTTGCGAGTCCCGCGAACTTCTCAGCCCGCGTCTCGTCCACCTCATCTCGCTCGCTAGGATCGAGGGCTGAAATGTCCTCCGAGATGTAATCGTAGGCTCTGTTGGAGATTTCGTCTGCTATGCCTTCTCGCTCGGCATCACTCTTGGCTGACTGGAGAGCTTGCCTCCAGAATGCCGCATCGGCCTCTAAGGGGTCTTGTGACGACGAACCGTCATTGTTGGCTTTAGCTTGCTCAATCCGGCTCTTCCAAAGGGCGACAAGAGGGGCGGCACGGCGAAGAGCCTCAGTGCGGCTTTCTGTGCTCAAGCTCTTTACGAACCGACCAGTCCCTAAACGTGGACGCAGTGCCTTAGGAACGTCTAATACAGCGTACCAAAGGCGTCGTCTCTTCTCGATGTAATCAGGCACAATCGGCAGTCCAATGGGAGAAATTCCCCACACGATTACCCCACACAATACGCTATTACAAGCGTTGGTTTTCTGCCGTTTCAATAGGGTAGGGGGTGTTTGTCGTCGTCTCCCGTTGGGGTCACCATTCCTTCAAAAGCCTAGCGGAGCTTTTAGAACGAATTTTGCGAATTGCGAATCGCTGCGGATGAGGCCGCGCTTGCGCTGGACGCTGCGGGCCGATTCTTTGTTGGGCTGGACATAGATCTTCAGCATCGGCGAGCCTGGCCATGGGGCCTAGCGCAGGGTGCGGGCGAAGGCGCGGATATCTTCGATCATGAGTTCGGGCTGCTCCATAGCGGCGAAGTGGCCGCCGCGGGGCATCTCGGTCCAGTGGGTCACGTTGTAGACCCGCTCCACATAACTGCGCGGCGGCCAGGACAGCAGCTCCGCCGGAAAGAGCGCGCAGCCGGTCGGCACCTCGACCCGCCGGCCCTCGGGTGACAGCAGGCGGCCGCCTTCCTCGCGCCGGCCGTAGTAGATCCAGCTCGCCGTGTTGAAGGTCCCGGTGACCAGATAGATCATGATGTTGGTCAGCAGTTCGTCCTTGCTGTGGACGCTCTCGATGTCGTCGCCCTCGGTGTCGGACCAGGAGTTGAACTTCTCGACAATCCAGGCGGCGAGGCCGACCGGGCTGTCCATCATGGCGTAGCTCAAGGTCTGTGGCTTGGTCGCCTGCTGGGTGCGGTAGCCGTTCTCGAGTTCCTGTTCCTTTTCAAAACGGGCGGCCCAGGCCTTTTCTTCGGGCCCCTGGGGGCCGTCGGCGTGGCGCATGGTCATGATGTTGAGATGGATGGCCCGGCAGGCCGGCGCGTGCTCGTAGCCGAGCCAGCTCGAGATGGCCCCGCCCCAATCGCCGCCCTGGGCCAGGTAGCCGTCGTAGCCCAGCACGCCGGTCATCAAGCGGTCGAACAGGTCTGCCATCTTGCGCGGGCCCATCGGTCGCGCCGGCTTGCCGGAGAACCCAAAGCCCGGCAACGAGGGCGCGATGACGTCGAAGGCGTCGTTGGCGCTGCCGCCGAACCGCTCGGGATGGGCCAGCGGCTCGACGATTTCGGCGAACTCAGCCACCGAGCCGGGCCAGCCGTGGCTGATCAGAAGGGGCAGGGGCGCCGGGCCGCTGCCTTTCTCATGGATGAAGTGAAGCTCGATGTCCTCGACCGGCGCGGTGAACTGCGGCAAGCGGTTGAGCTTTTCTTCCTGCGCCCGCCAGTCGAACCGATCCAGCCAGTAGGCGCAGAGCTCTTTCATGTAGTCGAGGTTGGTGCCGTAGGCCCAGCCCCCGTCGGCCGGCATTTCATGCCAGACATAGGCGGCGACCTTGGCGCGGATGCGCTCCAGGGTCTCGTCGGGCACGGCGACGCGAAAGGGCTCGATGGCGGTCATGTCGCACGATCCCCTGGCGCCCGTCCTTTCGCCGCGGACCAGGCATTCTTCTGAACGTTCATAGGGTCCTTCCTGAGAAAACGACGCTGCGCCGACCTCAGCTTCGCTTGTCAGGACCGAACGGACAACCTCCTCACAGTACGCGACTGGAACTTTCCTTGGCATCGGGAACCTTCTGATGGGTCATGGACGATCACTCGGGCAAGCAGCGCCAGACACGACCAGTCGGGTGAGGGGGGCCGCCTGTGGCCCAGCAAAAGGTTCCGTGCGAGAAAGAATGGCTCTAGGCTGTAGGCCCCGGGGACCTGCAGGCATGACGCCTTGGCCGACAACGACCTCATCAACGACGAACTGGAGCGGGTCTACCGCCTCTATGGCGAGCGGACGAAGTATTTCCGCCGCGGGCTTTACGGGCTGATCGTCGCCGGTCTGGCGATCTTCCTGCTGATCGTCGTGCCCTTTCTCACCTTTCGCGACCAGCTGGCCGAACTGCAAACCAGAGAAGCCAAGCTCGCGGTCGAGCTCCAGCGGCTTGGCGACCTGGTCGCCGATACGAAAGCCAGTCTGACCGAGATGCGGGCGATCCAGGGCGCGGTCGATCAATTCGCCCATACTCACCGGGAATGGCGGCTCTACCAGGTCATGGAGCGCGAAGCCGCCGAACATGCGCGCGAGCTCGACGACCTGCGGCGGGCCTTCGCTGGTCGGGAGGAAGAGGGTCTGGCGGCCTGGGTTCGCGGCGACGCCAAGCAGCCGCCAGAGGCCTTTATCCAGACCAACCGGCAGCTCTCTGGCCTGGCTCAGAAGTCCTGTTATTGGGAGACCGGCGTGGCGCACGCCGCCTGCCGGCTCTGCGAAACCTTCACCCGCGAAAACCAGCGCTTCGCCCTGCGGATTTCGCGGCTTGCGGCCATCAAGGAGGCAGAGCTCGGGGCCGCCAATGGCGATCTCGCGGTCCTGGTCGAGGGTGCCTGCGGCTGGCTGACCCGCGGCGAGACCCATCCGGTGGTCGGCGAGCGACTGTCGAGCGACGATGCCGAGCAATTGCGCGGCTGGTTTTCGCACGACCTGAGGGCCTACGAGACGCGGATCGCTACCTTTTATGAGAACTTGCGCATGAGCCTTCCGGATCGCGAGCTGCGCGTCGAGCGCATCGAACGCTTGCGTGCCAAGACAACGGACCGGCTCGCGATCCTGGAGGGGCAGTTGGACCGTATCGCCAGCTTCGATCGGCTTGGCACGCCAATCGGCGACCTGCCCGTGGGCCTGGGACAGATCGTGTTGCTCTTTCCCGTCGCCCTGGCGCTCGGTTTTCTCGTCGTGGCCAACGGCTATGCTCGGGTGGCCGCCTTGCAGCGGGCCTTTGCCAGACTTTGCCGCAAGCGCGACCGGACCGGCGAGGTCATGGACGATCGCCACATCTCGGTGATCGCCCCGCTCTGGCTTGACCCGCGAGAGCCTTTGGGCGCACGCGCCGTCAAGTGGACGATCATGTTGACGCCGCTTGGGCTGATGGCCGCCAATCTGGCGCTGATTGCCACGACGGCGGCGCTCACCGCCCAGTTGCCGGACGACGCGGCCATTTCACCTAAGGTCTATCTGATCCTCTACGGGGCCTCTCTCGTGCTCATGGTGGGGACGCTCTGGCATGTCCGGCGGAGCGGTCGGGAGCCGCTGGAGCCGGAGCGCGCGTCCGAACCGAAATCAGCGGTCGAACCGGAATCGCCGGTCGAGCCGGAAAGGGCCTGAACAGTCGCCCGCGCCCGGCCATGATGCCCGCATCGCCCGCTTACTCTTCATTAACCCGGGATCGCCTATTATTCGAGGCATGAAGAGACCATTAATACACTGATTTTACGACGTATTTTATGCGTCTTGCCATCCGGCGGGACGCAATCGCCAGGAGGAACAGCGGTGAGCGAAGACAAAGACCAGACGAGTTTCGACCAGCGCATGCGCTCGTTGATGGACGAGCAGGATCGCTTGGAGCAGGAGCAACAAAAACTGCGCGGCGACGCCGAGCAGGAGCTCAAGGCCATCGATCCCCAAATCGAGGCGCTGAAGGCGAAAATCAGCGCACTTGAAGATGAAATCAAGGGCTTGGGCAGCAAGCGCAAGGATATCGAGACCTTTTTGGCCAAATTGACGGCCAAGAGCGGCCATCCCCTGCGGCGCGGTCAGCAGGCAGCCTAACAGGCGTCGGACGGCCCTGTTTCGCCTCGCAAAAACGGCGGGCGAGGCTTAGGGGTGCGGTGCCGCCAGGGTCCGCCCGGCCATGATGAGGGTCTCCAGCGTCTCCAGCCGCGCCACGGTTCCGGGCGCGAGCCGGCGGCTAAAGGCGGCCTGACGCAAGCGATCGCCTGGCAACAGGAAGGTTTCCCCCTGATGGCGGGCGAGGGGGGCGAGATAGGCCTCGCTCAGCATGAAGCGCGGTGAGACCAGACCCAAGCGATCCCCGGCGATTGTCTCGAGGTGCTGCAGCGTCATGGCGTCGTAGGTGTCGCGCCGCCACTTGGCGGCAAACCACTGTTTGAAAGCGGCTCTGGTCGCCGCCAGCTCCGCCTTTTTCATTCCGCCCGGGTGAGCTGGGCCGGCGGTGATCGGCGCCACCACGGCGCTCTGATGGGCTTTCTCGAAGGCGACCAGGATGTCCCGGTACCCGGTGCGCTGCTTGGCGTTCCAGGGCGCCGCATTGCCGGCCCGGCGCAATTGCCACAAGAGCCTTGTGGCGATGGCCTCCGCCGCGGCTTCGCGCAGGCGGCGCAGTAGAATCATATCGCGCGGGGCGAGGTAGCGGTTGTTCGAGAAGGTAGGGTGCTGCAGGACATGGCCCAACTCGTGGGCCAGGAAGCCGACCTGGCGCGCTGTCGTGAGATGGCTATTGAGACCCACGAGACGCTTTTGCGCGCGATAGTAGCCGTTCAAAGCCGTGTTTGGATCAAGGCAGACGGTGACCCCACGCCGCCGCGCCTGCGCCATGAGCCAGGCACCGGTCCCGCTGTCGGTCAAGATCGCCAGACTGTCGAAGCCCGCCGCGCCGCCGAGCGTCGATAAACCGGCGCTCAACCTGTGACAGGGACCCAGCGGATCCGACGCTGCCGAATCGGGGAGGTCGGAGCGGTCACGCTGGAGCGAGGCCGACACTTCCGGGGCTGGGCCGGACAGCGAAGGGTGGTCCGCGCGCCCGGTCAGGGAAACTGCCGCCCAGTGGCCGAACGACGCCGTTGTGACCACCGCGATGAACAGCCCCAAAAACATTGCCCGGGTCGGTGCCCTCGGGTCAGCTAGCCGAGCCGCCCGTTTTTTGTGGCGCACTGCGTCCTCCGCCGGTTTGCGCTTCCTGCTTGCTTGCCCTGTCAAATCCACGCCTCGAGGGCCTGGTTCGAGATTTAAGTCGCAAAGACAACAGGTTCAAGCTGCGGTCGAGCCTCTAGACGGGCCTGTGAAAGCGCAAAAAGAGGCTAAAGGCCGATGTAATTTCTGTGTAACATTAACCAGAATTCTTTAAGAGATCTTAACTCGATCGACGCAATATCCGCTCATGTTGCACAAACTCAAAAATCTGCTCCGTGATGAGTCTGGTGCCACGGCAATCGAGTATGCCTTTATCATCGCACTCGTCGGTATCGCTCTGATGGTATCGCTCAGCACCCTGGCCGATTCCACAAGCACCATGTATCGATTCATTGCCTCAAACGTGAACAACAGCATGTAATTGCCGATTGTTGTTTGGTGGCCTGACGTGGCACTGCGCCAGACCAAGCCTGTCGAATTTGTGATAAGTCCTAAAAGAGAGCGAAGGCCTGCCAGCGTCCCTGCTGCTGGGCGGCTGGGCGATCCTCTGGCCTTAGAGAAGCTTTGCCCTTTTCGACCGCGGCTTGATCAGGGTCGCCGACGATCCTGATTTCGGCAGCCAATTCAGATCGATTCCCCGTTCATGCAGGCAGGCCTCGGCCGCGGCGCGCGCCGAGGCGTGGGTATCGGAGAAGCCCTGGACCTGAAACAGCCCGTCTTTTTCATAGGTGACGGTCCAGCGAAAGCCGCTGTCGACGGTGTTGCAGCGCGGTCCGGGATTGCCGGCCCAGCGCTCGATTATGATGTTGTGGCGTTTGGCGCCCATCACCTGTCGTCCTTGCCTTCGCCCCGCTCCCGACGCCGGAATATCCGTGTCGCGTGCCGGGCCACCCCTCGAGGAGATGTTCTAAGGATAAGCTGTGCCTCAGCCAAGGCCCATACTGCGTGCAGTCGGCCCAATTTCGCAAGACCCCATTGGTTAACCTGGCACACCAGGGGCCCGCCATCGGCCCGCTCGAGAGGCCGGTTGTGTCGGCTGTCACGGGATGATAAAACCACCGGATCTCAACGGGGTGCCTCCTCGCGCAACGCGATGTGAGGGCTGAGAGGCCGCAGAGCCAACCCGTCGAACCTGATCCGGATCGTGCCGGCGTAGGGATTTGGGAATGCCGCGAAAAGACAGCATTGACCTGATACCCCGCCGGTCGCTCCAGCGGAGTCTTGAACGCGATGGCATCGATAGCGACCAAGGTCGACCCGACCCTCTATGTGATTCTCGATCCGGCCTCGAGCGGCGGCCACGATCTGCCCGGTCTGGCCCGCCTTGCCGCGGCCGGCGGCGCCAGCCTGTTTCAGCTCCGCGATAAGGTCAATGGAACCAGGGCCTTCATCGAAGAGGCGCGGGGTTTGGCCGCGGCCTGTCGGGAGCTGTCGGTCCCGCTGCTGATCAACGACCGGGTCGATGTCGCCTTGGCGGCCGGTGCCGATGGGATCCATCTCGGCCAGGACGATATGCCGGCCGGCGATGCACGGCGGTTGCTCGGCAAGGATGCGATCATCGGCTTGACCGTGCGCAGCGAGGCGGAGGCCAGAGCCGCCCCCATCGACATGATCGACTACATCTCGATTGGCGGCGTCTACCCGACCTCCAGCAAGCAGGGGGTCGACCGCTACACGGGGCCGGATGGCCTGGCCCGCATTGTCGCCAGCCTGGCGGTCGGTCACGGCCTGCCGCTCTGCGCCATCAGCGGCATCGACGCGGACAACGCGGCGGAGGTGATCGGTGGCGGGGTCGATGGGATTGCGGTGATCACGGCAGTCAGCAAGGCGCCGGATCCCACCGCGGCGGCCTCGACCTTGCGCCGTGTCGTGGAGGCGGCCTGTCGGGCCCGCGACGTGCCATGACAGCCGCCACCGCGCTCACGATCGCCGGGTCCGACAGTGGCGGCGGCGCCGGCATTCAGGCCGATCTCAAGACCTTTTCGGCGCTCGGGGTCTACGGCGCGTCGGCGATTACCGCGCTGACCGCCCAGAACACCCGCGAAGTCAGGGCCATTCACGAGGTGCCGCCGCAGTTCGTCGCCGCCCAGCTCGATACCCTGTTCGACGATATCAGGATCGACGCGGTCAAGATCGGAATGCTGGCCGCGCCGGAGATCATCGAGACCGTGGCCGACGGCTTGACGCGCCATGGCGTGACCCGGGTGGTTTTGGACCCGGTCATGGTGGCCAAGAGCGGCGACCGTTTGCTGCGCGCCGAGGCCGTGGCGGCTCTGCGGGAACGGCTCTTGCCGCTGGCGACCGTCATCACGCCCAACCTGCCGGAGGCCGCCGATCTCTTGGGGCTGGAAGAGGCGCGCGACGAGGCCGGCATGGCCGCCGCCGCCGAGGCGTTGCTGGCCTTCGGGCCGGGCGCCGTGTTGATCAAGGGCGGTCATCTGGAGGGACCGGAGGCCACCGATCTGCTGCTGAGCGCGGAGGGTCTGCGGCGCTACCAGACGGCCCGCGTGGCGACCCCCAACACCCATGGCACGGGCTGCAGCCTGTCGTCGGCGATCGCCGCTTTCCTGGCCCGCGGCGCCGCGCTGGAACCGGCCGTGGCGCAGGCCAAGGACTATCTATCCGCGGCCATCGCCGCGGCGGACGGCCTGGACATCGGGCGGGGCCACGGCCCGGTGCATCACTTTCATGCTCTCTGGCCGGTGGAGGCCTGAAGCCATGACGCCGCCCGGAATCGCCTTCGAGGGGGTCGGCCTCGCCTTTGGGTCGCGCCGGGTGGTGGAGAACTTCGATTTGAGCCTGGGCGCGGGGCGATGGACCGCGCTTTTGGGCGAAAGCGGAATCGGCAAGTCGAGCCTGCTGCGGAGCCTGGCAGGGCTGTTGCCGGCCGATCATCTGCGCGGCCGCATTGCCGCCAGCGACGGGGTGCCGCTGACCGGCCGGCTCGCCTATATGGCCCAGCAGGATCTGTTGCTGCCCTGGCTTTCGGTGCTGGAGAACGTCTGTCTCGGCGCCCGTCTGCGCGGCGGGCGCCGTGCCGCCGGGGCGGCGGTGCCGCGGGCCCGCGATTTGATAGCCGCGGTCGGACTGGCGGGCCGCGAAGCCGACCGGCCCGCGACGCTCTCCGGCGGAATGCGCCAGCGCGTCGCCCTGGCGCGAACCTTGATGGAGGATCGCCCGGTGGTCCTGATGGACGAGCCTTTCTCCGGGCTCGATGTTCTGACCCGTCTGCGCCTCCAGGACCTTGCCGCGCGACTGCTCGAGGGCCGGACGGTCTTGCTGGTGACCCACGACCCGCTGGAGGCGATCCGCCTCAGCCATGAGATCCATCTGCTCGCCGGCGATCCGCCGACCATCGTCGCGACCATGGCGCCGGACGGACTGCCGCCCCGGCCCGCCGACGCGCAAGAGGTCACGGCACTTCAGGGCGAGCTCTTCGGCCGGCTGGCGGCGGGCCAGCAGGCGGCGGCCTGATGGCGGTCCTGCGTCCCCTCGGTGTCTGTCTCGGCCTGCTCCTGGCGTGGCAGTTCCTGGTGTTGGCCTCCGGGGTGCCGCCCTACATCCTGCCGTCGCCGCTTGCGGTCGGCGCTTCCTGGCTGGAGGCGACCCGACTGCTGATCCACCACGCCGGGATCACCTTGACCGAGATGCTGCTGGGCTTTGCCTTCGGGACCCTGCTGGGGATGGCGAGCGCGATGCTGCTCGCCTTTCGAGCCGCCCTGCGGCCCTGGCTTTTACCCTTGTTGGTGGCCAGTCAGGCGGTGCCGGTTTTTGCCCTGGCGCCGATCCTGGTGCTCTGGCTGGGCTATGGCCTGGCCTCCAAGGTCGCCATGGCGACCCTCATCATCTTCTTTCCGGTCACCGCCACTTTCTATGACGGGCTGCGCCGCACCGAACCCGGCTGGCTCGATCTGGCCAAGACCATGAACGCACGGCCCTGGGCGGTGCTGTGGCGCATTCGGGTCCCCGCCGCGCTGCCCGCCTTGGCTTCCGGCCTGCGCACCGCCGCCGCCGTGGTCCCCATCGGCGCGGTGGTCGGCGAGTGGGTCGGCTCCAGCGGCGGCCTCGGCTACCTGATGCTCCAGGCCAACGCGCGCATGAAGGTCGACCTCATGTTCGCCGCCCTGGCGACCCTGATGGTCATGGCCCTGGTGCTTTACTTCTTGCTCGACTGGGCTTTGCGCCGGGCCGTTCCCTGGCAGGCGGATGCCCTGGACGACGATCATCTGGATAACAGGAGAACACCCGCGTGAAACCCGTAGAAACGCTTCTCGTCGTGCTGCGTCCCCTGGTCTTCGGTCTGTTGACCGTTGCGGCGACCCTGGCTTTGTCACAACAGCCGCTTTCGGCGGCGGAGAAGATGACGGTCTTGCTGGACTGGTTCGTCAATCCCGATCACGGTCCCCTGATCATCGCCCGGGACAAGGGCTTCTTCGCCGCCCAGGGCCTGGAGGTCGAGCTGGTGGCACCCGCCGACCCCAACGATCCGCCCAAGCTGGTGGCCGCCGGCCAGGCCGACGTTGCGGTCTCCTATCAGCCCCAGCTCCACCTTCAAGTCGCCGAGGGGCTGCCCCTGACGCGGATCGGCACCCTGGTGGCGACGCCCTTGAACAGTCTGGTGGTGTTGGCCGACAGTCCGGTCCGATCGATCGCCGATTTGAAGGGCAAGACAGTCGGATTCTCGGTCGGCGGGTTCGAGGACGCGCTGCTGAGCGCGATGTTGGCGCGCCATGACCTGACCCTCGAGGACATCACCCTGGTCAACGTGAACTTCTCGCTTTCGCCGTCGCTGGTCTCGGGTCAGGTGGACGCGGTGATCGGCGCCTTCCGCAACTTCGAGCTCAACCAGATGGATCTCGAAGGGCGGCCGGGCAAGGCGTTCTTCCCGGAGGAAGAAGGCGTGCCGGCGTACGACGAGCTGATCCTGGTGGCGCACAACGATAACCGTGACGACCCACGCTTGCCGCGGTTCCTAGACGCCTTGGAGGCGGCTACCCAATTCATTATCAACCATCCGGACGAGGCGTGGGCGGCGTTTATCAACGACCGGCCGGAGTTGGATGACGACCTGAACCGCCGCGCCTGGCGCGACACGGTGGCGCGCTTTGCCCTACGGCCCGGCGCCCTGGGCGACGATCGTTACGAACGCTTCGGGGCATTCCTGGTGGACCGCAAGATGATCGACGTGGCGCCGGCGGTGGAAGATATCGCGGTCGACGTGGGGCGTTAGTCGACCCGTGAGCGGCATCGGCGGGTGGAGCACGAGCCAACCCGTTCTCCCGCTCGGCGCGATCTAGAACATGACGAGCAACTGGCGCCGGGTATAGCTGTGGCCAGCAATTTGCGAAGCGGTATCTTGAGGGTTGACCTCAATACCCTGGCCAGCCAGGGCCTGAATTCGGCGCTGGATCCGCGGATCCTGCCACACCTGATCCAAGAAATTGCATTCGACGATGAAAGTGCAAGGATCGCTGACACAGGCCTCGGCGGCTGCGAACATGGCCTTGTCGCCGAGCAGCGTCAGCAACTTCTGCACCAAGAATTCTTGGCGCTCGCGGCCCGCATCGGCCACGGCCTTAGTCATCAGTCGGTGCAGGTGCATTGCTTACCTCGCTGACTTCGCCGACCGGCGGGTTGGATTGAGGGGGCGTTTGTGGCGCGGGCGCGCGCTGGTCGACGACGTGGACCGGCGGGGCGCGGCCGGATTTGTCCTCACCAAAATACAAGGTCATGTGGGGGAAGGGAATTTCGATGCCAAGTTCGTCAAACCGCTCCTTCATACGTAAATTGTAGGCGCGCCTGACGCTCCATTGCTTGAGCGCCACGGTCTTCATGCGCGCCTTGATGGTAATAGCGCTATCGCCGAACCCATCGAGACCCAGGATTTCGATGGGCTCGAGGATGAAGCGGCCGATAGCTGGATCGGCTTCGAGTTCGGCACCGATCTGCTTGAGAACCTCGATGACCTCAGCAACGTTCTCGCGATAGGCGATACCGACCTCCAACAAAGCGAACGAGAACTCCTTCGACATGTTGCGGATTGTCGCAACCTCGCCAAAGGGGACGGTGTGGACGTGGCCTTCGAGGTCGCGCAAGCTGAGGTTGCGGACCGACAGGGATTCGACCGCGCCACGATGGCCGGCGACGTCGACGACATCGCCGACGGAGATGGTGTCCTCAAACAAGATGAACAGGCCATTGATCACGTCCTGAACCAACTTCTGCGAGCCGAAGCCGATGGCGATACCGACGACGCCGGCGGCAGCCAGCAGCGGCGCGATGTTGACGCCCAATTCGGCCAGGATGATCAGACCGACAACGACGATCAGGACAACGAGAATGGCATTGCGTAACAGGGGCAGCAACGTGCGTTCGCGCGCCGTTCGTTCAATCGCCTCGCCATTGTCGTCGGTCATCTCGAGATAGCGTTCGATGCTGGAGCTGACCAACTCCCACAGAATGACGGCGGCGATCAGAACAATGCTTACGGTCGCGGCGGCCGAGGTGACGCTGCGCCCGAGGTCGCTGAGCAGCCATGCCCCGACGGGCACCCGCCAGGCCTGGAGCACCGCGAGGGCGGCAACGATCAGGATGACGACAACCGTTATCGACCGCAGGACCGGCAGATACCGGTTGGCGCGGCGTTGCAGGGACGGGTATTGCTCATGCAAGCGGGCGCCGACGGAGAACCCACGGTCGACAAGCTTGCCGGCGATCGAGATCAGCAGACATGCGGCGGCGACAATCACCACCGACAGCGTCGTGCCGCGCATGACGTAGCCGAACCCACCGGGAACGCGCAGGGCCCACACGAAAAACGCGCCGACGACGTACAACACCGCCAGGATGTGCCAGATTTCCGCCAACTGGCGGCGGACCGTCCGCAACAAGGCACGGGTTTCGCCCGACCGGCCGCGCAAACTGCTGCGTACCGCCGCGCGGTTCTGCAAGATGATGACCAGCAGCATGAGCATCAGGATGAAGCCGCCAACCCGTGCGACGACGGTGCCAACTTCGGAAAACCCGAGCAATTCCAGAGCACCCGAAACGACAAAGACATAACCGCCGAGATAGGACAACCGGCGCACCCAGACATAGCCATAGGCGGCGGTCTCATCGGCTATCGGCACGATGCGCAGATGCGGCGTATACGGCGTGAGAATTGCCCTGGTGACCAACAGCACCAGTTGAATCGCAATGGTGACGTTGATCGCCGATATGGCAACGATGCGGGTGAACGGGCGTGGTTCGGTGACCGGCAAAATGATGTAGGCGACGACCGCGAAGGCAACGATTGGCCCGAAGTCAAGGAGCATGCGCAGGGTCAGGGCCACGACCTTGGAGAAAACATCGGGCGGGCGGCAGTCAGCCAATCGCTGGCGCGGATCGCGGACGATACGGCGCGCGGCAATGAAGGCGCCCGCGGCGAAACCCAGGACGACCAACAGTTTGAGGGCGATCTCTATCCAGCGAGCGCGGACGACGGGACCGGCGAACAGCTCGACCACCTGTTGCAACAAGCGGCGCACATCGAGAACCGCGTCGACGCCAGTGACGGTGCGGCTGCTGATTCTGTCGACAACGCCCGATAGACCCAGGGTCAGGCGCTGGACAACGCTGTGTTCAAACGCTGGCTCGACCTGTGCCCGGACCTCCAGCAAGGCCTCAAGCTGGTCGATGAAAGTGGTACGCTGGGTGTCGTCGCGCAGCATGTCCAGTAAGTCGCGGACATCAGCCTCGGCGATCGTTTCGCCCGTTGGCGGCGGTTGTACCGAACCGGGAAATTCCTGGGCGATTACAACGCCAGGCGAAACCGCAAGCGATATGACCAGCAGACACAGTGCCAGGCCGAGGGCAAAACATGTGCCACGGATCGCGGATGTCCGAACTGTCCTCATGATCCCCGTATGCAACTTGCCCAGCAACGCGGCCGTTCACGACGTGTTTGACACATTAGCCAGTAAACGACATACGCAAAATACCAGCAGGTGGTATGGCAACGCGATGGAGCCGCGTGCGGGTAGGCTTGTTGCTGCTTGCGCACCGCTTGCACGACGGAAAGTGCGAACTGCATGGCGCGCCGGCACCGACGGTCGAGGCTTGCCAGCGGGGCCACGTGTCAGCGCCCTCGTCTCGGGCCTCGTGCCGCCATGACAGGCGGACACGTGGTCGGCCACTGGGTATCCTCCCGGTCAGTATTCTGCGGCTGGGTTCGCTACGTGTTTGAATACCACACCTCACTCGCGGCGGCGTTTGTCCTTCATGACGCCCTTGACCATTTTACCGAAGGCCTTATCGCGAGAGCGGCGCACAGCAACAGTCGCAGAGTTGTGCGCTTCCTCGGCGACCAGCTTGCGCCAGCGTTTGAGGCGGGCTGACTCCAGGGTGCCAGTTTCGACCGCCGCCGCCACCGCGCAACCGGGTTCGCCGGTATGGCGACAGTCGGCGAATCGACAGGCCTCAGTTAACCCAACGATGTCGGCGAAGACGTCATCGATCCCGGCCTTGACGTCGGCGAGGCCCAGCTCACGCATGCCCGGAGTGTCGAGCAGCAAGCCGCCGGCCGGCAGCCGATGCAGGGACCGGGCGGTGGTGGTGTGGCGGCCCTTGGCATCGTCCTCGCGGACAGCTTGAGTGGCAATTTCTTGGTCGCCGCACAAGGTATTGATGAGGGTCGATTTGCCAACACCCGAAGAGCCGACAAAAGCGACGGTCTGACCGGTCGCGCACCACGTTCTCAAACAGGCGACGCTGTCGGTATCGCGGGCGTCGACGACCTCGACCAGCAAACCAGGCATCAGTTTGGCAGCATCGCGGGCGAAATCGTCCGCCGCCTCGGTGAGATCGGCCTTGGTCAGGACGATGACCGGCGTGACTTGGGTCTCACGGGCGAGAGCCAGGTATCGTTCCAACCGCGCGGCGCTGAAGTCTTGGTTGCAGGAGGAGACGATCAGCAGCGTGTCGACATTGGCGGCGATGAGCTGGACCTGCCGACCAGTGCCGGCCATGTGGCGCTTGAACAGGCTCTTGCGGTCCAATAGGCGCTGGGGTTGCAAGGTGACACGGTCGAGCAGCAGCCAATCGCCGACGGTGGCGGTGGTTACCGGGTCATTTGGGTTGGCGGTGAATGGCGGAATGAGGGTTTGCGGGACCGCCCCGATGACACTCAGGCCATGGCGGTGAACGGCCATCACACGCACCGCCGCACCGGTCGCCACGTCGTCGAGATCGAGTTGCGAACTGAAGAAAATGCTCCAGCCGAGATCGGCCAGGTCGGAATTTTGTAGGGTCATTTAGTCTCTCACCAGCTTCGGCGCCGCGCACGGCGCACAGTACCAGACAATAGACAGCATCCCGCGCATGCAGGTGAGCCATCCGGCGTGGCTGGTCGAGAGGAACCGGGTGCCCGTGTAGTTACGGTGCGACTACCCTACCAGCCCAGTGAGAAACAACGACGCTCATCAAAATCCTTGTGTGCGATGTTTGTTTGTGATGCCCCTATATGCGCCGCGTGAGGCGATAAATCCAGTGTGAGATGGTCCTTACTTCGGTATGCTGCCGCGACGCCTCAAAGGGAGTTGCGCGATGGCGGGGACCGATATCAAGACGCATCCGGTACACCTTGGGCTTGGTGCGACGGCCGAGATTGAACCGGCGTTCACGGGCGGGATGGACTGGTTCCAGTCCTATGGTGCGCGGCACGGCGACGATGGCGTTGAAGGGCGGCTGGTGAGCATGTTCACTTTCACCGAGCCGTGGGACGTCTGGGAAATGCACCCGAAAGGCAGCGAGATGGTGCTGTGCACGGGCGGGGCCATCACGCTGCTTCAAGAACACGCGGACGGGGCCACGGCGACGGTTACCCTGGCGCCCGGCGAATACGCTATCAACCCGCCCGGCACTTGGCATACCGCCGACGTCCACGCATCGGCTACCGCCGTGTTCATAACCGCCGGGCTGGGCACACAGCACCGGCCGCGATAGCTGCGGTTCGACCCATCACCTGCTTGGGTAGCATCATTTTCGTTGTCGTCGCCGGAGCTTCGCGGCACGATAACGGTCACTTGCGGTTAGCCCGAGAGAGCAATGAAAAAGACCATCCTATTAGCGGTGTTTATTGCGTTTGGGCCCGTCATGCTCGGCCGCGCGGCGGACGCGGGGCCCGATACCAAGACGATTTACGCAGCTTTTTGGCGTGGCTGTGAGGAGGCGTGCCAGGGTTTACAGGACTACATTGCCGCGGCTGGCATAGACGCCGAAGTCGTGATCCGCGACGCCGGGCAGGACAAGACCTTGCTGCCCGGCTTGCTTCAGGAAGCGCGGGACATGGACGCCGACGTGATCGTTACCTGGGGAACATCGGTCACGCTGGGCTTCGCCGGCACCCTCGACGATGTCGGCAATCCCGACTTCAACAACGACATCCCCCAGGTCTTCATGGTAGTGGCGGACCCAGTGGGCGCGCGGGTGATCGAAAGCCTGGAGAAGACCAATCGGCCGAACATCACCGGTACGTTCAACCGAGTGCCGGAGGCGGTCAATATCAACTCCATCCGGTCCTATGATCCGAGCTTCAAACGATTGGGACTACTCTACAACGTCAACGAACCGAACTCCGTGCTGAAGCGCGACGAGATGGCTGGTCTTGCTTCGGACATGGCGTTCGAGTTGGTGGCTATCGAATTGCAGCTCGACGACGCGGGCCGGCCGAACGTGAACGACATTCCGTTGAAGGTCGCGGAGCTTCGATCCCAGGGGGTTGATTTCATCTACCTTGGGTCGAGTTCGTTTCTCGACGCCAATCGGGACGCGTTCACCGGTGCGGCGGTCGCGCACGGCCTGCCAGTGCTAAGTCCGTATGAGCGGCTCGTGCGGGATTCCGACGCGTTGTTTTCGGTGGCGGCCCGTTATACCGACGTGGGGCGCTTGGCGGGTCAGCAGGTCGAGAAGATCCTAGTCGATGGAATCGCGCCGGGCGACTTGCCGGTGGCGGCGGTGACCGAGTTTGCCTATGTGGTGAATATGGATGTGGCGCGGAAGCTCAACCTGTATCCGCCGGTGGGGATTCTGCAATTCGCCGAGACCGTGGACTGAGGTAGCTGGCGGCTGAGGCCAACGCGAATCCGGCGGCGCCGGCAAACACCAGGCCGGCAATTGCGGCGATCGCATTCACGTAGCCAACAAAGCTGGCGAGAATCGCGATCGCCACCAAACCGATGATGCTGCCCGTGCGCTCAAGGGTGCGCAGAGATCCAAGCACCGTGGTCGATCCGAGATGGGCCAACTCCCGCTCGGCGATATCCATGGCCACGGCAACCTGGGGATCGCGGACCATGCCATGGGCGATCCCAGCACCGGCCACGGCGAACAACATGGACCATTGGGCCGGCCAGACGACGACCACGGACAAACTGATACCGGATAGAACCGCCCCCAGAAGGCCGACATAAGTGGGGCTGATTCTGTGCTCGAACAGGCGCGGCGCGACCGGCCCGACAAGGGCGATGGCGAGAAAATAGGTCATCAGGATGCGGCCGATGTCGGCGGCGGAGGCGCCGATGGCATTGAGCTGCAGCGCGACCAAGAACGAAATAAACGCCTGCATGAGAATGTTCGCCGGGATAGCGACACCAAACACCAGTGCGGCAAATCGCAGGCTATGGAGCGGCCGCCATATGGGAGGCAGGTACCGACGCGGCTCAACCGGGGCGCTGATGACGGCTGTGTTCGCGCTCAGCCGAGGCGGCAACAGGCGATGGGTCAGGATTCCGGAGACCAAGACTAATCCGGCGCTAACGGCAAACACGGTGCTTTGGCCGAGGCGATCGGCCAGGACGCCGCCCAAAGCGGTACCGGCGAAAAGGCCGCTATACATCGCCGCGGTGAACGATCCGAGTGAGCGGTTGCGGTCTTTGCGCGGCACGGCGTCGAGCACATAGTCCTGGCACGTCAAGGTGGCGATGGCATAACCCAACCCGGTGATCGTGCGGAACAGCACGATCTCGATCACATCGGTCGAAAGATACAGCCCCAAATGGGCAAGCAATGTCGGCACGGCTGCAAACAACAACAGCCGGCGGTGGCCGAACCGTTCAGCCAAGGGACGTGCGAGGGGGGAGCCGAATACTATGGCGACGAGATACCCGGCCAATGGCAGGCTGATGACCACACCTGGATCCAACCAGGTCAAAGGGTTGTCCGCCGCCGCAGTGAACAGGGGGAAGAACGCCAACGGCAATTCATCGGCCGCCGCGAACAAAAACAGGGGCAGCCGAACATCACTCAGGTAAGAGAACCGAACCTGATCGGGACGCCCACGGCGCAGGCCATGTTGAGCTTCAAGCCGGCCAAGGCCGGCCGGTTGATGATCGGCAGATTGTCGTGTCACCGCCGCGGCGAAGCCGCGATGAAGCTCGGCGGCATGCTGCGACAGCTTGCCGGTCAGGCGATCGATGGCGGTCACGCCTTTTGCGACGATCACCGTCGAAAAATCGCCGGCGGCTTGCAGCCCGGCCAAATATTGCAGGCGGATGAAGGGAGCGGTTAAAGACCGGCTGATGACCACCGTCATGATCTGGAACGCCAGCAGCATGACGACCAGGACGACGACGGCGAAATCGAGCAACATTTCGCGGAATTCACCGACGAAAAATTCCGAATTGGCATCGATGATGATGTAACCGATCTGTTCACCGCCGCTGGTGATCGGGAAAGTCGGAACATCCTTGCGTGATTGGGCTGGGGCGAAGAGCGTTTCCTGGCGCTTGCCGGCCTCATAAACGATCTTGCCGGTGGCGACGCCGAAGTACGATACCTCGGGAAAGTGGTCGAGCAGGCCAGCGAAGTAGCTCTCCGCGCCGGTCAAGCTGGTGAGGGGAACCCCGGCATTTACGGCACGCTGGACGTTGGCGTTGGCGACGGCGCCGATGAGTTGAGTGCGGGCCGCCAATTCAGGCGCAAATGACTGGGTCACGTCGCGCTGCACAAAATAGCCAAGGGACAGTACCGACCCCAGGATGATGGCGGCGGCCCACGGGGTCAGCTTGCGGGCGAACGCGCGCGACAGGGTGGTCTCGGAAACCGAGCCGGTGACCAGCCGGGGTGGTTCCGGTCCGGTGTTGGTCGTCCCGGGATCGGGTGTATCGCGACCGGCCACCTCCGAGAGCCGGCGGCGGGCCGCACGGAAATGCGCGAAGGCGTCGTTCAGTTGCCGCTCGAGCTCGACAATCGCATCGGTGAAGAAGCCGTACCGCGCATCGGCGACGGAAGGCGCGGGGGTTTCGGCGTGGTATTGCCGCTCATCGCTGAAATCGTCGGACAGGCGTTGCAGTTTCGCCAAGCCGCGCATGACCCCCGCCAACCGTAGCCGCAGCATAAACAAAGCAAGCACTGAAAATGCGACGAAGACACCGATGGTGGTGAAGGCGATACGCCGGACCACAGCGGCCGAGTTGGCCTCGACGTCACTGCTTTTGCTGGACACCAGGATACCGCCGATGGCACTGCCGTTGGGATTTCGCAGGGTAAGACCGGCGAGCAATTCGCCGTCGCCGGTGGCACTCCAGCGGTCGTCGGTGCTCAAAGATTGAGTCAGAAGAATATCTTTGCCGATCGGCGGGCCATTGTCTTCAGCCGTGGTATGGACGACGATTCCGGTTGGGTGAAATACTTGGATGCTGACGACGGAGGGGTCGATCTCCTTGGCGGCGTGCAAAACCTGCTTGGCGTTGCGCACCGTGGCGATGGGCAAGCCAAGGCCGATGACCGAGCGGAACGGCGACGCCGTGGTCTCGGCGATCACGGCCAAGCGCTGCTGGGTCAAGCGGCTTAGGATGGCGTCATGCTGGAGGGCGGAAAGGACGCCCAAGGTCGTAAGCACAACCGCCAACACGGCAACGAACGCGACCCAGTTCCGCCATAGCATCAACATAGATACAGGCTATGCGATTGCTGGGCAGGCGTCGAATGCACGGACGCCGATGTCATGACGCTGTGGAAGAGCATAAGCTACGAAGGCGTGCATTGGGTGGAGGACGGAATGTGGCCAAATAACAGATTGCTTGAGCTTGCCGGCATTGAGTTGCCGATTATTCAGGCGCCGATGGCGGGGGCAAACGGATCGGCGATGGCGGCGGCGGTCAGCGCAGCGGGCGGCCTCGGCTCGCTGCCATGCGCGCTGCTGGATACGGCCATGGCGCGCGCCGAAATCGGCGTCATCGGCCAGAGCACATCCAAGCCATTCAACGTCAACTTCTTCTGTCACGGGCCGGCCAAGGCCGACGGCGCGCGCGACACGGCATGGGCGGCACGATTGAGGGGGTACTACGACGAGTTCGGGGCGGACGCCGCCACCGCACCGGCAATAAATCTCGCGCCCTTCGGCGAGGCCATGTGCGAGATCGTTGAGGACCTCAAACCGGAATTTTTGAGTTTTCATTTCGGTCTGCCCACGCCAGAGGTGGTTAACCGCGTGAAGGCAGTCGGGTGCCGGGTGATGAGTTCCGCGACCACGGCGGAGGAAGCGCGCTGGCTGGAAGACAACGGGTGCGACGTGATCATCGCCCAGGGATGCGAAGCCGGCGGTCATCGCGGCATGTTTCTGACAGACAACACTGGGACGCAAGCGGGGACACTGGCCCTGGTGCCGCAGGTTGTGGACGCGGTGAGCGTTCCGGTGATTGCCGCCGGCGGCATTGCCGATGGCCGTGGCATTGCGGCGGCGTTTGCGCTTGGCGCCGCGGGGGCGCAGATAGGTACCGCATACCTTTTCACCCCGGAGGCAACAATCACCGACCTTCACCGCGACGCCCTCAAGGCAGCGCGAGACGATGGAACCGCCCTGACAAACGTGTTCACCGGCAGGCCGGCGCGCAGCCTTATGAACCGGGTAATGCGTGAGGTCGGTCCAATGTCGGAACTGGCGCCGGCATTCCCGACCGCCGGCGGCGCACTGGCGCCGTTGAAAGCTAAAGCGGAGGCGGCAGGGAGCGCTGATTTTTCCTCGCTTTGGTCAGGTCAGGCGGCAAGCCTGGGCCGTGAAATGGGCAGCGGCGACCTGACCCGACGTCTGGCGGAGGACGCCGCGCAGCGCCTTAAGGCGCTGGCGTCGCCGTAACAAGCTCAGTCGATGTCCTTGGCCGCGTGCAAGACCTGTGACAATGGGCAAGCCGCCGGTCACACCAGTGACCATGATCACAGGCAGCGTTTTGGCGCGTCTAAGTGGCCTCGGTCGCCGGAACCAGCGCGGGCTCGAGCCCGTCCCGCTCCGCCGCCGATTGCTGGCGGGTCCACAGGGCGTGGTAGGCGCCGCGTTTGTCGAGGAGTTGGGCGTGGTTGCCGCGCTCGACGATTTTACCGTTGTCCATCACCAGGATCTGGTCGGCATCGACGACCGTCGATAGGCGGTGGGCAATGATCAGGGTGGTGCGGTCGGCGGAGACACGGGTCAGGGCGGCTTGAATTTCTTTTTCAGTGTGGCTGTCCAGTGCGGATGTGGCCTCGTCGAACAGGAGGATCTTCGGATCCTTGAGGATCGTGCGGGCGATGGCGACGCGTTGCTTCTCACCGCCGGACAATTTCAGGCCGCGTTCGCCGACGCGGGTGTTGTAGCCGTCGGGCAGTTGCATAACGAAATCGTGGACCTGGGCCATGCGGGCGGCATTTTCGACTTCCGCCGGGGTGGCGTCGGGGCGGCCGTATTGGATGTTGTAGAAAATGCTGTCGTTAAACAGCACGGTGTCCTGAGGGACGATGCCGAGGGAGGCGCGGAGGCTGTCCTGGCTAACGGTGCGGATGTCCTGGCCGTCGATGGTGACGGCGCCGCCGTCGACGTCGTAGAAGCGGAACAGCAGGCGGCTGATGGTCGACTTGCCGGCGCCGGTGGGGCCGACGATGGCGACGGTGTTACCGGCGGGAACGCGGAAATTCACATCCTTTAAGATCGGCCGCCGGACGTCGTAGCCGAAGGAGACGTGGTCGAAGGTGACGACGCCGCCCTCGACACAGATGGGCAACGCGCCGGGGGTGTCCTTGATCTCAGGATCCTCGTTCAACAACGTGAACATGGATTCCATGTCGGTGAGGGACTGCTTGATCTCGCGATAGACAAAGCCGAGGAAGTTCAACGGCACGGCGAGTTGCAGCATGTAAACGTTGATGGCGACGAAATCGCCGACGGTCATAGTGCCACCGGCAACGCCGAAGCCGGCCATGACCATGACGCCGGTCAAGCCGACGCCGAGGATCAGCGCCTGGCCAATGTTGAGCAAGGCCAGGGATGTCAGGGAACGGACGGCCATGTTCTCGTAGTTGCGCATGGCGGCGTCGTAGCGGCCGGCCTCGTGGTCCTCGTTGCCGAAGTACTTGACGGTCTCGTAGTTCAGCAAGCTGTCGATGGCCTTGGTATTGGCCTGGCTGTCGCTCTCGTTCATGGCGCGGCGAAATTTCAGACGCCACTCTGTGACCATCAGCGTGAAGGCGATGTAGAGGCCGAGGGTGAGCATGAAGACGGCGCTGAAACGGAAGCCATAGAGGCGCCAGAGAATGACGCTGACCAGGGCGATCTCGACCAACGTCGGGCCGATGTTGAACAACATGAAGCGGAGCAGAAATTCGATGCCCTTGATGCCGCGCTCGATGGCGCGGGACAGGCCGCCGGTCTGGCGATCGAGATGAAAGCGCAAGGCCAGCTTGTGCAAGGTGCGGAAGGTGCGCAGGGCGACGGCGCGTATGGCGCGCTGGCCGACCCGGGCGAAGGCGAAGTCGCGAAGCTCGCCCATGATGCGGGAGATCAAGCTGACCAGGCCGTAGCCGATAATCAACGCCAAGGGGACGACGATGATGGCGTCAGCCTCGGCTTGCGAGGTGAAGCTATCGATGACCTGTTTATAAATCAGCGGCACGAAGACGATGGCGCCCTTGGCGGCAAACAACAGCGCGACGGCGATGACGACGCGCACCTTCACGTTCCACTCACCGGCCGGCCACAAATAGGGCAGAAGCGCGCGCACGGCGCGGGTTTCGTGGCGGCGTCCGGATTCTGGATTGTGCAGGGGGTCGGCTGACATCGGGGGCAATGTCGGTCGCCGGCCGGGCCGGGTCAAGAGCAGGATCCAGCGAAGGCTTGACGGCTCCCCGGCCACGGGCATCATGGCGCCACCTGAAATGGAGATTCGGATGGAGACCATCAACGCCAACGGCGCCGCGATCCCGGCGATTGGATTGGGCACCTGGCCGATGAAAGGGTCGGCCTGCCGCGATGCGGTGATCGCAGCGCTGGACGCCGGCTACCGGCACATCGACACGGCGGCGATGTACGGGAATGAGGCCGCCGTCGGCGCGGCTGTCCGGGCGAGCGGCATCGACCGGGCGGAAGTGTTCGTGACCACGAAGATCGCGCCGGACGACATAGCGGACGGCGATCTGCAACAAGCGGCGGCGGCGGGGATCGACCGGCTGGGCATCGGCCCGGCCGACCTGATGCTGATCCACTGGCCCGGCCGGAACGTTGCCGTCGAGGAAATGATCGGGGCGCTGAACGAGGTGCACAGCGCCGGATTGGCGCGGCATATCGGCGTGTCGAATTTCAACGCCGGACAACTGCGGGCGGCCGTCGCGGCGAGCGCGGCGCCGCTGGTTTCGCTGCAGATCGAATGCCACCCCTACCTGGATCAGACGCGGATGCGCGCGGTGATCAACGAACTGGGCATGGCGATGACAGCGTATTGCCCGATTGGCAGAAACCTGCAGAACCCGGTATTGACCAGTATCGCGGAACGGTACGGCAAGACGCCGCCGCAGGTTACTTTACGCTGGCATGTGCAGCAGAACGTCATCGCCATCCCCAAAAGTGCGACGCCGTCGCGGATTATTGAGAATATCGACGTGTTCGATTTCGCGCTGACGGATGACGAGATGGCGGCAATTACAGGGCTGGCAAAGCCCGGCGGCCGGATAATCGACCCGGTCGATTGGCAACCCGATTGGCAAGGCTAACAACCGGAGTGGTGTAGATGAAATGGCGGGGCCGGCGGCGCAGCCTGAACGTGCGCGACATGCGCAACACGACAGCGCGGGCACCGCGGTCGCCGCGTCGAACCGGACGCGGTTTTGGCCGCGGCGGATTTGGCAGGGGCGGATTTGGGCGAGGTGGCATAGGGCGCGGCGGTATTGGCCCGGGACTTCGGCTGCCAAAGGGCCGCGCCGGGCTGTTCCTGGTAATCGCGGTCGTGGCGATCTTCTGGCTAGTCGAGCAAAGCGGTTTGCTGTCCAACGTCGACGGCCAAAACGCGCCTATCGGACAGGGTGCGCCATCGCCGGCCGACGATGACCTGTCGGCATTCATTTCAGTTGTGCTGGCCGATACGGAGGATGCCTGGACCCAACTGTTCCGGCAGGACGGCCGGCGATATGACAAGCCGACGCTGGTGTTGTTTTCCGGCGCGGTGGAGTCGGCGTGTGGCTTCGCGCAGTCGGCGACGGGACCGTTTTATTGTCCGGCTGATCAACAGATCTACATCGACCTATCGTTTTACCAGGATCTGCGCAACAAGCTTGGCGCGCCGGGGGACTTTGCCCAGGCTTACGTGATCGCGCACGAGGTCGCCCATCATGTGCAAACGTTGCTGGGTATTTCCAGCGAGGTGCAGGCGGAACGGCGGCGGGCGAGCCAGGCCGAGAGCAATGCCCTATCGGTGCGGCTCGAGCTGCAAGCGGACTGTTTCGCCGGCATCTGGGCGCATGTACTGACCGCCCGAGGCGATGTGATCGAGGACGGCGACATCGACGAGGCGCTCAACGCCGCAAGCGCCATCGGCGACGACCGGCTACAAGGCCGCGGCGGTGGCCGGGTGGTGCCGGATTCGTTTACCCATGGCAGCTCAGCGCAACGGGTCGCATGGTTCCGGCGCGGCTTGGACAACGGCGATACGGCGACTTGCGATACGTTCACCGCGGCGCGGCTTTGAACGGCGGACCATGCTGATCATCTTGGGCGGGCTGCCGGGCACCGGCAAAACAACCGTAGCGCGGGTGCTGGCGTTGCGCCTGCGGGCGGTGCATGTGCGTATCGATACCATTGAACAGGCGATCATGGCGTCGTGCTTGGCACCGGATTGCCTCGAGGACGCCGGGTACCAGGTCGGCTATGGGCTGGCGGAAGACAACCTGCGGCTTGGTCATACGGTGATCGCGGATTCGGTGAACCCAGTGGCGGTGACGCGCCAGGCGTGGCTCGACACAGCTCGGCGGGCCGGCGCCAAAGCCGTCCAAGTGGAGGTGATGTGCTCGGACGAAACCGAGCACCGGCGGCGGGTCACGACGCGCACCGCCGATATTGCCGGCATGGGTCTGCCGACATGGAAGGACGTCGTCACCCGCGACTATCAGCGGTGGAGCGGTACCGACCTGGTCACCGATACCGCCCACGCCCATCCAGAGCAGATCGCGATGGCGATCCGCGATCTGACGCCGCAAACCTAGGTCAGACGTCCTTTTCGGTCGTCGGATCGATCATCTTGCGGATCGGTGTGATCTTGGTGGCTGGGAAACCGCTGATCTCGGCATGCTTGCGCACCGCGTCTTCGTCAGTCGCCAGGTACACGCAAAACGTTTGGTCGGCGGCGACGTAACTCTCGACCCACTGAACATCGGGCGCAAGCTGGGCCAATGCCGCATTAGACTTCGCGGCAGCGCCGGCCAACTCGGCCCGCTCCAAAGAGCCAACGGCCGGTATTTCGCGTTCAATCATATATTTGTTTAATGCCACCGTGATGTCTCCCAATGATCGCGGCATGTTCGCCGCTCAACACCGTAGCACGTGCTCACCTCGCCGCAAGGCGAGACCACGCAGCCGGATGAACCGGCGCTAAACGAACTTGGCTTTCAAAGCGGCGAGACCACCGGGCAACGCCTCCGAAAGCATGCCGTGGATGTCGCCGTGGACGGCGTCGGCGGCATCGAAGTCGGTTGTCCACTCGGCGAAGGTCTGGCCGGTGTCGGTAATTGGGCTCAGCCGCACCGTCGCGGCATGGTGCTGCATGGGCAGCGGGCCGTCGGTGATTGTGTAGCTGTAGGTGTGATCGGTATCGGAGCGGGCAGTTTGGACCTCATCGAGGGCAGCGCCATTGGCCAACGTGCACCGGCGGGTGGCGCCGGCCTCCGACGCCGCCGGGCCGTCGCCGAGGCGCGAGGCGTCGACCGCCGGGTGCCAGTTGCTGATGCCGGCCCAATCGCCAGCTAGGGCCCAGACGTCGTTAACCGGGGCTGGAATTACCGTACTGGCGTAAATTCTGGTCATGGTCTTCCTTTCATTGTTTTGAGCGTACGTTCAAAACTGAGGTAAAAAATTCACCGGAGGCAAGACCCGGCGTGATCAACCACTGCGTTTAGGACCGCCGGCTCGGGCCGGCCGCGGGCAAGGATGCGCAGGCCGTTGAGCAGCCCGAGGAGGACACGGGCGGTGTGGACCGCGTCGACATCGGCGGCGATGTTTCCGGCAGACTGGCCGGCGAGGATCCGGGTGCGGAAGAAGCGCTCGGTCTTCTCCAACCCCTCGGCGACGATTGCCGCGACATCGGCGTCGTGGCGGGCCAACTCCAGGGTGGTGTTAGCCAACAGGCAGCCCGGATTATCCGGTTCCGTCAGCGCCTCCCTGGCGATATTCTTGAACACCGCCAAGATGGCATCGCGCGGCGTGTTGTCGCGTGCATAATCGTCGAAACGGGCGAGAAACCACGCTTCGTAATGACGCAGCGCGCGGATAAACAGCGCGTGCTTGTTGCCGTAGGTGGGATAGAGGCTACCGGGATGAATGCCCATGGCGAGGCCCAAATCCTTGACCGACGTGGCGTCGTAGCCATGACGCCAAAAGACGTGCATGGCGCGCTCCAGGGCAACATCGACATCGAATTGTTTTTGCCACGGCATCGCGCGCTGGGGTCCTCATAACTTTGAGCGATCATTCAATATGCTATTATGAGCGAACATTCAAGAAAAATACACCGAGCAATAACCTTGTACGGTTGGCAAGCGAAACGACGGGCCATACAGTCTGGTATACCAATATGAAAAGCATTTGGGAGAATCGTATGTCTATCTTGAAAAGAGCGACACTGTTCGCGGCAACCGCGACGGTTGCCGCCGGGCTGGCGGTGCAGGCCACCGCGCAAGAAGAACGTAATTACCTGCTGGCAACGGCGAGTACCGGCGGCACGTACTATCCAGTTGGCGTGGCGTTGTCGACGCTGACCAAGGTCAAGCTGCAGCCGGGCCAAAAGATCAACATGTCGGCGATCAACTCAGCCGGCTCCGGCGAGAATGTGCGGTTGTTGCGCGAGAACGAGGCCCAGTTCGGTATCTTACAGGGGTTGTTCGGGTACTACGCGGCGACGGGGACCGGGCCGGTGGAAGCCGATGGCCCGCAGGAGAATCTGCGGTCGGTGTCCATGCTGTGGTCGAACGTCGAACACTTCGTGGTCAAGAAAGAGTATGCCGAGACGGGGACCGTCGAGGATTTCTTTAAACTCAAGGGCAAAGCGGTCTCCATGGGCCGGCAAAACTCCGGCACCATCGGTTCGAACGACGTGTTGATGGGCAACCTGGGCGCCGATATGGAGACCGAGTACGACTTGGCATTCATGGGCTACACGCCCAGTGCCGAGGCGCTGCAGAACGGCAACATCGAAGGCATGAGCACACCGGCCGGGGTGCCGGTCGGCGCGGTTACGCAAGCGCTGGCGGCGCTTGGCGACGACGCGGTGCTGTTGAGCTTTACCGACGAACAGATGACGGCGGCCGATGGCGGTTTCGGCTTGTGGACCCGCTACGTGATCCCGGCCGGGACCTATCCGGGTCAGGACGCAGACGTCAGCACCATCGCGCAGCCGAACTTCCTGGCGGTGCGTTCCGACGTCGACGAGGACGCGGTGTATCAGATCACCAAGACAATCTATGAAAACCTCGGGTTCCTGCAGGCGATCCATGGCGCGACGAAGGCGATGAGCCTTGACGCAGCGCTGGCCGGACTGCCGCTGCCGCTGCATCCGGGCGCGGTGCGGTACTATAAGGAAGCCGGTATCGAGGTGCCGGAAAACCTGATGGCGCCATAAGACCATAGGGCGGGCGCGGCGGCTTGGGTGCCGCCGCGCCTCACCTGATGGCAGTGGACGACCAACGCGAGCAGTTTCCCGGCGACGCTGAAATGCCGTCCCGCCAGTTGCGCGGCGACGACGGTTGGCTGCGGCACGTGCTGTTCTGGGTCGGCGTGGCGCTGTCGATCGCGCACATCTACTTCAACACACGCGGTACCCTCTCGACCCTGTGGATGTCGGCCTGGCACTTCGCCGGATTGGGATTCATGTGCGCCTTGATCTACCCGATGGCGGCGATCAAGGGGCGCACGGCGCGGCGGGCGCTGTTCGGGCTGGACGCGGTCATCGGCATCGCCATCGCCGCCGCGGCGGTGTTCCTGATTAGCCAAGAGAACGCGATCTATGACCGCGGAGTGCGGCTCAGCACCGCGAACTGGGTTGCTGGGACGTTCTTGATCATCGCGGCGATCGACATGACACGGCGCACGACCGGCTGGATCATTCCAATCCTGATCGTGGTGGCGATGACCTATGTCACCTGGTGGGGTGAGCTGATCGGCGGGGTTTTCAAGTTCCGCGGCCTGTCCCCGGAAACCATGCTGTTCCGCAGCATCTATGGCGACGAGGCGATGTTTGGTGTGATCGCCCGGATTTCGTCGACCGTGGTGTTCATGTTCATCCTGTTCGGGGCATTTCTGATCCGCTCCGGCGCCGGAGATTTCATTATCAACGTCGCGCGGGCGGCGGCGGGCAAAATGGTCGGCGGGCCGGGTCTGGTGGCGGTGTTCGCGTCGGGCCTGACGGGAACGATCTCCGGCTCCGCCGTCGGCAACACCATGTCGACCGGGTCGATCACCATTCCGCTGATGAAACGCAGCGGCTTCCCAGCGAAGTTCGCTGGCGGGGTCGAGGCGGCGGCGTCGACCGGTGGCGGGCTGATGCCGCCGATCATGGGCGCCGGGGCGTTCGTGATGGCCAATTTCACCCAGATCAGCTACTTGAAAATCGTCACCGTCAGTTTCCTGCCGGCGCTGCTGTACTTTCTGTCGGTCGGGTTCTTCGTGCGGATCCAGGCGCGGCGCCTGAACCTTACTCAGGGAGACGCCGACGCGCCGAAGCTCAGCACCGTCATGCGACAAGGCGGTCCGGCGTTCCTGCTGCCCATAGGTGTGCTGATCACGCTGCTGATCAAGGGCTTCACGCCGACGTTCGCGGCGGGTTATGCCATTGTCGCAGTGGTTGTGGCGTCGTGGCTGACGCCCAACAAGATGGGGCCCCGGGCGGTGCTGGAGGCGCTCGCCTCGGGCGCGCGCAGCATGGTGCCGATCGGGGTGCTGCTGATCGCCATCGGGCTGGTGGTCAACGCGCTGGTCACCTCGGGGGTCGGCAACACCCTGTCGCAGATGATCGGCCAGTGGTCGAACGGAAACCTGCTGATCGCCATGGTGCTGATTGCGCTGGCGTCGCTGGTGCTGGGCATGGGGTTGCCGGTAACGGCGAGCTATATCGTGCTGGCGTCGCTGTCCGCACCGGTGCTGTTCGAGCTGATTTCGCAGCAGCAACTGATCGCCGAAGTGGCATCGGGCAATCTGGCGGAAGAGGCCAAGACGATCTTCCTGCTGGTGGCGCCGGATCAGATGGCGGCGCTAGGGGCGCCAATGGCGCCGGCCGAGGCCAAGGCGCTGGTAGATCTGGTGCCGATAGACTTCAAACGAACGCTGCTCGAACAAGCGTTGAGTCCCGAGATTCTGGCGACGGCGCTGATCAGCGCCCACATGATCATTTTCTGGCTGAGCCAGGACAGCAACATAACGCCTCCGGTGTGTCTGACGGCGTTCGCGGCAGCGGCGATCGCCAAGGCGCCGCCGATGGCAACCGGGTTGTCAGCCTGGAAATCGGCCAAGGGACTGTACATCGTGCCGCTGCTGTTTGCGTACACGCCGTTGCTCGGCGGCAACTGGCCGGAGATGCTGACCATCACCGTGTTCGCGGCGTTCGGGCTGTATGCCCTGGCCGGGGCGCTGGATGGGTATCTGGAGGGGCCGGTCAGCATCATCGGCCGGGGGTTGCTGGCTGGCGCGGGAGCGGCCCTGTTGTGGCCAGTGGAACTGGCAGCGCCGGGTTTCGCGCTGCATGGAGCCGGGTTGGCGGTGTTGGCCGTGGTGCTGGTCTGGTCACTGCGGCGGCGGCGCTTGACCGAACCGGCAGCGGCTTGACGATTCGCGGCGACGGTCTATCGTTCGCGGCAATGACGTTCGATGAGGGAAGGCAGTGGCCATGAAGATGTCCGGCGAACAGACGATCGCGGCGCCGCGCGAGGCGGTGTGGCAGGCGCTCAACGATCCGGAGGTTCTACGCCAGTGCATTCCCGGGTGCGAGAGCGTCGAGAAAACCGGCGACGACAGCTTCGACGCCAAGGTCACGGCGAAAGTCGGTCCGGTAAAAGCGAAATTCGCGGGCAGCGTGACGCTGTCGGACCTTGACCCTCCGAACGGCTATACCATCAGCGGCGAGGGCAAAGGCGGTGCGGCCGGATTCGCGAAAGGCGGTGCCCACGTCAAGCTGACCGACAGCGGCGACGGCGGAACGCTACTGACCTATGAGGTCGACGCCCAGGTCGGCGGAAAACTGGCGCAACTCGGTGCGCGGCTGATCGACGGCACCGCGAAGAAGATGGCCGGCGAGTTTTTCGAGGCCTTCGGGCGGGTGGTCGAAGGCGGCGCCGAACCGGCCGAAGGCGCGGTCCCAGCGGAGCCACCGGAACCAGCAACCCCGGCAGTACCAGCGGTGACCGCGATGCCGGCAGAAACGGCGCGGCCGACGGACGAAAACGCCCCCCTGAACCGCGGCATGCCGAGCAAAGTTTGGATCCTGCTGCTGGTGATCGCCGTGGTCATCATCCTGACCGTGCTGATCCGGTAGCGCGGGTGCCGTTGGCCTTGACTGGACGGGCGCCGCGATAAAATATCGGCGCTACTGTCTGACGCCCACACATCACAGCAGTGCTTTTCGGGAGGTTGTTCCATGCCCACGGTTACCCTGTCGGTCAACGGCAAGGAGGTCACAGGCGACGTCGAAGGACGCACGTTGCTGGTCGACTTCCTGCGGGAAGACCTGAAAATGACCGGCACCCACGTCGGCTGCGACACCAGCCAATGCGGTGCCTGCGTCGTCGACATCGATGGCGCCTCGACGAAATCGTGCAGCATTCTGGCAGTGCAGGCCGATGGTGCGTCGGTGACAACCATCGAGGGATTGGCGCAAGGCGGGGTTCTGCATCCGATGCAGCAGGCGTTTCAGGACCACCACGGGCTACAATGCGGGTTCTGCACGCCGGGCATGGTGATGAGCGCCATCGACCTGGTGAAGAACAACCCGGACCCGGCGGATGGCGAAGTGCGGGACTGGTTGGAGGGTAACCTGTGCCGGTGCACCGGTTACCAGAACATCGTCAAGGCGGTGCTGGCCGGCGCCGCCGCGATGCGGGGTTAGCAGATGTACGACTTCAGCTATCAGAAAGCGGATACGATCGAGGGCGCAGTCGCGGCGCTAAACAAGGCCGAGGACGGCACCTACCTGGCCGGCGGGATGACCTTGATACCGACGCTGAAACAGCGCCTGGCGCAGCCGAGCGATGTGATCGACATCGGCGGAATGCGGGAGATTCAGGGCATTCGCGATGACGGCAAGAGCATCGCCATTGGTGCGGGCACAACCCACAGGGCCGTGGCGATCTCTGATATCGTGGTGGAGCACATCCCGGCACTGGCGGCGCTGGCTGGCAATATCGGCGACCCGGCGGTGCGCAACCGGGGTACAATCGGCGGATCTGTGGCCAACAACGACCCTGCGGCCGACTATCCGGCGGCATGCCTGGCGCTCGGCGCGACGATCGTCACCGACCGGCGCGAGATTCCCGCCGACGACTTCTTTACCGGGATGTTCGAAACATCGCTGGAAGACGGTGAGTTGATCACGGAAGTACGCTTTCCTTTGGCGCAGAAAGCCGCCTACGCCAAATTCGACAACCCGGCGTCACGTTATGCCATCGTCGGCGTGTTCGTCGCGCAATTCGCCGGCGGCGCGCGGGTCGCGGTGACCGGCGCGAGCCAGAGTGGCGTGTTCCGGGTACCGGAGATGGAGCAAGCGTTGGCGGCAGAGTGGAGCGCCGACGCGGTTGCCGGAATCGCCGTGCCCGCCGCCGGGCTGAACGCCGATATCCATTCGAGCGCCGCGCACCGCGCGCACCTGGTAACGGTGATGGCGAAACGGGCGGTGGCGGCCGCCTGACAGCACGCGCGGCTGGCGTCGCGCCATAGTGGTGCCGATTCGAGCGCTGCTCTATAAAGAGGTATGGAAGGGCGAAACGACGCGCCTGCCCCCGACCGATCGGCACACCCGGCTGATGGGACCGGCGATGGTGCCGATGCGCGCGCTTCTCTCAGCGCCCAAGTAGATATCGCCGGTGGACCGGACGACGACGATGGCCGGCCGGCCAAGTTTCCCAGCGTCGTTGGACCACCCGAACCCCCACCACCGCCGCCGCCCCCGCGGCTAGAACCGGAAAATCCGTTCGCCGATACCGCGGCACGGCGGCGGGCATCGGTTTGGCCGGCGCTGTTGTCGATCGTCGTGCCCCTGCTGCTGGTTGGGGCAGCGGGCTGGATGCTGTGGCAAGCGCGGGTGCCGGTGGCGCAATGGGCGGCGCCAATAGCGGCGTCGCTGGTGGATACGGATGTCGCCCTGACCATCGGGCGCATCGATGAAACAACGATCAGCGCGACAGATGTCAGCATCGGTGGGATCGAGGCCACCGGGGTGACGGCGACCTATGACCTCACGAGCCTGTTGCAGCGGCAGTTTGATAGTGTGGCGGTCACCGGGTTGCGGGTTCGCGCCCAGGTGGCCGATGGCGGCGTGACCATCGCCGGTTTGCCGCGTCCGGACGGCGCCGAGGGGAACGGGTTGGCATCGCTGCCGTTCAAGACCCTGAGCCTGGACGACGCCGTGGTGGTTCTCAGCACGCAAAATGCGTCGGTGGAACTGGCCGGCGATGGCGCCGTTCAGGTTGGTGACGACGGTGCCGTCGCGCTGCGGTGGCGCGGGCAGGCCGACGGCGGAACGTTGGGCGGCGGGGCGTTCTCGGTATCCGGCGACATCAGCGAGACTGCCGACGGAGTGCTGGCAAGTCTGGTGTTTGAGGGCGAAGGGGCGGCCGGCAGCGGCCTGGCTTCGGTCCTGGGTTCAAACGCGGCGCAAACCTTGACCGGCGCCAAGACCGGC
>JAJFGK010000067.1 GCA_021776195.1 Kiloniellaceae bacterium | reverse complement strand
GTCGACGACGCCATTTGGCTCGTCAGCTTTATGCACTATGATCTCGGATACATCGACCTGGAGCAGAAAACACTGCAAACCATCGACAACCCGTTCGGCTCGAGGTTGTCACCCATGTCTTAGGTACAAACTGTTACCCATGTCTCCGGGTCGGACACGGCCAAAAATGGCGGAGGAGGGGGGATTCGAACCCCCGAGGGGCTATTAACCCCAACACGATTTCCAGTCGTGCGCCTTAAGCCACTCGGCCACCCCTCCGCACTGCGCCGGCTGCCTAAAACACGGCCCCGGAATGCGGCGGGACACTATCCGAGGCGGCCAGCCAAGGCAATGGTCAAGGCGCCCCATGCGATGGGGCAAGCGGCTCGCAGGTCTCGTCAGATGGGCTGGCGGCCGGCCCCGGATCCCCGGCAATCAGCCATTTCTCCGGGCATTCGGGTCCACCAGCAAGGGTTTGGCCCCCGCCTCTTGTCCTGATAAGGTGACCCCCTGGTTGCGTGCGGTCGAGTCGGCCACATGAACCGGTGCGCATGGTTTGGGGCAACGGGATCGGGCATGCTGGCTGGTCGCATTATCGGCGGAATGCTGGTCGCTTTGGCGACCGTCATGCTGGGGCGCGACGTGATCGCCTCCTGGAGCGAGGGCCATTTCATGCTTTCGCCGCTCGGCCAGCTCTGGTTCCAGCTTCATGCGCCGAGCCTCAACACCTTCCAGGCCGGGGTCGAGCGCCACGTCTCGGAGTGGCTCTGGCAGGCGGTCTTGTCGCCGATGCTACACTGGCCGGCCTTTTCCTTTCCCCTGGTGCCTGGGCTGCTGTTGCTGGTGGTCTGCTGGAACAAGGGCGACCCCGACCGGCCGCGCCGCCGCTTCCGCCGGACCTAGAGAAGTTAAGCTCAGAACCCTTGGGTCGCCCGCCAGCGGCGGTCAGTCGTCGCCCATCTTGAGCGCCGCCAGGAAGGCGGACTGCGGGATCTCCACATTGCCGATCTGGCGCATGCGCTTTTTGCCCTTCTTTTGCTTGTCGAGCAGCTTGCGCTTGCGCGACACGTCGCCGCCGTAGCACTTGGCGGTGACGTCCTTGCGCAGGGCCGAGAGGGTTTCGCGCGCGATGACCTTGCCGCCGATCGCCGCCTGGATGGCGATCTTGAAGAGCTGGCGCGGGATCAGCTCCTTCAGGCGCTCGCAGAGCGCCCGGCCGCGCGCCTCGGACTGCGCCCGATGCACGATGATGGCCAGGGAATCGACCGGCTCCGAGTTCACCAGGACCGAGACCTTGACCAGGTCGCCCTCGCGGTACTCCTCGATCTGGTAGTCGAAGGAGGCATAACCGCGGCTGACCGACTTCAGGCGGTCGTAGAAGTCGAAGACCACCTCGTTCAGCGGCAGCAGGTAGATCAGCATGGCGCGGCTGCCGGCGTAGGTCAGCTCGATCTGCTCGCCGCGGCGATCCTCGCAGAGCTTCAGGATCGGCCCCAGATACTCGTCCGGCACCAGGATCGTGGCCCGAATCCAGGGCTCTTCCATGCCCGCCAGCTTGACCGGGTCGGGCATGTCGAGCGGGTTGTGGATCTCGCGCCGGGTGCCGTCGGTCAGCTCGACCTTGTAGACCACCGAGGGCGCGGTGGTCACCAGGTCGATGTCGAACTCGCGCTCCAGGCGCTCCTGCACGATCTCCAGGTGGAGCAGGCCGAGGAAGCCGCAGCGGAAGCCGAAGCCGAGCGCCGCCGAGGACTCGGCCTCGTAGAGGAAGGCGGAATCGTTCAGCGCCAGCTTGGCCAGGGAATCGCGCAACGCCTCGTAGTCGTTGGTATCGACCGGGAAGAGCCCGCAGAAAACCACCGGCACCGAGGGCTTGAAGCCGGCCAGCGGCGCCTCGGCCGGGCGCTTGTCGTCGGTGATGGTGTCGCCGACATCGCAATCGGCGACCGATTTGATCGAGGCGGTGATGAAGCCGATCTCGCCGGGCCCAAGACTGTCCCGTGCCAGCATCTTGGGGGTGAAGACGCCGACCCGGTCGACCAGGTGCGCGGCGCCGCTGCCCATCATGCGGATCTTCTGGCCCTTCTTCAGTTCGCCATCGATAATCCGCACCAGAATGATGACCCCCTGGTAGCTGTCGTACCAGGAATCGACCAACAGCGCCTTCAGGGTCGCCTCACGCTCGCCCTGGGGCGGCGGCAGCCTCTCGACCAGGGCCTCCAGCAATTCGTCGACACCGGCCCCCGACTTGGCCGAAATGGCGATGGCGTCGCTGGCGTCGAGCCCGACGACATCCTCGATTTGCTGTTTGATCCGCTCCGGCTCGGCGGCCGGCAGATCGATCTTGTTCAGCACCGTGATGATCTCGTGGTCGTTGTCGATTGCCAGATAGACGTTGGCCAGGGTCTGGGCTTCCACCCCTTGACTGGCGTCGACCAGCAGGACCGAGCCTTCGCAGGCGGCCAGCGAGCGGCTGACCTCGTAGGAGAAGTCCACGTGGCCCGGGGTGTCGATCAGATTGAAGCTATAGTCCTGGCCGTTCTTGGCCTTGTAGGTCAGGCGAACGGTCTGGGCCTTGATGGTGATGCCGCGCTCGCGCTCCAGGTCCATGGAGTCGAGAACCTGCTCGCGCATCTCCCGCTGGGTCAGACCGCCGCAGGTCTGGATCAGGCGGTCCGCGAGGGTCGACTTGCCGTGGTCGATATGGGCGATGATGGCAAAGTTACGGATATGCGAAAGGTCGCTCATGGCCGGGCGGGAACACTCTTCGAACAGGGTTTCGGGGCGGCAGGACAATAGGCGCGAAGCGACCGCGAGGCAATGGCCGCGAGGGGCTGCAAGACCCGTCCGGAAGATACCCCTGGCAGTGTTGTCGCGGGCCTGTTTCGAAGACCGCCAATGGGCTCGATGGGACGCGACGGGAAGAGCTCGGGATAGGGGTCTGGTCATCGCGGTCGTTCCACACGACAATCTGCTGCCCCGGCCATTGCGACGGCGACCGCTTGTTTGCGCCAAGCCCTGTGCCCATCACAACCCTTGCCGACGAACGGAACATAGCCTTTACCGTGGACCTCCAGATGGAACAGGAAGAAGTCGGGCACATGTCCTCCAGCGGACCTGCGCGAAAGGCGGGAGGCATAGGTCCTGCAAGCCTGACAGCGCCATGAAGGTCGCGATCGTCGGCGCCGGTATCATCGGCCTTAGCACTGCCTGGGCGCTCGCGCGCGAAGACCATGAGGTCATCGTGCTGGACCAGGGCCCCATCCCGAACCCGGCCTCGGCTTCCTTCGACCAGCATCGCATGATCCGCCCGCACTATGGCAACCAGGAAGGTTATACCCGCATGGTGGGGGAGGCGCTCGGCGCGTGGGACCTGCTCTGGGACGACCTTGACCGAAACCACTACGCGGAAACCGGCGTATTGGCGGTCGACTACGGCGATCACGATTGGATGGCGGCAACCCGCACCGCCCTACAGCGATCGAAGGTGTCCTTCGACCATCTGGACAAACGGGACATTGAGCGCCTCGCACCCATGCTGAACTCCGAGGTGGCGGCCTTGGGCCAGGAACCTTGCGGCCTCTACGCACCCAGGGCAGGCGTTCTCTTGGCCGACCGCATCCTTTCCGATCTCGCCGCATGGCTTTCCAGAAAGGGCGCGCATCTGCGCCACGATAGCGAGGTATCGAGGCTCGACCTTGCCGCGGGGCGCCTCATCCTGGCCGACGGCGAGGCGGTCGAGGCCGACCAAATCGTCGTCGCGGTGGGTGCCTGGGTAAGCAGGCTGCTCCCGGATCTGGAGAACCAGGTCCAATCGGTCAGGTCGGTCGTCGGCTACGTCAAACCGCCCAAGGAACTGGCCGCCGCCTGGACCAGCGGTCCGTCGCTGTTCCTGATGACGGCCGCCGCCCACCTCTATTGCCTGCCTCCCGTTCTTGGCAGTGAGCTCAAGTTCGGCGGGGCGCCGACCCTGCGGCAATGCGACCCCGACGTACCTATCGAAGTGTCACGCGACGAACTCCACCGGATCGCACAGGCCTTCTCGCCCTATCTGAAGGATCCAGCCGGGCATCTGTTGGTCAGGGGCACGGGAGGATACTATGCGGACCCCGCCGACAAGCGGTTCCTCATCGAGCGGCAGGGCCGGGCGCTCATTGTCACCGGCTGCGGCGGCCGCATGTTCAAGTTTGGGGCTCTGGTCGGCCAACGACTGACACAGTGCCTGCAGGGCGAAGTCTCGACCGAAAGTCTCGCCCAATGGGCGCGCGGCTGACCGTCCTGATGCCGAGGCGCCGGTCCGCCGCTATTGGATAAATTAAGCACATGGCACCCCTACGACGGCTCATAGCTGCTGACCTCGATCAGGTTGCCGTCGGGATCGTTGAAGTAAACCGACTGGATCGGCCCGACCGCGCCCGCATTTGCGACCGGCCCTTCGATGATCCCGACCCTCTCTGTCACGAGCCGGCTCGCGTCGCCACAACAACCCGACGACGGCCTCGAAGCGCGCCGCTATCCTCGTTACTGGACTCGGCGCGGCCAAAAGGTTAACTAAAGACCGGCCGCGATTCGCGGCCGCTTGAGGGGCCAAGGCAAAAAAAAGCGCCGCGCCTTTACGACATAGTAAGCATAACATCGGACCTTAGGGTTGGCTGATATCCTAGACGCTCTGGAGAGGTGGACCATGCCCGGCTTATTGCGCGCTTCACGACTGACTGGTTTGATTGGCTTGGCGGTGATGACCGGGTCGCTGCTGCTCGCCCTTCAGTCCCAGGAGGCCAGCGCCGCGCGCAACGAGTCCCGCTGGTTCCTACAGAACGTCTGCCTCGCCAATGCCGTCAAGCTGATGGGCGACAACAGCTGGACCAAGTTCCAAAAGGAAGCGCGCGCCACGCGCCAGCGCCTGGCCAGCCGTGGCGTGCCGGAGGCCCACCTGAAGGAAATGGAATCCTTCGCCACCAAGATCATCAACTCGACCACCACGCCGGAGAACGTCGCCGAGGGCCCGCAGCTCTGTATCCAGTGGTACAAGACCTGACGCCTCCGCGCTGACCGGCGGCCCCTGGCCGCCGCGCCCTTCCTTTCCAAGCCCTTCGGTTTCGCGAAGGCTGTTGTGACCCCGGTCACGGCGGCGTTTTTTCTGCTACGCTAAGAACACCATTGATCGACGCGCCTCGGGATCCGACCTCCCGCGTGCGATCTACCTGCGGAGCGCTGTCGGAGTCCTGCCGATGGAAGAGCTGGGAACGGGTCACTGGCTGTGGCGGATTGCCGCGACGCTTGTCGGCGGCCTGTTGCTCTACGCCGCGGTCTTTCTCTACCCCAAGGAACGCCGCGAACTGCACAACCGCCTGGAGGACTGGTGGCTGCGTCTCGACGAGACCAGCGGCCAGGCCATCAAGGGCCATATGGCCTTCGTGCGCCGGATCGCCGAAACCGCCCACCAGGGATTCGAGTGGCTCTTCGGGGCACCGCTCTCGACCCGCTTCTTCATCGCCTCGGGCCTGCTGTCGATGGCCTCTTTCGCCGTCGGCATGCTGACGTTCGGCGACTACGGCTGGGCCGTGCCGACAGGTCTCGCCCTCTTTCTCGTCGGAATCGTCGTCCTCGCCCTGTGGATCGGCCGCGGGCAGGACCGATTCCTGGAGGAGATTGAGCGTCGTCACATCGACCGGCTGGTGGATCTCTACGATCTGAAACAGCCGCACCGGCCGCCGATCAATCCTCTGGGCCAGTCCCAAAACCACTCTCTCTACACCGCCGGCATCCACGCCCCCCTGCAGCCCTTCGAGGTCAAGAAGAGCTGGTGGGAAGACCTCCTCGAACAGCTGCCGAACAGCCTCCTGCCCCTGGTCTTCCTGGGCCTGAGCGGATCTTCCTTGAGCCTGGTCTTTGCCGGGGCCAGCGACAAGGGCGTCGGCGCGGACCTTTTCATCATGGCAGTGCTCACGGCCTTTACCTGCGACTGCATCTGTCTTCTGGTGACCATGGTCGTGCTGGAGAAGATCGCCGAGGGGCGCAACCCCTTCGTGGCGGCCGGCCTTCTGCTGATCGATGCCACAATCGCCGCGGCCATGCTGGTCCTGCCCTGGGCAGCGTTTCTTTGGGTCGCCGAACCTGACGGCAAGGCCGCCCACTACCTGATTTTCGTCGCCGCGGCCAACATCTCAACAGCCGTCCCCAGCCTTGTCCTCCTGCTGGTCGCCTTCATGACACTGACCCACCGCCTCTTCTGGCCTCTGGTCCTGCGGCCTTTCTACAATCTGATTCACGCCGAGAAGATCACCCGCCCGAAGACCATGGGCGCCGCGGGCCTGGCCTGCCTTTCGGTCTGGATCGACCTGCCGGAGTCGCTGCGGCCCTATCTGGACAAGCTGCTCGGCCTTCTGTGAAGAGGCGTCAATCCGCCGGAGCCTCTTCCGGCAGGCGCGCGCCGGCCCGCCAGTCCCAGGGCGGCACGAAGCGTCCGCGCCAGAGACCGCGCCGCCTGTTTCGCGCATCGGCTTCCAGATCGAGGAAGCGACCGCCGCTGGCCCGGTCGGCCAGCGCCCAGCCGGTGTAGACCATACCCTCGGACAGTTCATAGCCATCCGCATAGCAGCGCGCGTTGACCGAGCCATCGGTCGCGGCGCCCGCCGATTCGGCCTCGCCGGTCCGGCAGGCCACCTCCGCCCCGGCGGTCAAGTCCATCAGGCCGCCCACCGCCACCGCGCCGCAGGCGTAAAGCCGGCTGCCCTGCAGACACTGCTGGTCCGGCTCGGGCGCGTCGATTCCGGCGAGGCGGTAGGTGACCCCCTCGAGGCGAAGATGTTCGGCGTCGAGAACCTCGACCTCGCTGGCGCTGGCCGGTTGGCAAAGCAGAAAGGTCAACAACAGGCCGATAGGGCGCAGTGCCATGGTCGCGTCCTCGAAGGGGATCATCCGGCCAAAGTCTGGCCCGCGCGCGCCAGGGCCACAAGCACACAGAGCCTCAAAAACGCGCGAGCGCCAGGTCAGCTTCTGAGCGTCGCGCCGGTCGCCTTGGCCACCTGGGCCACGATCTTGGCCGCCACGGCCTCGATCTCCGGGTCGGTCAGGGTCTTTTCCCGCGGCTGCAGGGTGACCGAGATGGCCAGCGACTTCTTGCCGGGATCGATGCCCTTGCCGGCGTAGAGATCGAACAGCCTGACCTCCTCGATCAGGGCCTTGTCCGCCCCGCGCGCGGCGCGCAGGACCGCGTCGGCCGCCACGGCCTCGTCGACCAGAAAGGCGAAGTCGCGGTGCAGCGGCTGGAACGGCGAGAGGACCGGCGCGGGACGCAGTTTGCCAGCCTTCACCCGGGGCAGCGGCAGATTCTCCAGCATGACCTCGAAGGCCACGACCGGGCCCCTCAAATCGAGGGCCCGCAGCACCTTGGGGTGAAGTTCGCCGAAGACGCCGACGATCTTGGGGCCGAGGCGGAACCCGCCCGAGCGGCCGGGATGATACCAGGCTGGCGCGGCGCCGGCATCGATCTGAAAATTCTCGACCGGGGCGCCGCAGGCCGCCATCAGGGCCAGGGCGTCGCCCTTGGCGTCGAAGGCGTCGAGCACGCGGGCCGGGGCGCTCCAATGCTTGGGCTCGGGCTCTCCGGCGCGCAGGCCGGCGGCGATCTGGGTCTGGCCCTCGGGCTCGTCGCTGCGGTACTGCGGACCGACCTCGAAGAGGGCCAGGTCGCCGAAGCCGCGGTCAGCATTGCGCGCCGCCGCGCTGGCCAGGCCGGGCAGCACCGAGGGTCGCATGACGGCGAGGTCGGCGGAAATCGGATTGACCAGTCGAAGCCAGTTGGCGTTGTTCTCATCGGGCACCGCGCCAAACAGCACCGCCAGGTCGGGGGCGATGAAGGAGAAGGTCACGCACTCCATCATGCCGCGCCAGGCCAGGGCCCGGCGGGCGTGGGACTCGCGCCGCTGCCCGGCGGTCAAGACCGCCTGGGGCAGGTCGCTGTCGCGTTCCTGGGGAACCGCGGGAATGTGCTCGAAGCCGTGGATGCGCATGACCTCCTCGACCAGGCAGGCCTCGCAGACCACGTCGCCGCGCCAGGAGGGCACCTGCGCGATCAGACGCTGCGCCGGTCCGCTGCCCTCTTGGGTCACGCCGAAGCCGAGATCGCCGAGGATACGGGCCTGGCTCTCGGCAGCCACCTCGACTCCGCAGAGGCCGGCGACCCGCGCCGGGTTCAGGCTCACCCGCCGGTCGAAAACCGGGCGTTCGCCGGCGCTGACCGGCTGCGAGGCCTCGCCGCCGCAGAGGTCGCGGACATAGGCCGCCGCCACATCGGGACCCCAGGCCGCCGACTCGGGGTCGAGGCCGCGCTCGAAGCGGTGGCGCGCATCGGAATGGAGTCCCAGCTTGCGGCCGGTCGCGGCCGCCAGCGCGGGATCGAAGAGCGCGACCTCCAGGAACACGTTGGTGGTCTCGGCCGTGACGCCGGATATTTCGCCGCCCATGACGCCGCCGATGCCCTCGGGGCCGTTGTCGTCGGCGATTACCACCATCTCGTCGTCGAGCTGATAGGTCTCGCCGTCCAACGCCAGGATCTCCTCGCCTGGGCGGGCCATGCGCATGGTGACGTCGCCCTTGACCTTGTCGGCGTCGAAGACATGGAGCGGCCGATTGAGGTCCAGCATCACGTAGTTGGTGATATCGACCAGGGCCGAGATCGGCCGCAGGCCCACGGCGCGCAGGCGCTGTTGCATCCAGGCCGGACTGGGACCGTTGGCGACGCCGCGGAAGTAGCGCCCGGCGACGTAGGGGCAGGCCCGTTGCCGGTCGGTGGGCAGGTCGCGCCGCCACTTGATGGGACTTTCGAAGGCGCCCTCGATCTTGGGCGGATCGAAGGGTTTCAGACGGCCCAGGCCGGCGGCGGCCAGATCGCGGGCGATCCCGCGCACCCCCAGGCAGTCGGCCCGGTTCGGCGTGATGCCGACCTCGATCACCGCATCGTCGAGACCCAGGACCTGGGCCATCGGCGTGCCGAGCGGCGCTTCCTTCTCCAGCTCGATGATGCCCTCGTGCTCGTCGGAAAGCCCCATCTCGCGTTCCGAGACCAGCATGCCGTTGGAGGCTTCGCCACGGATGTTACCGGCCTTCAGGGTCATGTCGGTGCCGGGGATATAGCTGCCGGCCGGCGCGAAGATGCCGAACATGCCGGTGCGCGCGTTGGGCGCGCCGCAGACCACCTGGACCTGTTCCTGGCCGGTGTCGACCAGACAGACCCGCAGCCGGTCGGCGTTGGGATGCTGGCGCGCCTCGACCACGCGGGCCACCTTGAAGGCCGCGAGCGCGGCCGCCCGGTCCTCGACGCTCTCGACCTCGAGGCCGATCATCGAGAGCTTGTCGACGATGGCCGCCAGGTCGGCGTCGGTCTCCAGGTGGTCTTGCAGCCAGTTGAAGGTGAATTTCATACCTAGTGGCCCCACTCAGAGATAATGACGGTTTCACCGCGAAGGTTTTGTCCGCTGGCAAGGCGCGGCTTGTGCCGTGGTGCGCGCACCACAAGCAAGCCGCAACGCGGCCAGCGGGCAAAGGATCGCGGCCTTCGGTGGGGCCAATCGGCTCTCTGGGTGCGTTCCGCTGCTTGCCCGATGCGATGGCATCGCGCCGCACAACGCGCCTTCCCAGAGAGCCGATTGGCCTCCATGAAACCATCTTTGTCTCTGAGCGGGGCCACTAGAGCCCTCGAACCATCGAAGGCACCTCGATCGGCAGAAAGCCGAAGTGCTTCAGCCAGCGCAGGTCGCAGTCGTAGAAGGGCCGCAGGTCCGGCATGCCGTACTTCAGCATGGCAATGCGCTCGATCCCCATGCCGAAGGCGTAGCCCTGGTAGACCTCAGGGTCGATGCCGCAGTTGGCCAGGACCTTGGGGTGGACCATGCCCGAGCCGAGAATCTCCAGCCAGTCGGATCCGGCGCCGATCTTCAGGTGGCCGCCCTCGCGCGAACAGCCGATATCGACCTCGGCGCTGGGCTCGGTGAAGGGGAAGTAGGACGGCCGGAAGCGCAGCGGCAGATCCTCGACGCCGAAAAACGCCCGGCAGAAGGCCGTCAGGGTGCCCTTCAGGTGCCCCATGTGGGTCTTCTTGTCGATCACCAGGCCTTCGACCTGATGGAACATCGGCGAATGGGTCGCGTCGTGGTCGGCGCGGAAGGTGCGGCCCGGCACGATGATGCGAAAGGGCGGCTTGCCGTTCATCATGGTGCGGATCTGCACTGGCGAGGTGTGGGTCCGCAGCACCTTGCGCGCGCCCTTGTCGTCGGCCGGCAGATAGAAGGTGTCCATCTCCTGGCGCGCCGGATGCTCGGCTGGAATATTGAGGGCGGTGAAGTTGTAAAAATCGGACTCGATGTGGGGACCCTCGGCGACGGCAAAGCCCATCTCGCCGAAGATCGCCACCAACTCGTCCATGGTCTGGCCGATCGGATGCAGGCGACCCGGTCCGCCGGGGCGCACCGGCAGGGTGACATCGATCCGCTCGGCCGCCAGGCGAGCCTCGATCTCATCGGCCTCGAGCGCTTCCTTGCGCGCTTCGATGGCCCTGCCGACCGCCTGCTTGACCTCGTTCAGGGCCTGGCCGGCCGCCTTGCGGGCCTCGGGGTCGAGGCCGCCCAGGGCCTTCATGCGCTGGGTGACCAGGCCTTTCTTGCCCAGCGCCTCGACGCGCAGCGCCTCGAGCGCGGCCAGATCGGCCGCGGCCGATGCCCGCTCCAGAAGATCGCTTTGCAGCTGATGCAGTTCGCTCATGCGCGTTGCGCCTCAAGCCGGCTCCAAATCCGGAGCCGCTGGGGCGCCCCCTCTAGCCGTTCGCCGAGAGCGCGCCTTGAGCCTGCTCCACAAGGCTTTTAAAGGCCTCCGGCTCGCGCGCGGCGAGGTCGGCCAGGACCTTGCGATCGAGCTCGATACCGGCCTTCTTCATGCCGTTCATGAATTGCGAATAGGTCAGGCCGTTCAGCCTGGCGCCGGCATTGATGCGCTGGATCCACAAGGCCCTGAAGTTGCGCTTGCGGTTGCGCCGGTCGCGGTAGGCGTACTGCAGGCCCTTTTCGACCTTTTCCACGGCGGCGCGGAAGACCGCCTTGTGGCGGCCCCGGTAGCCGGTGGCCTGATCGAGAACCTTCTTGTGCCGGGCGTGCGCCGTGACGCCCCGTTTCACACGTGCCATGGTCTGGGCTCCCTATCGCGCGTAAGGAAGGAAGTTGCGCAGCACGATCTTCTGATCGGGCTCGGACATGATCTTGCCGCCGCGGGCGGTGCGGATCATCTTCTGCGGCCGCTTGCTCATGCCATGGCGTTTGCGCGAAAAGTTCATCCGGACCTTGCCGGTCGCCGTAATGCGAAAGCGCTTTTTCGCCGACGATTTGGTCTTCATCTTGGGCATTTTGCGTCCTTTCTAGGCAGCGTGGCCGGCTAACCGGTCCACGCAGACGTTGTTCGGCCGCCGGGCATGCCCTTTTTGAGCCCGGCCGACCTGATTGGAAGGGGCGGTTTATAGCGACGCGACCCCGGGAATGCAAGCCGCCAAAGCGCGCGAGAGGGTGAATCCCGGACCCGGCTCAGCGCGGCGCCATCACCATGATCATCTGGCGGCCCTCGAGCTTGGGGAACTGCTCGACCTTGGCGGTCTCATCCAGCTCCTCGCGCACCTTGTGCAGCACCGCGAGGCCCAGTTCCTGGTGCACCATCTCGCGACCGCGAAAGCGCATGGTGACCTTCACCTTGTCGCCCTCGTCGATGAACTTGTTGATGGCGCGCATCTTGACGTCATAGTCATGGCTGTCGATGTTCGGCCGCATCTTGATCTCTTTGACATCAATGACTTTTTGCTTTTTCCGGGCCTCGTTCTTCTTTTTCTGTGCTTCGTATTTGAAGCGCCCGTAATCAAGGATCTTGCACACCGGCGGGTCGGCATGGGGTGAGATCTCAACCAGATCCAGCCCGGCGTTCTCGGCGCGGTCCAAGGCATCTCTTTTCGACACAACGCCGTGGTTTTCACCGACTTCATCGACCAGTCGAACGTTGACGACATCGATTTCGGCATTCACACGCGGTCCATCCCGGGACGGCGTCTGATTCATAGGGGGACGTGCTATCTCTTTATTTCCTTTTCTCGATATTGTGCGGAAGTCCTGCCGCCCGGCAGCCCGCGGTTATGGGACCACCACCGACATTGGCCGTTATCAAAGCACAGATTGTTAACGATTACCACTCTATCGAGATCGAATAATCGACAGAATCGTCCATCAGGCCGGCGGCCTGGCATCGCCGCTGAGCCGCGCGACGGCCTCGTCCAGGGACAAAACCTCCTGCGCCTTCGAGCCGAGACGACGCAGCGCCACGGTCCGCTCCTCGGCCTCGCGCCGCCCGACCACGGCCATGACCGGCACCTTCTGCAAGGAATGCTCGCGAACCTTGAGGTTGATCTTCTCGTTGCGCAGATCGAGGTTCGCGCGCAGGCCCGCCGCCGCCAGGGCGGCGTGCGCCTCCTCGGCATAGGCGTCGCCGTCCGAGGTGATCGTCGCCACCACCACCTGGACCGGCGCCAGCCAGAGCGGGAAGCGCCCGGCATACTGTTCGATCAGGATCGCCAGGAAGCGCTCGAAGGACCCGAGGATCGCCCGGTGCAGCATGACCGGGCGGTGCTTTTCGCCGTCCTCGCCGACATAAGAGGCCCCGAGCCGCTCCGGCATGACGAAATCGACCTGCAGCGTGCCGCACTGCCAATCGCGGCCGATCGCGTCGCGCAGCACGAACTCCAGTTTCGGCCCGTAGAAGGCGCCCTCGCCGGGGTTCATGATGACCTCGATGCCGGCGGCCTTGACCGCCTCCATCAAGGCCGCCTCGGCGGCATCCCAGGTTTCGTCGGAGCCGGCGCGCACCGGCGGGCGGTCGGCGAACTTCACCGTCACCTCGTCGAACCCGAGATCCTTGTAGATCGACTGCAGCAGCTCGCAGAAAATCACGCTTTCTTCATTGATCTGCTCTGGCGTACAGAAGATGTGGGCATCGTCCTGGGTAAAGGCCCGCACCCGCATGAGGCCGTGCAGCGCGCCCGAGGGCTCGTTCCGGTGGCAGGCGCCGAACTCGGCCATGCGCAGCGGCAGGTCGCGGTAGCTCTTCAGGCCCTGGCGGAAAATCTGCACGTGGGCCGGGCAGTTCATCGGCTTGACCGCCAGGGTCCGGTTCTCGGACTCGGCGATGAACATATGCTCCTGGAACTTCTCCCAGTGGCCCGAGGCCTCCCACAACGCGCGGTCGATCAACTGCGGCGTCTTGACCTCGAGATAGCCGGCGGCGTCCAGGCGGCGGCGCATGTAGCGCTCGACCTCGCGGTAGAGGGTCCAGCCTCGCGGGTGCCAGAAGACCGATCCGGTGGCTTCTTCTTGCTGGTGGAACAGGTCCATCTCGCGCCCGAGCCGGCGGTGGTCGCGCTTTTCCGCCTCCTCCAGCCGGGTCAGGTAGGCCTTGAGCTGCTTGTCGTCCTCCCAGCAGGTGCCATAGACCCGCTGCAGCTGCTCGTTCTTCGGGTCGCCGCGCCAGTAGGCGCCGGAGACCCGCATCAGCTTGAAGGCCTGGCCGAGCTTGCCGGTCGAGGGCAGGTGCGGTCCGGTACAGAGGTCGAGCCACCAGTTGCCTTGGCGGTAGATCGAGATCTCCGCATCCTCGGGCAGGGTGGCGATGTGCTCGGCCTTGTACTTCTCGCCAAGGGAGTCGAAGTGGCCAATCGCGGCCTCGCGCTCCCAGACCTCGCGGGTGATGGCCTCGTCCCGTTTCACGATCTCGCGCATCCGCGCCTCGATCTTTACCAGATCGTCCGGCGTGAAGGGCTCGGCGCGGGCGAAGTCGTAGAAGAAGCCGTTCTCGATTGCCGGGCCAAAGGTGACTTGAGTACCGGGATAGAGTTCCTGCACCGCCTCGGCCAGCACATGGGCGCAGTCATGGCGCAGCAGCTCCAGGGCATCGGGATGGCCGCGGGTGACGACTTCGATGGCCGCGTCCTGTTCGATTGGCGCGGCCAGATCCTTCACCGCGCCGTCGACCTTGACCGCCAAGGCGGCCTTGGCCAGGCCGGGCCCGATGGCCGCCGCCACCTCGGCGCCGCTGACCGGACCGTCAAACTGCCGTTCGCTTCCGTCGGGAAGCGTGATCGCAACCATCTGTCATGTCCTAGCTGGTGATGCGAGCGGCAATCTAGAACGATCCGGAGACCTGTCAAGCGCCCCCCCGAGCGCCAATTCGGTCCTTCGATTGGACTTGGCGCCGAGCGCCCCCTATACCGGATCTCGTTTCCATCACGCGAGTCCGACCAACCCCATGGGCAAATCGCCGAGACCGATCCAAGACAGCGACCTGGCATGGGTCCACGCCTTGAACCAGGCGCACCGTGTCGCGCTCTCCTCCCTGTCGCGCGAAAGGCTGGAGGTGCTGTTGGGGCGGGCCTTCCTGGCCCGGGTGGTGGACGACCGCGCCGCCTTCATGCTGACATTCGACCAGGACGCGGACTACGACAGCCCGAACTTTCTCTGGTTCAAGGGCCAGCTCGCGCGCTTCGTCTATGTCGACCGGGTCGTGGTGTCGCCGGACCATCGGCGCCAGGGTCTCGCCGGGCTGCTCTACGACGAGCTGTTCCGCTTCGCCCGGGACCAGGGCACGGAAAGGATCGTCTGCGAGGTCAACGCCGATCCGCCGAACCCCGGCTCGGACGCGTTTCACGCGGCACGCGGCTTTACGGTCATGGGCCAGGCCAGCCTCGCGGATCGCGCCAAGTCGGTGCGCTACCTGGTCCGCGACCTGGCCTGACGCCGACCCGCGACCGCGGCAACCCGGTCGACACCAAGGCCAGTATCGCTATTGCTATCTCCGCCCCGCCGCCGCGCTCCGCGGTGCGGTGAGCAATTCCTGATAGATCTCCAGGGTCTTCCAGCACATCAGTGTCTTGCTGTAGTTGGCACCGACCCGGGCGATGGCCCGGTTCGCGAGATGACTGCGCTCCTCGGCGCTCAGACCGAGGGCGCGGCGCAGGGCGGCGGCCAGCTCTTCGGTCTTGCCGGGCGCAAAGGAAAAGCCGGTCTCGCCCTCGACGATCTGCTCCAGGGCGCCGCCATGGGCGCTGACGACAATGGGCCGGCCCATGGCCTGGGCCTCGGCGACGACGCGCCCGAAGCCTTCCGGCTCCTGCGATGCCGAGACCACGACATCGGCCAGCATGTAGGCCGCCGGCATGTCGCGGCAGTGATCGACGATGAAGGCATGGGCCGCGAGGCCGAGACGCTCGATCTGGCCCTCCAGTTCGCGCCGGTAGGCGCTGCGGCCCTGATCGGAGCCGACCAACACGCAGGTGAAATCGAGATCCTTCAAGCGGGCCAGGGCCCGCAGCAGCACCTCCTGGCCCTTCCAACGGCTCAGCCGCCCGGGCAGCATGACCACCGGGCGATCCGCCGTAATGCGCCAGTCGCTGGCCAACTGCACGATACGCTCGGCGCTGACCTGCTCGGGATGGAACTGCCGCAGGTCGACGCCGCGATGGATGGTCGCCAGTCGCGGCTCGGTCACCTTGTAGCGCCGCCGCACGAGATCGGCGACATAATCGGAGATCGCGATGACTCGGTCGCCGTCGGCCATGACCGCATTGTAGCGCCGCTTGAAAATGGACCCGGAGCCATAGGGTGAATGGAAGGTGGTGACGAAACGGCAGCCCTGGCGCCGGGCCGCGGCGCGCGCCGACCAGGCCGGGGCACGGGAGCGGGCGTGCAGGATATCGACTTTTCGCGCGTCGATAAGACGGGCCAGGCGGCCGACATTGGCGCGCATCACCAGGGGATTCTTCGAGGCCAGAGGCAGCTTGATGTGTTCCACCCCCAACCGCTTCAACTCGCGCTCCAGCGGGCCGCCTTCGGACGCCACCAAGGGGATCGCCTCGGCCGCCACCAGGGCTTCGGCCATGTCCAGGGTGCCGCGCTCGACACCGCCGGTCACCAGGCTGGGCAGGACCTGCAAGACCACCGGCGCGCGCTGATCGGCGCGCAGCAGGATCGGCATCACCATGTCCATCGCCCCGGCCTGCATAGGCTACGGCCCCTTCGTATTCCGGCGAATTCTCTTGTCACCCAACCATTGGATGGGAATGCTTGACGAGGCAAGCGGCATTTGCAAGCGGAGGTATGGTGCCCTGTGACCAGCGACACGCCCGGGATCGACCCACCCGTCTCGTTTCTGGAGACCGACGCCGGCGCTAGAATTGCCTATCACCGCACTGCGGCCAGCGCCAATCAGGATGATCCCGATCCGGGTGGTCCGGGCATCGTCTTTCTCGGCGGCTTCATGTCCGACATGACCGGCACCAAGGCGACTGCCCTGGAGGCCTTTGCCAAGGCCCGGGGCCGTGCCTTCCTGCGCTTCGACTATCAGGGCCACGGCGCCTCTTCCGGGGCTTTCGAGGAGGGCACGATCGGCCTTTGGGCCAGCGACGCGCTGGCCGCCCTCGATGCCCTGACCGAAGGCCCGCAGATCCTGGTCGGCTCGTCCATGGGCGGCTGGATCGCGTTGCTGACGGCACTCGCCCGGCCGCGGCGGGTCGCCGCCCTGATCGGCATCGCCGCCGCGCCCGACTTTACCGACCGCCTGTGGGCGAGCTTCAGTCCCGCCGCCAAGGCCGATCTCGAGCATAACGACCGGGCGACCATGCCCTCGGACTACGGCGAAGAACCCTATGTCATCACCCGCGCCCTGATCGAAGACGGCCGCACCCGGCGGCTCTTGACCGGACCGATCCCGATCCACTGCCCGGTGCGCCTGCTCCAGGGCACGGCGGACAGCGCGGTGCCCTGGGAAACCGCCTTTGCCACCATGGAGCGGCTCGAATCGGCCGACGTCGAGGTGATCCTGGTCAAGGACGGCGACCATCGGCTGTCGGGCCCGCGGGACCTGGCCCGGCTGTTTGCCACCCTCGACCGGTTGGTTGGATAATCTGTACTATTCCCCGGCCTCGTGGAGCGCGCGCAGGCCTTCGCGGTAGGTCGGATAGGCAAAGGTAATGCCCAACTCTTCCCTGATTCGCCGGTTCGAGACCCGTTTGTTGTCGAGCCAGAAGGTCTTGGCCATGGGCGACAGATCGGCTTCCTCGTAGGCGACCGGCGGCGGCGGGTCCCGGCCCAGAAGTTCACAGGCAAAGAGGGTCACGGCGGCCGGCTCGGCGGCCTCCTGGTCGCAGACATTGTAAATGGCGCCGGGGTTGGGTCGCGCGACCGAGGCCTCCAGCACGCTGGCGATATCCTCGACGTGGATCCGGCTGAAGACCTGTCCGGGCCGCAGGATGCGCCGCGCCTCGTCGGCCCGGACGGCACGGAGCTGATTGCGGCCCGGCCCGTAGATCCCGGCGAGGCGAAAGATTTGAACCGCACAGTCCCGGTCGCGGCCAAAGTCCAACCATGCCGCCTCCGCCGCGGCGCGGCGCTGGCTGCGCGGGCTGGAGGGCAATAGCTCCGAGGTCTCGTCGACCCAACCGCCATCGCGGTTGCCGTAAACCCCGGTGGTCGAGAGGTAGCCGACCCAAACCAGTGCGGGCGAGGCCCGCAACTGCGCCCCAAAGGCGGCGATCACGGGATCTCCGGCCTCGCCGGGCGGCGCCGAGATCAGAACATGGGTCGCCTGGCCGAGCGCCGCCCCAATCGCCGGATCCGGCGTCTCGCCGGCCAGGGCGAAGGTCTCGAAGCCCTCCGCCGCAAAACCGGCGGCCTTGTCCGCGGACCGGCAGGTTCCCTGGATACGCCAGCCCTTGGCCTGCAGCCGGCGGGCCAGGGCGCTGGCGCTGTAGCCCAGGCCGAAGCAAAAAAGGGTCTGTGCCAGGGTCCAGGTCTCCTGTTATCCGGGGAAGGCTTGATCGATGGGGCCTGAGCAGCGAATTTAGGGAGCCGGCACCGCTTCAACAAGACCGGCCCTTGGGAGGATCCATGCGCTTGCCATCGTCATCCCCGCTATTGGCTGTCGCGCTGACCGTGGCCGCCCTGCTGGGCCCCCTGGGCGCGCCGGCCCTGGCCCAGGGCTTCGGCATCGATCACGCCGCCGAGTACAGCGCCTGCATGACCCTGGCATCGACAACACCGGAGGAAGCTTTCGAATCGGCCATCGCCTGGCGCGACCAGGGCGGCGGCAATCCGGCCCAGCACTGCGTCGCCGTGGCCCTGATCGGCCTGGGCAGTTATGAGGAAGGCGCCAAACGGCTCGAGGAGCTCGCCGGCGGCCTGGACAGTCAGTACCAGCAGCTGCGCGGCAACACCCTGGCCCAGGCGGCCCAGGCCTGGATGCTGGCCGGCGATCTGGAGCGGGCCAACGCGGTGCAGACCATCGCCCTCGAGGAAGATCCCGACAACCTCGAGCTCCTCCTGGACCGTAGCCTGACCCTGGGCGCGGCGGGAAGCTATTGGGAGGCGATCGACGACTTGAACCGGGCCAGCGAGCTGGCACCCGACCGCGCCGACGTCCTGGTCTACCGGGCCAGCGCCTATCGCTTCGTCGAGGCCTTTGACCTCGCCCTAGACGATCTGGCCAAGGCGCTGGTCCTGGCGCCCGGCCACCCGGAAGCCCTGTTGGAGCGCGGCAACCTCCATCGCCTGCAGGGCGACCTGGAGGCGGCACGGCGGGACTGGCACCAGGTGACGCTCATCGCCGATGGCACCCCCGCCGCGGATGCCGCCCGGACCAATATCGAAAAGCTCGAACTCACCACGCCCTGACCAAGGCGCTTTAAAAATCCAGATCGGCGTAGTGCAGCGGCGGGCGAATACCGCTGATCAGGTCGGCCAGGATCGGTCGCATCGCGGGACGCGACTTCATGCGGACATACCAGTCCTTGGCGTCGGGATGCTCGTCCCAGGGCACGTCGCCCAGGTAGTCGATCGCCGAAAGCTGCGCGGCGGCGGTCAGGTCGGCCAGGGACAGGTCGTCGCCGGCCAGCCAACGGCGCCGCTCGACCAGCCAGGAAATGTAGGACAGATGGTGGTGAATGTTGGCCAGGCCGGCCCGAATCGCGGCCATGTTGGGTTCGCCCAGGCGCAAGAAACGCTTCATGACCTTCTCATCGACCAGCATCCTGGTCACCTCGCGGTCGAACTTCTCCTCGAACCAGGCCACCAGCCGGCGGGTCTCGGCCCGCGCCGCGGGATCGCCGCCCAGCAGCGGCACGTCGGGATAGACCTCCTCCAGGTACTCGCCAATCGGCCCGGCGCCGACCACGACGACGCCGTCGGGTTCGCTGAGCACCGGCACTTCCCCGGCCGGGTTGAGGCGCAGGAACTCGTCGCGCCGTTCCCAGATCTTTTCGCTGACCAGCGTGTAATCGAGCTTCTTCTCTCCCAAGGCCATACGAGCCTTGCGGCAGGCCGGATCGATCGGCAGGTGATAGAGCTGGCGCATGGCCGATGGAGCTTTTTCAAGGGTCGCGGCTCAAGCGATTATCACGCGGCCCGCCCCATAAGCAAGCCGGGCTGCGGCAAGCCGGGCCGCACCGGTCGGAGGAACAGGTGGCGCCTCGCCAGACCGGCTCAGCTCGTCTTCAGGTAAACCAGGCCCGCCGCGGCGATTGCGAAACCGACAAACAGGACGGTGGCCAGCGCGAAGTTCCTGAACCTGGCCCTTCTGAGTGCGCGCTCCAGGTCTTCCTGACGCTCTTTTGCGGTGCGCGCCACCTTGCGCCGGCCCATGTAACTATCGACGACCTCGTGTTGCTTTTCGTTGTGGGTCTTTGTCGTCCAGGCGAACACGACCTTCTGGCGGGTCCCCAGGGTGTTGGCGTCGATGACCTCTTCCAGAACCTTGATGCCGGTGCAGGAGGATGAACTCTTTACCTGTTCGGCCTTCGCCAAGGCCGCGTTACGCTCCTGGAACTCGTCCAAGACACGCCAATTGGTGTCGTCTCGCACCTGCAACATGAAAGGCGGCATTCGTGGGGCCTCTGGCGACAGTTATATGACCCTAAACTTAGTTTCCGGATTTTAACGAAGTGTGAAATCCAGAGCCCAATCGCGCATTTGAGACGCTTGCCAGCAACTTTTTTTGACCCCTGATCGATGAAGGATTGTGAATTCTCAATCAGCTCAAGCCTAGGTCACTATTACCCGGCACGGACATTTGCCTCGTCCGGCACCACGGGATGCTCGAAACGACCGACCATCTCGCGCGGCACGATCTGCCAGAATTTGTGCCGCTCCTGGCTCCAGTCATTCAACAGTTGGGCGGCGAAGACCGACTGGGTCTCACGGCCGTGCTCGGCGATCAGGGCCTTCAGCCGCTCCTCCCAGTGATCGAAGGCTATCCGCTGATAGAGCACGCTGTCATCGTTGATGCGCTCGGGCAGCGAACTGTCGCTGTCGTAGACATAGGCCAGACCGCCGGACATGCCGGCGGCGAAGTTGTGGCCGACGGGGCCGAGAATCGCCACTTCGCCGCCGGTCATGTACTCGCAGGCGTTGGAGCCGCAGCCTTCGACCACCGCGATGGCCCCCGAGTTTCGCACGCAGAAGCGCTCGCCGGCCTGACCGGCGGCAAAGAGCGTGCCGGCGGTCGCGCCGTAGAGGACCGTGTTGCCGATGATTGTGTTTTCATTCGACCGCAAAGTACTGGAAGTCAGAGGACGAACCACGATATCCCCGCCGCTGAGTCCCTTGCCGACATAGTCGTTGGCATCGCCGAAGACCTCGAGCTTGATGCCCTGAACGGCAAAGGCGCCAAGCGACTGACCGGCCGAGCCGCGCAGGCGGATGGTGACGTGCCCGGGTTTGAGGCCGGTCATCCCGAACTGCCGGGTGATTTTCGAGGACAGGCGGGCGCCGATCGCCCGGTGCACGTTGCGCACCGTGTACTGCAGCTGCATCTTCTCGCCGACCTTGAACAGCGGGGCGGCGTCCTCGATGATCTGGGCGTCGAGACCGTCGGGCACCTGGTTGCGCCCCTCTAGGATGCAGTAGCTCGGCTGATCGCCGGTTTCGGCCTGCGCGAGCAGCGGGTTGAGATCGAGGTCGTCGAGGTGCGAAGCGCCGCGGCTGATCTGCACCAAGAGATCCGTCCGACCGATAATCTCCGTGAGGCTGCGCACGCCGAGCCGCGCCAGGATTTCGCGGACCTCCTCGGCGATGAAGCTGAAAAGGTTGACCACCTTTTCCGGCGTGCCGGTGAACTTTTCGCGCAATCTTTCATCCTGGACGCAGACGCCCACCGGACAGGTGTTGGAATGGCACTGCCGCACCATGATGCAGCCCATGGCAACCAGGCCGGCGGTGCCGATGCCGAACTCCTCGGCGCCCAGCATGGCCGCGATCACCACATCGCGGCCGGTCCGGATGCCGCCATCCGTCCGCAGCATGATGGTATGGCGCAGACGGTTCAGGCTCAGCACCTGGTGGACCTCGCTGAGGCCCATCTCCCAGGGGACACCGGCGAACTTGATCGAGGTCTGGGGCGAGGCACCGGTTCCGCCGACATTGCCGGAAATCAAGATGACATCGGCCTTGGCCTTGGCGACGCCGGCGGCAATGGTGCCGATGCCCGACCGCGCCACCAGTTTGACGCAGACCCTGGCGTCGGGGTTGATCTGCTTGAGGTCGTAGATCAGCTGCGCCAGATCCTCGATCGAATAGATGTCGTGGTGCGGCGGCGGCGAGATCAGCATCACCCCCGGGGTCGAGTGACGCAGCCGCGCGATCATATCCGTCACCTTGAAGCCGGGCAGCTGTCCGCCTTCGCCCGGCTTCGCCCCCTGGGCGACCTTGATCTCGATCTCGCGGCACTGATTGAGATATTCGGCGGTGACGCCAAATCGCCCGGACGCCACCTGCTTGATGGCGGAGTTCTCGTTGTCGCCGTTGTCGTGCGGCCGGTAGCGCGCGCGGTCCTCGCCGCCCTCGCCGGAGTCGGACTTGGCGCCGATCCGGTTCATCGCGATGTTCAGCGTCCCGTGGGCCTCCGGACTCAAGGCGCCGAGCGACATACCGGGGGTGACGAAACGTTTGCGCAGCGCGGTGATCGATTCGACCTCCTCCAGCGGCACGGCCTCGGCCTGGGTCCAGCGGAAACTCAGCAGATCGCGCAGCGAACGCGGCGGCTGCCGGTCCGTGGCCGCGCTGAACTTCTTGAAGGTCGAGTAGGAATCGTTGGCCACCGCGCTCTGTAGTGTGTGGATCGTCCCGGCTTCCCAGGCATGGGGCTCGCCGCCGCGGCGATAGCGGTAGAGGCCGCCCACCGGCAGGGTGAGGGTGCCGCCGGCCCAGGCCCGCTGATGTTGGGTCAGCACTTTTTGTTGGATACCTGTCAGGCCGATGCCGGAAATCCGGCTCGGCATCCCGGGAAAGAACTCGTCGACCAGGGTCCGGCTGAGACCGACGGCCTCGAAGTTGCAGCCGCCGCGATAGGACGAGAGCACCGAGATTCCCATCTTGGACATGACCTTCAAGAGACCGTCGTCCACCGCCTGCTTATAGCGCAGCATGCAGTCGGCCAGACTGAGGCTGCCGAACAGACCTCTTTCCCGTCGTTCCGCGATCGAATCCTGCGCCAGATAGGCATTGACGGTGGTGGCCCCGACCCCGATCAGGATGGCCAGAAAGTGAACGTCCAGGCACTCGCCCGAGCAGACGTTCAAGGACACGAAGGTGCGCAGTTTCTGGCGTATCAGGTGGCTGTGCACCGCACCGGTGGCCAGGATCATCGGGATCGGCGCGCGGTCTCGGTCGACGCTTTGATCGCTGAGCACGATGTGCTCGCAGCCGGCGCGAACCGCGTTCTCCGCCTCGCGCCGCACCCGCTCCAGAGCCAGGGACAGCGCGTTCTCGCCCTCCGCCGGCAGAAGCACGCAGTCGATGCGCGCCGCGGTCTCGCCCATGTAGCTTTCCATGGCCTCGAACTCGGCATTGCTCAGCACCGGCGAATCGAGCTGCAGGAGGCGGCACTGGGTTTCGTCCTCGCCCAAAATGTTGCCGAGATTGCCAAGGCGGGTCTTCAGGGTCATGAAGTGCCGCTCGCGCAGGGAATCGATCGGCGGGTTGGTGACCTGGCTGAAGTTCTGCCGGAAGAAGTGGTGCAGACCGCGGTAGCCGTCGGACAGCACGGCAAGCGGCACGTCGTCTCCCATGGAGCCTATGGCCTCCTTGGCGCTCTCGACCATGGGATGGAGAATCAACTCGAGCTCTTCCATCGTCACGCCGAAGGTGAGCTGCCGACGGCGCAGCGCCTCGCCCGCGAAGGTCGCTTTCTCGCCGGCATCGGGCGGCACCAGATCGTCGATCACCGTAATATTGTCGATCCAGTCGCCAAAGGGCTGAGTCGCGGCCAGGTGATCCTTGATCTCGTGATCATGGAACAGCCGGCCCTGGTGCAGGTCGATGGCAATCATCTGGCCCGGACCCAGACGGCCCTTCTCGACGATGGTTTCCTCGCGAATGCGCGCCATGCCGGTTTCCGAGCCGGCAAAGAGCAGGCCATCGTCGGTCAGGGCATAGCGCAGGGGCCGCAAGCCGTTGCGGTCCATGCCCGCCACCGCCCAGCGTCCGTCGTAGGCGCAGATCGCCGCCGGGCCGTCCCAGGGTTCCATGACCGAATGGCAGTAGCTGTAGAGCGCCTTGTGGTCGCCCGCCATCGAGGGGACGCGCGACCAGGCCTCGGGGATCAGCATGGCCTTGACCATCGGCAGGTCGCGCCCGCCGCGCACCATCAGCTCGGCCACCGAATCGAGCGCGGCCGAGTCCGAGGAGCCCGAGGCGATCACCGGCTTGAGATCTTCGATGGACTCGCCAAAGACCTCCGACGACATGCGGCACTCATGGGCCTTCATCCAGTTTTCGTTGCCGCGCAGGGTGTTGATCTCACCGTTGTGCGCCAGGACCCGGAAGGGCTGGGCCAAATGCCAGGTCGGAAAGGTATTGGTAGAGTAGCGCTGATGAAAGATGGCGAAGTTGGAGCTGAAGCGGCTATCGGCCAGATCGGGATAAAATGACGAGAGCTGTTCGGCCAGAAACATCCCCTTGTAGATCACCGACCGGCAGGACAGCGAACAGATGTAGAAGCCCTGGATCGATTCTTCCTGGATGGCCTTTTCGATGCGCCGCCGAATGATGAAGAGGTCGATATCGAACTGCTCGCTGCTGACCCCGCGGCTGTTGGCGATCATCACCTGCTCGATCTCCGGACGGGTCATGTTGGCCTTCTCGCCCACCACATCGATGTTCACCGGGACCTGGCGCCAGCCGTAAATCGTGTTGCCGAAGCGCAGAATCTCGCGCTCGACGATGACCCGGCAGCGCTCCTGGGCGCCGTAGTCGGTGCGCGGCAGGAAGACCATGCCGATGGCGAGCTTGTCGCGGCCCGGGGTATGACCGGTGCGCTCGATGTGCTCGCGAAAGAAGGCCTGGGGGATCTGTACATGGATCCCGGCACCGTCGCCGGTCTTGCCGTCGGCATCGACCGCGCCGCGATGCCAGACCGCCTTCAGCGCCTCGATCCCGGCCAGGACCACGCCGCGCCGCGGCACGCCGTCGATCGAGGCGACCAGCCCGACGCCGCAGGCGTCATGTTCGTCGGCGGCCCGGTAAAGGCCGCGCGCCTCGAGGTGCCGGGCGTTGCTTTCCCAGAGCGCGATCTCCCGCTCGCCACGGTCCCGCGGTGTCATAGGCCGATCTCCCCTCGTTCCCATTCTTCAGGCCCCATTCTTCAGGCCCCATTCTTCAGGCAACCGCCCGGCGTTCCGCCGCAAGCCCGGCGCGCTTGCCGGCCAGATAGGCGTCGATCCGGGCGGCGGCATCGCGGCCGTCGCGGATCGCCCAGACCACCAGCGACGCGCCGCGGACGATATCGCCGGCGCCGAAGACGCCGTCCAGCGTGGTCTCCATCGAGCGGAATTCGACCTTGAGGGTGCCCCAATCGGTCACCTGGAGGTCGGGAGCGGCAAAGAGGCCGGGCAGGTCCTCCGGGTCGAAGCCCAAGGCCTTGATGACCAGATCGGCCTCGATCTTGAACTGGCTGCCCTCGATCACCTGCGGGGTCTGCCGGCCGGTGGCGTCGGGCATGCCCAGGTGCATACGCAGGGCGCGCACGGCGGTTACGCTCTGGTCGCCCAGGAAGGCCTCCGGCGCGGCCATCCAGACGAACTCCACGCCCTCTTCCTCGGCATTGCCGACCTCGCGCAGGGAGCCCGGCATGTTCTGGCGGTCGCGGCGGTAGAGGCAGCGCACCGAGGCGGCGCCCTGGCGCACCGCGGTGCGAACGCAATCCATCGCCGTATCGCCGCCGCCGACGACCACCACCTGCTTACCCGCGGCGTTCAGGATGCCGTCGTCGAAGGCTGGAACGGCATCGCCGAGTCCCTTGCGGTTGGACGCGGTAAGGTACTGCATGGCCGGAAAAACATTGTCGAGTCCGGCCCCCGGCACCATCGCGTCGCGGGCCCGGTAGACCCCAGTCGCGATCAGCAGCGCGTCGTGACGCGCGCGCAGGTCTTCGAAGGTGATGTCCCGGCCGACCTCGGTATTCAACATGAAGGTGACACCCGCATCCCGCAGCAACTGCGTGCGGCGTTCGACAATCGACTTTTCAAGTTTGAAATTGGGAATGCCGTAGATCATCAGACCGCCGGCGCGGTCGTAGCGGTCGTAGAGCGTCACCTGATAGCCCTGTCGCCGGAGCTCCTCGGCCGCCGCCAGGCCGGCGGGTCCGGCTCCGACGATGCCGACGGTCTGCTCGCGCTCGCGCGCCGGCACGACCGGCTTGACCCAGCCCTGTTCCCAGGCCGTGTCCGTGATGTACTTTTCGACCGACCCGATCGTCACCGTGCCGTGACCCGACTGCTCGATCACGCAATTGCCTTCGCAGAGTCTGTCCTGGGGACAGATCCGCCCGCAGATCTCGGGAAAATTGTTGGTCGCCTGAGCCAGCTCGAACGCCTCCTCGAGACGGCCCTCGGCGGTCAGCATCAGCCAGTCGGGAATGTTGTTGTGGAGCGGGCAGTGCACCTGGCAGAAGGGCACGCCGCACTGCGAACAGCGGCTGGACTGCTCCGCCGCCGCCTCGGGCGCATAGTCCTGATAGATCTCGGCGAAATCCGTAAGCCTGGCGTCCGCCCCCCGTTTGTCGGGCATGCGTCCCGGCGTCTCCACGAACTGCAGCATTCTTTTCGACAAGATTGCCTCCGACCTTACTCTGTGCCCTGAAACCGACGGCGTGCGCCCCGCGCCGGTTAACCGCGTTTATAAACGAGTTCGAGGGGTATGGCGACCCATTTCCCTGCATTAAGTCAGCCAAATTGACCTATATTGGTCACACTTTGCGAAACCCGGCCCCGCCTGTCAAAAATCCGGGGAACTTTCTGTGATATTTAGGTCCGATTTGGGACTATATTCCCTTCTGGCTGGACTCTAATGGCAGTGATATAAGCCCGCCAAACCGGGTCTCGCCCTGCTTTGGGATCCCGCGTGGCCTGCCGCCGCGAAAGACGGCATCCGCACAGCGGCCATCGGAATGTGGGGGGCGAATCTACCGGAATCCTTTGGAAGGGGCGCCGTTTCGTGCTTCTTTTGCACATCGTCATCCTGGCCCTCGTTCAGGGGATCACGGAGTTCTTGCCGGTTTCCTCCTCGGGCCACTTGGTGCTGGCCTGGGAAATGCTCGATCGCGCCGGGGTCGACCTGCCCCAGCAGACCATGGCGGATCGCCTGACCATCGATATCGCCGTTCATCTGGGCACCCTCTTCGCGGTTTGCGTTTATTTCCGCCGCGACATCGGACAAATGGCCCTCGGGACGGCCCGTCTGGCAACGCTGCGCTTCGACAAGGGCGCGCGCCTCGCCCTCTATCTCGTGATCGGGACAATTCCCCTGGGCCTGGTCGGCCTGATCTACAAGGACGAGATCGTCCTCCACCTGCACAATGTCGAAATTGTCGCCTGGGCGACCCTTGGTTTTGGCATCTTGCTGTTCCTGGCCGACCGGACCGGCATGACCATCCGGCGCATTGAGCATATGACCTGGGTCTCGGCCCTGGCCATCGGCCTGGCCCAGATCCTGGCGCTGATCCCCGGCACGAGCCGGTCCGGCATCACCATGACCATGGCCCGTTTTCTCGGTTTCGAGCCGGCCGAGGCCGCGCGCTTTTCGCTGCTGCTGTCGATCCCGGCCATCGCCGCCCCCGCCGTCCTGATCGCCCAGGACCTATACCGGGCCGGGAACATCGCACTGGGACTGGATGCGCTGGTCGCGGTCCTGCTGTCGTTCTTCGCCGCCCTGGCGTCGATCGCCGTGCTCATCGGCTGGCTGAACCGGGCCAACTTCACGATTTTCGTGCTCTATCGAACGGTCCTGGGCGGCGCCCTGCTGTGCTGGATCTACTGGGGCGCCTGACCGGCCTGCGAGCCCGCGGGTTCAGGTCGGCAAGTTGTCGCGGTAGGGGCCGCCAACCCTGTAGCAGGAAATGTAATCGGGCAGAATGAGCTCGATCGAGCGGGCCTCGACGCCCAGGTCGGCCAGCCCGAGCGCCCCCTCGCCGACGACAGAATCGCGGCCCAGCAAACGGACCTGATCGCGCGTCAGCGGCGGGTCGGGCAGCAGTTCCAGGAAGGCCGCCTGGAACAGCGCCAATCCGACCGGCAGATTGAGCAGCAGCCGGCGGCGCCCGATCTCCCTCAGCAGCAGTTCCAACAACTCGCGAAAGCCATAGGCCTGCGGGCCGCCCAGTTCGAACGTCTTGCCGGCCTGGGCCGGATCCTCGAGACAGGCCACGATGGCCTGCGCCACATCGCCGACGAAGACCGGCTGAAACCTGGTGCGGCCACCGCCAATGAGCGGAAGGCAAGGCGAGATCAGGGCCATCGCGGCAAAGCGGTTGAAAAAGCTGTCGCCGGGACCGAACACCACGCTGGGGCGCACGATGCAGGCGCCCGGAAAGGCCTCTTTCACGGCGGCCTCGCCGGCCGCCTTGGATTGGGCATAGCGCGACGGCGAGTCGGCGGCCGCGCCCAGAGCCGACATCTGCACCAGCCGGCCGACGCCGGCTTCCGCGGCGGCCCGCGCGATGGTCGCGGCACCGTCGCGATGGATGGCATCGAAGGTCTGGCTGCCCTTTTCGTAGAGAATGCCGGTCAGGTTGACCACGCCATCGGCGCCGGCCAGGGCCTCGCGCACCAGGGCCGGGTCCTGGACCCGACAGGGGACCGCCACGATCTGGCCGACGTCGCCGAGCGGTTGCAGGTCGCGCGCCTGGCCGGGCCGGCGCACCGCGACCCGAACCGTCCAGCCGCGCCGGGCAAGGAGACGCACGAGCGAGCGCCCGACAAAGCCCGAGCCGCCAAACACCGTCACCTGCCGGCCCATCGCTAAACCTCCCCGTGGCTGCCCGCCGAACGTCTCCTGAATCCAGCGACGCGAGGCAGAAGGTACTTGTTTTCATTGTACTAAGGCCCCGGTAAAGTTGACAGCCCTAAAAGCCCCTCTATGGTGACCAGAGATGAAGCGACCCGCCGGATTCAAGAGTATTCGCCGGTGTTCCGGCACCCAGGATCCGGCGTTCGTGGCCTGGCATTCGAGGCCATGCAGGAGGCGGCGTGCGAAGAGGGAATGATCCATCCGTGACAGCAGGCACGATCCATCATCACGAATTCGATCTGCCCGATCGTTTGACCTTCGGGGACAGCATTGCAATCGACAGCGAAACCATGGGCCTTGAGGTCAAGCGCGATCGTCTCTGCCTGCTGCAGCTCTCCGCCGGCGACGGCGAATGCCATCTGGTGCAGTTCAAGCAGAACTTCGCGGCGCCGAACCTGAAAAAACTCCTGACCGATCCGGCAATCACGAAGATTTTTCATTTCGGCCGCTTCGACCTGGCGGTCATCGCGCACTACCTGGGCGTGACCTGCGCGCCGGTCTACTGCACCAAGATCGCCTCCAAGCTGGCGCGCAGCTACACCGACCGCCACGGCCTGAAGGATCTGTGCAAGGAACTTCTGGGCATCGACCTGTCGAAACAGCAGCAGTCTTCCGACTGGGGCGCCGACGAGTTGACCGAGGATCAGTTGCGCTACGCGGCCAGCGATGTCCTCTATCTGCATCGCCTGCGCGAGCGACTCGACGCCATGTTGGCGCGCGAGGGCCGCCACGAGCTGGCCGAGGCCTGCTTCTCTTTTCTGCCCCGCCGTGCCATGTTGGACTTGGCTGGCTGGGACGATGTCGATATTTTCGCGCACTCCTGAAAATACGAACCAAGGATGGCGGCCAGCCGCGTCCCGGAGTTCGCGATCGTTTCAGGAGTCCGATCGGTCTCCGCGTCCGATCGCGGCGGAGCGAGGAACTTCGGGCAGGGCGACAGGCGAGAGCGAGGACCGAAGACAAGATGGGCACTGAAAGGACATTGGCACAGGACGCAACGGCACCGCGCGAGGCCGAAGATATCGCCGTGGTGCGCGATGTCCTGAAGACCGAGGCCGAGGCCGTCGCCGCCATGAGTGCCTGTCTCGACGCCGGCCTCGGGACCAGTGTCTCGGCGGCCCTCGACCTGCTGGAGAAAGCCCGCGGCAGGATCGTGGTCACCGGCATGGGCAAGAGCGGCCATATCGGCAATAAGATCGCGGCGACCCTGGCCTCGACCGGCAGCCCTTCTCTCTACGTCCATCCTGGCGAAGCGAGCCACGGCGATCTCGGCATGATCGCGCGCGACGACGCGATCATCGCCCTGTCCTACTCGGGCAACACCGCCGAACTCGACGACACCATCGCCTACAGCCGGCGCTACGCCATTCCGCTGATTGCGATCGCCGGCCAGCGCAAATCCACGCTGGCCGAGGCCGCGGATGTCGCGCTGATCCTGCCGCAGTCGCCGGAGGCCTGCCCCATGGGCCTGGCACCGACCACCTCGACCACCTTGATGCTGGCACTCGGCGATGCCCTGGCGGTGGCGCTGCTGTCGCGCAAAGGCTTCACCAAGGACGATTACCGCCTGCTCCACCCTGGGGGCTCCCTGGGACGCCGCCTGTTGCGGGTCACGGACCTGATGCATGGTCACCAGGAGGTGCCCCTTTGCGCGCCCGGGACCTTGATGTCCGAGGCGATCCTGATCATGACCGAAAAGACCTTCGGCTGTATCGGCGTGACCGATTCCGACGGGCGCCTGGCGGGGATCGTCACCGACGGCGATTTGCGCCGCCATATGGGCCCGGCGCTGCTGAATCTCACGGTCGCGGAGGTCATGACCGCCAAGCCCAAGACGATTCGCGCCCAGGCCCTGGCGGTTGAGGCGCTCGGCATCATGAACCGCAACGCTATCACGACCCTCTTCGTCGTCGAGGCGGACCAGCCGGTCGGAATCATTCGGGTCCACGACTGCCTGCGCGCCGGTATCGCGTAAATGGCGGTGGTCGGGCAGTCCCAGGAGACACCGCCCAGGGATAGCCGGACTGCGCCAACGCGCCGATCCAGGACCCAGCCGCGGCGGCTCTCGTCCCGAAACAGCTACTCCATCTTTGTCGGCTGGATGAAGGTGATCCTGCCCGCGACCGCCCTGGGCCTGGTCATACTTGTCATCGCCTGGCCGCACCTGGTCCCCGATGACGATCTGTTCGACCCCGGCGGGTTCAAGAACATCGTCCAGGAGGCCTCCAACCTCAGCATGGCGCGCGCGCGCTTTTCCGGGGTCGACGAGAACGAACAGCCGTTTAACCTTTCGGCCGACCGGGCGACCCAGTCGCACAAGGACAGCGAGGAGATCGATCTGGTCAGTCCCCAGGCCGACATCACCCTGACCGACGGAACCTGGATCACCCTGACCGCCCTGAGTGGTCAGTTCGACCGGGCCGAGGAGTTGTTGCAGCTCGACGGGGCTGTCAATCTGTTCCATGACGACGGCTTCGAACTACGCACCGAATTGGCCCGGGTCGATTTGAAGGAAGGCTTGGCATGGGGCGACCAGACAGTCGAGGGCCAGGGTCCCGCCGGGGTCATCAACGCGGAGGGGTTCCAGGTATTCGACAAGGGCGCGATTATTGTTTTCACCGGCAAGAGCAAGGCCGTGCTCTTTGCCAAGGGGGCAACGGACACGCCGTGACGGTGCGATCGAAAGAAGCGTCCGCGTGGCACCTGACCATTGCCGATGTGCTGCTGCTGACGGCGTTCTTCTGGCTGGCTTCGATTCTAGCCGCGCTGCCACTGTCAGGCGCACAGGCCCAGGGCCTTGCCAATCTGCAGTCAAGCGACGAGCCCCTCGAAGTCTACGCCGAAGAGGGCATCGAATGGCATCGCGATGAGAAGCTCTATTTGGCGCGCGGCAAGGCCCGCGCCGTCAACGGCGAGGTCACGATCAACGCCGAGCTTCTCAAGGCCTACTACCGGGAAAGCGAAGAGAGCAGCTCCGAGATCTATCTGCTGGTCGCCGAGGGCGATGTCCTGATCCAATCCGCCAACGAGACCATCACCGGCGACACCGCGACCTATAGCCTGGACGATGCGGTCATGGTCATGCGCGGCAACAACCTGAAAATGGTCACCAAGGACGGCAAGGACACGATCACGGCACGGGATTCCCTCGAGTACTGGGAAGAGCGCAAGATCGCCGTGGCGCGGGGTGACGCGCAGGCCATCCACGAGGACAAGAAAATCAATGCCGAAGTGCTGGTCGCCCACTTTATTGACGGCGCCACGGAAAAGCTCGAGGTCGAGCGCGTCGAAGGCAAAGGCAATGTGCGGATCCGCACACCGACCGATTATGTCGAGGGCGAGGAAGGCATCTACTTCGTCGAGCGCGAGTTCGCGACCCTGCGCGGCGACGTCAAGATCACCCGCGAGGAAAACCAGATGAACGGCCAGTATGCCGAGGTCGACCTCGTCACCGGAATCAGCAAGTTGCTTGGCAACGCACCGGGAAGCGAGGATAAAGGTCGGGTCCAGGGGTTGATCCTGCCCAAGGCGAATCCGACAAGCCGGAACAAGAGCCAGGACGATGCCGGGACCGAACAGGAAGGCTCGGAAACGAAAGCTGGGGAAACGCAATGACGCAAGACCCGAAGGCGAGCGGTCCTAGCGCGCCCACCGGTCAGGGCCCGAAAGACAGGCCCGGCGATCCCGCGGCCGGGCCCGACAGCGGGCCCGGTCCGAAGCTGGTCAGCGACAACACCGGCTTGGTCGCGGTCAATATCGGCAAGTCCTTCAAGAAACGCCCCGTGTTGCGCGGCGTGAGCATCGGGCTGCAACGGGGCGAGGCGGTCGGCCTCTTGGGCCCCAACGGCGCCGGCAAGACGACTTGCTTTTACATCATCACCGGACTGCTATCGCCCGATACCGGCTGGGTGACGCTGGATGACCACGATATCACAGATATGCCGATGTACCGGCGCGCGCGTCTGGGCGTCGGCTATCTGCCGCAGGAAGCATCGATCTTTCGCGGTCTGACAGTGGAACAGAACATCCGCGCGGTGCTCGAGGTCATTGAGCCGGACCGGCAGCGACGCGAAGCCCAGCTCGACGAGCTGATGGCCGAATTCTCGATCAGCCATCTGCGCCGCACCCCAGCCCTGGCGCTCTCCGGCGGCGAACGGCGGCGGGTCGAGATTGCCCGCGCGCTCGCGTCGCAACCCAAGTTCATCCTGCTCGACGAGCCCTTGGCCGGGATCGATCCGATTGCCGTAAGCGACATTCGCGATCTCGTCTCCCATCTGAAGGATCGCGGCATCGGCGTTCTGATCACCGACCACAACGTGCGCGAAACGTTGGATATCGTGGACCGCGCCTATATCATCCACGAAGGACGGGTCCTGATGGAGGGCGCTCCCCAAGAGATCGTGTCGCACGAGGACGTGCGCCGCGTTTACCTGGGCGAAAGATTTAGTCTCTAACTAAATTAACCATCATGGCGGCGACACAACGACTCGAGCTTCGCCAGAGCCAAAGCCTCGTCATGACGCCGCAATTGCAGCAGGCAATCAAACTGCTGCAGCTCTCGAATATCGAGGTGGCAGCCTTTCTCGAGCGGGAACTGGAACAGAACCCGCTGCTGGAGAGGGACGAGGAACCGGAGTCTGGCCCAGCACAACCCGACGCGGGGACCGCGCCGGAGGCCTCTTTGGACGACTGGCGCGATGGCGGCGAAAGTGGCGCCGCCGAGGGCCTCGCAGAGGACGGCCAGTCAGATACCTCGGCGCCGGATAGTTGGGACCACAGCAGCGGCGACCGCTTGACCGCGGACAAAGACGGCCCGCTCGACACTGATTTCGAGAATCACTACGACAGCAACGGACCGGCCGACGAGCCGGGAGGCTACGAGGCCAGCGGCCTGCTCGAACGCGAGGCCCGGTCGTCGGCAGGCAGCAGCCCTTCGAACGCCGAGGGGGAGTTCGACCAGCAACTGCGCAACGAGGTCACCCTGCGCAGTCATCTCATGGACCAGTTGGTCCTGACCGTGGCCGATCCGGTCGATCGCCTGATCGGCGCCCACTTGATCGACTCGCTCGATGAAGCGGGCTACCTGACGAGCGAGCTGCCGGAAATCGCGACGCTGCTCGGCTGTCCGGTCGCGCGTGTCGAAGCCGTCCTGCAACAGGTCCAACAGTTCGAGCCGACCGGTCTGTTCGCCCGCGACCTGGCCGAGTGTCTCGCGCTTCAGCTCGCCGAGCGCAACCGGCTCGACCCCGCCATGGCGGCGCTTCTGGCCAACCTGGACTTGGTCTCGGAGGGCAGGCTTTCGGCGCTAATCCCGCTTTGCGGCGTCGATCAAGACGATGTTCTCGACATGCTGAGCGAGTTGAAGGCGCTCGACCCAAAACCGGCGCTGTCCTTCGACGACGCGCCGATTCAGCCGCTGATCCCCGACATTCTGCTGCGCCCGCTCCGGTCGGGAAAATGGTCGGTGGAGTTGAACGCCGAGTCCCTGCCGCGGGTGCTGGTCAACGAGACCTACTATCAGGAAATCTGTGCCAGGACCCGCAAGAAGCAAGATCTCGACTACCTGAGCGAGCGGTTCCAGACCGCCAACTGGCTGGTCAAGGCGCTCCACCAGCGCGCCACCACGATCCTCAAGGTCTCCGGCGAGATCGTGCGCCAGCAGGACGCCTTCTTTCGCAAGGGGGTCGCCCATCTGCGGCCCCTGACCCTGAAAAACATCGCCGAGGTCGTCGAGCTCCACGAGTCCACCGTCAGCCGTGTCACCTCGAACAAGTACATCGCAACGCCGCGCGGCATCTACGAACTGAAGTACTTCTTCTCGGCCTCCATCGCCGCCAGCGATGGCGGCAGCCACTCGGCCGAAGCGATCCGTCATCGAATCCGTCTGCTGATCGACCAGGAGGCTCCAAAACAGATCCTGTCCGACGATTCGATTGTGGATATCCTGCGCCGCGATGGCGTGGAAATCGCCCGCCGCACGGTCGCAAAGTATCGTGATGCCATGCGGATTCCCTCATCGGTCGAGCGGCGGCGGCGCAAGGCGATACAGGAATATTCCCTTTAGACCAATGAGTTACAGACCCATATCGAACGCAAGTGCAGGCCAGGGAACAATCGCATCGAAGGCCGCCGGCGGCCTTGACTCGCTCCAGGCCCATCACTACCTTGCGCGCGCTCACCCGGAGCCGTTATGCTTTTGTCGCGGCTCAGAGATGACTCCGTAACAGGCCAAGAACTTATGCAGCTATCCATACAAGGAAAGCAGCTCGATATCGGCGATGCCCTTCGCGGCCATGTGCACGACGCCATGGAGCGGACACTCCACAAGTATTTCGGCGACGCGGTCGAAGTGACCGTGACGATGGCGCGCGAAGGCAACCATCTTTATCGGACCAACATCACAGCTCACGTGGGCCGTGGCATCAACATGGAAGCCCAAGGCGAAGCCGGGGACGCTTATGCGTCCTTCGACGTCACCAGCGAGCGGCTTTCCAAGCGGTTGCGGCGGCACAAGCGCCGATTGCGCGAACACCACGGCCGCGAACAGGCCGAGGCTTTGCCGGCGCAGCAGTACATCCTGTCCGGTGAATTCGGCGACGAAGAGGAGATCGACAGCACTGGCGACGAGAGCGAAGCGCAGCCGGTCGTCGTGGCCGAAATGGCCACCGAAATCAACAGTCTGACCGTAAGCGAAGCGGTGATGCGGATGGACCTGGCCGAAATGCCGGCCTTGATGTTTCGCAACTCCGCACACGGCGGCCTGAACATGATCTACCGCCGTCAGGACGGGAACATCGGGTGGATCGATCCACACGGCAATGCACAGGACTAGTGAGTCAGTCGACTTGGAACGGCGTTCGAAGAAGTAGAACTATTTATGGCAATCGACTCGGGAATTAGGCTAGGACAGGTCGGCGAGGGGGAGCCCGACTTTACCGACAAACCGTCCGATGGGCGGTCTCGGCGTGGCTGCCCGTCAAGCGCGCCACGCCATGAAAGCCTGTTCTAGAGTAGAAGATGGAGATCACCTCATTGATCGAACCACAAGGTGTGCTCGCGAACCTCAAGGTCACGAGCAAGAAACAAGCGCTTCAGGAGCTGGCCAAAAAGGCTGCGGAATTGACCGGCCTCGCTGAACGCGCAATCTTCGACGTGCTGATCGAGCGCGAACGACTGGGTACCACGGGGGTCGGCCACGGAATCGGTATTCCTCATGGCAAGCTGCCGGACCTGGAGCGGTTGCATGGCCTCTTTGCCCGGCTCGAGACGCCCGTTGACTTCGACGCGATCGACGACCAGCCGGTCGACCTGATCTGCGTCCTGCTGGCGCCGGAAACCGCCGGGGCGGATCATCTCAAGGCCCTGGCCCGGGTCTCGCGCCTGCTGCGCGACCGCTCGGTCTGCGACAAGCTTCGCGGAACCGATAATCCCGACGCCATTCACGCCCTCTTGTCACAGGCGGCGGAGAGCCACGCCGCCTGACCTGGCATGCTGGCCCGGGATCAATCCAAGCTTGGGATCAATCCAGGCCCAGGGCGCGCTTTTGCAGTTCCACGAGCTGAACCACGCCCTGCTCGGCGAAGGTCAGCAGGCCGTCGAACTGCGCCCTGGTAAAGGGGTCCTTCTCGGCGGTTCCCTGAATCTCGACGATGCCGCCGCCGCCGGTCAGGACGAAATTGGCATCGGCCTCGGCGTTTGAATCCTCGTCGTAGTCCAAATCGAGCACAACCTCGCCCTGGTGAAGGCCGCAGGACACGGCGGCAACCTGGTCGGTCAAGGGCAGGGCCTCGATCGCCTGGATGTCCAGCATATGCTGGAACGCCAGGTGCAGGGCGACATAACCGCCCGTAATGGCCGCCGTCCGGGTCCCCCCGTCGGCCTGCAGAACGTCGCAGTCGATGCGGATCTGGCGCTCGCCGAAACCCCGCAAGTTGGTCACCGCGCGCAGGGCGCGTCCGATCAAACGCTGGATCTCCTGGGTGCGGCCGGACTGCTTGCCGCGGGCCGCCTCGCGGTCGGATCTGGTGTGGGTCGATCGCGGCAGCATGCCATACTCGGCGGTCACCCACCCCCGGCCCGAGTTGCGCAAGAAGGGCGGCACCGAGGTCTCCACCGACGCCGTGCAAAGCACGTGTGTTTCTCCGAAGCGGGCGAGACAGGAACCCTCGGCATAGCGGTTGAATCCGGTCTCCAAGGTCACCTTTCGCAGTTCATCAAGGGCACGGCCCGATGGTCGCATGGTCGTCTCCAGTTCTGATGGTCAATCGCGCAGGCCTTGAAACGGCCAGGGCTTTGTCTAGAGCACTTCTTTGTTACATGGAATCATTTGACCGGGATTATTTTGTCTTCTGGCAAGGCGCGCTTCGAAGAGCGATACGGGTATCGGTCGAGAAGCGGAACGCGGCCAGAAGGCAAAAGAACCCGGCCTTCGGTGGGCCATAGGAGATCCCCCTCTCCCAATGGGGGTGCGTTCCGGGGTGCGTTCCGCTGTTTGCCCGATGCTTTAGCATCGCGCCGCACAGCGCGCCTTCCCGAATGATCGCCTATGACCCATCAAATGGTTCCATGTAACAAAGAAGTGCTCTAGCCGCCCCGGGACAGCCTCTCCCGGCTCTCCTGGGACAAAATCCGGTTCTGCCGGGCAGTGGTATCCCATGGCACCTGCCGCGTCCAGGGCGCTCGGGACCTGGGGTCGCGGCGCGACGGAAGACGGCGGCTTGGCGGCGGCGGACGTTCGGCCCTATAGTCGGGCTCCGGCGCGTTGACGCTGAACCGCCTGCTGCCTAAGTTGAGAGTCACGCGGTCAGGTGCGATTGGATAGTATGTCACAACCGACAATCATGGACCTGAGCGAACGCTCGAAGGACATCCTTCGGCTGGTCGTCGACGCCTATGTGGAGACCGGCGCACCGGTGGGCTCGCGCACCCTGTCGCGCAAGCTCGGCATGGACCTTTCGCCAGCCACCGTGCGCAACGCCATGGCGGACCTCGAGGACCTGGGCCTGCTCTATGCGCCGCACACCTCCGCCGGGCGGCTGCCGACGGACCTCGGGCTGCGGCTCTTCGTCGATGGGTTGCTCGAGCTGGGCAACCTGACGGCGGAGGAACGCGCGCAGATCGAAAGCCAGTGCGCCGTCGGCGGCAAATCCATGTCCGAGGTCCTGATGGAGGCCACCGGCGTGGTCTCCGGCCTGTCGCGCTGCGTCGGGCTGGTCGTGGCGCCCAAGCTGTCCGAGCCCTTGAAGCACATCGAATTCGTCTCGCTCGGACCCGGCCGTGCCCTGGTGGTGATCGTTTTCGCCTCCGGCACTGTCGAGAACCGCATCATCGACGTACCGACCGGGTTGCCGGCCTCCTCTCTGGTCGAGGCCAGCAACTTCCTGAGCGACAAGCTGGTCGGCCGAACCCTGGGCGAGGCGCTGCAGACAATCCGCAACCAAATGACCAAGCAGCGCGCCGAGCTCGACGAACTCACCCGCCGGGTGATCGAGTCGGGTCTGGCAACCTGGACCGACAGTCAACACAGCAAAGGGCCCAATCCGAGCGGCGCGCTGATCCTGCGCGGCCAGGCGCAGCTCCTGGAAGACATCACCGCCATCGAGGACCTGGAGCGGATCCGCCAGCTGTTCCACGTTCTCGAGACCAAGGAAGCCTTTGCCAACCTGCTCGACCTGACCGATACCGCCGAAGGCGTGCGGATCTATATCGGTGCGGAAAGCGACCTCTTTTCGATCTCTGGCTGCTCCATCGTGATCGCTCCCTACAACAACTCGCAACAGCAGATTGTCGGCGCCATCGGCGTGATCGGGCCGACCCGGATCAACTACGCGCGCATCATTCCGATGGTGGACTACACCGCCAAGGTCATCTCGCGCCTGATCGGCTGATTTCGCCCTTGATCGCTTGACCTCCTTGCGTCACACCCCACATTGATCTTTTTGTTGGCGAGGGTTTTGCCGGCGCGATACGCGGGCAACAGAAATTACGAGGAGTGGCAAGGGTGATGGCCGAAGACAAGGCGACGGCAGAATCCGAGGCAAAGCACCAGGATCCGGCGACGGACGCGCCGGAGAAGACCGCGCAAACTGCCGAACCGGCGGCGAACCCCGAGACCGAGGTCGCGCCCGAGACCGGCCGCGAAGCGGAACTGGAGGCGGAGGTCGCGACCCTCAAGGACCAGCTTCTGCGGGCGATCGCCGAGACCGAGAACGTGCGCCGGCGCGCCCAGCGCGATCGCGAGGAGGCCATCAAGTATGGCGGCGTCTCGCTGCTGCGCGACATCATCGGCGTGGCCGACAATCTGGAGCGGGCCCTTGAGGCGATGCCCCAGGACACCGCCGCGGCGGACGAGGCTGTCCAGTCCGTTCTGACCGGCGTCCAGTTGATCGAGCGGGAACTGAACAGCGTTCTGGACCGCCACAAGGTCGAGCGTCTGGAGCCCCTCGATCTGCCCTTCGATCCGCATCTTCACGAGGCGATGTTCGAGCTGCCCGACCCATCCAAGCCTTCGGGAACGGTGGTCCAGGTGATGCAGCGCGGCTATCGTCTGCATGATCGCCTGCTGCGCCCGGCCCGGGTCGCCGTCGCCAAGGGCGGCCCCGCCAAGAGCGCCGCGGCCCCCGACACCGGGGTGTCCGGCGGCGACGAAAAGGGCGCCGCCGATCCCGGCGGCACGATCGACACCGAAGCCTAGTCAGACCCGGTCACCCGTCTGAGGGTAACATTGATGCGGCCCCCTTCGAACTGGCCGCCGTCATGATAGCCGCTGTCGCCTAACAGACGACTCGACCCCGCGAGCACACGGTCGATACCGTGAAAGGCGAGCCGGGACTGGCCGCCCAGGACCACGACATCGCCGCTGTGCAGCTTCATCGAGCGGGTCGGGCTCTTGCGCAGCGGGCCGCCGAGGCGAAAGACCGCGCTGTCGCCGAGCGAGAGCGAGACCACCGGGGCAGCCAGATCCTCCTCGTCGCGGTCTTGGTGAAGACCCATGCGCGCCGTCCCGTCATAGTGGTTGATCAGGCAGCACTCCGGCGCCAGGCCATAGCCGCCCACCTGGTGCCACAGATCCAAGAGGCGATCCGGTATCGCCGGCCAAGGCCGCCCGGTGACCGGGTGGCGCCGCTCGTAGCGATAGCCTGTGCGATCGGTGATCCAACCGTGGGACCCGGCGTTGCTCATCTGCACGGTCAGGGGCCGGCCGCTGCGCGGCATGACGGGACGATAGAACGGCGCCTCTGTCAGGACCGCCCGCAGATCGGTCAGCAGAGCGACCTGGGCGGCGGCATCGAGCCATTCGGGCAAGTATCGGAAACCTTCAGACACCACCGCCTCTCCTGCTCCGCCTTCGGTCGGCCGGTCAGCCCTGGGGCACCGCTGCCCGACCCTAGTTCTTGTTGTCCAAATCAGGGGCGCGCCGGCGCCGGGCGCGCTTGCCGAGCCAACGGAAGAGAAAGTAGATAGCGCCGGAGACCACCGTCGCACCGACCCCGACCTGCCGCATCGCCGGACTGTCGAAATGATACTCCCCCGCGACCGCGAGCAGGGCTCCGGCCATGACACTGGCCACCAGCACAATCAGAACGGCCCGATAGACCGGGTCGCTGTCCGGCCGTTCACCAGAATCTGTCATGCCGTTCCCTCCTTGCCAGGATCATCGAAATTCGGTCCGATCCCGGGACCTCGCCATCCCGGGCCCTCCGACCCGGTCCGCCGGCCCCGAATGGGTAGAGATACGATCCTTTCCACATCACCCACAAGAGGGTATCACGAACCGCTGGCTGGACCCGAAAAGACCAGCGAAATCGGGCGGAAATGGGGGAATTTACCTCGATTTCCGCCTTGTTCTCTGTGCCAAAAGGCCTATATAGCCCGATGAACCTTATGGTTTTTCATCCAACCGCAAATTTGGGGATCCACCCGGCGGTGCTTTGGCTTTGCGAGGCCGCCGACGGGATTCGCTGAAGGAAGGAACGACAATGGGCAAAGTTATCGGAATCGACCTCGGGACCACCAATTCCTGTATTGCCGTCATGGACGGCAAGGACGCCAAGGTCATCGAGAACGCGGAAGGCAACCGCACCACCCCGTCAATGGTCGCCTTCGCCGACTCCGGCGAACGGCTGGTGGGCCAGCCGGCCAAGCGCCAGGCGGTGACCAATCCAGAAAACACGCTGTTTGCGATCAAGCGGCTGATCGGCCGCCGCTACGACGACCCCACGACCAAGAAGGACCAGGATCTCGTCCCCTACAAGATCATCAAGTCCGATAGCGGCGATGCCTGGGTCGAAGCGGGCGGCGAAAAGTACAGTCCCTCCCAGATCTCCGCTTTCATCTTGCAAAAGATGAAAGAAACGGCGGAAAACTACCTGGGCGAGAGCATTACCGAGGCCGTCGTCACGGTGCCGGCCTATTTCAACGACTCGCAACGCCAAGCCACCAAGGACGCCGGCAAGATCGCCGGGCTGGACGTGCTGCGCATCATTAACGAGCCCACCGCGGCGGCCCTGGCCTACGGCCTGGACAAGCGCGACAGCGGGGTGATCGCGGTCTATGACCTGGGCGGCGGCACCTTCGACATTTCGGTTCTCGAGATCGGCGACGGCGTCTTCGAGGTCAAGTCGACCAACGGCGACACCTTCCTCGGCGGCGAAGACTTCGATTCGCGCATTATCGAGTATCTCGCCGAGGAGTTCAAAAAAGAGCAGGGCATCAACCTGCGCGACGACAAGCTGGCGCTGCAGCGCCTCAAGGAAGCCGCGGAAAAGGCCAAGATCGAGCTTTCGGCCTCGGTCCAGACCGAGATCAATCTGCCCTACATCACCGCCGACGCTTCCGGCCCCAAGCATCTCAACATTAAACTGACCCGCGCCAAGCTCGAGGCCCTGGTCGACGATCTCGTCGAGCGCACCATGAAGCCAGTGCGCGCGGCGCTCAAGGACGCCGGCGTGTCGCCGGGCGAGATCAACGAAGTGATCATGGTCGGCGGCATGACCCGCATGCCGAAGATCGTCGAGACCGTGAAGGCCTTCTTCGGCAAGGAGCCGCACCGCGGTGTCAATCCCGACGAAGTGGTGGCCTGCGGCGCGGCGATCCAGGGCGGCGTCCTGAAGGGCGACGTCAAGGACGTGCTGCTGCTCGACGTCACGCCGCTGTCGCTCGGCATCGAGACCCTGGGCGGCGTCATGACCAAGCTGATCGAGCGCAACACCACGATCCCGACCAAGAAGAGCCAGGTCTTCTCGACCGCCGAGGACAGCCAGACCGCGGTGACCATCCGGGTCTTCCAGGGCGAGCGCGAGATGGCGGCGGACAACAAGGCGCTGGGACAGTTCGACCTGGTCGGCATCCCCTCGGCGCCGCGCGGCTCGCCGCAGATCGAGGTGACCTTCGACATCGACGCCAACGGCATCGTCAACGTCAACGCCAAGGACAAGGCGACCGGCAAGGAACAGGCGATCCGGATCCAGGCCTCGGGCGGACTGTCGGACGACGAAGTCCAGCGCATGCTTCACGAGGCCGAGGAGAACGCCGAGGAAGACAAGAAGCGGCGCGAACTCATCGACGCTCAGAACCAGGCCGACGCCTTGGTCCATCAGACCGAAAAGACCATCGCGGAGCTCGGCGACAAGATCGATGCCGATGACAAGAGCGCCGCGGAGACCGCGATCGAACGGGTCAAGGCCGCGGTGGCCGGCGACGATCTGACCGAGGTTCAGGCGGCGAGCGAGGAGCTGCAGCAGGCCGCGATGAAGGTCGGCGAAGCCCTCTATAAGCAGCAGGCCGAGAGCGAGTCGGCTGGCGACGCGGAGGAAACGGCCGCGGCCGGCGAGCCCGGCCAGCCCGGCGACGAACAGGTCGTCGATGCCGATTTCGAAGAGGTCGACGACGACAAGGGCAAAACCGCCTAACGGCGGAAGAAGGGGCCGGCAGCCGGCGCACGCAGCCGTCTGGCGGTCCCTCTCACCCCTGATCGGACCCGGGATATGATACCGTAGCCATGGCCAAACGTGATTTTTACGAGACCCTGGGGGTCCCCAAATCCGCGGACGCGGCGGACCTCAAAAAAGCCTATCGCAAGCTTGCCATGCAGCATCACCCGGATCGCAATCCCGGTGACGCGGAAGCCGAGCAGGCCTTCAAGGAGGTCAACGAAGCCTACGACGTCCTGAAGGACGAGAAGAAGCGCGCCACCTATGACCGCTTCGGCCACGAGGCCTTCGAGAACGGCGGCGGCAGCGGCGGTTTCCGCGGCGGCGGCGGCGGATTTGGCGACATCTTCGAGGAAATGTTCGGCGATTTCATGGGCGGGCGCAGCGCCGGTCAGGCCCGCGGCGGCGCCGATCTGCGCTACAACATGGAAATCTCGCTGGAAGACGCCTTTGGCGGCAAAACCACCCAGGTGCGGGTGCCCAGTTCGGCGACCTGCGAGACCTGTGACGGGTCGGGCGCCAAACCCGACACCGAGCCGACCACCTGCACGGCCTGCCAGGGGCACGGCCGGGTCCGGGCCTCCCAGGGATTCTTCACCATCGAGCGCACCTGCCCGCAGTGCCAGGGCGCGGGGCGCGTTATCGAACACCCTTGCGAGACCTGCGCCGGGGCCGGCCGGGTGCAAAAAGAAAAGACCCTGCAGGTGAACGTGCCGGCCGGGGTCGAAGACGGCACCCGGATCCGCCTGTCCGGCGAAGGCGAAGCCGGGATTCGCGGCGCCAACCCGGGCGATCTCTATATTTTCCTCTCGGTCAGGCCCCATGCCATCTTCGAGCGCGACGGGCCGAACATCTTCTGCCGGGTCCCGATCCCCATGACCACGGCGGCGCTCGGCGGCCAGGTCGAGGTGCCGAACATCGACGGCAGCCGGGCCCGCATCACGGTCCCCGACGGCGCCCAGAGCGGTCAGCGCTTTCGCCTCAAGCGCAAGGGCATGTCGGTGCTGCGCAGCGAGGGACGCGGCGACATGTACGTCGAGATCAGCGTGGAGACGCCGGTCAACCTGACCAAGCGGCAAAAGGAACTGCTGCGCGACTTCGAGGGCGAAAGCGAAGGCCGCAAGACCAGCCCCGAGTCCGAAGGTTTCTTCGGCAAGGTCAAGGAATTCTGGGAAGACCTGACCGATTGATGCGGCGGTCCCGTCGGACCGACGGGCGCCCCCTCACTGTGCCGCCTTCATCGCCTGGCGTTGATGCTCGTCCAAGGCCAGGATCAACAGCGCCACGTTGGCGGCACTGGTGTTCGAGCAGCCTGCGGTCACGGACCCGTCACGCCACAGCACCGAGACCGCCACCGAGTCGATCCGGTCCAGGTTGTCGAGACCGGCCGAGAAGATCTCGGCCACCGTCGTGCCGTGCAGGCTCTGAATTCCGCTCATGGTTCGCGCATCCCTTCCGATGAAGCCCCAAGCCATGAAGAAGAGACCAGACAGTCGAAGCTCGCATTGAGTTGGATCAAGCTGGGCCGGTGCGCCGCCGTCAAAGGGGGCATTTATTGTCACCGTTGGCATCAGTTCGGCGCAAACCCGACGAACTTGAGGTCCGGCCAGCGCGCGCGCCAGCCCTTGGCCCTGAGGCGGGCCTGAAGCTGGTCGATCCGGGCCAGGCCGGATGACGTCGGGCGCAGGACCATGGCAAAGAGATCCGCGCAGCCGTAAGGCGCCAGAATTTCGATCTGCCCCGCATCGCTCACCTGGACTGCAACCGCCGTCGCCGTCTCGAGATAGTGGGCCAGGGCGTCGGAGACGTCGCGGTAGGGGCCCTCTTTGTTGCGCCGGGCCATGCGGACCTGGTTCTTGACCGACCAGGGCACACCCGGCAGGTGCCGGGCAAGCCGACGGTCCCAGTCTTTCTCGGTCTCCTCCGCCTGGTCCTCAAGGTCGAAGTAGACCACATCGACGTCGTCCAACGGCTCGGCCTCGCGGCCTTGAATTTGGTCCCAGATCATGTTGCGGATAAAGCCGGCGGCAATCCACGCCTCGGCGCCCATGACCTCCCGCAGGGCGGTCAGACAGGCCATACGCCAGGGATCGTCGGCGATCAGCCCCTTGAGCCGGCCAACACCTGGCGCGCTACCTGGGGCGCTACCTGGGGCGATCCCCGGATCGATCAATGAACGCTCAGCGGCGCAAGACCCTTCTGCAGGGCGGCGGCCTCGGCGACCTCACGGCTCGCGGCCTCCATCAGGGGCGTACCATCGGCGGCAAAGACGTGAAAGAGGATCTGATCGTGGCGCGAGGCGGGTTTGATGTAGACGATCTGATCGCCGCCCAGCCGTAGCAGGTCCTCGATTGTAATGCTGTGAATCTGTCCTTCGGTCACGATACGTCCCTCCTGGTTTCCGAGTTGCCCTTGGGCGCGGGCTCGTTCTGAACAACCGGCCGGGCCGCCGCGCCTGCCGTATCGGGCTTGATCTCCACCGTGCGCACCCTGGTCTCGGGCTCGGGGCGCAACAGGTCAATATGCAATAGTCCATTGTCGAGCGACGCGCCCGTCACCTGGATGCCGTCGGCCAGCACGAAGGCACGCTGGAACTGGCGCGCGGCTATTCCGCGATGCAGGTAGACCCGCTCCTTGTCCTCGGCCTTCTTGCCACGGACGGTCAGTTGGTTGGCCTCGATCTGAACCTCCAGGTCGTCGCCCGAGAACCCGGCGATCGCCACGGTGATACGCAACGCGTTCTCACCGGTTTGTTCGACATCGTAAGGGGGGTAGCCGTCGGCGGTCTTGGCGATCCGGTCGAGCGTCTGCTCGAAATGGTCGAAGCCGAGGAACAGCGGCGAATTGAAAAGCGATAAGCGCGACATGGCAGCAACCTCCTCCTTCCGAGCAAGGGCTGTAGCAAGGGAGCGGACAGAGGCCGGCCAGGGCCCTCTTCCACATCGACCCACCCAACGGCAGCGTCGACCCTTCATGTGGGGTATCGGTGGCGCCCAATCAAGGGCGGGGGGCCCAGGCGACCGTGGTCCGCTCAACGTTCGCTGAATGAGCTGTCAAAGGCCCGGAACACCGGCTTCAGCAAGTACTGCAACAGGGTCTTGGTTCCGGTGCGGATGTCGGCATCGACCACCATGCCGGGCAGCAGCAGATTGCGGTTCGGATCGCTGCCGAGGTAGAGCTTATCGAGAGAAATCACGCCCTTATAGAAAGGCTCGCCGTCCTCGTCCTGGAAAGTGGAGGCCGACACCAGGGCCAGCTCGCCCTTCATGGCGCCAAAGCGGGTGACCTCGTAGCTGGTGATCTTCACCTTGGCCGCCTGGCCGACCCGCAGATGACCGACATCGCGCGGCAGGATGCGCACCTCGGCCACCAGCGATTCGTCCATCGGCACGATCTCCATCAAGGCCTCGCCCGGATCCACCACCGATCCCGCCGTGCGGCTCACGATCCCCTTGACGATCCCATCGACCGGCGCGACGACGCGGAGCCGCTGGACGCGGTCATCGAGGCGTGCCGCGATTTCTCTCACCTCGGCGAGCTGCGCGGTCACCTCGCCCATTTCGGCAAGAGCGTCGTTGCGCAGGGTCGCCTCCAGTTCGATCAACGCGCTCTCGGCCTCGTGACGGGCCTCTCGGGTGCGCGAAGCCTCCCCGATCAGGCCAACCAGCTGACCGCGGACTTCCGACAGGCGGCGCTCCACGTCGAGCAGGTTGACTTGGGAATCAAGCCCCTTCTCGACCAGATTGCGTCGCATGTCCGACTGCTGGGTCGTGATCGCGATCTGTTCTTCGATGTTCAGGCGCTGCTCCTCGAGACCCTTGAGCTCCAGCTCGCGCTGACCGACCCGCGACAGCAGGACCTCGCGCTGACTCGCCCGGGCTTCGTTCTGGAGCTCGAGAATGGCGACCTGGTCGGCCGCCAGGTCGGGGAAGTCCGTCCCCGCCGTAAAGTCCGGAGCCCGGTTCATCACGAAGGCACGCAGCCGTTCGGCGCGCAGCGACAAGGCCGCCTCTTGAACGCGCAGCCGGTCCTGTTCGGCCAGGGCGTCGACGCTGCGCATGGTCATCAGAAGTTCGCCTTGCCGGACCACCTGCCCGTCTTCCACCAGGATCTGCGAGATGATGCCGCCCTCGAGATGCTCGACCAGGCGAACCGAACCGGTCGGCATAATCTGGCCGTGGGTAAAGGCGGTCTCGCTGACTTCGGTCTGGGAGGCCCAGACCACGCCGGCAATCGCCAGAAAGCCGACGGTGTAGATCAGATGGCTGAGCACGCGCGGTGGCCCCGACTCCTCCAGCAGCAAAGGGCGCGAGAGGAAGCGCACCAGGCGGCCGCGACGGTCGCGCGGGACCTGGCGGACCACCTTGTCCAGTTTCCTGGTGCCGGTCTCTGTTCGGTTCGGGTTCTTTGCATCGACCATGGGTCAACTCATTCCCAGTTGCGGCAGTAATTGGTCCGGCGGCCCCGCCATCATGAGGCGCCCGCCATCCATGAATAGCACCTGATCGGCGATCCGCATGTGGCTCGGGCGGTGGGTCACCACCACCACCGTGGCCCGGCCCTTGAGCTGTTGCAGCTTGCGCATCAGCATGGCGTCGCCTTCGGCGTCCAGGTTGTTGCCGGGTTCGTCCATCAGATAGATCGGGGCGTTCTTCACATAGGCGCGGGCCAGCATGAGGCGCTGTTTGACCCCCCAGGGAAGCTGGTTCTGCAGCTGATCGGTCAGCCGGGTCTCGAAGCCCTCGGGCAGATTGAGAATATCCTGCATCAGGCCCGCATCGAGCGCGGCCTGGGCCAGCGCGGCGTCGCTCGCCACCGGATTGGCCAGGCGCAGGTTCTGGGCGATGGTGCCGTGAAACAGGTCGCACTTCTGCGGTACGTAGGCGGTGGCGCCGCGCAGCTCGGCGACATCGAGCTGGCGCACGTCGATGCCATCGAGGAAGACTGCCCCCGACTGCGCTTCGTAGAGGCCGGCGATGAGCTTCAGCAGGGTCGACTTGCCCGACCCGTTGGAGCCGGTGATGGCAATGAGCTGGCCGGGCTTGAAGGCGGCATTGACGGCAAAGACCGCGGGTTCGGCACGGGCCAGATAGCGCAGCGAGGTGCGATCGAAGCGGATCTCGCCATCGAACACGCGGTGCCGCTCGACGATACAGCCTGGCTCGCGTTCGCGCGACTGCTGCATCAGCCGGTCGATCTGCTGCAGCGCCTGCTTGACCTGCTCGATACGGGTGAAGGACAAGAAGGCCATCTGCAGCGGCGACAGCACCCGCCAGACCAGGGCCATCGAGGCGATCAGGGCGCCGACGGTGATGGCCTTGTCCATCACCAACACCGCGCCCAGGGCCAGGGTCGCGATACCGCCGGCCATCATCAGGGTCTGGGCCAAGGTTTGAATGAGATTGGTGATCTGCTGGGTCTTGAAGTTGGCGACCGCCGCCGTGGCCGAGATTTCCCGGTGCCGGCTGGCCCAGACCGGCTCGGCGGCGCTGAGCTTGATCGTGCGCAGCGCGGTCAGCATCTCGACCAGGAAGCTTTCACGCTGGGCCCGTGCGTCGCTGCTGTCCTTCACCGCCTTGCGCAGCCGCGGCAGAACCGGCAGGCCGACCAGGATGAAGGCGACGGCCAGGGCGATCGGCACCCAGGCCAGCGGGCCGGCGATGATGGCGATGACGCCGACGAAAAGCAGGGCCAGGGGCAGGTCGAGGAAGACCCCGGCCAGCGGCCCGGAAAAGAACTCGCGGATCGATTCGAACTGCCTCAGGCGCGCGATCTGGGCGCCCATGGAGGCGCGTCCGGTGACACTGACGGAAAGATGCAGGATCTGCTGAAAGGTTGCCGTTCCGACGATCATGTCGATCCGCCCGGCGGCATAGGCCAAGACCTGGGACCGGATGACCCGCAATCCGAAATCGATCCCCAGGGCCAGAACAACGCCGCCGAAGAGGTAGCCCAGCGCCTCGGTCGAGCCGGAGCCGATGACCTGATCGTAGATCGCCATGATGAAAAGCGGCACCGCCAGGGCCAGAAGGTTGGTCAGCAGGGTGATCCCGAGCATCTGCCAGACCAGCCCGACGAAACGCTCGCGCAGCTTGACGGTCCACTGCCCCAGACGCGCGGCGCCCTTGAGGGTCTCGCCGGTGCCCTCGTCGGGCCGGATGAAGTAGGCGATGCCTTGGAGGTCGCCGGCGCGCAGCTCGACAATCTCCGAGGCCAGGCCGTCGAAAACCGTAAAGACGTCGCCCTCGCGCCGCAGCACCACCAGCGCCGGGCGCGACTGCGGCAGGAAAAGACAAGGCACGAGCCGTGGATCGAGGTCGCGCAGGTCGATCTTCTGCCAGTGGCTGACGAAGTCGAGGTTGGCCAGGACCGAGCGCAGGCGGGTGATGTCGTCGACCTTGTGGAAATGCGGCAGGGCCTCGGCGATATGGCGCGGATCGCCGCGCCAGCCCATGACGGTCAGGAGGGGGACCAGGCAGGCGGCGATGTCGGAGTCCTGCGCCAGGTGCGACAGCGCCGAGGCATCCTCGCCCGGGTCGAGACCCTGATCGGCGGCCGCGCGCGCCAGATCCTCGGGTGCGATGGTCTGTTCGGAGAGGCTCATGCGCGGGTCTCCCCAGCGGCGACCGGGTTGGCTCCGCCATCCCCGGCAGGGGCTTCTGGGGCTTCCGGGGCTTCTGGAGTGTCCGGGGCTTCCGGGGCAACCGCTGTCGCCCTGGCGGCGGCGGAGGTCAGGGCCCGCAGATGACCGTCGATCAGCTCGAAACGTCGGTCAGCCAGATTCAACAGAGACGGACGGTGGCTGATAATGACGATCGTGGCGCTGCCCCGCTTGGTTTCCAGAGTGGCGCGCAGACGCTGGTCCGCGGCACTGTCCAAACCGCCATTGGCCTCGTCGAACAGAATGATCCTGGGGTCGTGCGCCAAGGCCCGCGCCATGCCGATGCCCTGCTTGAGACCGACCGGCAGGTCCAGTTCGGCACCGTCGCCGACCCGGGTCTGATAGCCCTCGGGCAGGTGTCGGATCGCCTCATCGACACCGAGAAGCCTGGCCGCCTCGATTGCGGCGTCGACCGCGGTGGCCCCCCGAAAGAGCGTCAGGTTCTGGATAATGGTGCCCTGAAACAGCACCGCGTTCTGCGGCATGAAGGCGATCTGGGATCGCAGGTCCTGGCTGTCGAGGCTGGCGATGTCCTGGCCGTCGATCTCGACCCGGCCCGCCGTGGGGCGCAACGCGCCCATCATCGTCATCAGCAGCGTCGTCTTGCCGGCGCCGGACTCGCCGGAGATACCGATCACCTCGCCGGCCGCCGCCGACAGCGACACCTCTTTGAGCAGGTCGGGCTCTTCGGGGCCGTAGGCGAAGGAGACCTGGTCCAGCTCGATCGCGCCGGCCAGTGGCCCGACGCGAGCATCCGCCACGACCGGTTCCGGCTCCAGTTCGAATATCTCGTCGAGGCGCTGTCTGGCGATGGCGATGCCCTGGTACTGGGTCCAAAGGCCGAGCGCGCGCAGTATCGGCTGCACCGATCGGCCGGAAAGCAGGATGCAGGCCGCGAGACCGCCCATCGAGATCTGCCCGGCGATGACCAGACTGGCACCGGCCGCCGCAACCCCGATCATGGTCAGATTGGAGAAGACCCAACCCAGGTTCTGGGCCAGATTGCTCAACAAGGTGACATCGTAACTGGCCGCGGCGGTGGATTCCTGCAGCCGCTCGTAACGCCGCTCCATCTGGGCTTCCATATCGAGAAGCTTGATTGTCTGCAGGCCCGACAGGATCTCGATCACAAAACTGTAGCGCCGGTCGTCGAGCCGGGCGCGGTCGCTCAGGGCCCGGCGCAAAAAGAGCCCGACCAGGGCGCTGGCGGCGCCGAGCAACAGGAAAACCGCCAGGGGCACAAGCACGAGCCATCCCGCGATCGCGGCGATGAGGCCCAGGAACAGCGCGATAAAAGGCAGGTCGACGACCAGCAGCTTGGCCTGGCCGGCGTGAAAATCGCGCAGGGTCGCGACCGCCATCAGGCGATCGATGTGAACCCCCGGCGTGCTCCGCTCGAAGGCGTTGATTTCGGTCGCGAGCAGGCGGTCCACCGCGCGGCAGTTGGCCTGGTGTTCGAAACCGGCCCCGTTCCAGCCGGTGATGTAGGACCGAATGCTGCGAAACAGGCCGTCGAGGGCGAGCACCACCACCAGGCCGACGATCAAGAGCAGCAGGGTGCCGGTCGCGTGATTTGGCAAGATGCGGTCATAGACCTGGAGAATGACCAGCGGCATGGCCAGGCCGAAGAAGTTGAGAACCAGCGAGGCCACGAGAACGGCGGCACCCGGCGCAGGTCCCTTGGGTTGCGCCTGCTGTCCTCTCGACCAGTCGCCCAGACTTGCCTGGCCGGCGATGTAGGGCCGCAACTGGTCTTGCAATGCCATCCCCATCCCTGCGTCGCCGGTCGCGATCCCACGACCGGTCAATACACACTCCCTGCCGGTAAACCGCTCTCTGCTTAGACGATCAGGGTGTTCAAAGGGTTAACCGCCCTGGCTGGGAAGCCTTGACCGGCATCCGAGGGCGCCGGCGGCGGACCAGCCGGCAGCGGAGAAGATCGCATTCGAGGCAAATTATCTTAAACTATTGATTATGTGCAGGTTTTCATCAACCATGTAGCAATTTGTTAAGGCTTTCGGGCGATATTAGCAGGTATGCGATAGTTTCGCGGTTCGCTTTCCGGATCGAAATCGAAACGACGCCAAACCACCCGGGCCTCGGCTCATCCGGGGCAGCCCCCGGCGGGACCCGCGGACGATGCAGGACGGCAGGTCATGGCTTTTGCAGAACAGTCACCTTCCCAGGCGCGGCCCGACGAGGATCGCGATCTCTTCGACACTCTCGATGGCGCAGGGGTCTTGCGTCGGGAGGGCGACAAGGAAACCATCGCGGACCTGCCCGGCACGCCGCAGATAAACGAGGATGTCGCCAACGCGAACCTCCACACCGGAAGCCAGGCGTCCGACCAGATCCTCAATCCGCCAACCCTGTTGGAGGTGGTGCGCGAGGCCGCCCAGCGGGGCTTGGGGTCGCGCGCCTCGCTCGAGTTGCCTGGTGAACGGTCGGACTATGTCATTCAAGACGGGCCCGGCGACAGCCTGACCATACGCCAGCTTTCGACCGGCGAAGAAGCCATTGTTAAGGGCGTGGAGTATCTGCGCTTCGATAACCTGCAGGTCCACAGGGACTTCCTGTCGCGCACGAACCCAGCCGAAGCGGACAGCTTCTCGGGGACCCAGGACGATGCGGCCGCCACGGTCGCCGATGACGGCACCCTGACCTTCAGCCAGGACGACCTGCTGCAGGGTTTCGACGGCGGGCAGGTCACCGAATTGAGGATCGATCCGGCCCAGGGCCGGATCACGGCCAATGACGATGGCTCCTTCACCTTCGCGCCCAGCGCGGAGTTCGATGGCACCCTCGAGTTGACGATTGTCGTGACGGACGAGAACGGCAAGACCGAAACCGACACGGCCACTGTCAGCGTCGACGACGAAGAATCAGAGCCGGCCAACCGGGCGCCGACAGCGGGGTCCGGCACCCTCGATGCCAATGAGGACGGCGGCGCCGTCGCCGGCAGCCTCTCCGCGGCGGACCTCGACGGCGATGACCTGACCTATTCCCTGGTCGCCGGGCCCAGCGAGGGGTCCGTCACGGTCAACGCCGACGGCAGCTATGCCTTCGACCCCGGGGCCGACTTTCAAGATCTCGGCGTCGGCCAGTCGCGCGACGTGACCTTCTCCTATCAGGCCGACGACGGCCAGGGCGGCACCGCCCAGAGCAGCGTCACCGTCACCGTCAAGGGCACCAACGACGGACCGACGGCCGATGGCGGCACCTTGGCGGCCGTGGAAGACGGCGGCGCCGTCGCCGGCAGCCTCTCCGCGTCTGACCTCGACGGCGATGACCTGACCTATTCCCTGATCGCCGGACCCGCCGAGGGCACGGTGCTGATCAACGCCGACGGCAGTTACTCTTTCGATCCCGGCATCGATTTCCAGGATCTCGGCGTCGGCCAGTCGCGCGATGTGACCTTCTCCTATCAGGCCGACGACGGCCAGGGTGGCACCGCCCAGAACAGCGTCACCGTCACCGTCAACGGCACCAACGACGGACCGACGGCGGTGGACCAAGGCTTCAGCACCGCCGAGGATCGGACCTTCGTGTTCAACAAGGCAGACCTGCTGAACGGGGCCAACGACATCGACGGCGACAACCTGTCGATCTCGGCGCTCGGCACCCCCAGCAGCGGCACCTTGACGGACAATGGGGACGGGACCCTGTCCTACCGCCCGGCCAGCGGCTTCGAGGGTCAGGCGACTTTCAGTTTCACCGTCGCCGACGGCCGGGGCGGTACGACCACCGCGACTGCCTCTGTCGAGGTGACCGAGGGCGAGTCCGGCGGTGACGTGACACCGAACTACAGCGGGACCGACGGCGACGACGTGATCCGGGCTGGCCGTGGCGACGATGTAATCGACGCCCGAGGCGGCAACGACCGGGTCCTCGGCCGGCAGGGCGACGACACGATTCTGGGAGGCGATGGCAACGATCGCCTCTATGGCCAGGACGGCAATGACACGATTTTCGGCGGTGACGGAAACGACAGGCTGATCGGCGGCAACGGCGACGACCGCCTTGAAGGCGGGGACGGCGACGACAATCTGAACGGCGGCAGCGGCAATGACGTCCTGGACGGCGGCGATGGCCGCGACAGGCTGACCGGCGGCAGCGGCAACGACACCCTCGACGGCGGGGCCGGCGATGACCGCCTGAGCGGTGGCAGCGGCAATGACCTTCTCGAGGGCGGCGATGGCCGCGACAGGCTGGCCGGCGGCAGCGGCGACGACTCGCTCGAGGGCGGGGCCGGCGACGACAACCTCAGTGGCGGCAGCGGCAACGACCTCCTCCTGGGCGGCGAGGGTCGCGACAGGCTGAGCGGCAGCAGCGGCAATGACCGCCTCGAGGGTGGGGCCGGCGACGACCGCCTCAATGGCGGCAGCGGCAACGACCTTCTCCTGGGCGGCGAGGGTCGCGACAGGCTGAGCGGCAGTAGCGGCAATGACAACCTCGACGGCGGTGCCGGCGACGACATCCTCAACGGCGGCAGCGGTAACGATTTTCTCCGCGGCGGCGACGGCAGCGATCGACTGATCGGCAGCAGCGGCAACGATGTCCTCCTTGGTGGCGGCGGCAGCGACCGACTGTCGGGCGGCCAGGGCAACGATATTCTCCTTGGCGGCGAGGGCGATGGCTTCCTCAGCGGCGGCAGCGGCAACGACATCCTGGTCGGCGGCAGCAGCAACGACGTGCTCAATGGCGGCAGCGGCGGCGATTTCCTCATCGGCGGCGACGGCGACGACAGACTGGTCGGCGGCAGCGGCAACGACTATCTCAGTGGCGGTTCCGGCCGCGACATCCTGAGCGGGGGGAGCGGCAACGATTTCCTCAGTGGCGGCGACGGCAGCGACAGGCTGGTCGGCGGCAGCGGAGAGAACACCCTCGTCGGTGGCGCGGGCGACGACGACCTGCGCGGCGGCAACGACGACGACCGGCTCCTCGGCGGCGCCGGCGACGATCGTCTGGTCGGCGGCCGCGGCGACGACACCTTCGTCTTCGATCTTTCCGCCGGCAACGACAGCGTCTATGGCGGCAGCGGCACCGATACCATCGACCTGACCAACGCCGGCAACTGGACGGTCAGCTTCGACAACGGCGACAGTTTCAGCCAGGCGGACAGCGCCGATTCAGACCTCTTCACCGACGACAGCGGCAGCATCACTTTCGAGACCGGCGATCAGGTAAGCTTCCAGAACGTGGAGAGCTTCAACTGGTAGAGCGCGTCTCAGCCCGGTCTTTTCCCTAGGGCCTTCAACCGGCGGTGCCGTAACCCTGACCGCCGGACCAGCCTGACGGCCCCAGCGAGATGTTGAACCCCTCTTTGGCCCGGTCGGGCGCCGGCGCTTCGCCGCGGATGTGACTCAAGAGCTCGTAGTGATTGGGGAGCAGCGTCAGCAACCGCTGCTTTTCCGAGGCCAGCGCCTTGCCGTGCCGCTCCCAGGCCGGGCGCGAGATCACCGCGGAGAGCGGATAGGGCTTGTCGGCGAAGTGACCCTTCGGCCAGAGCGTGTAGAGGTAGCTCCAGTAGTTGAACAGCGTCGAAGCGCGGGTATCGAGCATGCTGGGCAGGGTGTGCCGCCACAGCTCCAACTTGCCGCGCAGGCTGTCGCTCAGCACATCGGGTCCGCGCGCCGCCTGCCAAAAGGGCTCGGTTCGGTTCGAGGTCAGATAGTGCGACGAGATGAAGTCGCGGACCTCTTCGTAGAGCGCCGCGATGATGGCGTTGTAGCTATCCGCCAGCACCGGGTTCATGTCCCGTTCCGGGAAGTAGTTCACCAGCCAGCGCGCCGCCATTTCGATGGTATAGATGGCGGTCGATTCGAGCGGCTCGACGAAGCCGCCGGACAGGCCGATGCCGACGCAGTTCTTGACCCAGGCGCGCCGGGTCCGGCCGACCCGCATGCGGATCACCCGGGTCTCGGGGTCCGGCGCGTCGGCCGGGAGATCGCCGTTCTCGCGCAGATGGCCGAAGAACTCGGCGCGCGCCTCGTCGTCGCTGCGGTACTGACTGGAGAAGACATAGCCGGTGCCGACCCGACTGTAGAGCGGCACCCGCCAGACCCAGCCCGCCCCCAGCGCCGTCGATCGCGTGCAGGGCTCGATCATGCTGGCATCGCGGTGTGGTATCTGGACCGGTATAGCGCTGTCGCAGAGCAGGTGATCGCTGTAGGACAGGAAGGGCTCGCCCAGGGCCTTCTGCAGGATCAGACCGCGAAATCCGGTGCAGTCGATGACGAACTCGACCGGGTAGCGCCCGCCCTCTTCCAACTGGAGCGCCGATACGAACCCGCGCTCGTCCAGCTCGACGTCCACGACGTCGTCGCGGATGTGGTTGAGACCCCGCTCGACCGCGACATCGCGCAGGAAGCCGGCGAATAGGCCGGCATCGAGGTGATAGGAGTAGCCGATCGCCGCCTCGTAATCCTTGTCGCCGATACGGCGCGGCCCGCGCCGCTCGCGCACCAGGGCGCTGTTGACCACCAGGGAGTCGGCGAAGTCCACGGTCCCGGGATGGGGACCATACTTGTGGAAGTGATAGGCCGGCGCATGGCCCTCGAGCATCCCGGGGTAGTTGAAGGGGTGCATGAAGACCTTCGGGCTGCCGTCATCGTGGCGCGCCCAATCGGCGAAGCGGACCGAAAGCTTGAAGGAGGCGTTGCAGCGCTTGAAGAATTCACTTTCGTTCAGGCCCAGTTGGCGCATCAGCCGGGTGATGCCCGTGACCGTCGCCTCGCCGACACCGACGGTCGGGATCTTCGGCGACTCGATGACCGACACCCGGATCGGCGGGCCCTCGTTGAAGCGGTTGAGAAAAGAGGTGAGCGCCAGGGCCGAGAGCCAGCCGGCCGTGCCGCCGCCCACCACCGTGACCTGACGGACCCGATTGTCGTCGGCGCCGCCGCCCTCTGTCTTGCCGTCCAACATGGCAGTCCGTCCGTTCTAGAGGCCCTGTTCCGCGCGGGCGAACCTTAGCGGCGGGGCCTGCGCTGCGCAATGACAGGGCCCTAGCGAGCTGGCGGCGGGTTGCCGGGGACCGGCTGGCCCTGCATGGAGGGATGGCTCCTTTGATACTGTGGCGCGTAGCTGGCCTGGGCACCCAGGGCGGCCGCCGCATGCCAGGTCCAGCGAGGGTCGAACAGCATGCCGCGGGCCAGCGCTACCATATCGGCCTGGCCGCTGCGCAGGATCGCCTCGGCCTGGTGCGGCTCGGTGATCTGGCCGACGGCCATGGTGGCAAGGCCGCTGGCCTGGCGCAGCGCGGCGGCGAATCCGGTCTGGTAGCCCGGGCCGGCATCGATCGCCTGGGCCGGCGCCAAGCCGCCGCTGGAGACATCGATGTAGTCGCAACCGCGAGCCTTCAAGGCCAGGGCATAGGCGGTCGATTGTTCCAGATCCCAGCCGCCCTCGATCCAGTCGGTGGCGGAGTAGCGCACCCCGAGCGGCCGGTCTTCCGGCCAGACCGCGCGGACGGCATCGAAGACCTCGAGTGGGAAGCGCAGGCGGTTCTCCAGGGAGCCGCCATAGGCGTCGTCCCGGCGGTTGCAGAGCGGCGAAAGAAACTGATGCAGCAGATAGCCGTGCGCCGAATGGATCTCGACCGTGTCGAAGTCGAGCCGGAGCGCCCGCTCGGTGGCGGCCACGAAGGCGGTCTTGACCTCGGCCATGAGCCGTTCGTCCATGGCCTCGGGCCGGTGCCAACCCGGCCCATAGGGATCGGGCGATGACGAGACTGTCTGCCAGGCGCCCTCGTCTTCGGCCAGAGGCTTGCCGCCGTTCCAGGGTGCCGCCGTGGAGGCCTTGCGCCCGGCATGGGCCAACTGAATGCCGAGCTTGGTGTTGCCGTAGCCGCGGCAGAAGCGCAGCACCCGGGCCAGGGCTTCTTCGTTTTCGTCGGAATAGAGCCCGACGCAGCCCGGGGTGATGCGGCCGCGCGCCTCGACCCCCGTTGCCTCGACGAAGACCAGGCCGGGCCCCGAGACGGCGAATTGGCCCAGATGCATGACATGCCAGTCGCCGACCGTGCCGTCGGTGGCGCTGTATTGGCACATCGGCGCCACCACAATTCGATTGGCCAGTTCGAGGCCGCGCAGTTGGATCGGAGTGAAGAGCTTGCTTGCCATGGGTCTCTGGGTTCCTGCCTGAAGAGTGAAGATGCAACGGGGCGGCACTATAGAGCCGCCGTATCGGCCTTGTCATGGTCATGGCACAGGATCAATCCCCAAAAAAGAAACGCACGAATGGAGCCTGTCGGTTACGGTGCTTGGTCGAAATCTTTTCTGCGCCGTAAGGAACCAGTCGCCGGGTCATCGGCGGCGATTTGGGGAGCCGATTTCATGAAGACATTCGACGAGATCCATCAGCTCGTGAAGGATCTGGAGCCTGCCTTGCGAGAGGGGGGTGCCACGGCTGAGGCCGCGCGAGAACTACCCTCGAACCTGGTCGGACTGCTGCGCGACGCCGGATTGTTCAAGATCTGGATTCCCGAGAGCCTGGGCGGCTGGGAGGTCGATCCCGTCACCGCCTGCCGGGTCTTCGAGGCTATCGCGCGGGTCGACGGCGCGGTCGCCTGGTGCGTGCAGATGAGCAACGCGGTCACCGCCCTGGGCCGTTTCTTTTCCGACCGCGCCGTCGCGGAGATCTTCGATGGCGGCAACACGATCATGGCCAATGCCTTCCACCCGGCAGCCAGCGCCACCGAAGTAGAGGGCGGCTATCGGCTGAACGGACAGTACGCCTTCTCCAGCGGGTGTCGCCACGCCGACTGGTTCATCGGGCTGGCCGTGGTGATGGACGACGACGCGCCTCGCACGCTGGATGGCCAACCGGTCCTCATGATGCTCGCGCTGCCGATGGCCGAGGTCGAGGTGGTGGATAACTGGCACACCCTGGGCATGCGCGGGACCGGCAGCCACGACGTCAAATGCGCGGACCTCTTCGTGCCCCTGCATCGTGGCGCGGCACTGACGCCGATCGGACGGGCCAACAATTCAGCCTGGCCAGCCGCATTCGACAACCTGTCCATCTGGCATCTGATCGCCAGTATCGCCACGACGCCGCTCGGCGTCGCCCAGTCCGCGCTCGACCAGTTCGTCGAGGTCGCGCGGCGCAAGACCGCGGCCTATCAGACCGAGACCGTGAACCGGCAGTCCCTGACCCACTACCGCGTCGGCGAGGCTCATGTCACGCTGAAGGCGGCGCGGACGAATTTCTACGATGCCATGGGGCAGGCCTGGGCGTCGGCGACCGGGGGAGCGCCAATCGGCCTCCAGCAAAAATGCGACCTGCAGATTGCCGCGTCCTACGCCGCGCGGGCCGCCCGCGATGCGATAGAAATCATCGCCGCAAGCGCCGGCGCGAACGCCTTTCGCAGCGAATGCCCGCTCGAGCGGCAGCTCCGCGATCTACGCACGGTCACACAGCACGCCTTCATCTCGACGGACAGATACGAAGACGTCGGCGCGCTGATGCTGGGGCAAACCCAGAAATGGGGCTTCCTGCACTTCTGAGAAGGGCGCGGAGCGCTCGCCGCCTCACTCCTCCGGGAACTCTTCCGGCTCTTCGTAAAGCGCTTCGTCCGCTTCCTCGGCAAGATCCTGGGCCACTTCGCGCAGCTCCGAAATCATATCCTCGATGACCTCGGGGGAAGCCCCGGCGGCGCCGTAGCTCGCCGCCATCTCGTCTTCCATCTCGTCTGCGGTCAGCTCCATGGCCGGCTCCAGCACGGTCTCTTCGGGAGCGGCCAGATCCAGGTCGGCCTGCAGCGCCTCGCGCATCGCCGCGATTTCGGCCTCGGGCAGGCCGTCGCGGATCATGGCGGCGACGATCTCCTCGAGATCGCGTTTGCGCGCCTCGGCTTCCTCGATAGTCGTGAAGAGTTCATCATAGCTCGGGTCTTCCAGATGGGGCGGCGGTTGCGACGGTGGCGGTTCGTCGGGATTCCAGGCGAAGGGAGAACCCTGTTGAGCCGTCGCCTCGCTTCCGGCGGGAGGAGGCAAAAGGGATACTGTCCCGGACTCGGTCACAACGCCGTCCGACCCGCGGAGCCGAGATTCGTCCTCGCTTGACTGCGCGATGGTGTTTTCAGTCCCGACAATGCCCGCGGTCCTGTCGAGAGAGGCCGAGAGTTGACTCCTGGTCCCGAACCCGACAAGCGGCGGCCCAAAGTGCCCGACGAGAAGGCCCGCCATAAAGATGGCGGCCAGCGGCCAGATGAGATTTTGGTTCATGGCTGGTGACCTGATAGATGGTTCTGGGGTGATACCGATCAGTAGTGGCCGTAGACGTTCACCGTCTCCAGGGTCCCGCCGAAACGCCAGGTTCCACTGCCTGGGCAGGAACTGGAGTTACCTTGGATGCGGACCGTTTTGTCCGATGCCGTGGCACCGACCACGGTGGTCAGACCATCTATCTGGGTGCCGGGGACACGGTAGTAGTAACCGTGGGTGGGGACTCCGGTTGTCCGCGGCAGAATGTAGACATAAGAGAAGCTGTTGGCCGGCACCATGTTCGTGTAGAGGCGTGCCACCTTGCCAAACTGCACACAGGTCGCTTGCGCCGCACCGCCGGCCAGCAATAGGCCCAGGGTCAGAATTGCCGTGATGGTTTTCGATTTACGTCTCATGGTTTTCTTCCTCTCTAGATAATCCAGTTGCTTTGGGCCTCGCCGTCAAAAAACACCGAAGAGTTCCACCTGCCGCAGGGCGCCGCCGAAGCGCCATCCATTGCCGGTGGCGCAGTCTTCGCTCCCCGTGACCCGGACCGTCATGGATTTCCGCAAAGCGGGGATGACCGCCAGCCGCTTGAGAAGGTCGAAGCCGGGCGGAATCTCAAAGTAGAAGCCTTCGATCGGCACCGCGGTGGTGTTTCTCAGGAGGTAGACAAAGCCCGTCCCGTCCGCGCCATTGTTCATCTGCCGCGCGATCTTGCCGAGAACCACGCAGCTTCCGGCGTCGCGGGTGATCGTGCGGCTGGGGTAGGGTGTCGGCGATAGGGCGCCCCCGTCGTCAAGAGCACGGACCTCGACATTGTTGTCGCCCACCTGCAACGCGCTGACGGTGAAGGACCAAGAGGCCGTGCCGGCCGCTGTCTGCCAGGCGGCGCCATTCAATCGGTATTGGACCTGGGCGATCGAACCGTCGTTGTCGTCGGCCAGGCCGGAAAAGTCCTGGCTCGTCGTTGCCGCCGAAACCGCCGTATCGCCGGTTGGCGTTTGTATGGTGACCTGGGGCGGCCCGTTCGAGGCCGACACGGTGACCGAATGGAACTGACTATCGCTGCTGCCGTCGTTGTCGGTGACCGTCAGGCTGACACTGTAAGTGCCATCGGCGGCGTAGCTGTGCGAGGGGCTCGGCACTGTGGCCCCCTGGCCGTCGCCAAAGTCCCAGGTCCAGCCGACCACGGTGCCGTCACCGTCGCTCGAGCCATCGGTAAAGTTGGCCGTCAATCCCGATGTTGTGACATCGAAGGCAGCCGTCGGTGGATTGTTCGGTGGGGCGGTGACCGCAACCAAGCGGCTCGTGCTGTTGGTGGCGCCATCGTTGTCGGTCACCGTAAGGCCCACGCTATAGGTGCCGGCGGCGGCATAGGCGTGGGCCGGGTTGCGCTGCGACGATGCGCTGCCGTCACCGAAGGTCCAGGACCAGGCCGTGACGGTTCCGTCGCCGTCACTGGAGGTATCGGTGAAGTTCACGCTCAAACCCGCGGTGTTGAAGGTAAAGGCCGCGACCGGCGGGTTGTTGTTGACGGGGTCGGTGGAAAACTCGACGTACAGCAAGGGCGCGTTCTGGGCCTCGCCCTCATAGGCCTCGGCGGTGCGCCGGCCACTGCCGGTGATGATAAAGGCCAGGGCGTTGTTGGGTTGCCAACTGGGATGGTCCACGACCTCCTGGACCAGGGCCGACAGATCCGGCGTCCAGTGTTTCTCGCTGACCGTGTTCCAGGCAGGGACCGGCCAATCCACGGTGGCGATGGTCGTCAGGCGGTTCGACAGGTTGTGGGTCGTCGCGGCGAAGGGCGCGGCATTCGCGCTGTACTCCGCCTGGATCGCGAGGTCCGTGACGGTATCGTTGGTCTCGTCCGCCTCGAACTCGATGAAGGCCTTGGTGATGGTCGCGCCCGGCGGAATTCCGGCCCCGATAAAACGGAGCCCGACCACCTGGTCGCCCTGCGCGGCGCCGTCGTTGACCAGTTCCAGATCGGGGCTGCCGGTCAGATCGACGCTGCCGTCGACCCCGCTTTCCTCGGCGTCGTCCGACCCTTGCGAAACTCGCAGGCTGACGGTGCCCGGTGCCACCGCCGCGAAGAAGTTCGCCGCGATCGGTCCCGTCGCGTCGCCGGTCTGGGCATTGTCGCGCTGTCCGGCGATCCCGGTCGGCTGTCCGTTGTGGGAAATGTCCGGATTGGAAAACTTGGCGATGCGATTGCAGCCCAAGGCGCAAGGGTTGGAGTAGGACATGATGGTGCGAAACTGGCCATCCACGTAGTGCCCGAATGACCAGGGGAAGGACGCGGCATCGGGGGTCGTGCCGGCGTTGTCGGGATCGTGCTCCATGCCCAAATTGTGGCCGTGCTCATGGGCGAAGACTCCCCCGGGACAGTCGATTTCGGTCGCCTGGAAGGCCCACTCGCTAAAACCGGGTCCCGGCGAGGCCTGGACGTAGCCGATGCCGCCACAGCCGAAGCCGGTGTCCTTCACGATCAAGGACACCATGTCCGCGCCATAGGAATTGCGCAGCGCCGCGACCTCCTGGGAGGTACGGACCCAGACCAGATCTGTCCCTAGATTTCCCGAGTCGCTATAGGTGATTTCTTCCGTGCCGACCAGGACATAGCGGGGTGTCATATTGCTGTCGATAAAGGCGGTGTTGGCGTAATCGACCCAGGACTGAATCGTTGTCTCGATCGCCGCCGTGCCACCGGCGTCGAGGCGGGCTTGAGCCGTATAGACGGAAAGCAGGTGGATTTGGTCGGCGGTATCGGCGGCGGAGGCTTGCGGACCCGCCGCGCCATCCTGTCCGGGCCCGGCGCCCTGGTCCGGTCCAAGGGCACCTTGTCCGCCGGGCACCCGGATATGATCGTCGGGTATGGCAAGATGATGATCCCAGCCCTCCTGTTCGGGCTCGCGTTCGCGCAGAATATGGCGGCCGCCCGCGCGCGGGCGCAGCTCATATTCGATCTCGCCGATGGTGACGCTCCCGGCCATGACCCCCTGCTTCAGGGTGAGCGTGACCCGACTGTCCTCGACGCCGGCCACCGTGCCGCGCCACGCCATGTCCGCCGCGCCGCGCCGCTCCATACCGGAACGCTCGACCTCGATCGCCGTGCCGTCCGGCAGGTACAGGCGAAAGCGGTCGAGACCGCGGGCGACCGGACCGCTATCGATCTCCACTTCGCCCGTCATCATGCCAAAGGGGGCCGCGTTGGAGGGTATCGGCGGCGCCGGGAAGAGTTCCGGCATTTCCTGCGCCGCGACCGGCAAGGCGCTGAGGCCGGAGAGCCACAGCGCGGCCGCAGCCAGGATTGCAATGCCGCGAACCGCTTTGGCAAAGGGAAAACCGCTTGGACCCATGAGAGAAAGCCTCGTTTCTGTGTCACTGCCGCCGCGCCGGACCGACCGAACGACCCTTCGAACTGGGCGACGATCGATACCGGAGCCCAGGATTTTCGCTTCTCCTGTCAATTTTTCTCCGCCCCAATCTTCCATTTACTCACTCAATAATCCGCTTTCATAATATATTGATAATATAAATCATTTATGTATCAACATATCTTTGGTTATAGTTCCCCATTGCAGGTAAATTATAGGTATTATCCATTCTATCTAAGTATCAAAACTGTAATATTATTTAAGCCGAGAGCTCTAAGTATTTCCAATTGCCATCACCTGAGGATTCCCCGATACACACTGGGAACAATTACTACCGAATTTTCTGTGGCCGTTGTGAACGGACCCTGTGACAAGTTTGTGATGTCGCGGCAATCGGCGGCGGACCTCACCTGGGGCCACGGGGTTTCGGCGCGGTCATTTGGCCGGCGGCGGGCCTTGCTGCCGACGGACGTCGATGGCGACGGATTGGAGATCTCGTACCCGCCGCATGCCACCGGGAGAAAATCCCTGACGGAGATGCGGCACGCCCACGGGCGCGCATCGTCACGCGCCTCGCTTCCTGGACCGGCCAACGCAGATGCCGTCGCTTGCGCGTTGATCGCCCAACAAGAACAAGGGCTCAGCCGGTCTCGGCTAAGCCCTTGTCAAATGAGCGCGAAATCTTGGTGGAGCCGGACGGAATCGAACCGACGACCTCTACAATGCCATTGTAGCGCTCTCCCAACTGAGCTACGGCCCCGTGTTTTGGGATCGACCTGCGGGCTCGCCAGAAAGCTCGCCCTGCCGCCGGCCGGGAAGATAGGTTTCAGCCTCCGGCAAGGCAAGCCAAAAAAGACGGCGTTCAGTTCGGCTCTTCGTCCTTTTTGACGATGACCTCGGCCAGATCGTCGTCGTCGTCTTCGTCCAGATCGGCCGCGGGCAGCAGCGCGTCATCGCTATCGTCGTCGTCGTCAACCAGGAGTTCCTTGCTGACCTCGTCTTCCTCATCGTCATCGTCGTCATTCGCGACCACGACCTTTTCGGGCTTGGGCTGCTTGACCACCGGCGCCGTGCGGATACGGCGCGACTTCAACAGTGCCTCGGGATCGAAGGCCGTTCCGCAGGACGGGCACAAGATGGGCTTGCTGCTGCCGTCCGATACCGGGCGCATGTCGTAGTATTTACATGCACAAGATTGACAGATGCGCTTGAGGCCCCATTCCGGCTTTGACACGTTTGCGATCTCCATGTTTTCTCGCGATCAGCGCTCGCTTGGCTCATCGCGGCCAAATGCAGGCGGGCCTTTGCCATGTTCGCCCGCCCCTGTCAAAAGGTAATCCACCCGGGCCGACGAAATGCCGGCCCCGAACAGCCCCTCCAGAGGCTCTTGTCTGCCGTGCCGGTTGTGCTAGACACAGGCCCGCCGCAACCGGAAAGCCCACCATGACCGCCCTGACCGCCCATCCCAGCGAGGCCCTGCAAGGCAGCCTGACGGTGCCCGGCGACAAATCCATTTCGCACCGTGCCTTGATGCTGGGCGGGCTCGCGGTGGGAGAAACCAGCGTCTCGGGCCTCTTGGAAGGCGAAGACGTGCTGGCGACCGCGGCGGCGATGCGCGCCCTGGGCGCCGAAATTCAGCGCGAGGTCGGGCCTGATGGAAAGATCCGCTGGCGGCTCTGGGGCCGTGGAATCGGCGGTTTGAGAGAGCCGGATCAGGTGATCGATCTGGGCAACTCCGGAACCGGCGCACGGTTGCTTGTCGGCCTTCTGGCCAGTCATCCCCTGACCGCCGTGATCACCGGCGACGCCTCGCTGCGGCGCCGGCCCATGGCCCGGGTCATCGAGCCGCTGACCGCGAGCGGCGCCCAGTTCTTCACGCGATCCGGTGGGCGCCTGCCGCTCACCGTGGTGGGAACCGACGAGCCGCGCGCGCTCAGCTACCGCCTGCCGGTGCCGTCGGCCCAGGTCAAGTCGGCGGTCCTGCTCGCCGGGCTAGCCGCGCGCGGCACGACCGAGGTCTTCGAGCCGGAGGCCTGCCGCGACCACAGCGAGCGCATGCTCGGCCACTTCGGCGCGACCATCACGCTGGATCCGCTCGCAGGCGGCGGCCGCCGCATTGCCCTGGAAGGTCAGCCCGAACTCCAGGGGCAGGCGCTGAGCGTGCCTGGCGATCCCTCCTCGGCGGCCTTTCCCCTGGTCGCCGCCCTCCTGGTGCCGGGCTCTGAGGTCGTTCTGCCCGGTGTCGGGCTCAACCCGACCCGCAACGGGCTCTTCGTCACCCTCGAGGAGATGGGTGCCGATATCGCCTACGAAAACCGCCGCGACGAGGGCGGTGAACCGGTGGCCGACATCAGAGTCAAGGCAAGCGCCCTGACCGGGGTCGAGATCCCGGCCGCCCGCGCGCCCACGATGATCGACGAGTATCCCGTGTTGGCCGTCGCCGCGGCCTGCGCCACGGGGCGCACGGTGATGCAGGGGCTGGCCGAACTGCGGGTCAAGGAAAGCGACCGACTGACCCTGGTGGCCAAGGGACTGGCGGCGACCGGCGTGAGCGTCGAGGAAGGCACCGACAGCCTGGTCGTGACCGGCTGCGGCGGGAACGCACGGCCGCGCGGCGGTGCGACGATCGCCAGCGCTCTCGACCATCGCATCGCCATGGCTTTCCTGGTCCTGGGCCTCGCCGCCGAGCGGCCCGTCACGGTGGACGATGCGAGCCCGATCGCCACTTCTTTTCCCGGTTTCGCGGCCATGATGAAAGCGCTCGGCGCGGATTTGCGCCAGGCCGCGGCGGAAACAACCTAGGTGGCTTCCTTCGTGATCGCCGTAGACGGCCCGGTGGCCGCCGGCAAGGGGACCCTGGCTCGCCGCCTGGCCGCGGCGCTGAGCTTCGCACACCTCGACACCGGCATGCTCTACCGCGCCGTGGCGGCACGAATGCTGGAGGAAGGCCGGGACCTGGACGACCCGGCGGCCGCCGCCGCGACCGCCCGGGCGATCGTGCCCCGCGACCTCGACCGCCCGGACCTCCGGCAGGAGGCTGTCAGCCAGGGCTCCTCCAAGGTTGCGGTCCAACCCGCCGTGCGGGCGGCGCTGTTGGCGTTCCAGCGGCACTTTGCCGCCCACCCGCCCGGCGCCGAGGCCGGCGCGGTTCTCGATGGGCGCGACATCGGAACCGTGGTCTGCCCGGAGGCGCAGGTGAAATTCTTCGTCACCGCCGGACCCGAGGCCCGAGCGATGCGCCGCTTTAAAGAGTTGCGGGAGCGCGGCGAGGAGTCTATATACGCGCGCGTCCTAAGGGACCTGCAGGAGCGCGACGCGCGCGATGCGGGGCGCAAGACCGCCCCCTTGAAGGCTGCGGACGACGCCATCATCCTCGACACCACCGACATGAGTATCGAGGAGGCCGTTGAAAAGGCCCTGGCTGTCGTCGAGGCTCGCTCACCCCGGTGAGGCAACGCGCGGGCCGACTTTGCCCAGGCCCCGCAGGACGCTGGAACTTGAACCCCGCGGCACCGGCCCGGAGCAATCCGGGAAGACCGGCGGAGCCAACCGCCCGGCCCGCAATGCGACATTGGAAGGACTGAACCACCATGGCTGAAGCCATCAAAGACACACCCTCGGGCGGCCCTGCGCCGGGCCCCGACTTTAGCTCAGAATCTTTTGCTGCACTGCTCGACGAATCCCTCGGTCATAGCGACCGACTGGAGGGAACCGTGCTCAAGGGCACGATCGTCGGCATCGACAGCGATATCGCGGTGATCGACGTCGGCCTCAAGTCCGAAGGCCGGGTCTCGCTGCGCGAATTCGCCGAAGCCGGCAAGATCCCCGAGATGAAGATCGGCGACACCGTCGAAGTCTACCTCGAGCGGATGGAAAGCAAGGACGGCCATGCCCTGCTCAGCCGCGAGAAGGCCAAGCGGGAGGAAGCCTGGACCCAGCTCGAGAAGTCCTTCGAGGCCAACGAGCGCGTCACCGGCGTTATCTACGGCCGGGTCAAGGGCGGCTTCACGGTCGACCTGTCGGGAGCCACCGCCTTCCTGCCGGGCAGTCAAGTGGACATTCGGCCGGTGCGCGACATCGGCCCGCTGATGGGGACGCCCCAGCCCTTCCAGATCCTCAAGATGGACCGCTCGCGCGGCAACATCGTGGTATCGCGCCGCGCCGTCCTCGAGGAAACCCGCGCCGAACAGCGCGGCGAGCTGATCGCCAACCTGAAAGAGGGCCAGGTCCTGCAGGGTGTGGTCAAAAACATCACCGACTACGGCGCCTTCGTCGATCTGGGCGGCGTGGACGGCCTGCTTCACGTCACCGACATTTCCTGGAAGCGCATCAATCACCCGACCGAGGCGCTGTCGATCGGCCAGCAGGTCGATGTCCAGGTCATTCGCTTCAACGCCGAGACCCAGCGCATCAGCCTTGGCATGAAGCAGCTCGAGGCCGATCCCTGGGAAGGCGTCGCGGCCAAGTACCCGGTGGACGCCCGCTTCACCGGAACGGTGACCAACATCACCGACTACGGTGCCTTCGTGGAGCTGGAACCCGGCATCGAGGGTCTCGTTCACGTCTCGGAGATGAGCTGGACCAAGAAAAACATTCACCCGGGCAAGATCGTCTCCACCTCGCAAGAGGTCGAGGTCATGGTGCTGGACGTCGACGAGCAGAAGCGGCGCATCAGTCTCGGCCTGAAGCAGTGTGGCGCGAACCCCTGGGACGCTTTCCGGGAAGGCCACATCGTCAGCAGCGAACTCGAAGGCGAGATCAAGAACATCACCGAGTTCGGGCTCTTCATCGGCCTGCCCGGCGATATCGACGGCATGATCCACCTGTCCGACCTGTCCTGGGAGATCGCCGGCGAGGAAGCCGTCAAGGAGTACACCAAGGGTCAGATGGTCAAGGTCAAGGTCCTGGACGTCGATGTCGAGAAAGAGCGCATCAGCCTGGGCATCAAGCAGTTGACCGACGATCCCTTCTCGCGGACCTCCGACGCCGTCAAGAAGGGGGCCGTGGTCACCGTCACCGTTCATCAGGTGGTCGACAGCGGCATCGAAGTGCAGCTCATGGATGGCGCGATCGGCTTCATCCGCAAGGCCGAGCTGTCGCGTGACCGCAGCGAGCAGCAGCCGAGCCGCTTTGCGGTCGGCGACAAGATCGATGCCCGGGTTACCGCCATCGACCCCAAGGCGCGCAAGATCTCGCTCTCGATCAAACAGCGCGAGATTGCCGAAGAGAAGGAAGCGGTTGCCGAGTACGGCTCCAGCGAATCCGGTGCCAGCCTCGGCGATATCCTGGGCGCGGCCTTCAACAAGGCAGCCCAGGAGAAGAAGGCGGACGGCAGCGACGAGCCGGAAGCCGCCGCGGAGGAAGAAGGCGCGGAGGAAGATGGCGCGGACCAGGACGCTGCCCCGGAAGAGCAAGCCGCGGAGCAGGAGCCCGTTAGCGCCGAAGAGGCCAGCGCCAGCGATGCCAGCCCTGACGATGGCAAAGCCGAAGAGGCCGGCGCGCAAGAGACCGCGGAGGTTGACGAAGAGGCTGACAAAGCCAAGAGCTGACCGTCGCCGGCACAACCAAACTAGGAGAATTCGGCCCGGTCCCGCAGGGGATCGGGCCATTTTTTTGCGGCACGAGGAATTCGCCGCGCAAGCGCTCCGTGGGTGCGACGAAAAACCTTTGTTCTAAAAGGCTTTTTCTTGACTCGGACAGGACGGCTCTGGCACCTTCGGAAGGAACAACGGAAAGTCCCACCACGTGGCACGTCAAGATAGCACCGGGCAAACAGGCTTGAAGGTCGCCATCAAGACCAAGACCAAAAGCGGGTGGGATCCTGAAGGGGGAAATCTTTCCGATCGGCGGCTGTCGGAAGGAGACAGACTATGACGAGATCCGAGCTGATCCAACATATCGCGGAGATGAACCCGCATCTCTATCACCGCGACGTTGAGCGGATTATCACGACGATTTTCGACGAGATCAGCGAGGCCCTTGCCCAGGGTGACCGTGTCGAGCTGCGTGGCTTTGGCGCCTTTTCGGTCAAGGAGCGCGATGCCAGGATCGGGCGCAACCCGCGGACCGGCGATGCCGTCCAGGTCTCGGCCAAGCGGATTCCCTTCTTTAAGACCGGCAAGCAGTTGCGCGAACGTTTGAACGGCGGCTCCTGATCGCGCGGTGGGCCCCCTGCGCCACGGCGCGACACAAACAGTGCGCCGCGGCGCGAACCAACCGATGCGCGGCGGCGCGCCTTAAGAGGATTGGATTGCGGCAGTGAAGCGGTTTCTTTGGATCATCACGGTGCCGCTGACCCTCGCGGCGGTGATCTTCGCGATCGCCAACCGCGCGCCCGTCACTCTCGACCTTTGGCCGCTGGTTCTACAGCTCGAAGTCCCGCTCTTCCTGGTCCTGCTGCTATCTCTCTTGGTCGGTTTTCTGGTCGGCGGGCTCGTGGTCTGGTTCGCCAGCGCGCGGCATCGCGCGCGTGCCCGGCGCGCGGAACGGCGGCTGGCCCAGATGGAAGAAGAAAATCGACGCCTGCGCGCCGTGGTGTCGGCACCGCGCCGGGATCCGCTGCCGCCAGCCAAGAGTGTCCTGCCGGCGGCCTGATCTGGGTCGTTGGCCCATCCTGTGGCCGAGCATCCGCGAGACCATTCATGCCCCAGACCGTGACCAAGGAAGACACCTTGATTGAGCTTCCGACGAGTTCCACCGCCGCCGACCGGGTCCTCATTCCCCTGGACACGACGGACCTGACGGTCGCCCGCGGGCTGGTCGAGAGGCTTGCCGGTCTGGTCGGCGGCTTCAAGATCGGCAAGGAGTTCTTTACCGCGCACGGACCCCAGGGCGTGCGCCAGGTCCTGGACGGCGCGCCCTTCTTTCTGGATCTCAAGTTTCACGACATTCCCAACACCGTGGCGGGTGCCGTGCGTTCCTGCGTCGCCATGGGACCGTTCCTGGTCAATGTCCACGCCGCCGGCGGCGTGGCGATGATGAAAGCCGCCGCCGCCGCGGCCCGGGAGGCCGCCGCCACGGGTGGGACGGCCCCCAAGGTCATCGCGGTCACCGTCCTGACCTCGCTCGACGACGCGGACCTGACGGCGGTCGGGCAACAGGGCCCGGTCAACGCGCAGGTCGAGCGTCTCGCGCTGCTGGCCCAGGACTGCGGCCTGGACGGCGTGGTCTGCTCGCCGCGGGAGATCGCGCCGCTGCGGGCCCGCTGCGGCGCGGGCTTCGCTCTGGTGACACCCGGCATCCGGCCTCTCTGGGCCGATAGGGGCGACCAGAAGCGGATCATGACTCCGGGCGAGGCGGTCGCCGCGGGCGCCAGCTATCTGGTGATCGGCCGTCCGATTACGGCCGCCGCCAACCCGCAAGAAGCCGCTCAGCGGATTGCCGAGGAAATCGGGTCCGTCCAGGACAGGTAGTATTATGGGTCATTCGTGTCCGTCGGCACCAACCGCCAGCCCCCGCCGGCGCCTGCCGATCCTGCGCTGCCTGGCACGCGCCTACGGATTGCTGGTCGGCAACCCTGGCGCCTTCCTGCGGGCCGCCGCGGTGCCTTTCGCGCTGTCGCTGTTGATTGGCATGATCCTCCACCAACTGGTCCCGGTCTCGGCCCAGACCCCCGAGGGGGCGGCAGGCACCACCATTCTGCTCCTGGCCTTTTTCGGGTACCTGCCACTGCTGCTGTTCTTCGTCGCCTGGACCCGCTTCGCGCTGTTGGGCGAGGTTCTCGCCGCGCCGCGCCTGCTGCCGCGCATCGCCGGCCACCACGGCCGCGTGCTGCTTTTCAGCCTTCTGTTGGGATTGGCTTTCGCGGCGACCTTCCTGCTGCTCAGCACGACCATGATCGGGGTCGGCAGTCTCTTGACCCTGTTTCTTCCAGCCGGCTTCTCGGACGACACCGTGGCCCAGGCTTTCGGCGCCTGGTCAGGACTTCTGTCGGGGCTGGTCACCCTCTACCTCTTTTGCCGCTTCGCCTTCCTGTTGGCGGCCGCGGCCCTGGATCAGAATATCGGCATCAAGGCCGCTTGGCGGTCGACCCGGCGCCAGGGCCTCTGGTGGCTCTTGGGCATCGGATTGGCATTGGCGCCGGTCATGGCGCTGGCGCTGCTCACGGAGGTGCTGCTCACCGCCCTGGCGACCAGCGGCGCGGGTCCGGACGGCGTTCTCACAGCCGACGGCATCGCCGCCCAGGTCTTGCGCATCGCCCTGCAATACCTCATGACAGGCGCTCTGGTCGGCTTCATCGCCTATGCCTTCGAGGCGGCCAGAGAGCTTCAGGAGCTTGAGGAAGTGCCGTCGTGAGTGTCGAGGTGAAAATCTGCGGACTTTCCAACCCCGAGGGCATCGCCGCCGCCGTCAATGGCGGTGCCGCCATGGTCGGCTTCAATTTCTTTGCCAAGAGTCCGCGTTATGTGACTCCCGACCAAGCCAGAACGCTCGGCCTGGCGGTGCCCGAGGAGATTATCAAGGTGGCGCTGCTGGTCGATCCCGGCGACGACGACCTGGAGGCGGTCTTGAGCGTCGCCCCCCACGACCTGCTGCAGCTCCACGGCGACGAGAGCCCCGAGCGGGTCGCGGCGATCAAGGCGCGCTGGGGCCTGCCGGTGATGAAGGTTCTGAAAATCCAAGGCGATATCGATCTAGGGGCCGTGGCGCCCTACCTGCCGGTCGCCGACCGCCTGCTGTTCGACCCCAAGGTGCCCAAGGACCGGGCCGGCGCTCTGCCCGGCGGCAACGCCCTGGCCTTCGACTGGCGCCTGCTCGCCGGGCGCGACTGGCCGCTGCCCTGGATGCTGGCCGGCGGCCTGACGGTGGAAAACCTGGCCGAGGCGGTGCGCATCAGCGGCGCCCGGGCGGTCGACCTCTCCTCCGGCGTCGAGGATGCGCCGGGCCGCAAGAGCCCCGAAAAGATCCGCGCGTTCCTGGCCTTGGCAGACGGCCTCTAGCGAAAAACCAGGGGTCGCCGGGGGGCATTGCGACCCTGGGCGGAATGGGGCACATTCCGCCCTCTTTTCGATGCGAGGACGCCGGTTCGCCATGATCAGCTTGAACACCTACCGCGGTGGGCCCGACGAGCAGGGCCATTTCGGCCTGTTCGGCGGACGCTATGTCGCCGAGACCCTGATGCCCTTGATCCTGGAGGTGGAAAAGGCCTACGGCGCGGCCAAGGCCGACCCGGGCTTTCAGAGCGAGTACGACTACTACGCCAAGCACTATGTCGGGCGGCCCAGTCCCCTTTACTTCGCCGAGCGCATGACCGAGGAGCTGTCGCGCGGCGACCCCTCGGGCCAGCGCGGCGCGAAGATCTACTTCAAGCGGGACGAGCTGAACCACACCGGATCGCACAAGGCCAACAACGTGCTGGGTCAGATCCTGCTGGCCCGGCGCATGGGCAAGACCAGGATCATCGCCGAGACCGGCGCCGGCCAGCATGGCGTCGCCACGGCGACCTTCTGTGCCCTCTTCAACCTGCCCTGCGTGATCTACATGGGCACCACCGACATCGAGCGCCAGGCGCCGAACGTCTTTCGCATGAAACTGCTGGGCGCCGAGGTGCGGTCGGTTACCAGCGGGACCGGCACCCTGAAAGACGCCATGAACGATGCCCTGCGTGACTGGGTCGCCAACGTCGAGGACACCTTCTACATCATCGGCACGGTGGCCGGGCCGCACCCCTACCCCGCCATGGTGCGCGACTTTCAGTCGATCATCGGGCGCGAGGTGCGCGAGCAGATCCTCGAAGCCGAGGGCCGCCTGCCCGACACCCTGGTCGCCTGCATCGGCGGCGGCTCCAATGCCATGGGGCTGTTCCACCCTTTCCTGGACGATAAGGAGATCGCCATCGTCGGCGTCGAGGCCGCCGGCCACGGCATCGAAAGCGGCGAACACGCCGCCTCGCTGACCGGCGGGCGCCCCGGTGTGCTGCACGGCAACCGCACCTTCCTGCTGCAGACCGACGACGGCCAAATCGTCGACGCCCACTCGATTTCCGCCGGCCTCGACTACCCCGGCATCGGCCCGGAGCACAGCTGGCTGCACGACATCGGTCGGGCCAGCTACGTGTCGGCCACCGACAAGGAGGCGCTCGAGGCCTTCCAGCTCTGCTCGAAGATCGAGGGCATTATCCCGGCCCTCGAGCCGGCCCACGCCCTGGCCCATGTCTGCAAGATCGCCCCTGAGCTGCCGCGCGACCATCTCCTGGTGATGAACCTCTGCGGCCGCGGGGACAAGGATGTCTTCACGGTTGCCGCGGCCCTGGGGGTGACGCTGTGAGCCAGCCCGAGACCCGTTTGGAAAAGCGCTTCGCGGCACTCAGGGCCGAGGGACGCGGCGGCCTGGTCACCTTCCTGACCGCCGGCGACCCCAATCCCGAGGTGGCGCTGGAGATCCTGCGCGGTCTGCCCGGCGCCGGCGCCGACGTGATCGAGCTGGGCATGCCCTTTTCCGACCCCATGGCCGATGGACCGGCGATTCAGGCATCTTCTCTGCGCGCCCTGCGGGCCGGCATGACCTTGCGGGCCACCCTGGAGCAGGTGCGCTCGTTTCGTGGCGAGGATAGCACCACCCCCATTGTTCTGATGGGTTACTACAATCCGATCTACAGCTATGGCGTCGAGGCCTTCCTGACCGATGCCAAGGCCGCCGGCATCGATGGCCTCATTATTGTCGATCTGCCGCCCGAAGAAGACGACGAGCTCTGCCGGCCGGCGTTGGCCGCCGGCCTGCATTGGATCCGCCTGGCCACGCCGACCACGGACGACGCCCGTCTGCCGGTGGTGCTGACCAACACCAGCGGCTTTGTCTATTACGTCTCCATCATGGGGATCACCGGCACGCGGTCCGCCGCGACCCAGGATGTCGGCGCCGCCGTGGCGCGCATCAAATCTCACACCGATCTTCCGGTGGCCGTCGGCTTCGGCATCAAGACCCCGGAACAGGCCGCGGAAACCGTCCGGGTGGCCGATGCCGCGGTGGTCGGATCGGCACTGGTCGATCTGGTCAGGGCCGGGCTGGACGAGGCGGGGCAGCCGCGAGAGGCACTGGCGGGCGAGGTCCTGGCCCTGGTATCGTCCTTGGCCCAGGGCGTGCGAGGCGCCAGGGTCTAGCAAAACACGAGCAGGCGATCGCCACGCGGCGCCGATCGGGAGGCACCATGAACTGGATCACCAACTACGTTCGACCGAAGATCCAAGCGCTGGTCACCAAGACCGAGGTGCCGGAAGATCTCTGGGCCAAATGCGACGACTGCGCCCAGATGATCTTTCACCGCGAACTCGAGAGCAACCTTCGGGTCTGTCCACACTGCGGCCATCACATGCGCATCCCCGTGGCCCGCCGCCTGGAGCTGCTCTTCGACGAAGGGCAGTACGACAAGGTGTCTCTCCCCAAGTCGCCCAACGACCCCCTGAAGTTTCGCGACCGCAAGCGCTACGCCGACCGGCTGAAGGAGGCCCAGGCCAAAGCGCAGGGCAACGATGCCATGATCGTGGCGCGCGGCTTTGTCGGCGGTCAGGCGGCGGTGATAGCCGCCTTCGATTTCTCCTTCATGGGCGGCTCCATGGGCGCCGCGGTCGGCGAGGCCCTGGTCACAGCGGCCGAGACGGCGGTTGCCGAGGACGCCGCCCTGATCGCGATTCCGGCGTCGGGCGGCGCGCGCATGCAAGAAGGCATCATCTCGCTGATGCAGATGCCGCGCAGCGTGGTCGCGGTCGAGCTGGTGAAGGAAAAGAGACTCCCCTATATCGTCATCTTCACCGATCCGACCACGGGCGGCGTCTCCGCCTCTTTTGCCATGCTGGGCGACGTGGCAATCGCCGAGCCCGGCTCGATCATCGGGTTTGCCGGCAAGCGAGTGATCCAGGAGACCATCCGGGAAACCCTGCCCGAGGGCTTCCAGCGGGCCGAGTACCTGCTTGACCATGGCATGATCGACATGGTCGTGCCGCGTAGCGAATTGCGTGCCCGCGTCGCCCAGGTCATCATGCTGCTGCGTGGTGGGCGCCCGGATCCGGGCACAGACGACGCGCAGAATGAAGACGACCAGAAGGATCTCGTCGAGATCGTGGCGGAGCCCTTGGAGGAGAAGGCTTCAGCCGGCGCCGGGGCGGCCGGCGCAGGGCCGGCCGGCACCGGGGCGCCCGGTTCCGCGTCACCCCCGTGACCCCGTCATCCAGCGACCGGGTGCTCGCGCGGCTGAACCGCCTGCACCCCAAGGTGATCGATCTGGGACTGGAGCGGGTCTGGGATCTCCTGGCCCGCCTTGGCAATCCCCAGGACAAGGTGGCGCCCACGGTCCACGTCGCCGGCACCAACGGCAAGGGATCGACCATCGCCTTTTTGCGGGCCTGCCTGGAGGCCGCCGGCCGCAAGGTCCAGGTCTACACCTCGCCGCATCTGGTGCGGTTCCACGAGCGCATCCGTCTGACCGACGGACTGATCGACGAGGCCGATTTGGTCGCTCTTTTGGAGCACTGCGAGACGGTCAACGATGAGCGCGCCATCACCTACTTCGAGATTACCACGATCGCCGCCTTCGAGGCCTTCGCGCGCCAGAAAGCCGATCTGCTGCTGCTGGAGACCGGCCTCGGCGGCCGCCTCGATGCGACCAATGTGGTGGCCCGGCCCCAGCTTGTCGTCCTGACACCGATCGACCACGACCACAGTGCCTTTCTCGGCGACACCATTGCCCAGATCGCCTTCGAAAAGGCCGGCATCTTGAAACCGGGCGTGACCGCCGTGGTCGGGCCGCAGTCCGCCGAGGCCCTGGCGGTGATCGAAGAGCGCGCCGCGGCGCTCGGGGCGCCCTTGCTGCGCCACGGCCAGGAGTGGGGTTACAGGTCTCGGACAGACGGCCTCGAGGTGTGGCTCCAGGACCGAAGCTGGCATCTGCCGGCGCCGGTGCTTCGAGGGTATCACCAGATGACCAATGCGGCGACCGCCGTGGTCGCGGCGGCCAATCTCGGATCCCTCGCGCCCGACCGGCAGAGCCTTGCGCGCGGTCTGCGCAGCGCGGAATGGTCCGGCCGCCTGCAGCATCTGACCGACGGACGGTTGGCGCAGATTCTGTCCCAGGCCGAAAATGACGATGCCCGCTGGGATCTCTGGATCGACGGCGGCCACAACCCTTCGGCCGGCGCGGCGCTGGCCGATTTTCTGGAGGGTTGGCGCGACCGGCCGCTACACCTGCTCTGCGGCATGATGAACAGCAAACAGGCCGATGGATTTCTCGCCCATCTGGCGCCCTTCGCCGCCAGTTGCCGTTGTCTCGCCATCCCGGACGAGGCCAACGCCTTCGACGCCGAAACCCTGAGCGCCCTGGCCGTTACCGCCGGCCTCGACGCGAGGCCCGCGACGGACCTCCCATCGGCCCTCCAGGAGATCGTGCATCGAGAGACACCGGGACGGGTGCTGATCTGCGGCTCGGTCTATCTGGCCGGCCGGGTCCTGGACCACGACCGCTGGCGCGGCGCTGCCTAGAGCCCTGGTGACGCGGAATTGCCTGTAGCACGGCGATCAGCCGGCGGGCGCGCCGGAAAAGAGCGACAGCAGGACCAGCGCCCCGAGACACAGGGCGAGGTAGCCCCCAACTCCCATCACGGCGGCGATGAAAAGGATGTTGCAGACCTTGGCAAAGGGGTAGCGCGCCCGCTCGATCCGACGGCGTTCCTTGCTTCGGCGTTCATGTCCGGCCAGCAGCACCAGGTAGTAGCGATTGAAGAGGGTCGGCAGGGACAGGCGGATATCGACCGGATGGTCGCCGAACTTGACCGCCGCCGCGGCGGCCTCGAGGCTTTCGCGTTGGGTCTGGGTGAAGGACAGGCGCACGGGGTCGGGCAGGCGTTCGATGATCGCCCGGTACAGCCCCGTTGCTTGCGTCTCGTCCTTGGACTGAATAAGGGAGTCGAGGGGCATGGTCTGTCCCTTCCTGGTGCAGGTCCAACTCGGCTTGCGGAGCCGGCCGGGATTCTCGGTCGCCGGTTGCTAAAATTCCCATAAGAATCGATGGCATTGATTCTATCTTCCTGGCCGTCCGGCTTGATCTTGTGGTCCCGACAATGAGAAAAGAACGACATGGCTGACATCACCACCTGACCGGAGCCTGGGCCAAAGATATGAGCAACCTCGACGCGGCCGCGATCCTCATCACATTGGCGGCCTTCCTTGGGTATTTGAACTACCGTTTCCTGGGCCTGCCGCATACCATCGGCCTGACCATCATCGGCGCCCTGGCGTCGCTGGCCTTGATCGGCATCGATGCGCTGGCGCCAGGTATCGGCCTGGCCAGCGCCGAGCGCCGATTCCTCGCCCAGATCGACTTCCACAAGACCCTGATGGACGGCCTTCTGTCTTTCCTGCTCTTCGCCGGCGCTCTGCATGTCGATCTCGGCCGGATGCTGCAACGCAAGGCCGCCATCTTCGCCATGGCGACAATCGGCGTGATGATCTCGACGGTGCTGGTCGGCTTCGGTTTCAAGCTGCTCACCGGCCTGATCGGGGTCGAGGTCCCGATGATCTGGTGTTTCGTCTTCGGCGCCCTGATCAGCCCGACGGATCCGGTCGCCGTCCTGGGCATCATGAAGTCGGCCGGCGTGCCGCCCATGCTGGAAACCAAGGTCGCCGGCGAGAGCCTGTTCAACGACGGGGTCGGCGTGGTGATCTTCTCGATCCTGCTGGGCGCGGCGATCAGCGGCGCCGATTTTTCGCTGTTCGAGGCCGGCACCCTGTTCCTGAAGGAAGCGGTCGGCGGCAGCCTGCTGGGACTCGGCCTCGGCGCCATCGCCTTTTGGGCCATGCGCTCCATCGATGAACACAATCTGGAGGTCCTGATCACCCTGGCCCTGGTCATGGGCGGCTATGCCCTGGCCCTCCACCTTCATGTCAGCGGCCCGGTGGCGATGGCCGTCGCGGGCCTGCTTATCGGCAACCACGGGACCCGCCTGGCCATGAGCGAGACCACCCAGCAACACTTGGGTTCATTTTGGTCCCTGCTCGACGAGGCTCTGAACTCGGTCCTCTTTCTACTGATCGGACTCGAGGTCCTGGCCATCGCCACCGATGCCGCCCACCTGTCGATCGGCGCCATCGCGATCGTTCTGGTGCTGGCCGCCCGGGCCATCTCGGTCGGCCTGCCGATGCTGGCGCTGAGCCGCCTTTCGCCTTTCGCGAAGGGGGCCTATCCCATGCTGGTCTGGTGCGGCCTGCGCGGCGGCATATCGATCGCACTCGCGCTCTCGCTGCCGGGCGGGCCGATCAAGGACACGATCCTCACCGCGACCTACGTCGTGGTGCTCTTTTCTGTCGTGGTGCAGGGTACGACGGTCGGCAAGGCCGCGCGGCTGTTCCTCAAGGACGCCGATCGCGATGACTAGTGGCGTAGGATCCGCCCTCTAGGAAGCGGGCGCCGACATAGGTGCCGTCGCGCCAGGCGACCTCGCAGAGGTGGGTGTTGTCGTCGCCGATGTGCAGCCTAAAGCGTGACGGACAATTCAAGGGATCGCCCACTTTCAGCTTCGCGCCGTGCGTCGAGAGATCCATGATCACGCATTGCATCAGGCACTGCTGCCGTTCAAAGACGATATCGCCTGTTTTCAGGGTCTTCTTGCGCTGCTCGCGACGATGCTCATCATCGGCTTCGGCAAAAATTTCGCCATTTAGAGTTTGTTCGGCCATCGATCCGATCCACGCGAAACTGGGCTCGCCGTGACGTTACCGTCGCGGCTGCGGTATTGACACAAGTCGCTATTAACAGGCGAAATCGGTGAATAATCGGTTAACCCGGAACCGGCGAAACCTTGCAGGGTCACCGCAACCGAAACACGAATCCTATTTGCCCTCGGCCTTTTCCCAATGGGCCTTGAGTTCGACTCATGGTCCTTTGGCAAGCGCAAGGGCGCGCCCGCGGCGCGAGCGAGGATAGCCCCGGCGGCGCATGAGCGCCCAAGGGTCATTCTTTTCGACCGTTGGGATCAGTCGTAGCTGCGCCGATCGTCGATGACCTTGCCATCGTTGGGCAAACTGTCGGGCGCGACCAGCTCGACTTCACCCTTCATCTTGCAGACCGCCTGCAGAGATCCGGCGACCGCCGTCGCCAGAACCGGGTCGTCGGTCCCGCTCTCGCAGAGCAGGGTCATGGTGTCGCCGGCGGCCTGACCATCGCCGGTCCGGCCCACCACGAGCCGCGCCTTGGCGACCTCCGGATGACGGCTCAAGACCTCGGCGACCTGTTTGGGGTGGACGAACATTCCCTTGATCTTGGTGGTCTGGTCGGCGCGCCCCATCCAGCCCTTGATCCGCAGGTTGGTCCGCCCACAGGGGCTGGTGCCCGGCAGGACCGCCGAGAGATCGCCGGTGGCGAAGCGGATCAGGGGATAGTCGGGATTGTAGGTCGTCACCAGCACCTCGCCGACCTCGCCGTCAGGCAGCGGGTCGCCGGTGCCGGGACGCACGATCTCCAGGGTCACGCCCTCGTCGACAATCAGGCCCTCCTGGGCCGCGGATTCATAGGCGATGACCCCCAGATCGGCGGTCGCGTAGCACTGCAGCACCGCGATGCCCTGGTCCTGGTAGGCTTGGCGTTGGGCCGGGAAGAGCGCGCCGCCCGAGACCAGGGCCTTGCCGAGCGAGGCGCAGTCGAGGCCGAGCTCGCCGGCCTTGTCGAGAATGACCTGCAGGAAATCCGGCGTTCCGCAGTAGCCATCGGGGCGCAGGTGGGCCATGGCGGCGGCCTGCTGCTCGCTGTTGCCGACGCCCCCGGGAAAGACGGCGCAGCCCAGCGCCCGCGCGCCGCTGTCCAGGAGCCAGCCGCCCGGCGTCAGATGATAGGAAAAGCAGTTGTGGATCAACTCGCCCTGGCGAAACCCCGCCGCGTAAAGCGCCCGGGCCGCCCGCCAATAGTCATGGCGGTCGCTTTCAAGCTCGTAGATCGGCCCTGGCGAGGCAAAGACCCGCCGGGCCACTCCGGATCCGAGGGCCTCGAGCCCGCCGAAGGGCGGCGCCGCGCCCTGGCGCTCGATCAGCGCTTCCTTGCGCGTCACCGGCAGCCGCGCCAACGCCGCCAGATCGGTGATGGCCGCCGGATCGATATCGGACAGATAATCCCGGCCCGCCGCCGTCGCCGCCTTGGCATGGGCGACCTGACGCGGCAGCTCGACCGCCAGCGCCGCGGCGCGGGCCTCGGGCGAGCGGGTTTCCAGGTCGTCGAAGTACGCGGACATCTGCAACTAGAGCCAGCGCTTGCGGCGCTTGTAGTGCTTCACGTCGCGGTAGGACTTGCGACCAGCGCTGGACAGTCCGAGGTAGAACTCCTTCACGTCCTCGTTCTGGCTCAATTCCTGGGCGTTGCCGTCCAGGACGACGCGGCCGTTCTCCAGAATGTAGCCGTAGGTCGCATAGCGCAGGGCAATGTTGGTGTTCTGCTCGGCCAGGAGGATCGAAACGCCCTCGTCCTGGTTCAGCTTCTTGACGATTTCAAAGATCTCCTCGACCAGCTGCGGCGCCAGGCCCATGGAGGGTTCGTCCAACAGGATGACACTGGGCCGGCTCATCAAGGCCCGTCCGATGGCGCACATCTGCTGTTCGCCGCCCGAGGTGTAGCCGGCCTGGGAGCCGCGCCTTTCCTTCAGGCGCGGGAAGTACTGATAGACCTTCTCGAGGTCGGCCTTGATCTCGGCACCCGACGCCTTGCGGGTGTAGGCCCCGGTCATGAGGTTGTCTTCGATGGTCAGGTGCTCGAAGCAGTGGCGCCCTTCCATTACCTGGATCACACCGCGGGTCACCAGTTCGTTGGGGCTGAGCTTGTCGACCCGTTCGCCGGCCAGCTCGATCGAGCCCTTGGTGACCTCGCCGCGCTCGGCGTGCAGGAGATTGGAGATCGCCTTCAAGGTCGTGGTCTTGCCGGCGCCGTTGGCGCCCAGCAGGGCCAGAATCCCGCCCTTTGGCAGCGACAGACTGACACCCTTCAACACCAGGATCACGTGGTTGTAGATCACCTCGATGTTGTTGACGACGAGGAGCGCCTCGCCCTCGGTCTGTGTCTCAGCGGTCATGAATGCCTCTCGCGGTCCGGCAGGCCCCGGACCGATGCGAAAAAGTTCGCCCCCCGGCCAGCTGGCCGGGGGGCAGGCTTACTCAGTTACAATCGCGCGGCGTGATGTTGGTCTCGGCCGCAAAGGCTTGCGAGTCCTCCGCGATCAGGGCATCGACGACCTCCCGATCCGCTTCCATGAAGTCGGTGATCAGCGACCAGGTCTTGCTGCCCGCATCCCACTGCTGGATCGCGCCCACGCCGGGGCCGCCGTGGTTCGCGCAGGTGACCTTGATGTCGGGAATGAAGTTGGGCAAGCCGAGCGTGGCCAGACGGGCCTGGTCGACGTTAAGCGCCTCCATGCCGTCGCGCATCATCGCCGGGGTCAGATCCTTGGAGTCGTGGATCTCCATGGCTGCCCGCGCCGCCTCGGCCGCCAGCATTGCCGCGGTCATACCGCGGTTGTAGAGCACGGTCCCGGCATTCGAACCGTCGCCGGCCGCCTTGCCGCTTTCGTAGACGAACTTCTTCAGGTCGTCATAGATCGGAAAGCCCGACCCGACGCCATGAAAGGCGATGGCCTTGTAGCCATCCGCGCCGGCACCGGCCGGTAGCACGTCGTTCTCGGAAGCCGACCACCAGACACCGATGAAGTGGTCCATCGGGAAGCGAATCGAGGCGGCTTCCTTGATGGCGACCTGGTTCATGACGCCCCAACCCCACATCAGCACGTAGTCTGGCTTGTCCCGGCGAATCTGCAGCCAGGTGGATTTCTGCTCTTGGCCCGGATGGTCGACCGGCAGCAGCATCAGTTCGTAACCGTGCTTTTTGGCGAGCTCCTCCAGGGTCCGGATCGGCTCCTTGCCATAGGCCGAGTTGTGGTAGACCAGGGCGATTTTCTTGCCCTTGAGGTCACCGCCCTCCTCGGAACTGACGTACTTGACGATGATCGAGGCCGCGTCCCAATAGGTGCCCGGGTAATTGAAGACCCATTCGAAGATCTTGCCGTTGGCGGCCGAAGTGCGGCCATACCCCATCGAGTGGATCGGGATTCCGTCGGCCGTGGCCTTCGGGATCAGTTGGTAGGTAATGCCGGTCGAGAGCGGCTGATAGACGAGCGCGCCCTGGCCCTTGGTCGACTCGTAGCACTCCACGCCCTGCTGCGTGTTGTAGGCGGTTTCGCATTCCAACACCCTGACCTTCTCGCCCTCGACGCCGCCGTCGCGTTCGTTGAGCAGGGTGAAGTAATCGGAGTAGCCATCGGCAAACGGAATACCGTTGGGCGCGTAGGGCCCGGTGCGGTAGCTGAGCGCCGGAAACACGAGCTCCGCCTTGGCCGCTGGCGCCACCAACGGGGCCAAGAGGGCCGCCGCCACCAGCGCGGTTGCTGTTCTGGTCAGTTTCATGTCCATCCTCCCTTTTTTTGTTTGGACCTATGTCCGCCGGTCACCCGGACCGGAATTGCGCCGGATCCCTATCCGGCGACCGTGGTAATGTCTCCCGCCGTCCCTCAGTAGGGGAACGGCCAAACACGCAGTTTCTCCTTAACGATCGCCCAGAGCCTGGCCAGGCCATGGGGCTCGGCGATCAGAAACAGGATAATCAGAAGGCCGACCATCGTCACCTCGACGTGCTTCGCCAGCACCGGGGTCATGCCCAATCCGCCAACCATGGCGTTCTTCAAGACGATCGGCAGCAGCACCATGAAACCGGCGCCGAGAAACGACCCGAGCATCGAGCCGAGGCCGCCGATGATGATCATGAACAGCACCAGGAACGACTGATTGATGCTGAAAGCCTCGGTCGGCTCAACCGCGCCGAACCAGACGGCGAAATAGAGCGAACCGGCCATGCCGATATAAAACGAGCTGATCCCGAAAGCCGAGAGCTTGGTCCGCAGTGGCGAGACGCCGATGATTTCCGCGGCGATATCCATATCGCGGATCGCCATCCAACTGCGCCCGATGCGGCCGCGCAGAAGGTTCTTCGCCGCGAAACCGAAGACCGTGACGAAGACGAGGCAAAACAGGTAGGTCGCCCAGGGCTCGGCCTCCGGGCCAGTGACGGCGATGCCGAACATTGCCCGCTCCGGCACCGAGATCATGCCGGTGGCCGAGTAGTTGTAGAACCAGGGCACCTTGTTGAAGAGCCAGACCAGGAAGAACTGCGCGGCAAGGGTCGCCACGGCGAGATAGAAGCCCTTGATCCGCAGACTGGGCAGTCCGAAGAGTATGCCGACCAGCGCCGTGATGCCGCCCGACAGCACGACAATGAGGGCGATGTTGAGATCGGGGAAAGAGGTCATCAGTTTGTAGGTCGCATAGGCGCCCACGGCCATGAAGCCGCCGGTTCCCAGCGACACCTGACCGCAGTAGCCGGTCAGGATGTTCAGGCCGATCGCCGCCAGGGAGAAAATCAGGATCGGCAGCAGGACCGACTTCTCCCAGTAATCGTTGATGTAGAAGGGCACCACCAGGAAGACCACGGCCAGCAGGGCATAGAAGGCCCAGCGGTCCTGGGCGATCGGGAAGATCTGCCGATCGGTGATGTAGGTCGCCTTGAAGTCGCCGGTCTCGCGGTAGAGCATGCTGGTTCTCTCCTACACGCGCTCGATGATGCGCTCGCCGAACAGGCCCTGCGGCCGCACCAGCAGGAACATCAAGGCAAGGATGTAGGCGAACCAGTTCTCGATCGCGCCGCCAATGAAGGGACCGAGATAGATCTCCGCGATCTTCTCGCCGACACCGATGATGAGGCCGCCGACGATGGCGCCCGGGATCGAGGTGAAGCCGCCCAGGATCAGCACCGGCAGGGCCTTCAGGGCAATCAGGGACAGCGAGAATTGGACGCCGGATTTCGAGCCCCACATGATGCCGGCCACCAGGGCGACGAAGCCGGCGATCGACCAGACCGTCACCCAGATGGCGCGCAGCGAAATGCCCACCGACAGCGCCGCTTGATGGTCGTCGGCGACCGCGCGCAGCGCCCGGCCGGTCCGGGTGTACTGCGAGAAAATGCTCAGCAGGACCACCAGGAGAGCGGCGATCACGGCGGCCGCGACCTCGAGCTTTTCGACATAGATGTCAAAAGTATCGAGCATCCAGTCCGACGCGCCCTGGGGCAGTCCGACATCGAGCAGCTTGACGTCCGAGCCCCAGATAATGTCGCCAAATCCCTCGATCACATAGGCGAGGCCGATGGTCGCCATGAAGAGGATGATCGGCTCTTGGTTGACCAGGTGACGCAAGACCAGCCGTTCGACCAGGATCGCCACCCCGATCATCACGACAATGGTCGCGGGGATCGCCAGCCAAACAGGGAAACCGAACTTGTCCATGACCCCGGTCAGGGTCAGGGCGGCGAAGAGGCACATCACGCCCTGGGCGAAGTTGAAGATGCCCGAGGCCTTGAAGATCAGCACGAAGCCAAGTGCCACGAGGGAGTACATCACTCCCGCCATGAGCCCCGATAAGACCGCTTCGATGAAGAACAGCATGGTCTCTCCGCGTTAAGTGGCTTCAGTCATGGGCGACGCCGAGATAGGCGTCGATCACGTCTTGATTGCCCCGCACCTCGTCGGGCGTGCCGTCGGCCAGCTTGCGGCCATAGTCGAGCACCACGACCCGGTCCGAGATATCCATCACCACGCCCATGTCGTGTTCGATCAGGGCGATGGTCGTGCCGAACTCGTCGTTCACGTCGAGAATGAAGCGGCACATGTCCTCTTTTTCTTCGACGTTCATGCCGGCCATGGGTTCGTCGAGCAGCAGCAGGTCGGGCTCCATGGCCAGCGCCCGGCCCAGTTCGACCCGCTTTTGCAGACCGTAGGGCAGGCGCCCCACCGGGGTCTTGCGGATCGCCTGAATCTCGAGGAAATCGATGATCTTCTCGGCCGCCTCGCGATGCTCCAGCTCCTCCTTGAGCGCGGGCCCGAGGTAGAGCGTTTGCCAGAAAAGGCTGCGCTTCATTTTCAAGATCCGCCCGCTCATGATGTTGTCGAGGGTCGACATGCCGTGGAACAGCGCGATGTTCTGAAAGGTCCGGGCAATGCCCTGTTTCGCCGCCCGGTCCGGGCGCATCTGGCTCCGCACCTCGCCCTTGAAGGTGATCTTGCCATCTTGCGGATGATAAAAGCCGTTGATCACGTTCAGCATCGAAGACTTGCCGGCGCCGTTGGGGCCGATAATGGCGCGGATCTCATGCTCGCGAATATCGAAGGACACGTTCCGCAGAGCCTTCACCCCGCCGAAGGAAAGCGAGATATCGTCGACCTGAAGGAGGACGTCGCCGAACCTGCGCCCGTTCTGCTGCATGGCGCGCTCGCCCCTCAGCTCGCCTGCTGGAGGGGTGCAACAGGCGAGCCGACTTCCGCCTCGATAATCTCGATGTCAGCCGAGACCCGCCCCTTTCGGCCGTCCTCGAAGGTCACGTCCGTGTCGACGTGGACCATCGCTTGGTCGCCGTAGAGCCCCTCGATCAGGATCGCATAGCGATCGCCGACGAAGGCGCGGCGCACCTTGCGGGTGCGGGTCAGCTCGCCGTCATCGGCGTCCAGTTCCTTGTGCAGGACCAAGAAGCGCTTGATCTGCGAGCCGCTCAGCACCGGGTCGGCGGCGAGGTCGCGGTTTACCTGTTCGACATGCTGCTTGATGAGCAGCAGGACGTCCGGGTTGGCGGTCAGCTCCTGATAGCTGCCGTAGGGCACGTTGTTGCGCTCGGCCCAGCTGCCCAGCGCCAGCAGGTCGATGTTGATGAAGGCGGTGCAGTAGGCGCGCCGGTCGCCGAAGCAGACCGCTTCCTTGATGTTGGGGAAGAACTTCAGCTTGTTCTCGATGTACTTGGGCGCGAAGAGTGTGCCGTCGGCGAGCTTGCCGACATCCTTGGCCCGGTCGATGATGCGCAGGTGGCCCTCGTCGGTGAAGTAGCCGGCATCGCCGGTCATGACCCAGCCGTCGGAGGTCTTGGTCGCGCTGGTCGCCTCGGGGCTCTTGAAGTACTGCTGGAAGACGCCGGGGCTCTTGAACATCACCTCGCCCTGGTCCGAAATCTTGATCTCGGTCTCCGGCGCCGGCAGCCCCACGGTGTCGGAGCGCACCTGCCCGTTGGGCTGGATGGTGATAAAGACGCTGGCCTCGGTCGAGCCGTAGAGCTGCTTCAGATTGACGCCGAGCGAGCGGTAAAAATCGAAAATATCCGGCCCAATCGCCTCGCCGGCGGTGTAGGCCAGCCGGATACGGGAAAAACCCAGGCTGTTTTTCAGGGGTCCGTAGACCAGGAATTCCCCAAGGCGATAGAGCAGGCGGTCGGCCGTGGCCACGGACTTGCCGTCCAGAAGATCGGCGCCGACGCGTTTGGCCAGCCCCATGAAATAATGGAAGACCCGGCGCTTCGGACCGCTGGCGTCCTCCATCCGGATCATCACGCTGGTCAGGATGTTTTCGAAGATCCGCGGCGGCGCGAAGAAATAGGTCGGCCCCAGCTCGCGCAGATCGTGCATCACGGTCTCGCCGGATTCCGGACAGGACACGCAAAATCCCGCGACATAGCTCTGGGCAAAGGAAAAGAGGTTGTCGCCGACCCAGGCCATGGGCAGGTAGGCCATGACCTCCTCGTGGTCGCTCAGTCCCTCCAGCGCGACCCCGTTGGCGGCGGTCCTGATGACATTGTCGAAAGACAGCACAACGCCCTTGGGCTGCCCGGTGGTGCCCGAGGTGTAGAGCATGATCGCGGTGTCTGTGCCCTTGCCCTCGGCGACCGCCGCCTCGTAGAACCCGCCCTGGGCCGCGTCGAAGGCCCGCCCGGCGCGCTGCACCGCCTCGAAGTCGTGCAGAAAGTCCTGATCGTAGTGGCGCAGGCCGCGCGCATCGTCGAAGATCATGGTGGTGAGTTCGGGACAGCGCTCCTTGATCTCGAGCAGCTTGTCGACCTGTTCCTGGTCCTCGACCACGGCAAAGCGGGCCTCGGCGTGCTGCACCACGAAGGCCATCTCCTCGGCGGCGGAGTCCTGATAGATCGGGACCGGAATGCCGCCGATCGCCTGCACCGCGGTCATGGCCCAATAGAGGCGGGGCCGGTTGTCGCCGATGATCACCACCTTCTCGCCGCGCTGCAGGCCGAGATCGGCCAGGCCGCAGGCCAGGGCGCGAACCTCCTCGGCGACCGCGCGCCAGGACCAGCTCTGCCAGATTCCCAGATCCTTTTCGCGGATCGCCGGCCGGTCCGGGCGATCGGCAACGTGCTTCGACAACAGCTTGGGAAAAGTGTCCGGTCCCTGTCCGCTCAAGGTGTCATTCCTCCCCATCGGGGAAGCAGCCTCGGCACGGGCGCGACACGCTGCCTGATTTGGCGCTGACGTCTCCTGCCCTCCGGCCCGTTTTCCAGGCTCTCCGAGAGGCTGTCTCCCTGTTTTCAACTTCGTCGTCCAAAGCGACGACGCGTTTCTTATTCGATCCCAACGAAATTGACAAAGCAAAGCGGCATCACAAGCCCGCTAGCGCGTCGTCATTGCGACCCTTCGACCGCGACCCGCCCCAGTATCGGGCTTTTGCCTGAGGGGGCAAGCAGCGATTGCCTCCAGCCCAAGTCATTGTAAATCTCCTGATTCTCGGTTGATCGCATGCTGTTAACTTGTAAATCCAACCTCAGCCGGCCCCTTGACCGGAAGGGGCGGCCACGCATAGACCCTGGGGCCGACCCCTCGCCCCTTCCCCGTCATGAGGATCCCCGATGCGACAGCGGCTACAGGCCGGCGGTCATGCGCTGGAAGTCGAGATCCTGGGCGAGCCGGGCCCAGGCCGGCCGACCCTCGTCTTTCTCCATGAGGGTCTCGGGTCGATCGCCCAGTGGAAGGATTTCCCGGCGGCGCTGGCCCAGCGCTGCGGCCTGCCGGCGGTGGTCTATGAACGCTGGGGCTTTGGCGGGTCCGAGGCCCTGGTCCTGCCGCGCCCGCGGGATTACCTGCGGCAGGAGGCCGAGGCGGCCCTGCCCGATCTCCTCGCCGCCCTGGGGGTCGACCGGCCCCTGCTCTACGGCCACAGCGATGGCGGCTCGATCGCCCTGCTCTTTGCCGCCGCCTTCCCCGGGCGGCCGCTGGCCTGTGTCACCGAGGCCGCGCATGTCTTCGTGGAGGAGGTTTCGCTGGCCGGCATCCGCGCGGCGGTCGAGGCCTGGCACAGCACGGACTTGCCACAACGCCTGGCCCGCTACCACGGCGACCAGGCCGAGACGGTCTTTCGCGGCTGGGCGGACACCTGGCTGCGCCCGGACTTTCGCGACTGGGCCATGAGCGACGCGGCCCTGGCCCACATCGCCTGTCCCTGTTTGGCCGCCCAGGGCGCCGACGACCAGTACGGCACGCTGGAACAGGTCGAGCGCATCGTCGCCGGTGTGGGCGGCAGGTCCGAGCGTCTGGTGATCCCCGGCTGCGGCCACGCCCCGCACCGCGAGGCCCGCGAGACCATGCTGAGCGAGGCCGCGCGCTTCATCGCCCGCTGCTTGTAGGGCCCTCAAAGAATCTCGTCGGTCCGGTCGTCGGTTTCGCCGTAGCGATGGAGCGCCGGCGGCTTCAGGCCGTCATAGAGGGCGGCGATCTTCTGGTTCACCAGGTCGCCCTGCTGGGCGAAGAGCGAATTGCCCTGCAGGTCGCTGTCGACGATGAAGGGGCCGAAGTTCTCGACCTCGAAGACCCAGAGCGCCTGGGCGATGCCCAGCTCTTCCAGCCAATGGACAGCGCGAACTTTCTTCACGCCGCGCCCGAGCAGGGCCCCGGTGCCATAGCCGACCGTCGTCAGGTAGACCGCGCCGCGGGGCGCCAAGATCGTCGCGTAGTCGTCGCGCGGCATGCCGCCCTTGCCGATGATGATCTTGCTTTGAGTCAGGTCGAGCCAGGCGCCCATGACCTTGGCGAAACGAAAACTCGCGGTCGCGGTCACCGCGCCGATGCGGTAGCTGCCATCGTCGTTGGGTGCCGCCGCCGGCGAACAGTGGAAGTTCACGTTGCTGGTCTCGCACAGGCCCTCGGGCAGAGCGTGGCCCTCGGCCATCACCTTGTTGTAAACCCCCTCGCGGGCCGTGTAGACGACCCCGCTCAGGGTGACGATCGAGCCGATCTCCAGCGCCGCGATGTCCTCCGGCGTCGCCGGAAGGGTCAGGCTGACCTTTCGAAGTGGCTTTCCGGGCTGGGCCATTCGACCGTTTCCCTTCTCATGTAGGGGGTGAACCATTGCGGGTCGGTGCGGTAGAGGACCGTGCCGTCGCTCTGGATGCGGGCGGTGGCGCGGCGCGACGACAGGCAAAAACAGTGGATCGAGACCGGCAGGCCGCCGGTGTGGGTAAAGCCGGCCTCGATGTGGCAGTCGACCACCATGGAGGAGCCGACGAAGCCCATCGCCCCCATGCCGATGGCGTTGCCGAGTTCCTTCAGCTCCAGCTCGAGCGCGGCGATTTTCGGGTCGGGGTTGCGGTCGCCAACGGTGCGCAGACAGGCGGCCTGCTTGCCGAGCTGCATGCAGGTGTCCTTGGAGCCGCCGACACCGACGCCGACAATAGCCGGCTGGCAGGCCAGCCCGCGCTTGCCGAAGGCGATCAGCGTATCGAGAAAGAACCGCTTGATGCCGTCGATGCCGTCGCCGGGAAAGAGCATCCGGTAGTCGGTGCCGAAGAGGCCGCCCTTGTGCACCGTGGTGATCTCGATCCAGTCAACGTCGGGCTCGAAGGACCACTCGATCTCCGGTGCATTGAGGCCGACGTTGTTGTTGTGATCGCTGCGCCACAGCGGGTGGACCCGATTGGGGCGCAGGGGCACGTCGTGGGTCGCCCGCGCGGTGGCGCTACGCAGGGCGCGCTCCAGCCCGGTGAAGCCGCCGCCGAAGGAAGCCTTGTCCCCGACCTTGACGTAGTAGCGCGGCAGCCCAGTGTCGGCGCACATGGGGCGCCGGTCGGCACTGGCCGCCTCCCAGTTCTCGCACATGGCCTGCAGCACGAAAGACGAGAGGTCGCCGGTCTCCAGGTCGATCATGCCCTTGATGCCGCCGTAGTAGTCCTCGGGAATCTCGATGGCGGCCTTCTTGGTGATCTCGTAGCCGGCTTCTTCCAGGGTTTCGTTGCTAATCATGGTCTTCATCCTTGCGCGGCCCTATCCTTGCACGGCCGTGACCGGCGGGGCGCCGGCCTCGTCCTCGATCAGCGACTCGCCGGGTTTCACGATCGAAAACTCGACCGGCACGATCTCGACCCGAAGCTTATCATCCCTACCGCAGATCCGGGTATAGGCGGAGTCTTCAAGCGCGCCGGCTTCGGGAAAATCGACGCGGAAATGGGCGCCGCGGGAATCCTCCCGGGCCAGGGCGGCCTTGGCGATCACCTGGCTGATGTCCAGCAGGCTGTCGAGATTCAGCCAATCGTGCCAGGTCAGATTGAAGCAGCGGTCGCCGTCGGCCAGCCCTATCGACGACAGCGCCTGGCGGTGACCGGTCAGCGCCGCCTGACCCTGGTCGAGGCCGGCGGCGGTCCGCACCACCCCGACATGATCCCACATGTCCTGCCACAGGGCCTCGCGCAGCCCGCTCAGGTCGCCGGGTGCCCACGCGAAGGGGGCCTCGGCGCGAGCCACGCCCTGTTCGATCACCGTCTCGTCCGGGTCGCGCCAGCGGCCCTGCCTGCCGACAAAGCCGGCCATGGTCTCGCCGGCGATGCCGCCATAGACGGTCGAGTTGGCAACGCCGTTGCCGCCCAGGCGGTTGGCGCCGTGCACCCCGCCGCAATCCTCCCCGGCGGCAAAGAGCCCCGGCGAAGCCGTGGCGCCATCGAGGTCGAATTCGACGCCGCCCATCATGTAGTGCGCCGTGGGCACCACCTCGACCCGGCCGCCGGCGAGATCGAAGCCGCAGTCGGCACAGCGCTTGACCATGCCGGGAAACTTCTTGGCGACCCAGTCCGGGCCCAGGTGGGTCATCTCGATGTAGACCCCGCCCATTGGCGTGGTCCGGCCGGCGCGCATTTCGGCGTCGATCGCCCGGGAGACGATATCGCGGGTCGCCCGCTCGCCGGCCGGGTGATAGTCGGCCATGAAACGCACGCCGTCGCCGTTCAGAAGGTATCCCCCGGCCCCGCGCAAGCCTTCCTCCAGCACCGTGCCGGTCATGCGGGTGTCGCGGCCGCCGAGCAGGCCGGTGGGATGGAACTGCACCATCTCCATGTCGCGCAGCGCCAGACCGTAGCGCAGGGCCATGGCCAGGCCGTCGCAGGTCTTGTCGCCCGAGGGGGTGTGATAGAGGTACATGGTCGGCCCGGCGCCGCTGGCCAGCAGCACCGCCTTGGCCTGAACCAGGCGATAGCCCCCGGTGCGGATGTCGATCAGCAGCACGCCGGCGATGCCCGAGCCGTCCCGGGCCGGGATCAGCTCGATGGCGCGGTGCTCCTCCAGCCGCTCCACCTCCAGGGACCAGACCCGCTCCATCAGGCGATTGATGATTTCGATCCCGGTCAGGTCGCCCTTGTGCACCGTCCGGTCGAAGCTCTGCCCGGCAAAGGCCTTCTGATGCAGGCTGCCGTCCGGGTTGCGGTCGAAGAAGCAACCGAGCTCGTTTTCGAGCTCGCGGATGCGCTCGACCGCCTTGACGCAAAGCTGCCAGGCGAGGTCCTGGCGCGGCAGCCACTTGCCGCCGACGATGGTGTCCATGAAGTGGCGCTCGATGGAATCGCCGGCCGCCAGGGCAACGTTGTAGCCGCCCTGGACCATGCGGGTACAGCCGGATTTGCCGAGCAATCCCTTGCAGGCGACAGTCACTTCCAGATCCGGATTGGCCTGCTTGGCATGGAGCGCGGCGAAGAGCCCGGCGCCGCCGGCGCCCAGCACCAGGATGTCGGTCTTGTGCCGCGCGATCTCTACCATGAGGACACCTGAAAGAGGAAAACCGCACCGACGAAGAGCGACGCCGCCGTGCCCGGCAGAACCCAGGCCAGAAAGGGATCGGTGCGGGCCGGCCAGCGGCCGAACTCGAGCGCCAGGATGCGCAGGCCGAAGAAGAAGTGCAGGGCCAGCAGGCAGACCAGCCCCCATTCCGCGGCCTTGACCGCCGGCAGGGCGCTATAGACCAGGGCGGCGTCCAGGGCCGCGGCATCCTCCAGGGCCAGCCCCAGGGTCAGGAAATGCACCGGCAGGAAGAGGGCGAGGGCGAGGCCGGAGAGCCGGTGGCCGAGAAAGGCGTAGTAGCCCCGGTGATGGCGCAGGCGGTTCATATCCTCACCCCCATCACTAGATTCCCCTCACCAGATTACCGCCGCCAGGGCGCGCAGCCCCAAGGCCAGCAGGACCGCCGCGAAGAGACCCGCCAGACCGTTGGCCGCGCCATCGCCCAGGCCCAGCCACTCGCGGGCGATGTTGCGCAGGCCGATCGGTGCGTGGACCGCGACCGCCAGGACGAAAAGCCCATAGAAGAGCGCCCAGCCGAGGCTGCCCTGGGTCCGTCCCAGGATCTCGCCGGCGGTCAGGCCGTCGCGCACGGCATAGACGATCAGGCCCAGATGCAGAACCACGAAGGGCGCCAGGGCCATGGCGCTGACGCGCTGAAGCGAAAAGAGCAGGCGCTCGGTCATGGCGCCAGGCCCTTGAGAGACGCCCGCTTCAGGCCCGCGATGGCGTACGACGGGCTGAGGCCGACCGGGCAGGTCCGGGTGCAGTTGCCCTGGCTGTGGCAGGAAGCGCAGCCGCCGGCCGCGAAGGCCTTGTCCAGGGTCGCGGTCCTGTCGGCCTGGCGCTCGTCGTTCACCAGGGTCCAGACCCGGTTCAGCGCCGCCGGCCCCAGATAGCGCGGGTCCCAGGCCACGGTGTCGCAGGCGCTGTAGCAGACCGCGCAGTTGATGCATTCGATCGCCGCATCGGCGGCCATCCGGGCCGGGCTGCCGGGGACGACCGGACGCGGCGGGTCGGCCCGGGTCTGGGTCCCCGTGAAGCGGCCGCCGGCCTTTTGCCACTTGCCGAAAAACCCGCTCATATCGCAGACCAGATCCTTGATGCGCGGCAGGTTGCGCAGCGGCTCGATGGTCAGCGCGCCCTCGTCCCGGTAGGTCTTCACATGGGTCCGGCAGGTCCAGCGCGGCAGGCCGTTGACCGTCATGGCACAGGAGCCGCAGACCCCGACACGGCAGGCGAAGCGATAGGCCAACGCGGGCTCGAAGCGGCGCTGCACCTCGGTGACCACATCCAGGACCGTCTGGTTGTCGCGCAGCGGCACTTCGTAGGCGACGAAGGCGCCCACGTCCTTGCCCCGCCAGATTTTGACCGGAAGCAGCTTTTCCATTTCACGGTCAGTCTCTAAGTTATGATTTCTTGAAGCAAGCAAATATTTGTTCTAGGTTTTCTCAACTAAATCAGGAATCCCATGGACGTCAGGGCGCTCTACAGCGTGATCGCGGCGGTCGACTGCGGGTCCTTCGCGGAGGCCGCCAAGGCGCTCGATATCTCGATCTCCAGCGTCAGCCTGCAGATCCGCGCGCTGGAACACGAACTCAAGCTCGACCTCTTCGACCGCAGCACCCGTCCGCCCCGGGTCACCGAAGAAGGCCTCGACTTCGTCGCCCGTGCCCGCGACCTTCTGCGCCAGTGGGACGCCCTCAGCGGCGGCCCCGGCGGCGCGGCGGCCCGGGTCATCTTGAAGATCGGCGCGGTTCACACCGCGGTCGCCGGGTCCCTGCCCCCGGCCCTGCGCAAGTTTCGCGCGGCCCGGCCGGAGACGCCGCTTCGCCTGACCACCGGTCTGACCCACGAACTGGAGGATCTGGTCCTGCGCCGAAGGCTGGACTGTGCCCTGGTCACCGGCCAGGCGCGGATCGACCCGGCCCTGGGGCAGGTCACGATCGCCGGCGAGCCCATGGTGCTGATCGCCCACAGATCGGTGACGGGAAGGGACGTCCGGCGGATCCTCGCCGACCACCCCTACGTCCGCTTCAATCACCGGGCCCGGGTCGCCCAACTGGTCGAGTCCGCCCTGGCATCCATGGGCCTGTCACCCTCTTCCACCATGGAGATCGGCACCCTGGACGCGGTCATTTCCCTGGTGGCGAACCGCCTGGGGGTCTCCATCGTGCCGCTCAACGCCGGCGGCGTGCGCTTCGGCAAGAGCATCCGCGCCATCCCCTTCGGCACCCCGCCGGTGGTCCGCGAGCTCTGCGTCATCTTCCGCAAGGACAGCCCCAAAACGGCCCTCATCGATCAGCTCGGCGCGGAGTTGCGCGCCCAGTTTGCTTGAGACTCGGTGGCCTCACTCCTGCCCCATGCTCTTTTGGAGTTCGGCGCAGTAGTCGCGGTCGTTGGCGCGCGGGGTGAACCAGAGGAAGTCGAAGGGCAGCGCGCCGCCGAAGCTCTCGCCGTAGGCCGCCGGGTCCTCGACCCCCTCCTCGACCTCGATGAAGGCGATGGTCACCACCGCATCCCCTGGCGCCAACCGGGCGAGATGTAGGGGAACGGCACGGTCGGCCCGGGCATGGCCGGCACCGGCGATCAGAACGGCGCCGTCGGCCCGCGCGCCGGCCCGGGCGAGGTTGTCGGCCAGGACGGCATCGCGGGCGTGCTGGACCGCGACCAGGGGCTCCAGCGCGGCCTCGGGCATCAGCCCGCAGTGGCCCTCGAAGAGGTCGCGGCGCAGGGCGCTGGCGAGGTCCGGGTCCAGCGCCGCATCGAGCCCGAGACGGGCGCGGCGGTCGGCCGCCAGGACGGAAAGCCCGGACTGACCGATAAGCCTGGCCATCTGGCGCGGCAGGTTGCCGGCGCGCAGCGGCAGCCCGGCGGCCAGCGCGGCCTCGGCAATGGGCCGGTAGGTCGGCCAGGGCGGCCAGCCGCTCTGGTCCCAGGCCAGCGCCGGGCCGAGCCCGGCGGCATCGCCGGGGCCCGTCGCCCGCCATTGGTCGACCAACGCCTGGCGATCCTCGTCGATCATCTCGAAGACCACCGCCGGACGGCGGCCGGCGGCGGCCATCGCGCCGACCATCCGCGCCTGGAGACGATGGTGGTCGGCGTTGTCGTGCTTCTCGCCGAGCAATAGAAAACCGGCCTTAGCCGCCGCCGCCTCGACCGCCTCGGGCGTGACGAAGGTCCCCGGATCCGGCTGCCAGACTTTCCCCACAAACGGGTGGTCCCGGGCAATCGGCGAGACCCAGTCGGCCGCACCCGACGATGCCGACAAGAGGGCGCCCAGAAGCAGGATGGCCAGCGCCCTATGCGCCTTCATGATTCTGCCCAGAAGATTCATAATCTCAACCAACCCTGATCGCGTGGCGGCAATCACCCCCATCCCAGCCTTCCCCCGTCAAGGGGGAAGGAGCACGATTGGGCTCGCATAGACATTATCACATCACCTCATCCTCGACGGGGGAGGTCGGCGCGCCAGCGCCGGGTGGGGGTGGGGCAATCGGATGGATGGTTGCGCGGCACCCACGGAACCCTCACGCCCCCAGGCCGCCGGAGATCGTCACCCCGCCGTCGACCACCAGGGTCTGGCCGGTGATGAAGCGGGCGGCGTCGGAAGCGAGGAAGAGCGCGGCGCCGGCCACCTCGTCGGGCTCGCCGATACGCCCCAGGGGATAGGCCGCCTCGACCTTGGCCAGACGGGCGGGGTCTTCCCAGAGGGCCCGGGCGAAGTCGGTCCTGATCAGGCCGGGAGCGATGGCGTTGACCCGCACGCCCTGCTTGCCCCAGCCGACCGCGAGGCTGCGGGTCATGGAATCCAGCGCCGCCTTGGAAAGGCCGTAGGCCGCGATATCGTCGCGCCCGCGCAAGCCGGCGATGGAGGAGACGAAGACCAGGGCGCCGCGGCCGCGGGCGGCCATGCCGGGCAGCACCGCCTTGGCGAGCCACAGGTTGGCCTTGATGTTGGTCTGGACGACCTTGTCGAAGGCCGGCTCCTCGATATCCGTCAGGGGGCCATAGTGCGGGTTAGCGGCGGCGTTGCCGATCAGGATCTCGACCGGCCCGAAGGCAGCCTCGGCGCCTGCCACCAGGCCCGGCAGGGCTTCAAGGTGACCGACGTTGCAGGGCATCGCCACCGCCGCGCCGCCCGCGTCGCGAATGGCCTGGGCGGCGGTTTCGCAGTCCTCGGCGCCGCGCGCCGTGACCACCACCCGGGCGCCTGCCTCGGCAAACCGCTGGGCGATGGCCAGACCGATCCCTCGGCTGGCACCGGTGATCAATGCGACCCGGCCCTCGAGCTTGAAAAGATCCATCCTTCGCTCTCGCCTCCCGATGAAAAGGTCACTATCGTGGCGCCCGATCAAAAAGAAAACCCGTGAGGCGGCAATGGCGGATAGCGAGAAGACCCTGGTGCAGCAGGAGCGCCACGGCGCGGTTCTGGTGCTGACCATCGACAATCCCCCGGTCAATCCCATCGGCGTCGGCGTGCCCTCCGGCATCCTGGCGGGCCTCACGGCGGCCCAGGACGATCCCGAGATCGCCGCCGTGGTTCTGAAGGGCGCCGGCAGCGGCATCATCGCCGGCGCCGACATCCGCTCTTTCGGCAGGCCCTGGCCGGCTGACCAGTTAAAACTCTGGGATCTGATCCCGCAGATCGAAGCCAGCCCCAAGCCGGTCGTGGCCGCCCTGCAGAACCACTGTCTCGGCGGCGGGCTCGAGCTCGCCATGGCCTGCCATTACCGGGTCATCGCGCCGGACTGCAAGATCGGCCAGCCCGAGGTCAAGCTGGGCATCCCGCCGGGCGCCGGTGCGACCCAGCGTCTGCCGCGGCTGGCCGGGGCGGAAAAGGCGCTGACCATGATCCTGGAGGGCGAGCCGATCGACGCCCGGGACGCCGCCGAGCACGGCATCGTGGACCGGGTCATCGAGGGCGACTTCCTCGCGGGCGCGCTGGCCTTCGCGGCCCAGTGCGGCGCCAGCGGCGAGGCCCCGCCCCGGGCCCGTGACAAGACCGTGACGCTGGCCGACCCCGGCCTGTTCGACAAGACCCGCCAGAAGATCGCGCGCCGGGCCAAGGGCCAGCGCGCGCCCTTCGCCTGCATCGACTGCGTCGAGGCTTCGGTCACCAAGTCCTTCGACGAGGCCATCGCCTACGAGCGCGCGACCTTCGAGGCCTGCCGCGATTCGGCCGAGGGCGCGGCCCTGCGTCACGTCTTTTTCGCCGAGCGCGCGGTGAACAAGGTGCCCGGCCTTTCCCGCGAGACCCCGACCCAGAAGATCGAGACCGCCGCGGTGATCGGCGCCGGCACCATGGGCGGCGGCATCTCGATGTCTCTTGCGAATGCCGGCATCCCGGTCACCGTGATCGAGCGCGAGCAGGCCGCTCTCGACAGCGGCTTCGCGCGCATTCGCGCCAACTACGCGGCCAGCGTCAAACGCGGCCGCCTGAGCGAAGCGGAGCTTGAGGCCATTCTGGCCCGCCTGACCCCGGCGCTGGGCTTCGAGGCGGCCGGCGACGCCGACATCGTGATCGAGGCGGTCTTCGAGGAAATGCCGGTCAAGCAAGAGGTCTTCCGCGCCCTGGACGGGATCTGCAAGGCTGACGCGATCCTGGCCAGCAACACCTCCTATTTGAACGTCGACAAGATCGCCGAGGCCGCGCCGGGCCATGCCGGCCGGGTGCTGGGGACCCACTTCTTCAGCCCGGCCAACATCATGCGCCTGCTGGAGGTGGTGCGGACCGAAAAGGTCGCGCCAGATATCCTGGCCACGGTGTTGAAGCTCGGCCGCAGGATCGGCAAGCTGCCGGTGGTTGCCGGGGTCTGCCACGGCTTCATCGGCAACCGCATGCTGGAGGGCTACCAGCGCGAGGCCCACTTCCTGATCGAGGAGGGCGCCCTGCCGCAGCAGGTCGACGCGGTCCTGACCGACTATGGCATGGCCATGGGTCTCTTCGCCGTCAGCGACCTCGCCGGCAACGACATCGGCTGGGCCAAGCGCAAGGCCAACGCCCACCTGCGCGAGCCCGGCAAACGCTATGCCGTGGTCGCCGACAAGCTCTGTGAGCTGGGCCGATTCGGCCAGAAGACCGGGGCCGGCTTCTACCGCTACGAGCCCGGCAACCGCACGCCGGTCCCCGACCCCGAGGTCGAGGCGGTGATCCTCGCCGCCTCGGCCGAACTCGGCATCGAACGGCGCGAGATCGGTAGCGACGAAATCCTGCAGCGCTGCCTCTATCCCCTGGTCAACGAGGGCGCGCGCATTCTGGAGGAGGGTATCGCGCTCAGGGCCAGCGATATCGATCTGGTCTGGCTGAACGGCTATGCTTTTCCGCGCTGGCGCGGCGGGCCGATGCACTGGGCCGAGGCCGAGGGTCTGGACAAGGTGCTGGCGGCGATCAAGGGCTTCCAGGCCAAGCACGACTTCTGGGAGCCGGCGCCGCTGCTCGAGCGCCTGGTCGCCGAGGGCAAGGGATTTTCCGACCACGACCGCGAGGGGAGCTAGCCGATGCGCGAGGCCGTCATCGTTTCAACCGCACGCACGCCGATCGCCAAGGCCTTCCGCGGCGCCTACAACAAGACCCATGCGGTGACCCTGGGCGGTCACGTGGTCGAACAGGCGGTCGCCCGCGCGGGCGTCGCGCCGGACGAGATCGAGGATCTGGTCATGGGCTGCGGCATGCCCGAGGGCAACACCGGCTACAACATCGCCCGCGCCTCGGCGGTCCGCGCCGGGCTGCCGGTCACGGTCGGCGCCACGGTGATCAACCGGCACTGCGCCTCGGGCCTGCAAGCCATTTCGGTGGCGGCCCAGCGAATCATCGTCGACGGCACCCAGGCCGTGGTCGCCGGCGGCATCGAGCACATTACCCTGGTCCAGAACAACCGCGACCTCAGCTTTCGCGACGACTGGATCCTGGCGCACAAGCCCGATCTCTTCATGCAGATGATCGACACCGCCGAGGTCGTGGCAGAACGCTACGGCATCTCCCGCGAGGCCCAGGACGAGTACGCCCTGCAGAGCCAGCAGCGCACCGCGGCCGGCCAGGAAGCGGGGCATTTCGACGGCGAGATCGTGCCGCTGGCGACGGTCAAGACGGTCAAGGACAAGGAAACCGGCGAGATCCATGACGAGCCGGTGACCCTGACCCGGGACGAGGGCAACCGTCCCTCGACCACCGCCGAGGGCCTGGCCGGGCTGGAGCCGGTGCGCGGGCCCGGCCATGTGATCACCGCCGGCAACGCCAGCCAGCTCTCCGACGGCGCCTCGGCCTGCGTCGTGATGGAGGCCAAGCTGGCCGAGCAGAAGAACCTGGAGCCGCTCGGGGCCTACCGCGCCATGGCGGTGGTCGGCCTGGAGCCCGACGAGATGGGGATCGGCCCGGTCCATGCCATTCCCAAGCTGCTGCAGCGCACCGGCCTGACGGTCGACGAGATCGACCTCTGGGAGCTGAACGAGGCCTTCGCCGTGCAGGTGCTCTACTGCCGCGACAAGCTGGGCATCCCCAACGAGCGCCTGAACGTCGACGGCGGCTCGATCTCCATCGGCCATCCCTACGGCATGACCGGCGCGCGCCTGACCGGCCACGCCCTGATCGAGGGCAAGCGGCGCGGCGCCAAGAATGTGGTGGTCACCATGTGCATCGGCGGCGGCCAGGGCGCGGCGGCCCTCTTCGAGGTTCTCTAGCCCGCATTTCTCCCAGGGAAGGGGCCAACCGGTGAGTATGCTCTTCAACCGCCGCGACCTGGATTTCCAGCTCTTCGAGGTCCTGGGGCTGGAGGATCTCTGCGCCACGCCGCGCTACGGCGACCATGACCGGACCAGCCTGAGCGCCGTCCTGGACCTGGCGCAAAAGCTGGCCGAGGAGGAACTCTGGCCCCATGCCGCGGCCCTCGACCGGGACGAACCCCGGGTCGAAAACGGCAAGGTTCGCATCAACCCGGAAGTCGGCGCGGCCCTGGCGCAGCTGCGCGAGGCGGGCTTCTTCGCCGCGCACCTGGATCACGACCAGGGCGGCCTGCAGCTGCCGCACCTGGTCCTGCAGGCCTGTCATGGCCTCTTGAAGGGCTCAAACGTCTCGACCGCGGGCTATCTGATGTTGACCAAGGCGGCGGCCAACCTGCTGGCGGCCCACGGCAGCGATGAGCAAAAGCGGCTCTACATGACGCCTATGACCGAGGGCCGCTACTTCGGCACCATGTGCCTTTCCGAGCCCGATGTCGGCTCGGCCCTGGGCGACCTGCGCTGCAAGGCCGAGCCTGCCGACGACGGCCAGTTTCGCGTTTCCGGGTCCAAGATGTGGATCAGCGGCGGCGACCACGAGCTGGCCGAGAATATCGTCCATCTGGTGCTGGCGCGCCTGCCCGACGCAGCGCCGGGGGTGCGCGGAATCTCGCTCTTCGCCGTGCCCAAACGCCGGGTCGAATCCGATGGTTCGCTTGGCCTCGACAACCACATCGCCCTGGCCGGGCTCAATCACAAAATGGGCTACCGCGGCATCACCAACTGCCTCTTGAACTTCGGCGAGACCGGCGACTGTTTGGGAACATTGGTGGGGGCGCCGCACCAGGGCCTGGCCGCCATGTTCCACATGATGAACGAGGCCCGCATCGGCGTCGGCCTCGGCGCGACCATGCTGGGGACGATCGGCTATCGGCTTTCCCTGGCCTACGCCAAGGAGCGGCGCCAGGGCCGCGCCCTGGACGACAAGGACCCTACCAGCCCGCCGGTGCCGATCATCGCCCACGGCGACGTGCGGCGCATGCTGCTGCTGCAGAAATGCTACAGCGAGGGCGCCCTGGCCCTGGCGCTCTATGGCGCGCGCCTGCTCGACGAGCAGGTGACGGCACAAAGCGAGG